>JACZJC010000023.1 GCA_014860745.1 Anaerolineales bacterium
TCCGCCGCGAGGGTGAAGTTGCAAGCGGCAAGAAGTGTTGCAGCTATTGCTAAAATTAAAATGTGACGTATTTTCATGAGTTCCTCAGTGAGAGCTATTAGCGTTTGGCGATTGACTGCGAGCTAATCGCTACCAGCTAAAAACTAATAGCTACTTTAAAGCCTTCCCGCAGGATGGGCAGAATTTATCGGTAACCAGAACCGGCTTGCCGCATTTTGGGCAGAAGCCAGCGGATTTACTTTTGTGCTGTTTGCGCCTGGCCGCGATCATGGATTCGACATCGTCGTCGCTTAATCCCGCGGCCTGCTCGGATGCATCTGCTCGTTTTGCAGCGGCAGCTTTTTCGATCCTCGCTTCGGCATGGCTTGCAGAAGCGGGCACCGGGGCGAGTTCATCGAGCTGGCGGAGGATATCAGCGCCTTTTTGAAGAAGGTCGGCGCGTTGAGCGGGATAATCTTCTGTGGGAATCTTCCCGAGTTTGAAATCGAAATCAAGTTCCTGCAGCGAATTGATCACGCGGTCGCGTTCCGCTTTCAGCGCCGAGACCTCGTGAGTCTCGCCGACGCGGGTCCGTCGTCCGTGCGACGTGAAGGGTGCATACAAATACACACCGACGATCACAAGTACAGCCAGAACCAGAAATAATGAGCCTAATTCCATGTTTCCGCCTTAGGGGATTTTTTGTGCAACGATGGATTTGATTTCATCCACAGAAACGAAGGGTCCGACTTTCACATAATAAAGGACGCCGTTCTGGTCGATGAAATAAGTTTCAGGTACGCCGCGAATGCGGAACAATTGCGAAATCTTTGTTCCCATATCCGGGCCGTTGGAAAAGGTGATGCCGAATTTTTTCAAATAAGCGCGTGCTTCTGGTTCGGTATCAACATAATCTGCGCCGAGGAAGATCACGTTGCCGCTGGGTTCGTAAAACTTCCAGGCTTCTTCGAGCTCGGCCGCTTCCTGTTCGCAGGGCTTGCACCATGAAGCCCAGAAATTCAACACGACCACCTTGCCTTGAAAATCCGAAAGCTTTACTTCGCTTTTACCTTCATATTCATAACCGCTGAACAAAGGCAGCGAAAAATCGGGGATCGCATCTCCGGGCTGCACTGTTCCCTGCTGGCGTTTGGTGAGGATCACGCCCACCAGCGCAAGCAAACCAACGAGAAAAACCCAAATAACGATCTGCACCCAGAGCGGCACGCCGCGTTTTTGCGGGGTTGTTTCGGTCATAATATTCTCCCAAAGAGGTCTGACATGGTTCTACATTCTGTCAGGCCCGTGTAATTTATTTTCTATTCTTCAATTCTTCTTCGAGACGGTCGACATAATCATCCTTTGCAGGGGAAGACGTTCCGCTTCGCTCTGCGCCCGCGCCTGTTTCAGCGACTTTGGGCCTCGTCCATTCCCGGAAAGAGCGGAAAAGGAAGAAGGCTCCCAAAAGGATGATGAGCGGCGGCAGGATGTATACCAGCCAGTTCAGCCCTGTGCGCGGAGGTTCAGCCAGTACGCGCGCGCCGTAATTTGCTACAAAATAATCCTTGATCTGATCTTCGGTCATACCTTCTGAAAGTTGCTTGCGGATTAATTCGCGCCATTGCCGGCAGGCTTCCGTGGGACAGACATCCAGCGGCGTATTTTCGCAAACGGGGCAATACAATTCCTTGGCAATCGCGTTCACTTCGTCGTCGGTTGGCATATCATCCTGCGCGAAGACAGTCACGGTAAACAAACCTGCCAGCACCAATGCGAATGCGAATCCGAGGAGCCAGAAATTTGTAACTTGTAATTTTCTTTTATTCATTTCAAACTTCTCCATATATCAATTACAAATTACTTCAATCCGCCGCGCTTGTCTGGCGGTTGTCCCGTGCCACCGTTCGCCGCGCCGATTCCTCCGCCGGGTCCTGATCCGGCCAGGCGGCAAAGATCACACCAGCGAGGAAGAGCAGACTCCCGATCCAAAGCCAGTTGACCAGCGGGTTGACATAGATTTTGAAGGTCGCACCGATGGTGGAAACAGGCTGCCAGTCCACGAGCAGGATGTACAGATCGTCCCTTAAGGTGGAGCGCTGTCCGGGGATGGTCATGTTTTGCTGGGAGTCGAAGTAATAATCGATGCGCGGGTTGAGCTGGCCGAGGTAAACCCCGTTTTCGTACACATCCACAATGGCGCGGGTGTAATTCACGCCGGCGCCCTGGTCATTCCACGAAGCCAGTTCGCGATATTGAATGGTGTACCCGGAAATATCCAATTGCTCGCCAGCCGCCAGGGTGCCTTGAGTCTCCTTTTGGAAGATTTCGATACCGAGGATGCCGATGGCCATCAAGGCCATGCTGATGTGGATGATGTAACCGCCGTAGCGGCGGCGGTTGCGTCCCATCAAACGGGTGAGGGAGGTGAAGAAATTCTCGTCCTGGGTCTTTTGTCTCGCGCGCGCTCCACGCCAGAATTCATTTAAGGTGGCGAACAAAACCAATGCGACCAGGAAGAATCCCACCAAAGCACCGATGTTTTGAGTGTAGGTAATGTACAAGACAACGGTCACGACCAGGGCGGCTGCGGCAGACTTCCAAATCGCCTTGCCGAGAGTCTCCAATGTGGAGTGGCCCCATGCCGAAAGAGGCGCGATCGCCATTAAGAAAAGCAAGGAAGAGAAAAGCGGAGCGGTGGCACGCTCATAGAACGGCGGGCCGACGGTCACTTTTGAGCCGGTGAACAATTCGGAAATAAGCGGGAAGATCACACCCCAGAAACATACCACCAGAATGCTCATGAACAACAGGTTGTTGAGCAGGAAAAGCGCTTCTCGGGAGAGCATGGATTTCATCTCGGTCTCGGCCTGCAATTGCGGCCAGCGCCAGATGACCAACGCGATGGATGTGATGAAGGTGAGCGAGACGAATCCCATGAAGAAGGGGCCGATTGGGCTGTTTGCAAAAGCGTGGACGGAGGAAAGCACACCGGAGCGGGTCAGGAAGGTTCCGAAAATGACCAGCGCATAGGTGAGGATGACGAGGATCATATTCCATTGCTTCAACAGTCCACGTTTTTCCTGGATCATAACGGAGTGTAAAAACGCGGTGCCGGTCAGCCACGGCATGAAGGCCGCAATTTCCACCGGGTCCCAGCCCCAGTAACCGCCCCAGCCTAAAACGTCATATGCCCAACGCCCGCCAAGCACGAGGCCGAAGGAGAGGAACAACCAGGCCCACAACGACCAGCGGCGGGTGATTCGGATCCAACGGTCATCGGTGCGGCCGGTAATGAGCGCGGCCATGGCGAAGGCGTAGGGAATCACGTAGGAGACAAAGCCAAGATAAAGCATGGGCGGATGAATGACCATGCCCGGGTGCCGCAGAAGCGGATTCAATCCCTGCCCGTCCTGCGGGGTGAAGACGGTCGCATTGGCAGGCGCGAACATGCTGGGTTCCACATTCCCGCCAACCAGCCAGAACCGTGTAAATGGATTTTCAAAGAAGACCGACATGCCAAGGAAGAAGGTCAGCGTAACAGCCGAGACTAAAATCACCCAGGGCAGGAATTCGATATCACGATCCCATTTGCGCAGGGTGACGGCGGAAGTAAATACTGCCAGAAGCCACGACCAGAATACGAGGGAACCGGCCTGCCCGCCCCACCAGGCTGTGACCTTGAGGTAGGTTGGCATACTGCGGCTGGTCACTTCGTATACGAAGGCAACCTCGTAGTGATTGTTTACCAGCAGGTAAATGAGTGTTGCCGCTGCGATCGAGATCAACGGGAAGGTGAGCAGCATCGCGCGCCGCGCGCTTTCCACCATTGCAGCGGATTTATTTTTTGCTCCATAAACGGCTGAAATACCGCTATAGATCGCCACGATCAAACTTACCAATAAAACGCCATATCCAAATTCTGCAAACATATTGATTTCCTTTTATTAGACCCTAAAGGTTTTTCTTTGAACCATTGTTCGTGCCGCAGGGCAAAAACCTTTAAGGTCTTTAATGGGGTGAAACAAAACCTGACAGGCAATCACCTATCAGGCTGATTTATTAATTATTCGAAGCCTGCTCCGGAACTGCCTCTTCGTAGCGTGTGGGGCATTTGAGCAGAAGCTCCTCGGCATAAAAAATGCCATCCTCGCCGAGTTTGCCGGTCATGATCGCCTGCGCCTCGCTCCGCAGCAAATCCGGTTTGGGTCCCACATAAACGACTTGTACCCGCTGGCGTGTCGGGTCATTCACAGCCTGGTAAAGAACTTCTGCCAGGCCGCCCTGCGCTTCGATTTCCTTATTGTCGCCGGAAACGTGCGCGATCTCGAATGTCAACGTGAGCGTGGATGGGTCGTATTGGATGGTGTCGCCGACCACCGCTCCGGATAATCGCAGGCTCTTGCCAACGGCAGATGCGCCCTCCTCTTTAAGTTCATCCACTGTCAAAAAATATTCCGCGCTTGCCTGCGTCGATGAAGCGATCAGGTAGACCACCGCGGCCAGGATGAACGCCCCGCCAAGAAAAAATTTATTAATCTTCATAACTTCCTCCAAAAAAGTTTTCAACGGCACTCTAAAGTGCAAAGTGTGAAATATTACAAACAATATCCATTTTACATGATGAGATTAAATCCCCCTGAGTTTTAGGGGTGGATGGATGTCATAAAAACCTCCTGATTTTGTCCTATTTGTGCATGATGGTTGTCGAGCTTGTAAAACGCGCTTATCGTTTGATGATATAGTTGGCGGGATGAATCGAGGAACTTAATGCTGAAACGGACAAAGTTAATCCCCCTTTTCTTGCTGCTGATTGGAATCGTTTCCACACTTGCTTTTTCACAACCCCTTCAAGATCTGGCGGGTTTTCACACCCCCAACAC
>JACZJC010000001.1 GCA_014860745.1 Anaerolineales bacterium
TTTATTCCTGCCTTCGCAAATAAAACGGATAACCAATGAACAAAATGGCGGCAAACGCAAACCACTGTTGAGCATACCCGAGATGCGAGCCTTCGGTCAACTCGACCACCGGCTGAAACGGGATCGGTGGAATTGTATCGCTTGAAGTCGCATTCGGCTGAAGATATGCCTTCAAAATGGGATATGGAAACTGTGTGGATATTTTCTCCACATCGAGATTATTCCACAGAAAAAGCATTTCCCCGTTTTCAGGCAGCGCATCGGCCACTCCGCCGAAAGCTGGTTTGCCCTGCCCAAGCCGAATCTGCCCCGTGACAGTGACTGTCCCCTCTTCATCGTATTGACGCCAGTCTGCGGGCGCGGAATTCCCGTCAGCAGGGATCCAGCCGCGGTCCACCAGAACAGCCGTCCCGTTGAAAAGAAGCGGCGTGATGAGATGATATCCGTACTGGTCGCCGTTGTACTGATTCCGCAAAGCAACTTGATTCACAAAATCGTATTCCCCGGTGGCCCTGACACCCCGCCATTCCATTTCTGTAATATTTTCAGGAACTTCCCTGTTTAAATCCAGCAAGTCTGCGGCGCGCATCGATTCGACCTGCGCATTGAAGGCGCGGCGTTGTTCGAGTCGGTCCAGCTGCCAAATGCCGAGACGGATGCAAACCGCGCTCCCGGCAAAAACCAGCAGGGTTGTGAGTAGCCATTTACGGCTGAACATTTTCTTGAGGATCATTTTTCTTTCTTGAAGGCATGATGATGGCATACAGGGCGATCAATATGCCGAGCGGCACACCCGAATATAAAATTCCATACAGGCGGGTGCTGGCTGTGAGCGGTTCGCGCACGTCGAGGTCGAAGTAGTTACCCGCCTGGAAGGAGCAATCGTAGGCGAAAGATTGGGCCGTATCCAATGTCAGGCTGGCGGACGCGCCGGCAGGAATCCATAACGGGCCAAGTTCGTGATTGGCCACATCATTATTGCGTACCAGCAAGGTATCGCCAACCACAAAGGTCATGGCGCTGGGGATGGAGGGCGGCGTTTCGCCGCGCTCAATACTTGCGGCTGTTCCAGCGGGTATGACCAGCTCAATCACTTTTGGCGGCCGGGCCGTCTCCCGCAAGAAAAGGAAGCTGACTTCGTTAATCCCAATCCCTATGGCCAGGCCAACCAACATGGAAAAGAAAATTCGTTTTAGGACAATCCTCGCAGAGGGCATGAGATTCCTTCTTTGAATTATTTCAACAACAACTTCAAGTCGTGGACAATATCTTCCACGGGGGTTCCAAACCCGTAGGAGAGGCGCATGTTGCCGTCTTTGTCGATCAATGTAACCCGCGCGGTATGGTTGATAAGAACACCGGCAGCCGATCCGCTTTGGGTAATTTCACGCAACACGCCGAAATCCTGCCAGATTTTTTCGAGGTCATCCAGCGACCCGCTCAGGCCGATAAAAGAAGTGTTGAAACGACCGACGTACTCCTGCACATCCTGCGAAGTATCCCGTTCGGGATCCACGCTGACAAATACAACCTGAATCTGCTCTGCATGTTGCGGAATTTGATTCAAGACCATGTTCATTTCCGCCATTGTCGTCGGGCAGACATCCGGGCAGGTTGTATAACCGAAAAAGAGCAGGACGATTTTCCCCCGCTGGTCGCTCAGGCGAAAGGTATCCCCGTTTGCGCGTAATAGTTCAAAATCCGCGGCAGGCGGGAATGGCTCCACAAAGGTCGTGCCGCGAAAATCTGCCGGTCTTGAAAGAAGCAGGGTAAGCGAAATAGCCAGCCCAACCAATACCATCGAGCCAAGGCCAACCCAGAGAATCTTTTTATCCATGTTCATTGCTCCAAAACGGGGCGACCTTTCCAGGCCGCCCCGTTATTACCTTCCTTATTCTGTTATACCAGAAATCAGCGGATGCTGAAGTAATTCCGCTACAGGGCAGTTCCGATCAAATACAGGGCCGGGTAGAAGAAAATCCAAACCAGGTCCACAAAATGCCAGTATACAGCGGCGGCTTCCACTCCCCAATTTTGTTCAGAGGAGTAGATGTTCTTGCGGGCATTATTCCAAACGACAATGAGGAAAATCAACCCGGTAAAGACGTGGAAGGCATGCATGCCGGTCATCATGTAGAAGACGGCGCCGACCGCATTGCTGCTGGCTGTGAGACCTTCTTCCGCGGCGAGCGGCCATTCAACGGCGACCACGCCCAGCAAAAAGCCCAGACCGAGCAGGAATGTAACGAGGGTGTTGGTCATAAAACCCTTTTTATCGCCATGAGCCATGGCAGTCTCGCCGCGGTTCATGAAAAAGGAGGAGATCAACAGCACAGCCGTCACAGCCAGTCCGAGGGTTTGGTTTAAATGCGGGCGCGTAAGCCCCAGCAGGTTGATCCGTGCGGTCATCAAACCCGCGAAGACAAAGGAATCGGAAAGCAGAAAGAGCCACAAGCCCAGGCGGTTCGTGCCGGTCTTGTATGCATACGAGTGCGCATCTGAGCCACCTTCTTCATTCAACTTGTAGATGTGCATGTAATAGTACATGACCAGCGCGGCCTTGAGGATCGCCACAACAACAAGGATCGATATGGCTTTGAATGTGACCGCAACAAAATATTCCAAGGCGGTTAAGACAGCGAGGTAAACGAAGATCACCACGCCCTGGCGAAATGCAGAGGATTTATCTAGTAAATGTGACATTTGAGTCCTACCCCTTTAATTAATGCCTGCTTTTGGCAGGCGCGGAAAATTCAACGTACTTCGAGCCGGGCAGACCGTAATCGTACGGCTCGCCAACCACTTCAAACGGCTGGTCGTAGTTGTGCGTGGGCATGGGCGAAGGAACCTGCCATTCGGGCGAGCGTGAGTTCCAGACATTGCCTTCCGCCTTTTCGCCATTCTTGATGCTGTTGAAAAAGTTGTAGATGAAGACCAACACTGAAATAGCGATCAGGTAGCCCATGACGGTCAAAAGCAAATGCGTAGCATCGAAGTTAAGCGCGGGATCATAGTCCACGATACGGCGGCGCATACCCAACAGTCCAATACGCATCATGCCAAAGGTCAGGATGAAGAACGAGGGGGTCATCAGCCAAAAATGAATCTTGCCGAGAGTCTCATTCATGCGGCGTCCTGTCGCTTTGGGGAACCAGTAATACAGCGCGGCAAAGAACGGGAAGACAAATCCGCCGAAAATGGTATCGTGGAAGTGTCCAACGATGAAGTATGTATCATGCAAGTGAAGGTCTATCGAAACAGTGGCATTTGGGGGGCCTGTAAGTCCGCCCAGCAAAAATACCACAATACCTCCCAGCACGAAGAGCATCGGCGTCGGCGCCCAAATTTTGCCCTTCCAAAGTGTGGCAACCCACGAGAAGAATTTCACGCCTGTCGGAATCGCCACGAGCAGCGTGCTATACATAAACGGCACGCGCAGGTATTCGTTCATGCCAGAAGTGAACATGTGATGCGCCCAAACCAGGAAGCCCACCAACGCGATTGCCAGCGAGGACATGGCGATCCAGCGATAGCCAAACAACGGCTTGCGGGCAAAGACCGGCAAAAGTTCCGAGATCACACCCAGACCAGGCAGGATGAAGACATACACCGCGGGATGTGAGTAGAACCAGAACAAGTGCTGGAAAAGCACGGGATTGCCACCCTTGGCAGGGTCAAAAAATCCCATGCCTAAGAGACGCTGGAACATCACTAATTGGAAGGAGAGACCGATAAACTGCGTTGCGGTCAGCGCGATAATGGAGGTTGCAATTGCCGCCCAGACAAAGATCGGCATACGGAAGGCGGTCATGCCTTTGGAGCGCATGCGCATGACAGTGACAATCACATTGAGAGCGCCTAAAATAGATGACCAACCAGCGGTGAACACGCCCAGGAAAAACATCTGGATGCCCATAGGTGCGCGCACCGAAAGGGGCGGGTAGCCCGTCCAGCCCGTGTCAAAACCGCCGAGGATCAAGCTCATCAACAACAACACTGAGGCGGGAACGGAAATCCAGAAAGCGAATGCGTTCAAGCGCGGGAAAGCCATATCCTGTGCGCCAAGCAGCAACGGCACGACAAAATTGGTAATCCCCGCCATGCCTAATAAAATAGACACAATCATAATCATGCCGTGCAAGGACATGAAGGTGTTGTAAAGCTGCGGCCCATTCTGACCAAACAACTTCATATCGGTAGTCAGAAATTGCAATTGTGAGGCGGCAAGTTCCGTGCGGAAGACCAACGCGAACAAACCGCCGACGCTGATTAGAAATAGGGCTGTGACCGTGTATTGAATACCGATCACCTTATGGTCGAGTGAAATGTTGAGGTATTTCTCCCAGCCCGCGTGACTCTCTTCGTGGTGTTCGGGCGTATCAATTCCCTTCGCCCACTTGAACCAATCGCTGACCGATCCATTGCCAGAGAGAAAGAAGATAACACCCAGGAAGCCGCCCAAAACCCAGGCGGGTTCGGTAAACAGAAAGGGCCCACTCCATTCCAAACCCATTACTACTCGGATGATGGATATAAAAATTGCGCCAAGCAAAGTGCCGCTGATTTGCCAGATCAATCCTTTGGAGACGGCGTTAAAACCAGCGACACCTAAAAAGAAGGCGGTGAACCCAAAGAGCAGGGCAAACAAACTTGCGGTCGGCGCAACCCAATTCAGGGAGCCTTGCACGATCAAGTCAATCACCAGACCCAGCGCAAAACCAACCAACGCGCCCAGGTTCATCCAGGCCAGACCTTTTGTCAGCGGACTAAATCCAGAAGCGCCCCATGAATAAGCCGCTGCGCCAGCGAAAGTTGCGAATATCCATGACACTAAATGAGAGTACGCCAAAGAGCCGTTTACTAAATAAACCAAACCTATACCAAGTATATAAGCCACAATAAAGCCAATGGCAAAAGACAACCAGCCACGGACTACGGGTGATATTTTTTTCATATTATTTCCTCCGCCGGTTATTTCAACGTTTTGAGATATGCAATGAAATTTGCGATCTCTTCGTCAGTTAAGGTATAGGGTGGCATCACCGAAGGGGATGGGAAACCTGCCACCACACTCGCGTTCGGGTCCAGGATCGATTCCTTGATGAATGCATCATCTGCGACAACGCTCGTACCATTATCTAATTCAACATTGGAACCATACAGCCCAAACCAGGTGGGGCCTGTCAGCTTGCTTCCATCAATCGAATGACAACCCAAACAGCCGTACTTCACGCTTAGAATCTGGCCCTGACCTTCGGGAGTTTGCGATGCTGCCGCGATGGCTGCCTGTTCGGCAATCCACGCCGCGTAATCGCCCTTAGTATCCACAATAACGCCGGCTTCCATATATGCGTGGGACGTGCCGCACAATTCCGCACAGCGGACTTTATAATCGCCAACAAGTGTCGGGGTGATTCTATACTCGGTCACCCGACCAGGCACAACATCCTGTTTGACGCGGAATTCGGGAACCCAGAAGGAATGAATCACATCCGCTGATTCCATCTTCAGTACAACCTGTTGATTCAGGGGCAAATGAAGTTCCGTGGAAACTATTCCATATTCGGGATATTCAAACGTCCAGGCAAATTGCTGAGCCTTTACTCTGATCTCGATCGCATCTGGATCCACGCGGTTTGTTTCACCGAGGGAATACGCCCCCATATAAGCAAATGCCAATACTGCAAATAAGGGAAGCACCGTCCATGCGATCTCCAAACTTGTATTACCTTCAATATGCTCTCCGTCGCCTGTCTCCCCTTTTTTACGACGAAACACCACCAGGCTGTATACCAAAGGAACCACGATCAGTGCGAAGAGGAACGACATCGCAATGACCTGCCAATTCCATAACCAGTCGATTGAAACAGCCTGCGCACTCGCTTCGACTGGCATCAGCCCGATTGAGTCCAGGCCAAAATACGTGAGAACGGCCATCACAATGACCAATATTCCCACAATCACAATGTGTTGCATACGCTCTCTCCTAGTAAAAAAATCAAAGGGGAAACCACCCCATAGTTCACAAATACTATATTCAGATAATTTTTGTACGAATTGTCATTATTTTCACAACCTGACCAATATACCAAATTGTTTGCCGTTTGTCACTATTTTTTATGGTCTTTGTACGCATCTTCCTTAACCGAAAGCTGCTTCTGCTAAACAAACAAATTCTTCCTGACGGTTTTTTTACAGCACCAATCAAATACAACAGGCCACTGCCAATTATCTTGAAGGGAAAATTTCTAGCTCAAACTCAAGTCTGCAAGGAGCTGATTGCTTTGTACAGCCGGGCGTATCATCTTCCGGGTAAAAATAAATCACCATAGGTTTTCCGCGAAAGTCAGAAAGTTTTCTCAAAGTGTTTGTATCATCCCGCATTTCAAAATCGGGAGCGGAAATTCCGGCAGTGATCGGCATTTCAATAAGTTCTCCTCTTCGGAAATTGCCCGCAATTATACCTGTTTCGGATATTATTCTGGAACGCGAGAAGCTGTCCATCCCATGAAAAACCCCTGCCGAATCATCTCCAATTTCGCCAAAGCTTACGGTATAATTCCGCCGCTCAATGCACGCCAAATTACAAATCCGGGGATGTGCTGGAACTGGCAGACAGGCATGACTTAGGATCATGTGCCGCAAGGCGTGTGGGTTCGACTCCCACCATCCTCACTTAAAATAACCACAAAACCCCGCTGGTCTTGAAGACCAGGGCTTGAAAAAAGAGGTAATTACTTTGAACATCGAAAAACAATACCAGGAAGACCACTCCGTCAAATTAATTGTGGAAGTGGAACAGGACAAAATGTTGAACTTCAAGCGCCGTGCTGCGACAAAAATCGCGTCACGCGGCAATATCCCCGGTTTCCGCCCGGGCAAAGCGCCGTATGACGTTGTCATCCGCACCTACGGCGAGGGCGCAGTGACAGAGCAGGCCGTTGACCTGTTCATCGATATGGAATATTCCAACATCCTCAAAGAAGCGGATGTGAACCCAGGCGCAGCAGGCGCGTTGGAATCCATCGACAGCCTCGAGCCGCCCAAATTCACCTTCCGCGTGCCGCTTGCGCCGGACGTGGACCTCGGCGATTATCACTCCATCCGAATGCCTTATGAATGGAAAACACCCGAACAAAAAGATGTGGATGCGGCTATTGAGGACTTGCGGCAGATGTATGCCACCACCGAAAACGTGGACCGTGCCATCGAAACCGGTGATTATGTTTTGGTGGATGTAAAATCTGAAACACCCGAATTAAACCGCACGGGTTTTGCTACTTTCGTCCGCAATGAAGACCGCGACACCGAATGGCCTTACAACGGATTTGCCAAACAACTGCTCGGCTTGAAAGCAGGAGAGAGCAAGACCATCAAGCACAAATTTCCCGAGGAATGGGAAGTGGAAGAGTTGAAAGGAAAAAACGTTGAGATCGAAGCAACTGTTAAGACCGTGCGCGGGGTAACCCTGCCAGACATCAATGACGATTTCGCCAAAATGGCGGGCGCGGGTGAAACAGTGGATGCCTTGATGGAAACCGTGAAGAAGGATGTTGAAACCCGTTCACAAGCCGAGTATGATGACAAGTATTTCGTCGATCTGATCGAAAAGATCAAGGAGGGGGCAACCATCAAATATCACGAACATACCATCGAACATGAAAGCGAGCACGTACTCTCGGATTTGTCCAACCGGCTCAGTCAACAGGGCATGGACCTGGAAACCTATTTCAAAGTCCGCAACACTACCCGCGAGCAATTTATCGAAGATGAAGTGAAACCCGTTGCGAAAAAACGCCTCGAACGCGGCTTAATCCTGGACGAAATCGTCCGCAAGGAAAAAATTCAGCTTGACAACGATGCCCTCGATGCTGAGTACAACAATACGCTCAACAGCCTTGCCATGCAGGGTATGGATTTCAGCAAGGTCCGCGGCGGCCGAAAAGGCCAGAAGCAATTAAGCGAAGCCATTGCCATGGAATCTGCCAGCCGCGTGATGACCCGCAAGGCTCTGGATATGATCAAATCCATTGCAATGGGCGAGTACAAGCCTGTTGAAGAAACAAAAGCAGAAGATACTGAAGAAGCCGCACCCGCGGAAAACGAGCAGGAAAAAGCGTCAGAGTAGGCGATGCTCTTTGATGGCTGGCAAGCGAAAGGTCACGAAAGAAGCGCGCAGCGCACATTTACATCGCCAACCAAACTTTAATAATAATCCAACACAAATTGTGTACCATTGTTCCAATTCTTAAAGGAGACAAATATGATCCCTGATTTCAAAAATGCTCGCATTGAGCCGAGCCGAAATGTAGTTCCAATGGTCGTCGAAAATACGGGCCGCGGTGAACGCGCGTACGACATTTATTCATTACTGCTGCGCAATAACATCATCTTCCTCGGCACGCCGATCGACGACCAGGTCGCCAACGTGATCGTTGCGCAATTGTTGTTCCTTAATCATGAAGATCCTGAAAAGGAAATTCGCATGTACATCAACTCGCCCGGCGGGCAAATTTACGCGGGACTTGCGATCTACGATACGATGCAGATCATCTCGAACCCGATCAGCACCGTGGCCGTAGGCGTGACCGCCTCATTCGGGACTGTGCTGCTGACCGCCGGCACGAAGGGCAGACGCTACGCCCTGCCGCATGCCACTGTCCACATGCACCAGCCTCTCGGCGGCGCTCAAGGCCAGGCCACAGACATTGAAATCCAGGCCAAGCAGATTTTGCGCTTGAAAGCTTTATTGACCGGAGTGCTTGCCAAACACACCAACCAGCCTCTGGAAGTGATCGAACGCGATGCTGACCGCGATTTCTACCTTGATGCGCAGCAGGCTGTGGATTACGGCCTGGTGGATCAGGTGATCGAAATGCCTGAGAAGATTGCCAAGTAACTGGCAACGGATTTTTTTATTCAATCAAGACCTCGTGGAGAAATCCGCGAGGTCTTGCGTTTATAATGTGGTCTCGATACGGTGGTGGCGGTCGAGTAGTCCCGAAGAGACGGATCGAGACCCGCCGCCTACCCGGCCACCAAATCCAAAACTTGTACTGACCGGCGAAGCCGTGTCGAAGTATCTTAAATCAGAAATCGAAGACGTATGATTCCCTCAAACATAAAAGCCCTCATCCTCGATATGGACGGTGTGATCTGGAAAGGCGATGCGCCCATCGGCGACCTGCCAGCCACGTTCAAGCGAATCCGCGAGCGCGGATTGAAATTTGTCTTTGCCACAAACAATGGGACAAAGACCCCCGAAGAATATCAGCAAAAATTAGCCGAACTCGGCGTGGAAATTGACGCCTCGCAAATGGTCACCTCTGCGCTGGGGATTGCCTTCATGCTTTCCCAGAGATTCCCGCGCGGGACAAAAATCTTCGTGATCGGCGAAGACGGAATCCGCGTGGCGCTGGAAGAAAAGGGATTTGAAATCCTCACAACTGAAAATGCGCCTCAGGCGCAGGCCTTTGTCATGGGTATCGACCGCGGGATAAATTTTCAAAAAGTTGCCGAAGCCACCCTGCTTGTGCGGGCAGGCATCCCGTTTTACACGACCAATACCGACAGAACCTTCCCCACTCCACGAGGAGAAATCCCCGGGTCGGGTGCGTGGCTTTCAGTCATCACATCCGCTACGGGCGTGGAGCCGATCGTGGCAGGCAAGCCGTTCCCCTATTTGATGGAATTGGCTCTCGAAAAATTGGGGACGAAAAAAGAAGAGACTCTCGTGGTCGGCGACAGATTGGAGACGGATATCGCCGCAGGCCAATCCGTGGGATGCCCGACGGCGTTTGTCTTGAGCGGGGTTTCCAAATTGGAAGAAGCAAAAGATTGGAATCCGAACATCGTTGCTGACAGTTTGGCTGCACTAGTTGGATAACAACAAAGAGACCTGCGTTTCGCAGGTCTCTTTGTTGACATTTAGTTATGGACAGGTTTGTGACACATTCGCTACATTGGCTGCGCCTGCACTATTGAAAGCTTCTACTCCAAATGTAGTTACAAAGCCTGCGTCACGGAAAGTACCAGATGGGATAGTATACGACTGAACGTTTGCCGATGAGGTAAAAATCACAGCCCCATTTAAATAGATTCTGAACCCGCTTTCATTATCTGACATATCCTCCCAATTGAGAGTCCCGGCATGTTCATATTGAGCACCACCAGTTCCACCCAAGTTACAAGTAAGGGTAATAGTGGGGTTGTTCGCGGCAATTGGTTTGGAAGCCGCAGAGGCTGAAGTTGGCGTACTCGTATTACCTCCCGGCGTTACCGTCTTCGCTGCTGTACCGCTCGTGCCGCCCACTTTGATCACAATGGTCAAGGGAGTGCCAAAGGCTTGTGCTTTGTCATTAGTAAGCCGCCAGGTTCCGCTGGCATCCCCGGCTGCCGCAGGGGCGACCATCGCCACAGAAATATCTACAGATTGGCCAGGGCTGACGGCCTGTCCGATTGCAGTTGCCACGCCACCCATCGCATTTCCCGCAACAAATGTGATCTTATAAGTAGCGGTCCATGCACAGGTGCCGTTGTTTTGCACCTTCCATGTCTTGGTCATAGACTGACCAGGCGTAACCGCCGTATTATCTGGAATAGTCACATCGCTGATATACACAGAATTATCGCACCCTACGGCAACCGAGGCAGATTGTGTATTGGTAGCAAGTAACGGAAGTGATGCAATGGCGAAAGGTGTGTTTGTTAAAAACGGAGTCGCTGTCAAAGTAGCGGTAGGCGTTGCAGAAGGCAGGCTGGCGCTTAAAGTCAATTGCTGCGCTTCAACGGTCAACGCCGCGTTGGTGTAGACCGCATTGACATCCTCTTCCGGACTGTTCGACCCGCGGAAAGCAAAGACGATGGTAATAAAGCCGGCAAGACCCAGGACGAAGACCAAAATCCAAATAATCATCTTTTGCTGTTGGTTATTTCTTGGTTTTAACATAGGTACTCCTTGTCATTTCAATGCAGAGATTTCATTGCAGAAACTTTTGGGAACTTTTTTCTACAAGGCCCCTGTGTCTCTTACTACATAATACTACCCTATAACGAAAGTTTTTGCGCAGAGGTTCCCGCCAAGGTCTGCTAAAATAGAAACGATGATAAACATTTACGATCTCGATCTGCCCTCCCTCGCCAACCTCCTCAAAGAATGGAATGAACCTGCCTACCGCGCCAAGCAGATCTGGCAGGGATTATATGTACATCTCTACAACTCGCCGGAGCAGTTTACGAATTTATCCAAACCCCTGCGTGAGAAGATGACGGAACATTTAACCTTCATGCCTTTTTCGGTGAAGACCTTTCAGGATTCTTCAGACAAACATACCCGCAAAACTTTATTCGAACTGCCCGACCGTAATTTGATCGAGGCAGTTTTGATGCGTTACGGCGATCCTGCTGATGATCCAGCCCATTTAACCGCCAAGAGCGCCAAGGAAAAAACAAATCCTAGCGGCCTTAGCGAGCTTAGCGGTTCAAAGCCGCGCCGCACGCTCTGCATCTCCACCCAGGCAGGCTGCGCGATGGGATGCGTGTTCTGCGCGACGGGACAAATGGGATTCAAACGCCACCTTTCCAGCGGAGAGATTGTCGCGCAGGTAATGTATTACGCACAAATGCTAAAGGAACAGAAGGAAGTTGTCAGCAATATCGTCTTCATGGGCATGGGCGAACCGTTCCACAATTATGAAAACACCATGGCCGCCATCGACAGGTTGAATGATTCCGAAGGCTACAACTTCGGTGCAAGGCGCTTCACCATCTCAACTGTGGGGCTGGTGCCGCAAATCAGGCGATTCGCCGACGAGCAGAGACAGGTGAACCTCGCCATTTCCCTGCACGCCGTGGATGACGACGCCCGAGTTGCGATGATGCCCGTCAACAAACGCTATAAAATTGACGAAGTGCTGGAAGCCTGTGAATATTACGTGGCAAAGACCAGCCGCCGCATCACCTTTGAATGGGCGTTGATCAATGGCGTGAACGACACTCCCGAAGCTGCAAAAAAACTCGCTTCCAAATTACGCGGACTGATGTGCCACGTCAACGCCATTCCGCTGAATCCAACTGCTGGATTCGATGGGCAGGCTACAGACCGTCAGCGGGCTGCCCTGTTCAAAGAATCACTGGAGCAGGCCGGGATACCGTGTACGATCCGTATGCGCCGCGGGATCGACATCAATGCAGGCTGTGGTCAGCTCGCGGGGGCAGCATCAGAAAAATCGTAGGAATGGTTCGAAAGGTCAATCAAGGTTTGGGAACGATTTTGAATGCCCGCCAATACTGCCTACGCGAAAACCTGTGACATTCTTGTTATAATACCTCTCACATCAAATTAAACTTCTGCGAATATCATTTGCGAACAGAACCTATCGAGGATCGTTACCCGACTTTATCAAAGGTGAATATCAATGGATCAAAAACGAAACTGGCTCGAACGCCCCGTTCATTCTGCGCTGCCTGCCCTGACCAATGAGATCGTAATCTTTGCGGTCATTATTTTGCTGGCGATCGCCACCCGATTTTACGACCTCGGGACCCGCGTGATGAGCCATGATGAAAGCCTGCACACCTACTTCTCCTGGTTGTTGTATCGCGGGCAGGGCTACGAGCACTCCCCCATGATGCACGGACCTTTCCAGTTCCATTTCGTTGCCCTCACCTATTTTCTCTTTGGCGCGAGCGATTTCACTTCCCGCATTCCCGCCGCCCTGTTCAGCGTCGCCATTGTATGGATGGTCTGGTACTGGCGCCGTTACCTGGGCAAATGGGGCGCGTTGATCACCGGTGTTTTATTGGTCATCTCTCCGTACATGCTTTATTACGGCCGTTACGTCCGCAACGAATCATTTGTCGGGTTTTCCGGCGTACTGATGCTGTATGCCATCCTTCGTCATCTGGAGGTCGGCGGTAAAAAATATCTTTTCATGCTCGCGGCTGCCCTTGCGCTGCATTTCACATCCAAAGAAACCTCCTTCATTTATACTGCCGAAGCGCTAATCTTTCTTGCGATCTATTTTCTCGCGCAGGTCACACGCCGTCCGTGGAAAGAAGCCGAAAAGGATTACCGCATCTTCATCATCACACTTGGTATCACAATCTTGCTTGTTGGCGCCACAGCAGGGTTTGGACTTCTCACCCGCGAAGCACAAGTCATCTCGGGAACAGAGACTGCCATGCCAAGCAACCCAACAGGGGAAATATCGCCTCTTGCTCCGCCTGAAGCTGCTGCCCCTTCGTTGACAACCATCCTCGCTGTGCTTGCTTTGGCATCCCTTATCGTCACAGCCTATTTCTTGATTCGCGGCTACGGATGGGAACGCATCCGCAACGAACGCTCCTTTGACTTGCTCATGGTCACAGGCACGATCGTCCTCCCTCAACTATCTGCATTCTTAATTAAGATATTTGAAAAGACTTTCAAAATTGCCATTCCAACATCTGCAGCGGAAGTACAAGCGCTGGGCTCGAATTTTTCCGCTATTCTTGAGATTGGCGGCTTCCTGCTGCTCATGTTCGTTCTTTCTGCTGTGATCGGCTTGTTGTGGAACAAGGAAAAATGGTGGAAGACCGCCCTCATCTTTTGGGTCCCTTTCACCATTTTATATACCACTGTCTTTACCAACAGCAGTGGATTTTTCACAGGCACCATCGGCTCCCTCGGATATTGGATCGTCCAGCAGGATGTGGAACGCGGCAGCCAGCCCTGGTATTACTACCTGTTGATCCAGGTTCCGATGTATGAATTCCTGCCTGCCCTGGGATTTATTCTCGCTGTGTTTATCGGCCTCGGAAAGAAGCCGTCGCAACAACTCGAAACCAACGACGAGCAGGGTGAAATCATCAGCATGCTCGATGAGGACTCAAACCCGGAGGAGAGAAACTTCCCAAATACCTTCAGTTTATTAGTGTGGTGGAGCGTCATCAGCATGATTACGTTATCCTATGCCGGAGAACGAATGCCCTGGCTCACACTTCACATCACCCTGCCGCTGATCTTCATTTCCGGCTGGGCACTGGGTCAGGTGGTCGAAAAGACCGATTGGAACAAATTAAAGGAACAACGCCTTCTACTCACGATTACCTCATTAGCTGTTTTCATCGCCAGTACGGCTGGTGTTGTGATTTCCCTCAACGGGCCAACCCGCCCCTTCCAGGGACAGCAACTGGAACAACTGCAAGCCACCAGCGCCTTTTTACTGCCTTTGATCATTATGTTGTTGAGCGGCGGAACACTGGTGTATCTTCTCAGAGAGTGGACCATTAAAGAGATGGGGCGCGTGTTCGTGTTGATTTCCTTTGCCTTCCTGGCGGTTCTCACAACCCGCGCTTCCTTCCGCGCATCCTATATCACCTACGATCAGGCTACAGAATTCCTTGTTTATGCCCATGGCGCAACAGGCATAAAAGACATCATCCGCCAGGCTGAGGAAATTTCCCAGCGTACCACAGGCGGAATGGGAGTAGCCATCGCCTACGATGCCAGCGCCCCGGATACAGGCGTCTCCTGGCCCTTCGTCTGGTATTTACGCGATTTCACCAACCAGCGGTCCTTTGACCAGCCCACCCGCTCCCTGCGCGATTCGGTGATTATCATTGTCGATGAAAAGAATTTCGACAAGATCGAGCCGGCCATCGGACCCGGTTATTACCGCGTGGATTACATCCGCATGTGGTGGCCAATGCAGGATTATTTCAATCTGGTCAGTGACCGTGACCGGAACACGCCCTTCCCCGAAGATTATGCATGCAATGGCGTGATGAGTTTCCTGAAATTACGCAAATCAAAGGATTACACCCGGTTCTGCGAAGGGTTCACTAACCCCGATATCCGCGCAGGCATTCTCCAGATTTGGCTCAATCGTGACTACACCTCATACGCGCTAGCCCTTGGCAGACAGGACATGACCGTTGCCACCTGGCAGCCGGCAGACAAAATGAGGCTTTATATCCGCCAGGATGTAGCTTCACAGATCTGGAATTATGGCGTAGCGCCTTCCACCACCGCCGCCGTGGAAGACCCAACGGAAGGTAAATTCATTTCGCTTCCCGCGGACCTGATACTTGATTCCACACAGGCAAACCCGGTCACCTTGAATGCGCCGCGCGCCCTGGCTTTTGCAGCAGATGGCACGTTCTATGTCGCTGATTCCCGAAACCACCGCATCGTGCATCTCGATACGGAAGGGAAGATACTTCAAGAATGGGGAACCTTCGCAGATGGAGTAAGCGTGCCGATCGGCAACGGGACGATGAATGAACCCTGGGGTGTTGCCGTCGGGCCGGACGGTTCGGTCTATGTGACGGATACCTGGAACCACCGCATCGAAAAATTCAGCTCCAGCGGCAGGTTTATCAAAGCCTGGGGAATTTTCGGGCAGGGCGAAACTCCCGAATCGTTTTACGGCCCGCGTGGACTGGCGGTGGATGCCGAGGGACGGGTGTATGTCACAGACACCGGGAACAAGCGCATCGTTGTGTTCGATGCGGACGGGAACTTCATCACCCAGTTTGGCAGCGCAGGTTTCGAGCCCGGCCAATTCGATGAACCCGTGGGTGTTGCAGTGGACCGGAATGGCACCGTCTATGTTGTGGATACGTGGAATCAGCGCGTGCAAACATTTATTCCCGCTGAAGTGGAAGGCACCCTGACGTTTACCCCCGACAGGCAATGGGATGTCTTCGCCTGGTTCGGGCAATCGCTCGATAACAAACCGTTCATCGCTGTAAATAACGACCTGCATGTTTTCATCACAGACCCGGAAGGGTATCGTGTGATCGAGTTCGACCGCACGGGTGAAGTAGTCCGCACCTGGGGCGAGTACGGCGATGGCATCACCAACTTTGGGCTTGCTTCCGGTGTGGCCGTGGATGTGGATGGTCACATCTGGGTGACGGATGGAGCCTTTAATCGCATCCTGAGGTTTACACTTCCACAATAAATTTTAAAAATCCCGTGAGGTGAATCCGCTCACGGGATTTTTTATTACCCCCAAATTTTATGGTGGTATAATGCCGATGCTTTTTCAGAGTATCGTATGACTTGCAAAGCCGGAATAAAACGCCTGCATGGAAATTCTGATAACTAACGCAAAATTTATGCGAAAAATGATCAGCAAAACATCCCCCGAGGGAGAATAATGAAACTCCACGAATACCAATCAAAAACAATTTTTTCGAAATACGGCATCCCCATCCCCAAGGGAAGGGTTGCGGCTACCGCTCAGGAAGCAAAGCAGATTGCAGAAGAGCTTGGTGGCCGCGTAGTTGTTAAATCACAAGTGCTGGTGGGCGGGCGCGGAAAAGCAGGCGGCGTGAAGCTCGCCAAGGACCCCGCGGAAGCAGAACAACTTGCTACACAGATCCTGGGTATGGACATCAAAGGCCTGCCCGTGCGTAAGGTGCTTGTCGATGAAGCCTCCGCCATAGACCAGGAAATCTACTTTGCCATCACCGACGACCGCTCCGCCAAAAAGCCGGTGATGATCGCATCGGCGGCGGGCGGGATAGACATCGAAGAAGTGGCCGCCAAGACCCCCGAAAAGATCGTCAAGGTTCACATCGACCCTTTGCTCGGCCTGCGCGAATACCAGGCCCGGGATGTGGCGGTTGCCATTGACCTGCCCCGCGATTATTGGAAGGATTTCGTAAAGATCGCCATGGGCTTATGGAATGTTTACCAAAATACCGACGCCTCGCTAGCCGAGATCAACCCTTTAGTAATCACAAAGGAAAAGAAGTTGATCGCGCTGGACGGCAAGATGATGATCGACGATAACGCCCTGTTCCGCCACCCCGACCTTGCGGAAATGCGCGACACTGACGAAGATGCCCCCTCTGAAGTGGAAGCCCGCAAGTATGGACTTTCCTTCATCAAGCTGGAGGGCAACATTGGCTGCATGGTCAACGGTGCGGGCCTGGCCATGACCAGCATGGACGTGATCAAACTCTTCGGCGGCGAACCAGCCAACTTTTTAGACGTCGGAGGCGGGGCCAGCTCGGAAAAAGTGGCTGCCGCCATGCGCATCATCCTGACCGACCCAAGCGTAAAAGCCATCCTGTTTAATATCTTCGGCGGCATCACCCGCTGCGATGAAGTTGCGAGGGGCATCCTGGTTGCAATGGATGAAGTCAAACCGAAGGTCCCGATGGTTGTCCGCCTCGTCGGCACGAACGCCGAAGAAGGGCGCCGCCTGCTCGAAAACGCAAAAATGATCACCGCAGAAACCCTCGCCGACGCGGCGAAGAAATCTGTTGAAGCCGCGAAGAAAGGGAAATAATCCATGAGCATCCTGGTTGACAAGAATACCCGCCTGATCGTGCAAGGCATTACAGGTAATGAAGGCTTATTCCACACCACCCAAATGGTGGCATACGGAACCAACGTGGTCGGCGGCGTGACACCCGGTAAAGGCGGCGAATGGGTCCTGGAAGGCAAGCTCCCGGTCTTCGATTCGGTGAAGATGGCGAAGGAAGCCACTGACGCGAACGCCACCATCATCTTCGTCCCCGCCCGCTTCGCACCGGACGCCATGTTCGAAGCCGCGGACGCAGGCGTTCCCCTCATCGTCTGCATCACAGAAGGCGTGCCTGTTCAGGATATGATGCGGGTCCGTAATTATCTCGACCAGAAAAAGGTCAGGTTGATCGGACCGAATTGCCCCGGCCTGCTCACCCCCGGCGAAGCAAAAGTTGGCATCATCCCCGGTGATATTGCCATATCCGGCAACGTGGGCGTGGTCTCCCGCTCCGGCACATTGACTTATGAAGTGCTGTACGCCATGAAGAACCTCGGCATGGGTGCAAGCACCTGCGTCGGTATCGGCGGCGACCCGATCAATGGCACGAACTTCCTCGACGTGCTGGATATGTTCGAACACGACCCCAAGACCGAAAAGGTCATCCTGATCGGGGAGATCGGCGGAAACGAAGAAGAACGCGCCGCGGATTATATTGCCGCAAAAATGACCAAACCCGTTGCGGCCTTCATCGCCGGCCAGACCGCCCCTCCCGGCAAGCGCATGGGCCATGCGGGCGCGATCATCGAAGGCGGCGCCGGCACCGCTGCCGACAAGGTGCGGGCTCTCGAAGCCGCAGGCGTGAAAGTAGCCAAACATCCGGAAGAAATTCCGACTCTTTTACAATAACGAGTAGGGGCACAGCGAAATCATCAAAAGTTTTGACGCAGATTCAACCGCTGTACCCCTACCATTTCAATCAGAAACACGTAGAGCCGCCTTGTTAAGGCGGCTCTACGGTTATAATTTCGAACAATCAATTTCTATTTGTGAGCGTCGATGTAGTTGACAGCCTCGCCCACGGTGGTGATCTTCTGGGCGTCTTCGTCGGAGATCTCGGCGCCGAATTTATCTTCAAACGCCATGATCAACTCCACGAGGTCCAGCGAATCAGCTTCGAGGTCCTCTTTGAAACGCGCTTCCATTGTGATCTTCGATTCGTCCGCACCGAGCAAATCCTTTACGATCGCCTTAAGTTCGGTATAAGTGTCAGACATTACAGCCTCCAAGTTTTATTTGATGTATTTATTGTAATCGCTTGACAAGCACTGTCAAGCCAGCAGTATCAATCACAGGAACACTACCCTATGACAAAAGTTGCGCCCATCGACCAGAGAAAATCAGACCACATTAAAATCAACTTAGAACAGGATGTCCGCTCTGCGTTAACGAGCGGGCTCGAAAAATATCACTTCGTCCACGAGGCGCTTCCCGAACTGGATTTGAACCGCATCGATACAAGCCTGAGCCTGTTCGGCAAAAAATTGACATCGCCCACCCTCGTCAGTTCCATGACCGGCGGAACAGCCGAAGCGGAAAGCATCAACCTGCGGCTCGCCGAAGCCGCCCAGCAATGCGGGGTTGCGATGGGAGTTGGGAGTCAACGCGCCGCCATTGAAAACCCCGAACAAGCGCGGACATTTCAAGTCCGCCGCGTCGCACCCGATATTTTATTGTTCGCCAACCTCGGCGCAGTTCAATTGAACTACGGCTATGGCATTGACCAATGCCGCCGCGCCGTGGACATGATCCAGGCCGACGCATTGATCCTGCATTTGAATCCATTGCAGGAAGCCGTGCAGGATGCAGGCGATGTGAACTTCGCAGGTCTCGCTAAAAAGATCGAAGAAGTGTGTAAAAAACTCGAAGTGCCCGTGATCGCAAAGGAAGTCGGCTGGGGCATCTCTGAAAAGACTGCAAAGGTATTAGCCGATTGCGGAGTCTCAGCCATTGACGTGGCAGGCGCGGGCGGCACGAGCTGGTCCCAGGTGGAAATGCACCGCGCCCCCGACGAATTCACCCGTCAACTCGCCGCCACTTTTGTCGGCTGGGGAATCCCAACTGCAGAATCAATCCTAAACGTGAAGCGAGCCGTGCCCGGCACGCTTATTTTCGCCAGCGGCGGTATCAAAGACGGACTCGACATCGCCAAATGCATCGCCCTTGGCGCAACCCTCGGCGGCATGGCGGGACAATTCCTGAAAGCGGCAGCGGTTTCGACAGAAAAAGTGGTTGAGATGATGAAGTTAACCAAGAGGCAGATTGAAGTCACCATGTTCGCTTGTGGATCAGCGAGAATTGGAGAATTAGGGAATGGAAAGTTAGTCAACTCGTAGGGACAAGGCTCGCCCTTGTCCATTGTATAATTGTGTAAGAGGTGTCCTATGACTGATTTTGAACAAACTCTCTTAAAAGAAGTAGCTACATTACCTGAATCCCGCCGCGCGGATGTATTGGCTTTCGTTCGCTTTCTGAAAATCAGCATCAGAGACGATGGCGCATTGGAACGCGAATTCGATGAAGCCATCAAAGACGCCCGCGAAACCGCCCTGAAAAACAACATCACCGAAGAGGATATTAACGCTGAAATCCGCGCCGTGAGGGAAGGCAAAGATAAAAAATGAAACGCGTTGTCCTCGACACGAATATTTTTGTGTCCATGACATTGGGTGGACTTGTTGGCAAAATTAACGATGAATGGAGAGCGGGGAAATTTATTCTCGTTGTCAGCGAAGATAAGGTTTAAGAGTTGGAAGATTGGTACAAACGTAGGGACAAGGCTCGCCCTTGTCCGATGAATAATTATAAAAGAGGTGCGCCATGGTCACAGTTACCGTTACGCTTTCAGAAGATCGCTTTCAAAAATTACAAGACCTTGCAAAACAATTCAATATCCCAGTGGAACAACTCCTGCGAGTAAGTTTTGAAGAACTTGCCATGCGTCCACAAGAGGATTTTCAAAAAGCGCTCGATTATGTTTTGGAGACATACAAAGAATTATACAAGCGGCTGGCATAATGATACGCTCTGTCACCATCGCCGAAGTGCTCGAAACATATCAACAAATCATGCAACAATCTCACGAAGCGACAGATTGAATTAACGATGTTCGCAACGGGAGTTGGAACTTTGAAAGGTATGAAAGTTGAAGGAAGTCGAATAAAATAAAGGGACTAAGCGGGGACTTCCCCCGCAAAGAAAAGCGCCAATTAAATGGCTGACAAACGGAAGCCCAATCCTTCTACGAACAAGAACATCTCCATCAAAGGAGATGTGAAGGATAGTGCTGTCTTTATCGGGGACAATAACACGGTCAACAAAACGACCATCATCCAAAAATTCTTCAACATCTTCAAAAGCGACTCGGAGACTCTCGAACAGCGCAACCGCCGCATATTACTTAACCACGTGGAAAACGCGTGGATCAAAGGCGTGCTGGACGCCTCCCTGCACGGCGCGGCATTATTGGACTTGGGCATCAAACAAGACCTCGAAGCGGTGACCAAATATCCGTGGGCGATCAAAAAAGAATCCACCGATGAAACCCTCCCCGCAGGGACATCCATGCTGGAGATTTTCGACTCCATCGGCATGGGACGTTCCCTGCTGATTCTCGGTGCGCCTGGCTCTGGCAAGACAACCATGCTGCTGGAACTCGCTCGCCAGTTGATTGCACGCGCCAGAGAAGATTTCACCCAGCCCATCCCGATGGTGTTTAACCTAGCTTCTTGGACAGAGAAACTCACGCTCGCCGATTGGCTGGCGCAGGAGTTGAACAACCTGTACAGCGTCCCCCGCAAGACCGCGCCTGATTGGGTAAAGGGCGATAAATTACTTTTGCTCCTGGATGGCTTGGATGAAGTGCGGCAGGAAAGCCGCGCTAAATGTGTGGAGGCGATCAACGCATTTAGAAAGGAACACGGCTTGACCTCGCTTGCCGTGTGCAGCCGCAGTCAGGATTACGCAGACCTCAATACGAAATTATCCTTTGAAGGCGCAATTGAAGTCCAGCCGCTGACACAGAAACAGGTCAATGAGTTTTTCAACCGTTTTGGCAAGGAGATGGCGGGACTCAAGTCAGTGCTCAAGAAAGACAGCGCTCTGCGCGAAATGGCAGAGACGCCATTGTTTTTGAGCATTATGGTCATGGCGTATCAAGATAAGGAGCGTGAGGATATTTTGGTATCCAAAGATGTGGAGGTGCAACGAAAGCATCTATTTGATAATTATGTCGAGCGCATGTTTGAACATCGGCATTCAGAAAACTCGCCCTTTAAAAAGCAAGATGTATCAAATTGGCTTTCATGGCTGGCGGATAAGATGACCAAACATAATCAGGTTTCATATTTAATTGAAAACATGCAGCCAACGTGGTTAGCTGACAAGAAACAGGTACAGCGGTATAAACTTGTATGCAGATTAATTGTTGGGTTGATTGCTGGGCTGATTGTTGGGTTGATTGTTGGGTTGATTTACGGGCTGATTGTCGGGCTGTTTGTCGGGCCGCTTGTCGAGAAACTTATCGGGCTGTTTGCCGGTCAACGAGACGATATTTACACCGTCGATTCTGTGTCTTGGAAGTGGAGCAGAGCAAGAAAAACTTTGATTTACGGATTGAGTGTCGGGCTGCTTTTAGGGATAACTATCGGGCTACCCGTCGGGCTGACTTCCGGCCTGATTGCCGGCCTGATTGCCGGGCTACTTTTCGGGCTGTTTTTCGGATTGGTTACCTGGCAGCCCGTCGTGCTGAACATACAACAGATGGATCAAACAACATATCCTGGACAAAGACTGGTTTTCACAGCGAAGAATTTCCTTTTTATCTTTTTAGTCTTTGCCTCAATTGTCGGGCTGTTTGTTGGGCTGACTTTTGGGTCGCTTTTTGGGCTGAATGGCGGACTGTTTTACGGGTTGATGTTCTGGCTGATTATCGGACTATATTATGGAGGACTTGCTCTCATCCAGCACTACACCCTTCGCTTCCTTCTTACCCGCAATAACCTCCTCCCGTGGAGACTCGTCCCCTTCCTCAACCACTGCGTTGACCTGATCTTCCTGCGCCGCGTCGGTGGCGGATATATCTTTGTCCACCGTCTGTTGATGGAACACTTCGCTGAAATGTACGTGGAATCCCCAACCTCAAAGGGAAACTGAAAATGATTCATCAAAACTCTTGTCAAAAACGCAACAGTCCTTCCCTACATCCGTTTATCCGTTTTGCGAAGCAATCCGTTGAAAACAAAGGCGGTTCCCATGCCCCATGACGAAGCATATTACAAAGCAGAGAAGGAAATCCAAGAAGCTCAGAAGTCAGGCGCAACGGAACTTGACCTCAGCGGCATGGAACTTACTGAACTGCCAGAGTCAATTGGTGACTTAACTCAATTACATAAACTTAACCTTGGACGCAATTATGATACACCTGATTGGGATAAAAATCGACTTACTACACTGCCAGAGTCGTTGGGACGGCTTACACAGTTGCAGTCGCTAGACATCTCTTACAATCAACTGACGGTATTGCCAGAGTCGCTGGGACAACTTACTCAGTTACAATCACTATCTCTCAATAATAATCAACTGACAGTGCTACCAGAGTGGATTGGACAATTCACTAAATTGGTTACGTTAATGTTTGGCAACAATCATCTGCCTCCTTTGTTTCCAGTAGTTGTAAAGCAATTAATAAAGATTAGAGACATCAGATTTAGCAATAACAAATTTTCTTCTCTGCCTGAATGGATTGGTCAACTTAAAGACCTAGAAACAATAATATGTAAAGGAAATCAATTTGTTTCAATACCTTCATCTCTTGCCCAACTCGAATATTTGACAGAACTAAATCTCGGCGGTAATCCTCTCAATCCTGAACTTGCTGAAGCCTATAAACAAGGTCTTGAAGGCGTTAAAGTCTATTTGCGTGCTAGTGAAAAACACGAAATCATCCTTAACCAAGCCAAACTAATCCTTGTTGGCGAAGGGGAAGTAGGCAAGACCTGTCTAATGGACGCTATGCTCGACAAAGAGTGGCAGGAACATTCCTCCACACATGGCATCGAAACTCAACAAGTCAAAGTCGCCTATTTGATTGAAAAAGCGTCTGAACCTTGGGAGAAAAATAAAGAAAAAATCATCACCCTCAACGCCTGGGACTTCGGCGGACAGCGCGTGTACCGCCCCACGCACCAGTTATTCTTCAGCGCGCCCGCTGTCTATCTCGTCGTGTGGAAACCGCGCGAAGGTTCGCAGGCGGGACAGGTCAAGGAATGGATTCAACTCGTCAAGCGCCGCGAGCCGAGCGCGAAGATTCTGGTCGTCGCCACGCACGGCGGACCGCAGCAGCGTCAGCCCGATATTGACCGTCAGGAACTGTGGGACTTGTTCGGGGTGGATACCGTCGTTGACTTTTTCTTCGTGGACAGCAAACCTGATGAGCATGGCAACCGCAAAGGCATTGATGAACTCAAACGTGCCATTACCCAGGTCGCTGCGAGCCTGCCCGAAGTCGGTCGCTCCGTGCCGAAGAGTTTTGCCGATGTCCGTCAAGCCCTGCAAGACAAAGGCGCGCCGTATCTGCCGTTACGTGAAGTCCTCGACCTCTGCCGCGCCCACAACATGGATGATGAGATTGCGCGGCTCTTTATCACCATCTCGCACCGCCTCGGTCATCTCACGCATTACGAAAACGACCCGACCCTGCGCGACATCGTCATCCTCCGTCCCGACTGGCTCGCCACCGCCATGAGTTACGTGCTCGACGATGAAGCGACTCGCGCCGCGCATGGCTTGGTCAAATTCTCGCGCCTCTCGCAATTATGGGATGACAAAAATCGCGCGGACGACTCACGCTATCCAGCGACTCTCCACCCGATCTTTCTCCGCTTAATGGAACGCTTCGATCTTTCTTACAAAGTAGCTGGTCTTTCCAAAAATGACGACTCTGACCCTGTCAGCTTGATCGCCCAACTCGTTCCCGATATCCGCCCGCAGAATATTTCCGACGCGTGGAAAACCTCTCCCACACTTGGTGATATCCAGCAAACGCAGATCTGTCACATCGTGGACGCGAGCAACGGTCAATCTGCCAGCGCGGAAGGATTGTTCTACCAGTTGATCGTCCGCCTGCATAAATATTCCCTCGGTCGCGCCGATTACAACGCCAGCGTCCACTGGCAGCGCGGGCTGGTGCTGGAAGATGACTTCAAAAGCCGCGCCTTTCTTGAACACGTGGGCAACGACGTCCGCATTACCGTCCGCTCGCCGTACCCCGAAGGCTTGCTCGGTATGTTGACCCGCGAAGTGAAATTCCTCGTCGAAAGTTTTTGGGAAGGCTTGCGCTGTGATGTGATGGTTCCGTGCATTGAACCGTGCGGAAAGAACATGCCTGGCACAGGTCTTTATAACGTGAGTAATTTGATCGAAAGCAAACGTGAAGGACAGCCAAAGTATCCATGTCCCGCTTGCAACAAATGGCAGGATATTGATTCGCTTCTCCGTAACGCGCCAGCCGCCGCACAGCAAATCTCGCTGGTGGATTTGCAATCCGAATTTGCCGCCATCAAAGACAGACTATATGAAGTCAACGCCACCT
>JACZJC010000024.1 GCA_014860745.1 Anaerolineales bacterium
CATGGAAGCTGGGCTCTTGTTAGCTGCTTCTCCGTTCGAGTGATCTTTTCCCCTTCAACTGGACACGCTTGTCCTTTGCCCGTTCCTCAATTTCCCCCACCGCCTATGTTACAGAGTCCCCTGATTTTGTGGCTTGAATAATTAGAATTTATGTTCTATAATGGATATATGGACTCGCTTGAAACCCTCAAAGAGTTGTCCTCGCAAATGACCTTCGAAGCGGATGGAGAGCCCCGCGCCTCTACCCCCGCCCCGGCCTGCTTCACCCCGAAGGAAAGTGACCAGGCCTTTACACATTCCGCCCAACTCCCCAACGGACAGAAGATCATTCTGCTCAAAACTCTGCTTTCCTCCGCCTGCGAACGGGATTGTTTCTACTGTCCCTTCCGCGCGGGCAGGGATTTCCGCCGCGCTACCTTCAAGCCCGATGAATTCGCAGGCTTGTTCAGTAAAATGAATCGGGGCGGAATGGCCGAAGGGGTCTTCCTCAGCTCCGGGCTGGCCGGAGGCGGAGTCCGCACGCAGGATAAACTCCTCGATACGGCAGAGATTCTGCGCAGGAAACACCTATTCCGCGGGTATCTTCATCTGAAGATCATGCCCGGTGCCGAGAAGGACCAGGTCTACCGCGCCATGCAGCTCGCGGATCGTGTCTCGGTCAACCTGGAGGCGCCCAGCACCGAAAGGCTCGCCAAACTCGCCCCGCACAAGAACTTCTTCCAGGAGTTGCTGCGTCCGCTAAAATGGGTGGAGGAAATTCGCAGAAGCGTGCCCGCCTATAAATTCTGGAACGGGCGTTATCCCTCCACAGTGACTCAATTCGTGGCCGGCGGCTCCGATGAAAGCGACCTGGAATTGCTTGGCATCACCAGTTGGCTGAATAAAAATGTCAGGCTCAAGCGCGCCTACTTTTCCGCATTCCATCCCATCCGTGATACCCCGCTCGAAAACAAACCCGCTGTCGACCCCATGCGCGAACATCGTTTATATCAGGCCTCGTTCTTATTGCGCGATTACGGCTTCGACCTCGAAGACCTGCCCTTCACGGAAGACAGCAACCTTCCTCTCCACACCGACCCAAAACAGGCCTGGGCGGAAATGCATTTACTGCATCAGCCCATCGAGTTGAACAAAGCCGATCAGCGTGACCTGATCAAGATTCCCGGCATCGGCATGAAAGGCGCGCAGGCAATTCTATTTGCAAGAAAGAATAAAAAGATACGCGACCTTTCTTCGTTGAACAAACTCGGCATCATTGCCGAACGCGCTGCGCCGTATATTCTGCTCGATGGGCGCAAGCCGGCCATGCAAATGAATTTTTTATAACGCAGGTCGAACATCAATGACCGGAAGATAACAAAACATCGTCAATAAATCATTGACGATGTTTTGTTATCGATGAATTCATCAACCTTAAAATTTTACAATATCCCCCATTCATCCCTTGTATTTAATTTCATAACAGCTATACTAAATCAAACGATATGCATTTTTATAAATGCAAAAGGAGATTTATAAATGTCAACAACAACAATGGAAACACTTGCGATCAAGACCGAAAATAAATTCAGAACGCTGATCACAAAACAATCCTACCAAAAAGGCGAAGTGATCTGTGCCATGCCCAGCGAAAACATCATGGACAAGCCCAATCGCTTCACAGTCCAGATCGCACGCGACAGGCACACCCACGTAGGCAAACTCGCCGCGTTGAATCACTCCTGTGACCCTAACGTGATCCTCGATACCGAGAAAATGCTGATGATCGCCCGCCGCGACATCGCAAAAGGCGAGGAACTTTCATTCTTCTATCCCTCCACCGAATGGGAAATGCAGGCGCCGTTCATTTGCTTGTGCGGAGCCGCAAACTGCATCCATGTGGTGGCGGGTGCGCGCTTCCTGCCTCTCTCCACGCTCGAGAATCACTACCTCAATCCCCACATCCGCGATCTGATGATCGAACTGCTCAAGAACACAAAACTACATTTGAAGAATCTGTAGCCATTGAATCAAAACTCCGCGTTCTAGTTGAACGTGGAGTTTTTTGTTTACAATTTTTGGTGCAGGGCCAGCAGCTTGTATGCGCTCGACCACGGCTTGCCCAGACGGTGATTGTCAGAAACTACGATCTTGCTGAATTTCTGCGCGATCTGCGGCATCAGCATGGCGATCGCCCCCCAGTCATCCGCCAACACCGCTTCCTTCATTTTAGCGGCCACCTGTCCCGCCCACATCCACTCCATGCGGAATTTATCCGCCTTCACCCAGTAGTCACGCTTTTCCCACGCTGCCACCGACACGTCGATGCCGTCCGCAATGGCTTGCAGCGCCAGTGCAATGAAGGCAGCCTGGTCCTTCGTTTCGGGCGTCACTGCGCTTTGCTTCGCCAGTTCACGGATGCACAGCACGATCGATTTTGTCAAACGGGTTCGTTCTTTTCCTACCGAATCGGGGTTGATCACACGGCTCAAGGTTATTCTCCAAAAAATTGTTTTTTACAGAAGCGCGATTATACCGCTTCGGACGCAGTCCTGCGAACATCGTCCGTGTTGGGATAAAATAGGGTCACAACAATATGGGATCACCGCTCACCGCCATCATCTTCGACTTTGGAAATGTCTTCGTTAATTGGGATGCCCGCAACCTCTATAAGCGCTTCTTCCCCAACCTCCAGGCGGTTGACTCTTTTCTCGAGGAAATTCACTTCATCGAATGGAACGCACACCAGGATGCAGGCCGTCCATTCCAGGAGGGCGTTGCGGAACTCTCCGCTCGATTCCCCCACTACGCCGGGCTGATTCAAGCATATGACATGTATTGGGAGGAAAGCCTCACCGAAACCCTGCATGAGAATATCGAAATTGCCAAGAAATTAAAAGATTATGGCTGGCCGCTCTATCTTTTGAGTAATTTCTCAGTCGAGAAATTTGAGGTCGTTAAAAAGAAATATGATTTCCTGAAAATTTTCAATGAGATGATCATTTCGGGTGAACATAAGCTAGTCAAACCAGACCCCGCTATTTTTGAAATTGCCCTCAAGAAGATTCGCCGTCAGGCAACAGAGTGCCTGTTCATTGACGACTCGCTCCCAAATATTGAATCAGCGCGTAGAATGGGGTTTGCGACCATCCATTACCTATCCCCTGCTCAATTGAAACGGGACTTATACCAATATTCCATAAAAGGAATTTAAATACATGACAACCATCACGCAAACTATGCTGGAAACCATCGAAGAAGAATTGCAGCGACAGGTGGCGCGCCTTGACCAGCCACGTACAAAGGAATTTCACGACATGCTCACCTATCATATGGGGTGGACGGGGGCAGGCGCAGGTCCGCTTGCGACTGGCAAGCGGATTCGTCCTTTGATAACTTTGTTTTCTGTTGCTTCTTGTTTGAGTAAGAGTGATATGAAAGAAATTAAAGGTCTAAATTGGCTACACGCAAAATCAGCCGCTGCCGCGATCGAACTCATCCACAACTTCTCGCTTGTCCATGATGATATCCAGGATAATTCAAACCTCAGGCGCGGGCGGCAAACCGTTTGGGTTAAATGGGGTTCGCCCATGGCGATCAATGCCGGTGATGCTTTGTTTGTGATTGCCAATCAAGCCGTCCTGGACCTGGCCGAATATTACCCGGCTGAAATTGTTGTCGGCGCGGCAAAGATTCTGAATGACTGCTGTCTGGACCTAACCCGTGGCCAGTTTCTGGATATGTCATATGAAGAACGCACCGACCTTACTATGGAAGACTACTGGCCAATGATCGGCGGGAAGACCTCTGCCCTGCTGTCTGCTTGTACCCACATAGGCTCCCTTCTTGGCTACGCGAAGGAAAGTGAGCAGGAAGCTTATCGCCTCTTCGGGTATCACCTGGGTCTTGCTTTTCAAGTTCAAGACGATATTCTTGGCATATGGGGTGACGAATCCGTTACCGGGAAATCAGCCGCGAGTGATCTTGTGGAGGGCAAGAATTCCCTCCCGGTTCTTTTTGCCTTGGGGAAAAATGGAAAATTCGCTGAAAGATGGCGGCAGGGACCGATTACGTACGCCGATGTCGGCGTTGTATCCGCTTTGCTGGTGGATGAGGGCGGCCGGGAATTTGCAGAAAAAATGTCTGAGCTTGAAACACAGAAGGCGCTGGGCTATTTAAGGCAGGCAGATCCGCAAGGCGAAACGGGGCAGGCAATGCTCGAGCTGGCCAACATGCTGCTTAAACGGAATCAATGATTCGGTCCGCAAGGAGGCGGTTCTTAATCAGGCTTGACACCCGTTTTCAGCGTGGCGTATAATCGCCCTCACCAATTACGCGGGTGTAGTTCAGTGGTAGAACGCTTGCTTCCCAAGCAAGATATCGTGGGTTCGAGTCCCATCACCCGCTCACAGTTAGTCGAGGAATCAGCCGCCTCGACTTTTTGTTATGCTATACTATTTGCAAGGTTTTTCTCGTTTGTAAGGTAGCTGTTATGCTGAACTTCCAGGGTAACAAGTAAAATTCGACCTGGAGTTCACAAGCAAAATGGCTGAACAAAATAAAGGTACGGTACTTTACGTGGAGGACAACTTCGACAACCGCAATCTGATCCGCCGGGTCCTTGGCGCGGAGGGTTATTCGGTTGTGGATGCTGTCAATGCAGGGCAGGCGATCGGCAGGCTGGAAGAAACGAAGATCGATCTTATCTTGATGGATATCAACATGCCCGACATGGACGGATATACATTAACCACAAAGATCAAGGGCATTCAAAAATTTTCGAGCATCCCCATTATCGCTGTCACCGCAAACGTCATGCGTGGAGACCGCGAGAAGTCGCTTGAAGCGGGATGCGACGGGTATATCCAAAAACCGATTGACATTGACACGCTTGCGCAGCAGATCGAGCGGTTTATGACAAGGAGCTCAAATGGCTGACCAGAATCAACCCCCTGCTGTGTCCGACACACAGCCGATTCGCAAACCGAATATTCCGAAGGACGCCGCTGTGCTGGTGGTTGAGGATAATGTTTCGAACTTTGTGCTGATCGCGCGTATGCTTGGCTATCTCGGGGTCCATTGCGAATGGAAGACCTCCGGGTATGAAGTTCTTGAGTACGCCGACACCCTTCCGCGCCTGGACCTGATTCTGATGGACATCCGCCTTCCCTACGAGGATGGATACGGCGCGCTTAAAAAGATCCGCGCTTCTGAGCGCTTCAAATCGGTTCCAATCATTGCCGTCACCGCGGAAGCCAGCCAGGAGCAGATGAAGAAAGCCCAGGATTCCGGGTTTGATGGTTTCCTGGGAAAGCCGCTCGACCCCGACCGCTTCCCGGATCAAATCCGCCGTATTTTAAGTGGTGAACCCGTTTGGGAATTTAGTTAATAGAACAGATCGATGACAGCGAATCAAGCGCCGCCCGGAATTGATCCAACCCAAAATAGAAATAAGGCCAGCCTGACGGGGACATTGGTAAGGACACTCCTTATTTTCGCCTTCATTCCCCTTGCCTTGATGGCAGGGGCGGCTTATTTTCGGGCACGGGCACTCCTGCGGGATCAGGTGATAATACAAACAGAAAACCTGTTGAGTAATCAACTTAAGATTGTCGAGCGGGAAATACGAATTAAAGAAGAATTGATTGAAATAAATGTGGCCACGGATGAGTTCTCACCGCTGATCGAACTGGCGCTGCATGCGAACCCCCAGAGCCGCGAATTTCGTGATATCCGTCAGGATTTTATCAACCAGTTCCAATCGGGCAACACAGCCGAAGGCAAATCTGTTTTTGATCAGTTTTTTCTGGTCGATACGGATGGGGTTATCAGGGTTTCAAGCAACGCCGAATGGCAAAACACATCTCTCGATCCATTGATGTTTGACGAAATGGAAAGGCCTCGGTCACACGCCTTCTTCGGCCTCTCCCCCATTTACCAGGGTGAATTCATTCTGGTCACAGCGGTCAACTATAAAACCGAACGCGGTTCCGTTCTCGGGTCATTGGTGGGCATCACGGAAAAGGAGAATCTTCAACAACTGCTCCAGCCCCTGAACGGGTTATCGCCTTTCGCGAACACCTACTTCATCCTGTCGGACAATCAATTCATTTCGAGTGATCCAGAAACCGGAGAATTCACACAGGTGGCGGCTTCGGCTTCACAGAACGAACTGACCGCTGCCCTTGCCGGGCTTGTCGAAAATGCGGAGGAGAAACCGAAGGCGTTGGAAGTTACGTCACCGCAAGGCAGGCCGGCTCTTGCCCAAATAAAATGGTTCCCCGGCATGCAGGGCGGGGTTGTATTGGAGATCGATAATGACAAGATCTACGCGCAGGTCGTTAGCCTTGCGCCGTTCACCATCATCCTCGCACTAGTAACGCTGGCAGGTTTGGGACTGGCATTGACGATCGGCATTCGCCGTGTCATCCGGCCGCTCCAGTCGCTGACAGAAATCACCCGAAGGTTCGCCGCCGGCGACTGGAGTCAGCGCGCGGAGGTCGGGAGCGACGATGAAGTTGGCATGCTCGCCAATTCCTTTAATTCCATGGCGGGTGAAATTGGGGATGTTTACCAGTCTCTCGAACAAAAGGTGGAAGAGAGAACGCGTCAAATCCATACTGCTGCCGAGGTGGCTCAAAGCATTACAACCATTTCGAATCTGGATGAAATGCTAAAAAAGACTGCCGAACTTCTCGTTCAACAGTTTGGCTATCATCAGGCAAGCATCTACATGGTGGACAAGAGCGGGAAATTTCTCGATTTTAAAACTGGGTTTGGTCCCGCAACCCAGGGGCTGGCTGATAGGAAATACAGGCTCGAGGTCGGTTCCACCTCCATCATCGGTTGGGTTGGCGCGAAGAACCAGGCTCGCATCGCTTCGGATGTATTGGAAGATCCCATGCATCTTATGAACGAACTGCTTCCCGAAACACGCTCGGAAGCAAGTGTGCCGATTTCAGTCGGAACTTTGGTTCTTGGAGTCCTTGATGTCCAAAGCACACAGCCAGGCATGTTTGGTAAGGACAGCACGGTGATGCTCCAGACTTTGGCCAGCCAAATCGCAGCAGCCATCCAGACTGCGGGACTGGTCGAGGCGAGCCAGGTAAATTTCGAGGAACTGGAGCGGCTGTATCGGTCGAGTCGGTTGGTTGCGGAAGCGGGCAACGAATCAGATATTTTAAAAATTGGCGGTCAGATTATCAGGGAGATCCCCTATCCAGCTATGTTGCTCCGAATGGAAAAGGACCAGCTCAAGGTTGTTGCCTCGTCCGATTCCATTCAATCTCTGAAGGTCTTGAATGAACCGCTGCGGTCTCATGCCGGGTTCAACGAAATCTTCACCTACTTATATCGCGGGGCTGTTATTGCCGCCTCAACAGACACCACTCCACCCAGGATATTGCTCGACATCATGGGAGAATTGGGATTATCCAGCGCGGCTTTTGTGCCTGTCCGGCGCAGCAACTCTCTGGTTGCGATCATTCTTATCGGAGCGCGGAACCGAACCCTGACGCTTGCATCCGTTCAACATTACGCCAACTTCGCCGACCTTATGTCGATCACCCTTGAAAAGGCGGAGGCGATTGGGCAGACGGAGCGGCATCTGCAGGAGGTCGAGTCCCTTGCTTCGGTAAATGAATTAATTTCATCCGCCTCCGACCTGCAGGGTTTCTATCAGTCATTGCTTGCGAAGATTCAGAAGATCATCGGTGATTACAATTTGATCGTGGCCATCTTTGATGAAAAAAGCAATACCATCAGTATCCCGTTCAGTTACGAAAATAAACGGATCATCTCGATCGAACCGTTTCCCCTGGGCGAGGGATTAACCTCCATTCTGATTCGCACCCGCCAGCCTCTGTTGCTGGTGGAAAATACCGAACAGAAAGCATCGGAATTGGGTGCAAAAATTTCCGGCAAACCAGCCCGCTCGTGGATGGGCGCTCCAATGCTGGTACAGAACAACCCGATTGGTGCTTTGATTATCCAGGACCTTGAGAATGAGCACGCCTTCGACGAAAACGACCTGAAATTCTTTACCACTCTTGCCGGTCAAGTTGCGGGGGTTATTAACAACGTCCGCCTGTTGGATGAAAGCCGGCGCAAAGCGGTGCAGCTGGAGACCGCTGCGGAAATTGCCCGCGACATCAGCGTTTCCCTCAACCTCGATGAATTATTGATCAAGGCGGTTAATTTGATTCGAGAGCGGTTCGATTTTTATCACGCCGCCATCTTCCTGCACGACCTGCCCGGTGAATTTGCGCTGATCCGCGAGGCGACGGGAGAGGCCGGCATTCAGATGAAAAGGACTGGGTATAAGATCGGTGTGGGTTCGAAATCAATTGTCGGCTTTGTTAGCGGACGCGGCGAATTGCTTGTCGTCAATGACACGTCGAAAGATGCCACCTATTTTGCAAATCCGCTTTTACCGGATACCCGCTCCGAAGCGGCCATTCCTCTCAAGGTTGGCGATCGCATCCTTGGTGTCCTGGATGTTCAAAGCACCCACCCTTATGCATTTTCGGAGGACAATCTGCGCAGCCTGCAAATCCTCGCCGATCAATTGGCCGTTGCTGTAGTCAATACAGAATTGTTCGCGGAGACTCAAGAACACCTATCCCAGCACCGCCTTCTTCACCATATCACCACCACGGCAGCGTCTGGAACCACTATAGAAGAAGCCCTGGAAAGCGCTGTGAATGGTTTACAGGTCACCCTTGGCGGTGACCGGGTGGCCATTCTCCTTGCCGACCGTGAAAAGAAGGCACTTGAAGTGAAAGCGGCGATGGGTTATTCCGCTGACATTTCAAGGATGCAGATCGAGTTTGGGAGCGGGGTGACCGGCTGGGTGGCGGAACACAGACGGCCTTTGCGGATTCGAAATGTCAGTGAAGACCCGCGCTATATCCAGGCCAGTTCCAACACACGCTCCGAATTGGCGATCCCGTTGATCTATCGCAACGAGCTGCTCGGTGTATTGAACGTCGAGAGTGAACAGGTTGATGCCTACACGGAAAACGATGAGGAAATGCTCGGCACTCTTGGTGGAAGTCTCGCCGCTATTATTGCGAACGCACGGCTTCTGGAACAAATTCGCATACAGGCCGAACGCGAAAGACTGATCAATGAAATCGCGGGAAAGATTCGCAGGTCTACAGATATTCAGTCGATCCTGATGACAACGACGAGCGAAATCGCAAGAATTACAGGCTCTCGTTATGCGCGGATCAACATTAACCCACTTGATAAACCGGATGATTCTTAATGGAAAGTTCGAATCCTAAACGCCAGCCCATGGCCCCCCAGGAGGCAACCCGCTTGCTTTATAAGAACTGGCGGGAGAAATTTGCGTTACCCCTGTTGATCGGGGTTCTGGTTTTTGGAGCAATCGTCCTTATTCCAGCGGTAAGCGCATCGACCAGCGCTGTTGTGGATTCGATCTTTATCACAGCATATGCCATCACCGGCCTTGTCGCTGTGATTCGCTTCTCCTACACCATCCGAATGAGTGTATTTCTCTTTGCCGTCTATATGCTGGGGCTGGGCGAATTGATCACGCACGGGGTGTTGGGCGACAGCCTCATATTCTTCTTTGCCATCATTGTTTTTACGACGATTCTGCTCTCTCCGCGGGCTGGAATTGCCGTCACCGGGCTGAACATTCTTACATTCATCGTTTTCGCATATTTGTTCTTGAATAATTATATTACTCCTTTAAACCCCTTTGCTTCGCCTGCAAAAGTGGAGGACTGGCTCAGCGCCCTGGGTGTGATCGTCATGTTCGGGGTTGTGGTCATTCTTGGCTTTCAAAGGCTGGAGAAGGAATTCCTGGAAGCCCAGAAACAAATAGATGCCACATTGAATATTCTGACCGAGGAACGGAACAACCTGGAAAACCGGGTGGCGGAGCGCACGCTTCAGCTTCGGAAAATTAATGACATTGGCCGGCAGATCGCCACCATCCTGGATCCGGACGAATTGCTTCCGAAGGCCGCAAGAATAATCGAATCCGAGTTTGATTTCTATTACACAGCCTTCTTCCTGATCGACTCGAGCGGGCAATGGGTTGAATTAATTGAGGCAACCGGAGAGGCCGGGCGGGTCCTTCGCGAAAACAGACACCGCCTTGATATAAACGGCAAGAGCAATATCGCGGCAGCCATTCGATTAAAAGAAGGAAAGGTCATGGATGCCGGGTCGGACCAGGCGCGTACCGACAACCCATTGCTCCCCTATTCGCGGTCACAACTGGTTCTGCCGCTTGTCGTCGGGGAATCGGTTCTGGGGGCAATGGAGATCCATTCCACGCGTGAGAATGATTTTCAACAAGCCGATGTGAACGCCTTTCAGAATATGGCCAACGAGATCGCGATTGCGCTTGAAAATTCCCGTCTATTCCGTGAGGCTCAGCAAAGTCTTGCTGAATTGCAGGCAACCCAAAGACAGTATCTTCAAGGTGCCTGGCAGACGATCGCGGATGACCACGATCTGAACTATGAACTTGGAGACAGCGACACATCCGCAAGCAATGAAATGGAAATTCCCCTCATCTTAAGAGAGCAATACATCGGCCAGCTCCAATTGGTCAGCGCAACCGAGTGGACACCCGAACAGAAAAGCCTGGTCGAAGCGATTGCTTCACAGGCTGCGCTGGCGTTGGAGAATGCCCGTCTGGTGGAGGAAAGCCAGTCCCTTGCAGTGCGGGAAAAAACAGCGAACGAGATCATTGCCAAGGTCTGGGCATCCACGAATATGGAAAATATCCTTCAAACAGCAGTCCGTGAATTGGGGCGCTCTCTCGAAGCAACTGAAGTTGAAATTGAACTTTCGATGGATGGGGGCGAAAATGAACCCTAATACCCCATCAGCGAATTCTTCGATCCACTTCAGCTATCTGGATTGGCGCGAGCGCTTCATCCTGGGAATTCTGCGCATCACAAGCGTTCTCGCCATCCCCATGATGGTCCTATCTTTTCCAACAGCCACAACGGTCGACAAACTCCTGTTTGTAGTACTCTACCTTGCCCTGCTCGCCGCAACCATTCTTCCATTCTCATATACTGTTCGAGCTTCTGTCTTGTTAGTGATGGCGTTTGCGGTCGGCATCAATGCGCTGCTTGCCTGGGGACCCTGGGCGGATGGAAGTCTCTTTCTACTGGCGGGGTTGATATTGTCCTCCCTATTGATCGATCGCCGGGTAGATGTAGTCTTATTGATCCTCAGCATAATCACCATCTTTTCATTGGGATTCCTCCAGCAGGTTGGGGTTTACAGGTTTTTGGCAGAAAACGTCCCCATCACCACACCAGGCGACTGGCGTGTGTATGGAATTGATTTTTCGATAGCCGGTACGGTGGTCGTTTTGGCATTAAGGCAGTTTAGATCCGCGTTTACCCGCGTCATTCAGGATATGCAACTTGCTTCCGAGGCTCTTGCGAGTGAACGTACCAATTTGGAGGAAAAAGTCCGTGAACGGACGAATGAACTGGAGACCCGCGCGGCTCAACTGCGGACCTCCACTCTGGTTGCCCGCACTGTGGCAGGGATTCAAAGTTTGTCCGAGTTGCTGGAATCCGTTACCCAACTCATTTCCGAAAAATTTGGGTATTACCACGTGGGCATATATATCCTGGATGAACGCAAGAAAACCGCCTTCCTGCAAGCAGCTTCGTCTTCATTCGGTAAACAGTTGGTCGGACAGGGCTTTCGCGTGGACCTAGACAGACGAAACCCGATCAACCTGGTCGTTAATCAGAACCGAAATATTATTTCATTGGACAGCGACGGGGAAAATTTTCTCAGCGATCCTGACTTTCCGCTCACTCGCTCCCGCATGATACTGCCTCTCACGGTGCGTGGAAATGCCCTTGGAATGCTGGATCTGCACTCGGACCAACCGCGGGGATTCAGCGTCCTTGATGCGGAGATTTTGCAAAATCTTGCAGATCTCGTGGCAATCTCTTTTGACAACGCCCGTCTGATCAATGAGACCAAAAGCCTCGTGGCACAACTTGATGTAAATAAAAGCATCCAAACCCAGCGGACATGGCAAAAATTAACCAGCCGCCAAAAGCCCGCCTATCAATACACCCCGGTCGGCGTGCGGCCTGTCTTCTCTTCGATCAAAAAGGATGACCCCGAGAGTTTACATGTGCCCCTCCTTCTCCATGGCCAAACGATCGGCGGAATTAGATTAAGTAGAAAGGCCGGCGTTACAGAATGGACCGAAAGGGAGCGGCTGCTCGTGGAGAAAATCGCCGACCAGATCGCGCTCGCCCTCGAAAATAGCCGGCTCGTTGAAGAGGCGCAAAAAAGCGCGCTGCGCGACCAAATGATTGCCAATATTTCAACCCGCATCCGCGAAACATTGAACACGGAATCCGTCGTCCGTACAGCCGCCACCGAACTTCGCAGGGTGTTCGATTTAAAGGAAGCCGAAATCAGCATCGGAGCACCCCAATTGGACTCCGCCCCCGGAAGGAAAAATACAGGTCCGCTCAAGTTGAAGTAAAAGAGCAATTTATCATGCTGCCAACCAACCCTTCCTCCACTCCTCAAATTAATCCCCCCGGGCTGGATTCATCCATTCCCGCAGGCCGCCGCTTAAGCCTGAGGATCAAACTGCCATTAATGGTAATCTTGTTATTGATCCTTGCCTTCCTCGTCTCGACGATTCTAAGTATCCGCGCAGCTCAATCTGCACTGACTGAAACCCTCAAGAGTGAGCTCACTGCTCAAACAGCCACTAAAGCCGAATTAATCCGCACCAATCTGGTGTGGACGAGGAGCGTGGCGATTGACCTCGCCGCTTCCGCCGAGGTGATTAATTACGACGCGGAAACCATGCTCAAGCACATTCGAAATACACTTATCCATAACGAGCAGATCTTCGGGTCCACAATCGCCTATGAGCCTTATAAGTTTCAACCTGATATATATTATTGGTCCCCTTATTACAGCCGCACCCCGGCGGGCGATCTTCGATTTACCCAGCTGGGCAATCCGGATTACAACTATTTTGGATGGGAATGGTATACCCTGCCCAAGGAAAAACGCGAGCCGGTTTTATCTCCTCCCTACTTTGACGAGGGCGGGGGCGAAATCTGGATGGTGACCTGGAGCGCCCCGTTTTTTGATGGCGCTGGAAATGTAAAGGGTGTCGCGACGGCTGACATTGCTTTCTCTCAGACCCAGGAAATCATCAGCAGCATTTCGGTTGGAAGGGATGGGTACGCGTTTCTGCTGGATTCTCAAGGCGTTGTTTTGGGAATTGGGAGCAATGGGGGTGAATATCAGGTAATGGTCGACTCGATGGTCTCCGCTTCAGAATCAGCGCAGGGATGGGCGGGACTTGTAGCTGCGATGACAACTGGTAAATCCGGTTTTTCCGAGGTGGTTGACGCCCGCGGTGAACCCATGTTTGTGGCCTACACACCTGTGGGACTGGATACGGGCTGGTCGCTGGCTCTCGCCTTCCCCCAGACTGAATTGTTTCAAAAGGCATCCCAGCTTCAAAACACGTTGATCGTTTATGCGATTTTTGTCGTAATCTTATTCAGCATAATCTTTTATGTCTTCACCCTCTCCATTACGGAGCCGCTCCACAAATTAACCATTTTTACAAACCGCTTTTCGCCGCAACAGATTCGGATGACCAGAAGCCAGGAGGCTGAACCCATCCACATCCAGACCCGCGATGAATTGGAAGAATTGGCAACAGCCTTCAACCGTATGACCACTGACTTACACCAGGTCTTCGACACCCTTGAAGACCGCGTAAATGAACGCACCACAGCATTAAATAAACGCGCCAACCAGTTAAGAACCGTTGCGGATGTCGGGAAAGTGGTCACTTCCTTTCACGATCTTTCTGAACTTCTCCAGCGCACCACCTTTCTGATCCATGAAAATTTCGGTTTCTACCATGTCGGCATCTTCCTGCTGGATGACCGTAAGGAATATGCCGAATTAACCGCCACCAACAGTCAGGGCGGCCAGCGGATGTTGGAAAGGAAACACAGGCTGCGGATCGACGAAACAAGCATTGTCGGCTTTACGATCAAAAACGCCACTGCTCGCATCGCTCTCGACGTTGGGCAGGATTCTGTTTTCTTCGACAACCCGGATCTCCCCCTGACGCGTTCTGAAATTGCGCTTCCACTCGTGACGAGCGGACAAATTCTCGGAGCGCTGGATGTGCAAAGCATGGAGCCTCAGGCGTTTAGCGAGGATGATATTTCCACCCTCCAAATCCTTGCCGACCAGATCGCGGTTGCCATTCAAAATGCAAAGCTTTTCGAAGAAATCGAAAAAGCACTGGAAGCCTCCCGCGTGGTCTACGGAGAAGTGAGCCGTGATGCCTGGAGCAAGATCCTGCACAACCAGAAACGCATCGGCTATATTGCCACCCAGCCCGCCACCGTGGAATCCCACGGGGAGACGATGGAACCCAGCCTTGAAAAGGCGTTCGAGACGGGCGACCTGATTCACGGAAATGACGGACTGACCATTAGCGTTCCAATCAAGATTCGCGGGCAGGCCATCGGCGCGTTCCGCCTGAAAAAATCTGATATTGCCGAGGCATGGACGCAGGATGAAACAAACCTTGCAATTGCTTTGTCAGAGCAATTAAGCGGTGCATTGGAAAGCGCCCGCCTTTACAGAGAATCGCAGCAAAGAGCCGCGCGCGAGTCACTGGTATCCGATATTTCAGCCCGAATCAGCAGTGTATCTCACATGGATGCGATTTTGCGCGAAACCGTGCAGGAACTTGGCCACGCCCTCGGGGGGGCGACGGTCTCTTTCCAGTTGCTTGACCAGATAGATGGTCAGGATCAAGCTTCAGGTCCCGACACACGAGGCGATAAAACGATTCCAAGAAGGGTCCTCGGAGAGTAACCATGTCGTTCCATACCCCATCCGATCCCCGAAATAATTCGATAATGGCCCGCGCGCGCAATTTCTTAAGGCGGCTGGTTTCCGCGCATCCGTCGATAACAGATGCGGTCGATATTCGCCGCGCAGAATTGCTCTCGATGATCAGCCTCTTCACGGGTTTGGTCCTTGTCGCCGCCGTGCTATTCCAACCGGCAAGATACACTGTTTTTCTGGCATTAACCGTGATCGCCCTCACTACCTACGTATTTGGCAGAACATCGCGGCCCTGGATAGGCGCATATTTATTTACATATTTGTTTACGACTATTGGATTAGTGTCCGTTTTTCAAGGCACTGCTGAATCTATCGAGGCTTCCATTGCATATACTGCGCTTGCATCTTTTCTAATTTCAAGTGTACTTCTTTCAGGGCGGGGATTCCTTGGGCTGATCTTCATCTCCATTGCCTCGCTATTCATCATTCCATTTTTTTTCCTCGTTCCCGGGTTGGGAATGGACGTTCTCGTCCGCAGCGGCGGATTGATTCTTGTCGCTGGTGCAATGCTTTTCGGAGGAAATATTTTCCGTGATAACCTGGAAAAGGAAAAAAACAGGGAAACAAATAATATCAATCAGGATTTGGAGAACGCAAAAGGAATTCTGGAACAGCGCTTACACGCCAGCGCCCTTGAACTTAAGGAGGCTGCCGGGCAAAGCGAGGAGCGCACAAATCGATTGCAGATTCTTTCCGAAATATCCCAGGAAATCGCGACCCATATTTCACAAAACCCAAAGGATTACCTCACACACATTGCCAGGATGATCAGCGAAAAACTCGGTTATTACCATGTCGGCATCTTTATGATCGATGAAAACCAGGAACATGCAGTGCTTCGTGCCGCCAACAGCAAAGGCGGGCAGCAGATGCTTGCCCGCCGCCATCAACTCAAGGTTGGGGGCGCGGGGATCGTCGGCTATGTTTCTCAAAGCGGGCGTCCGCGCATCGCGTTGGATACCGGTGTCGATGCGGTTTTCTTCAACAATCCCGACCTGCCGGAAACCCGTTCCGAGATTGCGATTCCCCTGAAGTACGGGCCTTCGATCATTGGTGTGCTGGATGTGCAAAGCAATAAACCATCTGCTTTCAAGGCGGAGGATGGAATTACGCTGGAGACCCTAGCAAATCAGATTGCAATCGCGATCAGCAGCCAGCAAACCGGCGGCCCGGCGGAGCCGCTCCCCTTTTCGAAAAGCATTAGCCGCCGCGGAGGTTCTCACCTCGGTCAAAGACAAGCCCACCCCGGTTATTCCTTCTCGCCAGACGGCACGCTCACAAACGCGACGCCGGGAAATAACCCAATCACAAACAAAGCTCTCGCCTCGGGCGAAACCGTGATTCTGGATCCGTCACCGAAGGGCATTGTCCCCGCTTTGGCAGTGCCCGTCAAACTCCGCGACCAGGTGATCGGGGTAATTCATATTGAAGCAGCGGATCCAAAAAGAAAATGGAGCGAGGATGAGCTTGCCCTCGTGCAGGCCATATCGGAACGTGCTGCACTGGCGTTGGAAAACGCGCGGTTGTTTGAAAATGCAACCCGCCGCGCGGAACAGGAGGAAACCATCGCCCGGGTCACAACCAAGATTGGTTCGTCCACCGATTTCAACCACATTCTCCAGACGACAATTCAGGAACTAGGCCAGGCGCTGGGTGTCTCCCGCTCTTTCATCCAGCTTAAAACCCCATCCAACAATGACCAGGTTAGACCTCCGGGTAATTTTCACGACGCGGCAGGCAAAGGATAAGATGAGTCAGAGTAATTTGGAACAGCAATACCCGTTACGGAATTCTCCAATCAGGAGCACCTCCCTTCAAACGCGGTTGGTGCTGTTCACCCTTGTCATCTCCCTGGTTCCCTTGATAATTCTTTCAGTTCGCGATATCTTACAATTGCAGCAGGCATTAACCAACAGTGCGGAGGAATCCCTCAAAACCAGCGCGGAACAGACCGCGAACAGCCTCGATACGTTCATCCATACCACATTAGACTCGATCAGCATCGAGTCGCAAATCTCTGATTTCACAGAATACCTCTCCCTCTCGGCCGTTGAACGGCCCGGGAGTGAAGAGGAGGTGCGCGCTCGAAATTTGCTGAATAAATTGGTTACAAAGGATCCAGACACCATCCTTTCATATGCCCTTGTGGATGTGGATGGGAACGTTCTCCTGGATTCAGCGAACCCGGCCACCGCCAGGAATGAGGCGGACGAGGCTTATTTTCCACAAGTCCGATTTAGCACTGAGCCGGTCCTCACCGAAGTAATCTATGATGAAAATCAGACGACTACCATTACCTTTGCTAATCGGGTGTTGGGTGCAAACGGGGACTACATCGGAATTCTAAGAGTAAAGTACGATTCCAACATCCTGCAAACCATTCTTGTCGAAAACTCAGAATCGTCTGCAAACGCCCTGGTGTTACTCCTCGACCAAACCTATATCCGCCTGGCGGACAGTCGGAATCCGAGCATGATCCAAAAGTCGATTGCTCCTCTGACCCCTGTTGATTATTTGCTCGCCGTACAGTCCAAACGCTTCCTTAATATCCCTTCCAAAGAACAAACCACCAATTTTTTCGATTTTGAAAATGCCCTCGATAACTCCGCGACACAACCCTTCTTCAGAGTGGACATCACCCCGAACATCGCAGGCGACGACACTGTAGCGGTCGCACCCATGAGTGCCCGGCCATGGATCGTTGCCTATAGCAAACCTACCTCGCTTTTCCTCGCCGATGTTCAAAAGCAGACGCAGGCAAACGCGATCCTTGTGTTTGGAACCTCTGTTATCGTAGCGATCGTTGCAACATGGGTGGCCAGGGCTTTGACGAACCCCATCCTTACCCTGACCAAAGTGGCAAATCTAATTTCGCAGGGTGATCAAAACGCCCGTGCAACGGTCAAATCGACCGATGAAATCGGGCTGCTGGCCTCGGCATTCAACTCCATGACAGACCAGCTTCGATCTGTGTTAATTGGATTGGAACAGCGTATTTTCGAGCGCACTGCGGAATTACAAAGGAACAAATTGGAATTGGAAACCATCGCGGATGTCACCCGCGAAATCACCATCATCCGCGATCTGGATACTCTGCTGAGGGTCTCGGCTGGGTTGATCCGGGATCGGTTTAAGTATTACCATGTCGGCATTTTCCTTGTAGATGAGCGCGGCGAAAATGCAGTTTTACGGGCTGCAAACAGCGCCGCCGCCAATCAAATGCTGGCAATGAATTACAAATTGAAGGTCGGTAAAACAGGCGTGGTCGGGAATGTGACCGCCACAGGCCAGGCATATATTGCCCTGGATGTCGGTCTCGATGCCGTCCATTTTGAGAATCCCTTCCTGCCGGAAACCCGCTCTGAAATCGCCCTCCCCCTGCGGGCAAGGAATATCACGATCGGCGCGCTCGATATTCAGGCAAATATTCCGAACGCGTTTAATCAACAGGATATCCAAACCCTTCAAATACTGGCCGACCAGCTCGCCGCAGCAATTGAGAACGCACAGCTAGCCCAGCAGGTGGAAGGAACCCTTGAAGAGTTGACAAAAGCGAATCGCGTCCATACCCGTGAAGTATGGGAATCTACTATCGCGGAAAGGGGCATCCCCACATATGAGTATGACGGCCTGCAGATCAAACCGACACCAAAAAATCTACCGGTGAATTTGCTTAATCAATTGGAGGCCGGAAAACCTGTCATCGTACAGCAAAATGGGCAAAAAGCAAACGAGGTCACTTTCAATAAGGGAAACACGCTTCTTGTTCCGTTGATAATGCTCAACCAGGTTATCGGGGTGATCGGCCTGGAGCAGGAAGACGGAGCTCACGTCTGGACCGATGAAGAAATAGCGGTCGCCCAGGCAGCCGCCAACCGCGCCGCTCTCACCCTTGAAAATGCCCGCCTGCTTGAAGAAAGCCAGAGGCGGGCCTCCAAAGAGCGCACCATCCTCGAATCCACGGCTCGGGTCGGTTCCGCTATCAGCATCGAAAATATTCTCCAGCAGACTGCCGAGGAGCTGGAGCGGGTACTCGGCGATTCGGAAGTGGTATTGCAATTTAACACCGAATCCAACCCGCCGCAAAAAGGGCTCTAACCTTCATTTCCGCCAAGGAAGCAATATGATCAAGGCATTTGGAAATTTGTTTCAACCCCCAAAATTCGAAGACCCGGAGCAGATGCGGCTCGCCAGGGTGCTTCATGTCATTACAATTGGAGCCTGGCTTGTTCCGTTAACTATCCTGGTCATAGCCCTGTTTTTTCCGTCCTTCCAAACAAGGGGCTTTATTGCGGGATCCATAGTAATAATAATAAATCTGATCGTCATCCTTCTTTTGCGAAGGGGCAGCTTGAGATTGGCGGGATTAGTTTTCATTCTTGCGCTAACCGCCGTTCTCTCCTTTATAAGCTATACGTTCAACGCTCAACCCCGCCCTTACATTCTATTTTTTGCCTGGATCATTATCCTGGCAGGGCTCTTATTGGGCAGGCATGCCGCAACAGCCGTCGCAGTGTATTTCGCACTTTTACAGACCGTGATCATTCTGCTGGTGGAGCAGGGAGTGATACGGCCGAATCCCGTGGAAACTCTATCGTTGGGCAATGTCCTCATTTTCGCAGTCGCCTTCCTGCTTATTTCAAGTTCGATCAACCTCGCCTCCAAGAGCATTCAAGACCTTTATGAGAAAGGCAGATTAAATCAAATAAAACTGGAGCAGGCAAACCAGGAATTGACCGGATTGACGCATCACCTGGAAGAGCGGATTGCCAGCCGCACCTCGGAACTGGAAAACGCCAACGTGAGGATCGAAAAACGCGCCCGCCAATTTCAATCCATTTCCCAGATCACGCGCGCGATCATCTTGCCACAAAACTTGCACGACCTTCTTCCCCAAATTGCGAAAGTGATCAGCGAACAATTTGATTTTTATCACGCCGGCATTTTTCTGATTGATCCGAACAAGGTATTTGCCGTGCTTAGCGCCGCAAATAGCGAGGGCGGGGAACGGATGCTTGCCAGATCCCACAAATTACGCATCGGGCAGACAGGGATCGTCGGGTATGTGGCGAAAACGGGGAAGATCCGCGTCGCGTTGGATACCGGAGCTGATTCTATTTATTTCAATAACCCGGATCTGCCGAATACCCGCTCTGAAATGGCTCTCCCACTCCTGCATGCGAACGGTGATGTCATCGGCGTCCTGGATATTCAAAGCACGTCACCCAATGCTTTCCTTCAAGAGGATATCGAAATCCTGACCACCCTCGCTGAGCAGGTGTCCATGGCCATGGTCAATGCCCGCCAATTTGAGGAGACCCAAAAAGCCCTGGCCGAAGCTGAAATGGTTTACAGGCAGGAACTTAAGACCGGCTGGGAAAAATTTTCGCGATACCAAAAACTTGCCGGCATACGCAGGCGCGGCATGAAAACCAGTTTTCTCGCTGAACCCGTTGAAATTCCGGGAGCCAGTGAGGTGACTCAATCCGGAACGCCGTTTAAAGAGAATATGGAAAATATCGATTCCACCCATTTGACCATGCCTGTCAAACTGCGCGGGGAAGTGGTGGGGTTGTTAAATCTCAAGGCGGGAAAAAATCGGGAATGGAGTCCGGATGAAATGGACGTCATCACAGCCATCATCGAGAGAGCCGCACTGACGATTGAAAATGCCAGGCTGCTGGATGAAAGCCGCAGAATTGCAGGCAGAGAACGCGCGATCAGCGAAATTTCAGCAAAGATCGGCCAGGGGACGGAGATCGAATCCATTTTAAGGACCGCCGTCAGGGAGCTGGGTGCCCAGATCAGCGATGCCCAAGTAACCATCGAAATCGATGGCGGTCAGGAATGACCTTCCAATGGAATTAGTTTTTTGAGGTGTTTATTGTGACCAATTCATCTTACCGCCCTCCCCTTAATGAAACTCGGCGTTACGCCATGTTCGGCGTCGCCTTTGGATTCACGTTTCCGCTCACCGCTACAATTCTGGAAGTATTATTTTCAAACCTACCGATCACCATTTTCAACATGCTTTACGTTCAGAGGATCACCCCCCTATTATGGATTGTCGATACTGCGCCGATTGTCATCGGGTTGCTTGCAGGGTATGCCGGCCGCAAGCAGGATTTATTAAGCGAAGTCAACAGACAATTAAGCGAGCGTGAAAACGAGTTGAAAAACAATCAAGTCAATCTCGAACAATACGCAAATGATCGAACCCAGGAATTATTAATAGCCAACCAGCGCAATCAACACCGCGCGTCCCAATTCGAATCGATCGCACAAATTTCACGTACCATCAGCTCCACACAAGCTCTCGATACCCTTCTTCCGCAAATCGCGGAAACAATTTCTGAAAATCTCGGGTTTTACCATGTCGGTATCTTCCTTTTGGATGTGAAAAAAGAATACGCTGTGCTTGTTGCCACGAACAGCCCCGGCGGGACCAGAATGCTCGAGAGGAACCATCGCCTTCCGGTCGGCGAGACGGGACTGGTCGGGTATGTGGCCGGAAGCGGTCAACCCCGCCTCGCGCTGGATGTTGGTAAAGATGCAGTTTACTTCAACAATCCCGACCTTCCCGAAACCCGCTCCGAGATCGCCCTCCCCCTCCGGATCGGCTCGAACATCTTCGGTGTCCTGGATGTACAAAGCACCGAGGCACAGGCCTTTTCACAGGAGGATGTCAGCATCCTTTCCACACTTGCCGAACAGGTGGGCATCGCCATCCAAAATGCCCGTTCCTACCAGGAAAGTCAGGAAGCCCTGGCGCAGGCCGAGATCATTTCAGCCCAGCTAAGCCAGCAGCAGTGGAATCATTTCCGGAACCGTCAGCCGGTTAGTGGCTATCATTTTGACGGCGTGGAAACGAAGCGGGTGGATCCCTCATCGGGGAAACGGTCTGCCCACAGTCTTTCGATTCCTTTGACCCTGCGTGGCACTCGTATTGGAACCTTGAAACTAAACACGCCTGACCCCAACCGTAACTGGACCGATGAAGAGATCGCAATGGCACAGGCAACCGCAGAGCGCACAACCCTCGCCATCGAAAATGCCCGTCTTCTGCAGGATGCCCAAAAACGCGCGGCCAAGGAACGTACCATTGGCGAGATTTCATCAAAGATCGGCAGCCTCGTGAATTTGGATAACATCGTTCAAACCACCCTTCAGGAACTTGGAAACACCCTGCCCGGAACCGAGATCGCCATTCAATTCACCCCACAGAAACCCGGGCAATCTTAAAGGCTCAGGAGAACGATATGATTTTTAAATTACTTGAGTATTTTAAAGATGAAAAAGATAACGACCCGTCGTTTATTCGCCTGACACGGAATATTCTTCTCTTCGTGATATTTCTGAATATCATGCTTTTGCCGCTCCTGTCTGGTCTGGTAATGGAGGACGCTCAAAATTCGCGGGAAATAACAGCCCTTTCCATCACGCTCATCCTGGAAGGGATTTCGCTTTATTACGTCCTGCGGGGGAAAATACGCATGGCAAAGGTGGTTGTGCCGATCGCTTTGATCGTTGCGGTAACCTTTATTTCGCTTACAACAAACGGGCTGAAAAATCCGGCCATGACCGGCCTCCCCCTCATCCTCGTTATTTCCGCGATTCTTTTGGAAAAACGCTCGGTCTATATTATTGCCCCCCTGGCGGTCATCGCGGTGATCGTGGTTGGGATTTTCGATCTAAGCGGCAAAATTCGATTTGTCCCGGTCGGCCTTGATGATGCGATCATCATCCCGGTTCTTTTGATCGGCTGCGCGGGGATCATTCAATTATTGATCGGGCGGTTGAACGAAAGCATCCAAAGAGCCCGCGAAAGCGAAGAAATCCAAAAGCAGGAAAATATCGAGCTTAACCAACTGCGAACTTCCCTTGAAGAGCGTGTGGAACAGCGCACTTCCGAATTGGATGCCGCCAACCGTAATAACGAAAAACGCGCAAAGCAGTTCGAAGCAGTTGCTCAAATTGCCCGCGCCATCTCATCCATTCAGGACCTCGATACAATCCTTCCGCGCATCACGCAGGTGATCAGCGAGCAATTCGGCTATTATCACACCGGCATTTTTTTGATCGACGACAACCGCGAGTATGCAGTCCTGCGTGCTGCCAATAGTGAAGGTGGAAGGAAAATGCTTGCCAATGGGCACCGGCTACCCGTAGGCCAGACCGGGATCGTCGGATATGTCACCGCCACCGGTCAGCCTCGCATCGCCCTTGACGTGGGAACGGATGCGGTATACTTTGACAATCCCTTCCTCCCGAACACCCACTCCGAGATCGCCCTCCCCCTTCGCATTGCCGGGCAGGTAATTGGCGCATTAGACGTCCAAAGCGAGGAGTCCAATGCATTTTCAGTGATCGATACCGAAGTCTTGACCACCCTTGCAGACCAGGTCTCGATTGCCATTCAAAATGCCCGTACCCTCGAAGATGCCCAAAAAGCCCTCGCGGAAGCCCGCAGTGCGTTTGGTCAATTAACCCAGGATGCCTGGAAGATCCTGCGTCCGGAAACCGTCGGCCTCGGCTTCCAATTGACGAACCGCACCACCCGGCCTCTGGAAAACCCCATCGAGGATGATGATATAAAGGAAGCTGTCGATAGAGGGGAAACCGTCATCACCACCCAAAATAAAAATACCTCCAGGCTGACCATTCCGATCCGCCTGCGAAATAACGTAATTGGGGTGATGAACCTTAAGACAACCAGCGATGTTGTCTTTTCACAGGATGAAGTGGAGATCGCCGAAGCGGTTGCCGAGCGTCTCTCACTCGCGATTGAAACCGCCACCCTGCTTCGCGCCACCCAGCGCCGCGCTGACATCGAAAAGATCACAACAAATATTTCTGCAAAAGTAAGCTCATCCACCCGCTTCGATACCATCCTGCAAACCGCTGCGCAGGAACTCAGCCGCGCATTGGGTGGTGAAGTCATCGTGCAGATCGAACCGATTGCAATGAAAATGGATGCATAACCCCTCGGTTTACATGTTAAAACTGGACACACGAGAATAAGAATATGAATCAACCCAAACTCAAACTCCCCTCGATCAGCCGCTGGCTTCTGGCTATCCCCCTAAGCCTGCGTGGAAAATTGATTGTGGGAAATATGTTGATTACATTGCTGGCCATCCTCGGCATGGGCTATTATGTATACTTCCGCGCCCAGGAATCCAACGATTATCTCACCACCCAGTTGGAACAAAGTGTATCCCAGAGCGCAGATGAGCAATTGGCGGCGGTGGCGAATGAGCAGTCGGCAACGCTCAATGATTTCTTTTCATCAAAAAGTTATGAGATTTCACTGATCGGCGCGAACCTGAATAATTTATTATCCGGGGAATCCCGGTTGGGCAATGGTGTTTATTGGGATTCCGCCCAATCCTTATCGCTCCTCCCCAATGGAAGCTGGGATAATTCCAACGAAGAGCCGTCCTCCATATTTATCCCGGCGGGTCCGCAGGAATTGACCCCGGCCATGGTCGCCGTATTAAATACGATCAAATTAACCGAATCCTCGGTCCCCCCCCTCCTTGAAAAGAATCCGGAGATCATCGCGATTTATTTTGGCGGTACGTTCCGCGAAACGATCTATTATCCAAACATCGACCTTGCCAATATCGTGCCGCCGGACTTTGATGTAACGCAGAGGCCCTGGTATGTCGCATCCACACCGCGGAACAACCCAGAGGGCAGTGTCGTCTGGTCGGAGCCTTACCAGGATGCAGCTCTGAACGGTCTCGTCGTTACGGCAAGTATTCCTGTCTTTGACTCATATCGGAGATTTCGCGGCGTTGCCGCCATGGATATTCAGCTCAACCAGATCACCAGCATCGTTTCCAATATCCGCCTGGGCGACACAGGCTATGCCTTTTTGGTCGATCGTGATAACCGTCTGATCGCTTTTCCCCAGGCTGGTTATGATGATTTCGGAATCTCCCCAGAGAGTCTTCCACTCGGCGAGATCGTCACCCAGCAAGAACTGCCCAGCCTGCCTACCTCGTTCTTCGAGACCCTATCCAAAATTTCAGCAGGCGAAAGTGGATTCACAAAAATCAAGATCAACGACACGACCCGCTATATCATTTACCGCCCCTTGCCGGAGGTCGGTTACGGGCTTGCAATTCTGGTTCCAGAGGTCGAACTTCAGAAAGATGCCATTATCGCCAATGAGCAAATAAACCGGCAGACCCGCAACGCAATTTTGGTCAGCTTATTTTTGATCCTTGGCATTTTGTTCACGGCCTCGCTTGCCTCCCTTGTCATGGGAAACGCAGTCACTGCGCCTTTAATCTCATTAACAAAGACCGCCAGAGCCATCGCAGGGGGAGACCTGGATGCGCGGGCTGAGATTCATAACCAGGACGAGATCGGTATCCTTGGCCAGTCGCTGAATATGATGGCTGCTGAATTGCAGAAGTCCTTTGGCTCGCTCGAGCAGGGAGTCGCTGATCGAACCAGGGAACTCGAGATTGCACGCACAAACAGCGAGCGCCGCGCGAGCGACCTTCAAGCGATCAGTGAAATATCAAAAGTAATCGCAGGCGAACAAAAATTAGATACCCTGCTTCCATTAATTACGCGGGTGGTAAGCGACCGTTTTGGCTTCTATCATATTGGAATCTTTCTGATTGATGAGGCGAATCAATATGCGGTTCTTCTTGCGTCTAACAGCGAAGGCGGACAGGCAATGCTACACCGCGGACACATGTTGGAGGTCGGTGGAGGCGGAATCGTCGGATACGTCGCCAAGTTTAGCGCGCCTCGCATCGCTCTCGACGTCGGGCTGGATGCTGTTTTCTTCAACAACCCCGACCTCCCCGAAACCCGCTCTGAAATGGCGGTACCTTTGATCGTCCGCAATAAGATCGTTGGCGTACTGGACCTGCAAAGCACAAAGGCCGGCGCATTCACGGACAACGAGGTCAACACCATGAGCATCCTTGCCGACCAGATCGCCATCGCCATTGAAAATGCCCGCCTCTTCCAGCAGACTCAACAAGCCCTGATCGAAGCAGAGACGTTATACCGCCAGAATATCAAGGAAGGCTGGTCGAAGTTCAGCCGCGAAGAAACATCCATCGGCTATTATCAAACTCTCAAAGGCGGCGGCAAATTGAACGCTCCCATCGACTCGGAAGAAATTCGCCAGGCAATGAACAGCGGCGAAGCGCAAATCTTTAACAACCCGCAAGGCGCGCAGGAACCATCCATCGTCGTTCCCATTAAATTACGCGGACAGGTCATTGGCGCATTGAATGTGAAATCCCCCGCCTCCGGACGGCATTGGTCTGCCGACGAGGTCAACCTAGTAGAAGCCATCTCAGAACGTTTATCTTTTTCCTTGGAAAATGCGCGCCTGATCCAGGAATCTCAACGTCAGGTGATCAAGGAGCAGACGATCAGCGAAGTAACCGGCAAGATCGGCGCATCGATCAACTTGAAGAACGTCCTTCAAACCGCGGTCGAGGAATTGGCACGCGCCATGCCCGGCTCGGAAGTGATCATCGAGTTTGACCAGAAGAACGGGAATCCGGATTAACGAAAATGACCCCATTCCATTTTAACGCTGTGATTTTTCAAATGACGCGAGAAACGAATTAAAGGAAAACAGTCATGGCTTTTGATTCCGACCTTCAAGGTTCACAATCCTCCCAGACCAGCCTGCAGGAAAAATTTCTTGCGAATATCAGCGTTTCCTGGAAACTTAATTTATTGATTCTAGTGATGGTCATCGGTATTCTTGGAATTTTCATCATTGCCCTGCAGGGCATAAACACCATCGAAAAATCAGAGGAACTCAATTTTACGGCCATGAGCGCACCCATCGCCGCCTTGAATCAGGCGGATATTGCCTTAAGTGAAATTCAGGCGGATTTGCATGGGTTGGAAAACTCGAATCTGACCCCCGAAGAAATCGAAAACCGATTGGCTCAAATCGCCGGTGCAGAGGACCGTATCGCTTCAACCCTTCAAAAATATGAAACGGACTGGTTCCAGCCTTTGGATTTAACTTTTCAGGCAGGGATGCCCAAAAATAGAATGGAAGAAATCCAAAATTCCCTGGTTGAACTGGCCAACGAAGAGAAATTGTTGTTCGGCCAAATTAAGCAAAGTTACAACTTATACAATGAGAAATCCGCCGTCTTCTATCAAAAAATCAAGGCGGGCAGTTTTGATTCGGAGGCGGAAACCGAGATCAACGAACTTCTTGTTCTTATGCAAACCACCTCGAAAAAGTTGATTTACATCCACAGTGAAAGGCAGCTGCTGGCCAATGAAGTATTCCGTTCAACCTATCTCAATTTGAATATCAGGATGATTTTCGCACTCGTATTGGCGATCGGCGCGGGTCTGATATTAACAAATATGGTGGCACGCTCCATCAGCTCCAGGCTGATCATCCTGGGCAACAACGCCCTGGCTTTACAGGACAATCTTCTCGATCTCCGCTCGAATGTCACCATGGCGGGCAGGGATGAGATCGCCCTTGTTTCGAGGTCGTTCGATGAAATGTCCGGGCGCCTGAGAGAAATATTTGCAGACCTTGAAAACAAGGTCAACGAACGTACGGAAAGACTTGCCGCCGCCACCGCTGAAAGTTCCAAGCGGGCTCAGCAATTTGAGGCGATTACAATCGTAGCGCGCGCTATCAGTGCCACCCAGGACTTGCAGGAATTGCTCCCCAGAATCTCAAATGTGATCAGCGAACAATTCGGCTTTTATCATGTCGGTATTTTCCTGAACGACCCTTCCAACCAAATTGCAACCCTTGTGGCAGCAAACAGCGAAGGCGGACAGAAAATGCTCCAGCGCAGCCACCAGTTGAGGATTGGCGAACAAGGAATCGTGGGGTACGTCACCCAGACCGGCAATTCGCGCATCGCGCTGGACGTGGGAGCGGATGCGAATTACTTCGACAACCCTGAACTTCCCAACACCCATTCTGAAATGGCACTGCCCCTCAAGGCGGGCAGCCAGATCATCGGCGCGTTGGATATCCAGAGCACGGAAGCGGGGGCATTTACAGACGATGATTTCGAAGCCCTTTCTGCCCTTGCGGATCAGGTCAGCCTTGCGATTCAAAATGCCCGCCTGTTCGACCAGCTAAAAAAGACGTTGTCCGAATCTGAATCCATCCAGCGCCAATATATCCGCGAAACATGGAGCCGCCTGCCCAAAGAGGAAAAATTGACCGGTTATCGATATTCTGTAACGGGCGCCATCCCGCTGGATGAAAAGTCAAAAATTTCTGTTAATGAGCATCTCAGGGAAAAGCGCAAGGTCAGCGTACCGATCACCCTCCGTGGAGAGACCATCGGCACCCTTTCCGTTCATGTTCAAAAATCACAACACGTCAGCGCAGACCACATCGACCTTGTTCGAGCCGTGGCCGACCGCGTGGCTCTTTCTGCTGAAAACGCGCGCCTCTTCGAAGAGACCTCCTCCCGCGCCGAGAGGGAGCGCCTTGTATCAGATATCACGACCAAGATTCGCACCACCAATGACCCGCAGGAAATGCTCCTCACCGCTGTGGATGAATTGCGACGGGCATTGGGCGTCAGCCATATCGAAATCATCCCGCAAAAAGTAACTCCCCCGGACAATTAGCTTTATCGAGGAACCATCATGTTGAGAACCATAGCCATATCGAATGAAAAAGGCGGCGTTGCAAAAACCACCACCACCCTTTCCCTGGGCGCCGCCCTTGTTGAATTGGGAAACCGCGTTTTACTGATCGACCTGGACGCCCAGGCCAACCTTACCCTCGCCCTCGGCCTTGAACCAGGCGAGACAGACAAGACATCCAGCAACATCATGCTGGACAATGTCCCGATTCTTGAGGTTTGCAAAAAGACGGATATCGAGAAATTGGATGTGATTCCATCGAGCTCCCGCATTGAAATTTCCGAGCAATTCCTGCCGGTCCGCACGAATTACACCACCATCCTTCAACGCGCCATTCGGAATGCCACCAACCTGCACTATGATTACATTATTCTGGATTGCCCGCCGGCTTTGGGCGCCATCACCAAGAATGCGCTCGCCGCAGCGGAACTGCTGCTCATCCCAACCCAGGCGGAATATTTCTCGGCATATGCCTTGAGAAACATGATGACCCTCATCCGCAACATCCGCGAGGCGGATAACCCCAGCCTGGCCTATCGCATTCTCGTCACCATGATGGATCGCAGAAACCGCACCCACCGCAACATCCACGAGCAGCTTCGCGCAACCTTCGGCGAAGGCGTCTTCAACACCGTCATCGAGATGGATACCAAATTACGCGAAAGTCCCATTGCCGGCCTGCCGATCACACATTACAAACCCGGCGCACGCGGTTCCACCCAATACCGTGTCCTCGCCCAGGAGTTAATGGAATATGCCAAAGAAACCGAAAATAGACAAGCGGCTTAATAAGCTCTTCGAGGACATTCAGCCGGAGAAGAATGACTCGAAGCCTGGGAACAGGCCGACGGTCAGCGATGAGGCGCCTCCTCCTCCGCTGAAACCTGCCCCGCAAAAAACTGAATCAGCCGCCCCCCCGATTCCGACCCGCAAGCGCCAAACGTCTGCCCTCGTTCTACCGGAGATTGTCACTCGCCCGCTGGTTGGATTGGATTCCTCGGCATATTCCGTAAATATCCAAACTGGTGATCAGGAATGGGTCACGATGCGCCTGCTGGATGAAAACCGCGAGCGTCAATGGTCCACCGAAGAACAACTGCTCATCAAACAGGTGACCGACCAGTTGTCTCTGGCTCTTGAAAACGCCCGGCTCTTCCAGGAAACGCAAAAGCGTGCGCAGGAACTCGCTGTCATCAATGAGGTGGTATCCTCGGTCGCAAGCACGCTGGATATTAACAATACCCTGCAGAAGATCGCGGACAATCTGCTTATTTTGCTTTCCGCAAGCCGGGTAGGCATCACGCTGATGAATAACGATAGAACGGCATTGATACTTACAGCCGATGCAACACCGACCTTCGGTATACCCGTCAACCTCGGCCTGATCATTCCAATCGAGGGTAATCTGGCTACAGAAGAAGTCATCCGCACCCGCAAGCCGCTCTTTATCCAGGATGTGGCAAACAACCCGCTGGCTGGACCCATTCGTGATGTGCTGGTCCAACGGGGCACAAAGAACCTTTTGATCATGCCCCTTCTCACAGAGGAAGAAGTCATCGGCACGATCGGTGTGGATTTTGACAGCCTCGACCGTTTAATTACCCAGGATGAACTGCGCCTGCTGGATAACATCGTCTACCAAACCGCAACGGCCATTCAGAAGAATCAACTCTTCGAACGTATCGGAAAATCGGAAGCGGACTTGCGCGCCTTGTTCCACTCAATGGAAGATGTGGTGCTGGTGATGAGCAGGGATGGACGGTATGAACGCATCGCTCCGACTAATCCTTCAAAACTAATCAAGCCCCCGGATGAACTGCTTGGAAAATACGTCCATGAAGTGCTACCAAAGGAAACCGCCGACCGGTTCATGACGGCCATTCAAGATACCCTCGATAAAACCGAAAGAATTCAGATCGAATACGAACTGCCCGTTGGCAATGATAAATACTGGTTCCTTGCCAACCTGACCAAGCTGGATGAAGACCGCGTGTTCTGGGTGGCCCGCGATATTACCGACCGCAAGATGGCGGAAGAGGCGATCCGCCGCAGGAACGAATATCTCGCCGTGTCGGCAGAGATCGGCAAGCTGGTTACCTCCACGCTCGATCTGAACTCGATCTTTGCCCGCACCGTAAACCTGGTCAACGAACGCTTCAATCACTACTATGCCGCGATCTACATTGTGGAGGAGACGGGATTCAACGCCGCCCTGCGGGAAGCGACCGGCGCAGCCGGTGCTCAAATGAAGAGGCAAAATCACTCATATCAGATCAATACCAAGACCACGGTGGGCAAGGTGGCTTCAGAGGGAAAAGCGCTTGTCGTAAATAATGTTAAGACGAATCCGCTTCACGATAAAAATCCGCTTCTTCCCAATACCAGGGCTGAGGCCGCCATTCCCCTCAAGATCGGCAATCGTATCATCGGTGTGATCGATATTCAAGCGGAAAGCGAAGATGCCTTCACCGACGATGAAGTAGGCGTACTACAAACCCTCGCCGACCAGATCGCCGTGGCGATCGATAACGCGCGCTCCTTCGAGCTTTCACAGCAGGCCGTGATGGAAATGCGTGAGATCGACCGTTTGAAGAGTCAATTCCTCGCCAATATGAGCCATGAGCTGCGCACGCCTCTCAACTCGATTATTGGTTTTTCCCGCGTCATCCTGAAGGGCATCGACGGCCCGGTGACGGAATTGCAGCAGCAGGACCTGACCGCCATTTATAACTCCGGCCAGCACCTGCTCGGCCTTATCAACGATATCCTCGACCTTGCCAAGATCGAAGCCGGCAAGATGGAACTGGCATTCGACGAAGTCAATATTGCTGATGTCGCCAACAGCGTGCTTTCCACCATGAGCGGGCTGGTGAAAGACCGTCCGATTCAGTTGAAGCGCATTATCGAACCGAATCTGCCGACAGTCCGCGCGGACGCGATTCGCGTCCGCCAAGTGATGATCAATCTCCTTTCCAATGCAGCCAAATTTACCGAGGATGGGGATATCATCGTCGAGGTAGGCATGCGGCCCGGAACAGCCGGCCGCAACGAGATTCGGGTAAGCGTCACGGATACCGGCCCTGGGATCTCCGAACAGGATCAGGAAAAGTTATTCCAGCCATTCTCACAGGTGGACGACTCACCCACCCGTAAGACCGGCGGCACAGGTTTGGGTTTGTCCATCTGCCAGCAATTAATCAATATGCACGGCGGGCGGATTTGGGTGGAAAGCAAGGTTGGCAAGGGCAGCACATTCTATTTCACTCTGCCCCTCTTCCGCAAGGAAAAGGACGGGGAAATTCTCCCTTTGGGCAACAAGATCATCCTCTCCATAGATGATGATCCGCAGGTCATTGGTTTATATGAACGCTACCTGCAGCCGCAAGGCTACCAGGTCATTCCGTTGACCGACCCCTCGCGGGCAGTGGAGCGGGTTAAACAATTGAAACCGTTTGCGGTTACATTGGATATCATGATGCCGGGCATTGACGGATGGCAGGTTTTGGATACCTTGAAAGGCAATCCCGATACCCGCAACATTCCCGTGATCGTCTGCAGTATTGTCGAAGACCTTGAAAAAGGTTTCAACCTCGGTGCCACCGATTACCTCGTGAAACCCATCCTTGAAGATGACCTTGTCAACGCGCTCGACCGCCTGAACTCCGACGGCTCGATCCGCGATGTGCTGGTGATCGACGACAACCCGGACGATCTGCGTTTGATCAGCAAAATATTAAATGACGACGGCAGATATAAGCCCATCCTCGCCGAAGGCGGGCGCAGCGGATGGAATATTATTTCAACCGGAAACCCTCCCCACGCCATCATTCTTGACTTGTTCATGCCGGAGCTTAACGGGTTCCAGATCCTGGAGAACTTACAAGCGGATAAAAGACTGCGCGATATTCCCACTCTCGTCATCAGTGGCGTGGAACTGACACCGGAACAAAAACAGCAGCTTCACGAGTTTGGCCGGAACGTGCTCACAAAAGGGATGTTCAGCGAAAAGGAACTGCTGACCTCCATCCAGCGCTCGCTCGAAAGAATCCAACCGAACAAGTAATCACCAGGAGATTTAATTAAGTGTCTTTCATTATCAAGTGTCTGGACTGCGGGCATAACGCGCCTTATTACCCAACATCATCCACCTGTCCTAAATGCGGAAGTCAATGGCGGGAAGCGGAATATGACTACGAACGGATCGGTAAGATCCTGCCGCCCCTGCTTGCATCCAGGCCGGCTGACTTGTGGCGATTTCGAGAGTTATTACCCGTCCGAAACCCCAATGTAAGCCTGTCTCTCGGGGAAGGCAGCACGCCGTTGATCCGCGCGGGAAACCTTGGCATGATGCTTGGCTGCCCTAACATATTCATTAAAGATGAAAGGCAGGGGCCGACTTCCTCCTTTAAGGACCGGCAGGCGGCAGTCACCATCGCGGCGTTGAAGGAGGCAGGTATCACCGAAATGGTGGCCGCATCCACAGGCAATGTCGCCATCTCATACTCCGCCTATGCCTCCCGCGCAGGGATGAAATTATGGGCTTTCGTCACCAGCCTTGTGCCTGCAGTAAAAATGCGCGAAATCGCGCTCTATGGAAGCCAAGTGATCAAGATCACCGGGTCATACGATCAATGCAAACAGGTCGCGTCTGAATTCGCTCGTCAGCGCCGCCTCTACCAGGATATGGGTGCGCGGACCATCACATCCATCGAAGCCATGAAAACGATCGCCTTCGAGATCGCCGAGCAGTTGACTGCCGTGCAGGGTCCCGGTGAAACCTCCCCCTGGCGTACACCCGATTGGTATGTGCAGGCGATCAGCGGAGGGATGGGACCGCTGGGCGTATATAAAGGCTTCCGGGAAATGAAGCAAATGGGATGGGTGGACCGCATCCCCGCCTTTGCCCCGATTCAAGCAGAAGGCTGCGCACCAATGGTCAATAGCTGGAAAAAGGGACTGGATAAAGTTGAGCCGGTAAAGTCGCCTAAAACCCGCATTGAGACCCTCGCCACCGGCGACCCCGGACGCTCCTACGAATTCCTGCGTGAATATGTCAACAGCACGAACGGCGCATTCGAAAGTGTCAGCGATGAGGATGCCTTCCGCGCCATGCATGTGCTGGCAAAAATGGAAGGCATCTCTGCCGAACCAGCCGCGGCGGCGGCATTCGCCGGGCTATTCAAACTGATTCGCGCCGGGGTGATCAAACCCAGCGACACGGTTGTGGTCAACTGCACCGGCCACACCATGCCGGCCGAAGCGGGCATCCTTGGCGACAACTGGTCGCGCGATGTAAAGTTCCCGACCCTGGATGAGACTCCGCAGGAAGGTCTGCTCTCCGCCCTTACCCAGGTGGCTCCGGAGCGCTTCCCCAAGATCGTGATCGTCGAAGATACCACCGAGGCGCGTCGTCTTATTCGCCGCATTTTACAATCGCAGGGAAACTTCACAATCCTGGAGGCCGTCAATGGGCGCGAAGGCCTCGAATTGATCCAGCGCGAACGGCCCGACCTCATCATCCTTGACTTGATGATGCCGGAAATGGACGGCTTTGCCGTCATCGAAGCCTTGCGGGCGAATCCAGAAACAGCCACCATACCGGTGATCGTTGCAACCGCAAAGGAATTGACCCCGGATGAGAAGAACCGCCTCGGCGGCCAGATCCAATCCCTGATGCAAAAGGGCGATTTTCTCAACGATGAATTCCTTGAAGAAGTAAAGTCCCTGATCAAATAACATCCTTTACAAGCAAGGAACAAACAAAGGCTGGCATCATTGCCCAAAAAACAACCCGCCGGGATCTTAGCGGCATTTAGTTCCGCCGTGTTCCTGGGGCTGGCGCCTGTTTTCGGAAAACTCGCCATCCTCGAGGGCTTCACGCCGCTGGCGGTGGTCGCCTTGCGTACCGGCTTCGCCGCGGCGATCCTGCTGCTGGTTGTTTCACTTTTCTATCGCCAATATTTGTATATTTTCCCGGTCGGCCTGGTGGGCTGTATGTTGGCAGGTACCATTAATGGCCTGGGGTCGCTCCTTTACTATCTCGCGCTTGAAAAACTGGATGCCAGCCTGGGGCAGTTGTTATATTCGCTCTATCCCTTCTTTGTGGCGCTCTGGCTCATCCTCGATCATCAACCCCCCAGCCGATTAACATTTTTCCGAATTGGGCTGGCGATGATCGCCGTCCTCCTGCTAACAAGCGTACCCGGGCGTTCCATCGACGTTCCCGGAGTCCTCATGATGATCGGCGCGGCCATTCTTTACGCCATGCACCTGCCCATCAACCAGCGCGTTCTGTATGAAGTGCCCGCCCCCACCGTGGCGCTGTATACCCTACTTTCAATGAGCGCAGTTGTCATTCCCGCCTATCTTTTGTTCGACAGGGCCTGGCCGGTTTCAAATATTCCCTGGCTGCCCGTTGCAGGCCTGACCTTTGTCACCGTCTTTTCGCGGATTGCCCTCTTTTTAGGGGTTAAGAAAATTGGTGGAATGCAAACCGCCTTATTAGGACTCGCCGAATTATTGATTGCCATATTCTTCAGCCACATTTGGCTGGGCGAGAACCTTTCCCCGCTCCAATGGCTGGGCGCGCTCGGACTCACGATCAGCCTGATTCTGGTAATGTATGAGCATCCTGCCACGCCGACGCATAGCGGGAAAACCGGCTGGCTATCATGGATCCGCGCGCCAGGCTTGCCGAAGGATATCTTTGGTCCCTATGAATGAAAAAAATGCCGCTTTTGAAGCGGCCATTTTTATCCCTTACTTATCCCCTTCATATAGATAACCGGTCCCGCGCACACTGATGACTTGCTCGGAGAGGGAGGGGAATTGTTCCAGTTTATGGCGCAGGCGGCTGACGAGCGGGCGGAGTATCTCCGGCGCCTCGCGCTGGGTGGTATCGTACCCCTGCACCAATAAAACCAACTCGCGATGGGAAAACACCTTCCCTTTATTTTCCATCAGGATTCGCAGCAGCCGACCTTCGGCGGGTGTGAGATGCTCGACCTTGTTTTTATAACGAATCTGGCGGCGGGAAAGGTCCACAGAGGTGCCGTCCTTCAGGTTGAAAACCTCCTGCCCGCTGTCTGCATCCAGGATTGAATTATTCAAGCGCGATTTGCTCGAACGTCGTGTAAGGCCCTTCTTTACCGTGGCCAGGATCTGCGCCGGAGAGGCGGGCTTCAAAAGATAATCATGAATCCTCAACCGCAAAGCCTGAATCGCAGTTTCCGTGGAGCCGTAGGCTGTGAGCAATATCACCTCGGTTTCGGGTGAAACCTGGTTCACCACCTGCACCACTTCGAGGCCGTCCATGCCGGGCATTTTCAAGTCCACGATCATCAGGTCCACATTTTGGGTGCGGACATATTCGACAGCCGCCTGTCCATTCGGCGCAGAGGCCACGGTGTACCCTTCGAGTTTGAGGATGTCGGTGAGGGATTGTCTTGCGACGGGTTCATCGTCTACAACCAGAATGTTCGACTTCATTGTTTTCCTCCGGCAGGTATGAATATGCGGAAACAAGCGCCCGGCCCGCGTTCGGGGAGCAGTTCCAGAACGCCGCCATGCGCGATAATTATATTGTAACTTACCGTGAGTCCCAAACCGGTCCCCCCATCCTTCGTGCTGAAGAAAGGTTCGAAAATGTTGGTCTGTTTTTCCTCAGGAATTCCCTTTCCGCTGTCTTGAAACAAGAGTTCAACTCCAGTGCTGGAGGAACGCGCGGTGATGCGTAGTTCCCCGCCTTCGGGCATGGCGTCAGCGGCGTTGAGGATGAGGTTGATGAATACCTGCTGGATCTGGCTGCTGACCGCCATAATCGTCGTAAGGTTCGGGGGCAGGTCCACCTTGACATTGATTCTTGCTTCGTTGAGCTGCTTCGACATTAAAGTGATAATGTATTGCAGCATTTCGGCCAGGTCCACTTTTTCAAGGGAGCTGGTACCGGGCCGGTAAAAATCGAGCATGCGGCGCACGGTGAGCATCAGCCTTTCCAGCTCGGTACGGGCGAGGTCGAAATATTCCTTGCGCTTTTCCTCGGGCAGGTCCTCCCGCCCGGCCAGGTGCAGGCAGTTCTGCACAGCCTGCAAAGGGTTGTTCACTTCATGGGCGATCGATGCGCTGAGCCGTCCCGCCGCCGCCATCTTTTCGGCTTGCAGCAGAGCTTTTTGCGATTCCTCCACTTTGCGGACGTAATCCAACTGCTCGGCGTATAAACGCGCATTCTCCAAAGCGGCAATGGACTGGCGTGCCAGAATCTGGAACATCTCCAGGTCCGATTCGCGGAAAGGAGGTTCGTCCGTGGTGCGGGCGGCATACAATACCAGCCGCAGGTTCGGGCGGACGATAGGCGCGAGAATCACCGCACCAAGCCCGAGCGCGGAAAGATGCGCTTTCAGGGTTAAGTCGCCGGGCCCATTGGCATTGACCAGAATCGGCGTAGAGGATTCCGCCGCATGGGAGATCAGATCCAAATGTGTTTGGGAGGAAGTAAAGCCACGCGCCGCCAGTATGGAAAAATCTTTCGTTTCCAAATTTTGCTGATAACAACCCGCCTGCGCACATTGCATATGGCCGCAGATGGCATTGACGATAAGATCGAGCAGGGGTTCCCGGCGCGTTTCAGAAAGCAGGGCTTCGGTGACGGAGAACAACGGACGCAGAGCCTGGGTGCGGGCGGCGTCGCGTTTGGTCTGGCTGTCTGCAAGCGCCAACTTGACGGCTTCGATCAACTCGTTTCCCTGGCTGAATGGTTTAAGCAATAACCCGTCCACTCCCTGCCGCAGGGCACGGATTGCGGTTTCGACCGTGCCATGCCCGGTCATGATCAGCACTGCGGCATCGGGCTGCAAACGCTGGGCGTGCTGGATGACCTCGAAGCCGTCCACTTCGGGCATACGGATATCGACAAGCAGCAGGTTGATTCTGTTTTCTTTCAGGTATTCGATGGCCTTGCGTGGATCGGTCTCGGTGGCCACCTTATACCCGGCGCGGGTCAGCAATCGGCTGCACAACAGGGCAATGCCGGGTTCGTCGTCGACAACAAAGACAAAAGGATTTTCCATATTGATTCCGTTTACACCGGCAGCCAGACTTCGAATGTGGAGCCTTGTTCCGGCTGGCTGGAAATTTCGATGGTGCCTCCGTGGTCGGTAACGATGCCATAGGTGACCGAAAGCCCCAGTCCTGTGCCGCCGCTGTCACCTTTCGTAGTGAAGAACGGCTCGAAGATGCGCGCCTGGTCCTCTCTGGAAATACCGCTTCCGCTATCCGTTACGCTGAGCACGACCCATTTCCTGCCATCGCGTTTGGAGGGAGCGGTGCCGACCGTTAGGTCGCCGCCGTTCTTCATGGACTGCAGGGCATTGTGGATCAAGTTCAATAACACTTGTTTCATCTGATTCGTGTCGATGGAGATCCAGGGCAGTTTTTCGGCCAGCTGAAGCGAAAGGGTTACATTGTTGGTCTGGATCAGGTGCCGTGTGAGGGCGATCACATCGTTCACCACTTCGTTGATGCCCGCGCTCGTACGCATCCGTTCGCCCTGGCGCGAGAAATCCAACAGGCGGCGTACCACCCCGCTGGCGCGGCGCGCTTCCTTCAAGACCATTTCCAATTCATTACGATGCGGGGAGTCTTCGGCAAGTTCATCCAGAACGATCTCGGAAAACCCGGTGACGGTGGTGAGCGGGTTGTTCAACTCGTGCGCGATGCCCGCGGCCATTTCACCGACAGCTGCAAGCTTGGCGGCCTGGAGCAGCCTATTTTCAGCGGACTGCTGCGCCTCCATGCGGGCGTTCAATTCGATCTCGGCGGTGCGAAGCTGCCGCACCGTCTCTTGTAATTTTTGATATTGATTGGCGCTGGTCACCACCGAAGCGAGGATGCCCGCCAGTGACTCCATGGCGATCAGGTCGTTATATGAAAAGGCGTTCTGCTCCCTGCTTTCCACGTCGATGATGCCCAGGATGGTCTCGCCGTCCTTCAAGGCTACACACAACTCGGAGCGCGCCTCCCAGCCCTTGATGGGTTTATACAGGGCATCCTTTTCGGTATCGTTGACAAGGATACTCTCCCCCGTCCTAGCGACGTGCCCGGTGACCCCATCAATTCGGATGAACTCACGTCCCGCCAGCGCCGTGACGACCGTCTCGGAATGCGAGCCGCCGATTCCCTGAATGGAAAAGTGTTTCTCGTCGTCGATCAGCAGGATGGCGGCAAGCTCATATTTGAAATATTGCGCAACCAGCTCGGCAGTGATCGTAGCGACTTCGCTTTTATCGTTCAGGCCGATGACCTGCTGCACCACTTCATGGATCAAGCCCAGGCTGCGCGCGCGGCCTTCCGCCTCTTCACGCAGGCGCGTGTATTCGATCAACCCCGCCAGGTGGCTGGCGATCACCACCATTAGATGTTCATCGTACTGGCTGAAAGCTTCGGCATGCGTGTTCTCAATCACCAGCGCCCCGGTGGGCTGGCCGCGATATTTAAGCGGGATGATCAATTGCGAACGCGCCCCCTTGTTGACCTCGAGGAAGCCTTCCTTCGTCGAATCGGCAATGCGACGGACCTTCCCCTCCTTGAGCATCGACTGCATGAGGTGTCCCATCAAAGGAACACTGATCACATTCAGTTTACCTTCGAACATGCGATAGTCGCGCAGGATGCGCCCATCGCTGGAGCGCAGGAAGAGCGTGATCAATTCGGTGGTAAAGGCGCGCGTCAGCAGGCCGAACATGCGCCGCGCGATCTGGTCCAGGTTCTGGGCGGAGGAAACGGTCAATACGAAATCATTGAGCAGGCCGAGGCGGCGGAGATGAGCCGCCATTTCTGAAAAGGTGATCACCACATCCACCGACTGCGGCACGCGCATTGCCAGTTCGCGCAGTTGTCCGCGCTCGGTCATGGTAAGTTCTTTCTGCCGCCAAAGCGTAATTACACCGATCAAACGCTGGCCGATCACCAGGGGCAGGCAAGTCCAAACAGTAGTATTGGATTTCAACGTACCGAAGGGCAGATTTTCCCAATTGGGCTGGCCGCGGGTTACAAGCACATCGGCCAGGGATCGGTTCACACGACGGAGGACAGGGTTCTCGTCGATGGGCAGGGACACACCCCTGGCTTTTGGTGTATTCCATTCCGCTTGAATCTCGAGCAAGTCGCCGCGCCGAATAGCCAGCCAGGCACCCTGGCACGGCACGGATTGTACGAATGCGCCCAGCACTTTTTCGAGAGCCAGCGGCAGGTCGAAAGCCAGGCCGGATTGCAAATCCGGCAGGAACGGCTGGCTCGGGGAAGTGGACCGCCCCGAGAGCAGGGATGCGGTCAGCTTCCAAATGCGCTGGGCATCTACAGATTGGTCATCCGCCCCGATGATGATGCTCTGGGAGGTGCCGCTGATGGGAAAGGCATAGATCCGCGTTGTATTTAATTTGCTTTCTTCGGGAGTGGACGTGTAACGGGAGTAGCCCCCGCTCAACGCACCGCACAACCATGCATCCACCACTGGGGTGGCCATGATGTTCATCAATTCGTTTTGTGCCGACTTGCCCAGCCGGTGCACGGAGCGAAGCAGCCAGGCTCCCCCCACCCGCTCAGCCAGAACCGCCCAGACCGCGCCTGAAAGCTGCGCCGCATCCTTGAGTTGAGTTTCGATGCCGTTTTCGATTTGCATGGCTTGTCCGTCGAATTATAACCCGGCGCCTGCGGCGTACCGCATTGGATGCGTTTTTAGCGTTCCTGACGGTCAAGGAGTTTTATCGCCGCGCCTTAACGGTCACGATAAAATTCGAGCGGTCTTAATAAAATAGGCGGGTTATAAGCCCCCACCCTGCTCTTTAGAACAATGTGACCAATGCATAGATCCCCGCAAGGACTGTGCCCCCGCACGAAGTCCCCGAGGGCAGCGAGTGGGAGCGCGTGATCCTTCGCATGAACTATTTAAGAAAGCTGACTCCAAAAATGGTAATGATATGTTGACCACTGACAAAATCCCTGTCAGAATTAAAACCAACATCCTTCAACGCGTTGAAATCTACGTTTTTGAAAATATTCAAGTCGAATCGAAATGGTGTCGCTTCGGTTCCCTTACTCACAACGCGGACATAGTCTCCGTTACCGCCAATATCCTTCACATAAAAGTCGATTGGAATGTTCCCTTCGGAAAACTGGATGTTAAATGCAATGGCTGAGTAATCGGTAACATCCTGACCTTTATCAAATTGAAAGGCTATTCCCGCATATCCTTCCTGATCCGATGGAATGGTGTAATTTAATAAATAATGTGGATTTATTCCACTCCCGTCAAAGATGATATCCAATTTGGCAAAACCGCCGAGATCTTCCGAGTTGCCATAATACGAAAAAACTCGTTGCGGAATTTGCTCGATTGCCAGTGAAGCAGCTTCAGGAAGTGGTGTAGATTGGATACCAGCTTCAGGCTTTCTCAGAAATTGCCAATACCCTAATATTAAGTTGCCAATAAGACTTGTTACGGCAACAATAATTGTCCCCGCTACTGTTATTTTTGCTATCGTGACAGTGTTTTGCGTTCTTTTAGCCATCTATCACATCTCCTTGCATTTTATAGACGCCCTGCCGCAGCGCGGGATATCATCCCCTTGCGGGGTACCTTCCCCGAGGGGCGTGCCGCGCCTGGACGATGTTAAGGCTCATGACTGGCTTGTACCAACTACGCCAATTATAAAAACAAAATACGCCATGAAACAACAAATTGCTACAACCCCCAAACCAATTTGAATCCATCCCATCACAATACCCGCTGTTGCCATGCCATCGCCCGAGGCTCTGGGCGGAATCGAACGGGTATCTTTTCGAGCAGCATAGCCCGCCCAGATGGCAACAATGCTCCCAATGATCGGGAAACCTGCAAATCCCAATATCCCCGCGATTAGACTGATCGTAGCCAGGGTGCTCGTGGGTAAAATAGTGTAATTCTGCTGATTCATTTGTTCACCTTTTTTTATTTTTGATTCTTTCAAATCATAACTCATTTATGGAAACCTTATCTAAAACGCTCGCCATCAACACGGACAACAACCTCACCCTTTCACAAACCGCACCCACTCCTCCCGCAAGTGTACCTTGTCCACGCGCCAGCCTGCCTTCGCCCATGCCCGTGCGTTGACATGGTTGCCCTCCGTCTCGTGTTCCCACCACGACATTTCATTGGCAGAAGCAGGTAATTTGCTTTTGATGATGGTTTCGATGCGTTCAAAACTCAAAGTGACCTCTCGCTCGGCGGACGAGAGAGCACGTAAAAAGTTTTCGAGCGGAGTGTATTTGCTAAGCATACATGCTTTCCTTTCAAAACCAAACCCCTCCAACCTCCCCAAATGGGGAGGCTTTTTACTCCATTCACTGTATGCAAACCACAAAACTAATCGCATAGTAAACTCCCAAACGCTTTCTCAGTCTTGATGTGAATTTTGTTCTCCCAGTTGTATTGCCTCAATAATTAAATCTTTGTTTTCATCAAACTCTTTTTCTGTTATTGAGATGTTTACTATTTCGGGGTTACGATGCTGATTACATTCAACTTCAGTGCCCTCGAATTTTTTTATTATTAATTCCCTGTCCTCCCCAATTCTTAATTCAAAGAATAGATACGGATTTTTTCGTGGGTGACACCACATGAAATTTCTGCCGGTTGTTCCAATCGCAATATGTCCTCTGTTGTAGGTAATTCTCGGCTCTGATATTGCTTTTACAGCACTAGTCAAGATATCCAATATCTTCATGGATTTGACATTAGCCCTTTTATCCCAGTAATTTCTATCTACAACATCCTGCCCGCCCTGATCTTCATCTTCACTAGTTTCCACCAGATCCAGCACTTTTACGAAGTTGAGGAAAAGATTATTCTCATATGTAAACGCATTCAATTGAATTGCAATGATTGGAATTGCTTTGTTCATCAAACTGATTACATTGAAGAATCTATTTGTGATATCTTCCGCTACTACGACAGCCCTATGGGTAAGGGAAGGATATTTCCTTCTTTCAACATCCCAGTATTCAATCGTTCTGATAATATGACTTTCATTCAGAGTTCCCAGCATGATTTCAGTCTCATAACGAATTGTGTCGTCTTCCGGGTCGGCCAGGACAAAGTCCACTCTTCCCTTTGTTGTTTGTATTTTTTCGCGCCTGTAAACACTCAGTTCTCCCAAACCTAGGATGGCAGGATCGTCATTTATGAGATCTTGAAGCCACTTTTCGTCCTTGCCAACTTCTCTTAATTTGACAGGTTGTGCTTTTTTGTATTCCATGCCAGATTCTCCTTTACTTTTGAACTTCTTAGAACCCAAGCCGCCCCATCGCTAAGTCTAGCGCAATTTTTTGCGCAGCTGCTTTTACAAACCCGATGATAAAATCTGAAAAAGCCCCCACGACATCAAAGCCTTTTTCGTTCATCTGACTTTCCATTGCTTTAAATCCATCATGGAAGTCTTTTGCTATTCCTTTGTTATACAATTCGCCCAATACCGCTTCAAGGAATTTTGTGTCTATTTTGATCAATTCTGTGTTGAACGAAGTGTCTGCAAACATCCCCTTTGCTTTCAACTGACCCTGTAAGGCATGACGAATATAGCTGTCTTCAATTGCAAAAACAATTTTGCCCGTTTCGATTGCATATTGTGCTTTTGAAAGAATGTAGAAGAATTCCCGCTTTACATAATCAGCATCGGGCGGATATTTCAGTCTGGCTTCGTAGCGCAAACTTTTGACCTTCGACTCCGTCGCCTGGAGCAAAATACTGAGTTCCTGATTACTTTTTGCGGCAAGGTCGCCGTATTTCATCAGAAGGTTCATGATGAGGATATCAATTTCCCTTTTGTTCTTTGCGCCTAACCCATCCGAAAGATATTCGTCCAAAAATTCCTTTACGAAACCTTTTGTATCCTTGATCGATTTGATGTCCATTGTTCCTCCTGATTTATTCTATACGATTTTCCTTTACCTGCCTAATTCTCTCCGCCGTCCCCGCCGCGGACTCATCCCCCGCATCCTGCCCTGCCAACTCCACTGCGGACTTGTCCTTCGCCAGCAGGGACGGGGTCAGCCGCTCAACATGCTCGGACGCGGACGTGTAGCGGGCTTCCCATTCGTTGATTTGTGACTTATTCGTGGATGGTCTCATGGCACATCCTGCCCTGTGAGTTCTTTGTATTTGGCAAAATCAGCTTCAGCTTCGGCAGTTTTACTAAGTTTCTGATAAGCAAATCCGCGATTGCGGTAAGCTTCAGCAATACTCGGATCTAATTCAATGCCCCTACTATAATCTTGGATGGCACGATCATAGTCTTTCAAATAGTAATAGGCAACCCCGCGGTTGAGGTACGCTGCCGCTAATTGAACTGAATTCGGATTCAGTTCAATGGCCCTGTTAAAATCTTGGATGGCGCGATCATAGTCTTGCAAATCAGAATAGGCGCCCCCGCGATTGATATAAGTCGCAGCGAAATTCGGATTCAGTTCAATGGCCTTGTCAAAATCTCGGATGGCACGGTTATAGTCTTGCATCTTACGATAGGCATATCCGCGGTTGTTGTATATTGCCACGCTATTCGGTTCCAATTGAATGGCTTTGTCAAAATCCAGGATGGCCCGACTGTAGTCTTGTAAATCAGAATAAGTATAGCCACGATTGACGTATGCTATAGCGTCATTCGGATCTAGTTCAATGGCCTTGTCAAAATCTTGGATGGCACGGTCGTAGTCGTGAAGGTCACTGTAGGCAATCCCTCGATTGATATATCCTGAAACATCATTTGGATCTAATTGAATCGCTTTGTCAAAATCTTGAATGGCGTGCTCGTAGTCGCGCAGAACGGTATAAGCAATCCCGCGATTGTTATATACTGCATCTAAATTCGGGTCTAGTTGAATGGCTTTGTCGAAATCTTGGATAGCACGCTGATGTTGGTTGAGGTAGAGATTTGCGAATCCTCGATAAAAATAGATGTCAGCCGGATTGTTAATAAGATGGGGCTGTGCAGACAGGTTGGCTAAAGCGCTATCAAAACGCGTAATGGCGGATTCGTAATTGTTTGTTCGAAAATCAATAAAGCCAGTCAAGAAAAAGATTAGAGCCCTAGCTTCCTGACCAGCTTGTTGTTGGAATGAAAAGGATTTTAATTCCGACAGGTCTGCGGTAGGCTGTAAAGTTTCGCTTGACTTGATGGGTAAATGTCCATACGCAAGGTTCTCGACGTGGATGGTAATGTTAGGATTGTCAGTGGGCTTATACCAAGCCCAAATGACCAAATCAGCATTTTCCTTCTCTCCTAAGCCTCGAGCATAATTACTGCCTTGACCGGAGGTAACAATTTCTTGGCTATCTACAATTACAACGTCGCTGTTTTCTTTAGCAGCGTTGTGAAGTTCTTCCATGATTTGGGCACGAAGTCCGTAGGTTTCTTCAGGACCATCAAACTGAGCAACAAGGATAATGATTTTCTTCTCTAATGCCTCAGCCTGTGACACCGAGTTCTTATATAGGAGCCAGCCGCCAATTCCGCTTCCAACGACAACAATGCCAAGCAAACCAAGTGCAATTCGCCGATATATTGCGGAGTAACGCGGTTCATGTTTAGTTTTTTTCTTATTTACAACAGTCTTTTTGCTTAGTCTGACCCACCCCAAAACGATAACCAGAACAATCAGCCCACCGCAAGCCGTAAAATAAGTGATTGTTGTTTGATCCCCCAACCATAGTTGGTAGAAGTTATACGCTAATGTAATCGCGCCTAAGAAACCTGCGATAGGGAGCCACAGTTTCTTGATCAATTCCAGCAGACCATCTTTCTCTTCAGGTGACTTATCAGGCATGGATAATCTCCAATTTATTCATCATTCCGCCTTCATCCTTGCTCTTGACCCACCAACTCCCCCCTAAACGCCTTCGCCAGCAGGGACGGGGTCAGCCGCTCGACATGCTCGGACGCGGACAGGTAGCGGGCTTCGAGACGTTCGGCGTAGGCAAATAGTTTTTCGACGCGCCGCACGATTTCAGCTTGTTCTTCTACATTTGGAACACGAATAACCAAAGCCATAAGAATTTTTTGATTCAGATTAGACATAGTAGAGCCAACTGAGTCTTCGACTAAATTGGCCACTGTTTCAGGACTTGATAAGAATATTTGCAAATATTCTGGCAATAATCTTTCGGTAGGATGAAGCAACATTGAACCACTTCCGCACAACCAGCCATCTTCCCTTTCCCCAACAACTGCACATCGTCCCATTACCCCTCGACGCGCAAGAACTACATCGCCACGAGTCAGAAGGAATTCCTTGAGTTCTTTCGCCTTCTGTTTTGAGATCGTCATTTCATCTGATGGAGTAATTCGACCATCGTTGATGTGCATTGGATTCACAAATGGAATTCCATTGGAAATGTAGTCAGCCTTATGAAGCGTACTACCAAAAGGACCAGTTTTGAGTCTCTCTATAACTTCCGACAAAAGCAAATATTTTTCTTTGCCGTTTTCATCGTTACCCGTCAAGCGACCTGACGTAGCCGCCGCAAGCACGGACTGGCGGAAGCGTTTGAGAATTTGGGGGACTCGTTCCAGATGAGTCTGGCACGAGTCTACGCGGGCGAGCAGGGAATCGAGTTTTTCGGCAATGCGTTTTTGTTCGTTGAGTGGGGGTAGGGGCAAAATTACGTTTGCTAATTTTTTGGCATTTACATTTGCAAGCGCAATTCCAGCAGACGCATCAGAAATTTGTTGCCAGTAATTAGGAGATTGAAGAAAGCGAGCAATGAACTTCGGAATAACTTGTGAATTTGGAATGTAGCGAATTAAATATGAAGCAAATACAGCAGGAGTTGAAGGGACATCTTCAATCAAAGCACTAAAACCAACAGAACCTGCCCGTGAGATTAATATGTCTCCAGGTTCAATTTTATATTTTTCAACATTTGGTGGATTGTCTTGGCAGTAGGGAACCGTATCCCAGTTTAAATGACCAGAAGTTATATCTGTCGTTCGTAAATACTTGACTCGCCCTTTTTCGGCAGCCTTTGAAGTCCAACCATACTGTCCTTGTGAGGCGATTTCGCCCAAGGTAGTTTCTGTCCAGCCAGCAGGCAAATCACTCACTGCCCACCTCATCGCCCAGTTCAATCAAGATACTGCGGATTTCAGCCATCGCCGCTTCGAGTTCGCCCAGGGCTTCTTCTGCCAGGGCTTCGGGTTCGGGCAAATCTTCGGCGGCGGTTTCAGAATCATCTTTCAGCCAGGCAATATCTAAATTGTCGCCGCGCTCAGCTATCCAGTCCCGTGTGAAGCGGCGGAAGCGTCCTTCTTCGCCAGTGTCTTTGCGTTTCTTCAAATTCTCGCCCAGCGCATTATCGCCGAACGCCTTTTCAAAATCCCTAAAATACTCGCGCGTGAATTCAGTCCGCTTGCCAAAGTTCGGCATGTTGGCGCGCATGTCGTACACCCACACTTCCTTCGTGTTGCCCTTATCGCTTTCGCCGCGAGTAAAGAACAGCACGTTGGTCTTCACACCCTGCGCGTAAAAGATACCCGTCGGCAGGCGCAAGATGGTGTGCAGGTTGCACTTGTCCATCAAGTCGGCGCGGATCTGTCTGCCCGTGTTGGCTTCAAACAAGACGTTATCAGGCAACACCACCGCGGCGCGTCCGCCCGCTTTTAGTCCGCGATAGATGTGCTGTAAAAACGCAAACTGCTTGTTGCTGGTGGGAAAGGTGAAATCGTCACGCGTGGGCAAGCCGCCGCCCTTCTTCGTCCCAAACGGCGGATTGGTGAGGATGAGCGTGGCTTTGGGCAGGGCAGCTCCCTCAGGCGAGAGCGTGTCACCGTAGCGGATTCCTGCCGCGGCGGGGTCTGACTCGAGCCCGTGCAGCATTAGGTTCATCAACGCCAGACGGTGCGTATCCTGCACAAATTCCATCCCATAAAAAGTCTTGTGACGATATTTGCGCTGCTGCGACTCCGTCCACGAATCGGGATCGCTATTTTCTCGGATATGCCGATTGGCAGCGATCAGGAATCCGCCCGTGCCTGCTGCTGGATCTTGAACAGTATCCTCCAGCGACGGTTTCATCATCGCCACCATGCTGTCGATCAGCGGACGTGGCGTGAAATACTGCCCCGCACCAGATTTCTTCTCGTTGGCATTCTTTTCAAGCAAGCCTTCATATAGATCGCCCATGCCTTCCTTGCGGGCGTTGTACCAATCCAGCTTGTCGATCTCCGTCACCAAAATCGAAAGCGTGGTCGGCTTCTTGATGAACGAACTGGCATTCGCAAAAATCTCACGCGTCAGCAACGAACCGTTTTCGCCCAAATGGATCAACAGCAGTTTATAAAATCCCAGCCGCTCAGGCGCGCTCTTGGTCTCCAGATCGTCCCAGCGATAACCATCGGGCAATTGTTTCTCGGTGTTTGTCTCTTTCGCCATCTTGAGGAAGAGCAAATAGGTCAGCTCGGTGACATATTGATGATAAGTGACACCGTCATCTTTGAGTACATTGCACAAATTCCACAGTTTGGCGACGATATCCGCCGTGACGGTTTGTCGTAGAGACGGATAATTATCCGTCTCTGTTTTGTGGTTTGTATGATTATCCGTCTCTAAAGACGCATTATCATGCGTCTTTACGCGATTATTTATTGAATTCATCATTTTTCCAATTCATCGGGTTTGCAATAATATATTTCGTAATTCGTTCCCATTCACCATCATTGCGAATCACATGGTCATGATACCGCGCCTGCCACGTAAACGGGATGTTATTCGCCCGTGCAAATTTCGTCACCCCAATTTTATACCCACGAATGATTGACGCCAGGTTTTTGGATTGCGGACCGAATTTATTTCCCCGCAGAGACGCATCATCATGCGTCTCTGCCGTTGCCACGGCAATATCGGTTTTATTGATCACCACCACCCCATGCGCATGATTCGGCATGATCTGGTGCGCGCCCAATTCCACAAACGGGAAATGCTGCGGGATTTCATTCCAACAATCATCGGCACATTGCCCCAATGGTGTGAATTGCATTTTGCCATCCACTACCCTACCGAAATCATGGGCGCGGTTGGCAACACAAATCGTCACAAAATACGCACCGTTCGCCGAATAATCCCACGCCGCCCATCGGGCGCTGGGAATGCGGTATTTGTTTTGGTATTTGTCCGTCATTGTTTCCACAACAACCCATTAAACGTTTCCAGCGTTTCCGCCAACTGCCCATCGAACATTTTATCAAGCCTGCTGAAACCGCCTCCTTCGCGGGAGAAAATCAGATCGGGATCATCCAAGGCCTCACGGTCAACGATCACATTCGCCTTGGTCTGTGCCGCAATGCGTTGCAGCCATTGCCTCTGTGGCGTCGTCCATTGTTTTGCCGCCAGCATCTGACCCAACGCCCAATCCACGCGTTGTTCGTAGGGAATCAATGGGTCACCCGTGGCGATGTGCCGAATAAACCCAATGATGTGCGCGGCGATTTCCTGGTTGGTCATATCACGCCATGCAATGGTGATGCTTGTTTCGCTGAACCCTGCCTTCTCCAAATCCATTGCCAACATGCGCAATTGTTTGCGGGTCAACTCACGCGGGCGCGTCAACACCGTCACCAGTGCAGGGATGGTATCTCGATTCTCTTGAATAAACTTCTTGAATTCATCCAGATAATCCTGCGGCTTCTTTCCAGCCCCGTAACCATGTTCGGCGGTCACAAATTCATCGGCATGTTCCGAGAGCAGCATCGGTCTTTGCATGGTTTCATGGCGGTCAAGGATCTCTCCCAAACGCTGATTATCGGTGAACCATTTCGCCACTTCATCAATTGGCATCTCGCGCAGCTTTTTAACAAACGCCTCAATGGATACCCCAGCAACAGTTTCAAAATCTTTTTTGGATGTCTCGTTGATGTGCCTTTTCTTACGCTGGAATTTTGCCAGTAACTGGTCACGCACCAACTCCCGCTCCGCCTCATCCTTAACCCGAATCAGCTCATCCACCATTTGGCTGAAACTGATCTTCGGGTCAACCACCACGGGTTTCATGGCGGTCATATCCTGCAAAGCGTTATAGATTCCTACCGCATCGTACACACGGAAAGTTTCCTTGCCGATCTCTTCACACAGGCGCGTGGCACGTCCCAGCATTTGGTCAAACAGGATACGGCTGTTCACACTCCGCAGAAAAACGATGTTGCAGATTTCAGGCACATCCACGCCCGTGGTCAGCAAGTCTACGGTCACGGCGATTTTCGGGTTGCGTTCATTTTTGTAACGGCGAATGAGTTGTAGAGGCTGGTCGGCACTGCCTGTGATTTTCACAATCGCGTCGTCATCCACGCCATCAAGCCGTTTCGCGAATTCCTGCTTGAGCAAATCCACTACCAAATCGGCATGCAAATCGTTGGCGCAGAAGATCAACGTCTTTTGCGGCGAATACAAATCCAGTTCGCGCGCCAGATATTCACAGACTACCTGATTGAATTGCTTTGTAATGACCTTTTTATTGAACTCATCCACGTTTAATTTGATATCATCGGGCGCTTTGAACAACTCCAATTGGTTGCGGCGCGGATAATACAACTTCACATCCTCGCCCGCTTTCCATTTAATCCCCGCTTCTGAAAGTTTGGTCTTGATCTGGATCGGCGGCTCATGGTCGATCAAAAATCCGTCAATCACTGCTTCGCGATAACTGTACGTGTAAACAGGTTCGCCAAAAATCTCGGTGGTGTGCATGGCAGGCGTGGCGGTCAGCCCGATTTTCACCGCATCAAAATAATCGATCACACGCCGATATTTTGAAACATAATCCTCAAAATTGCGGAATTTGATTTCCGTGTCCGAGAGTTCGCGGTCAAGCAAATATCCGCGATGGCATTCATCCACCACAATACAATCATACTGATCCACAGTGGGCAGGGTTTGGTTTTCACTTGGGTAGAGCAGCCGCTTGACCATGCCTTGCACGGTGGCAATCTGCACAGCCGTTTCTGTTTCAGGCTTTTGCCCATCCAATTCCATCACGCCGAAAATATCAGAGAATGCCTGAATGGCATCCATGCGCGTGTCTTTGAACGCATTGGCGGCTTGTTCGCCCAGCGCCGAGCGGTCTACCAAAAACAAAATTCGTTTGAAGCGCTTTACTTTGAGCAGGCGATAGATCAACGCAATACAGGTTTTGGTTTTGCCTGTCCCTGTTGCCATCGCGATCAGCATATTTTGTTTGCCTTGCGCAATTTCATTTTCTACTGCGCGAATGGCGTCTCTTTGGTAAAACCGCAACGGAAAACCAAACTCCATCGGCTCATTGTCCAATTGCTTATTGGCTTCCGCTGTATCCTGCTTCAAAAGTGTGGTCAAGCCTTCGGGTGTATACCAACCGCTTAGAGCACGGCTTATGTTTTGAGGGTTGCGCACATCACAGAACCAGACCCCATGCATGGTTTCAAGCTGTTGGTAGTTTTCCATGCGTCCGTTTGTTGAGAAAACAAATGGGATGTGATATTCACCCCAAGCTCCGCCTGGCGATTGCATTTCTGCATCGATTGAAAAACCTCGGCTGTATCGTTTTGCTTGTTGCACCGACGCAGAGACATCTACATTCTTGCGTTTGGCTTCTACAACCGCAATAGGCATCAACCCGATGAACAGCACATAATCAGCGGGTCCATTGGCAGTCGGGTATTCCGCAATTGCCAAATTCCTGCCGCGTTCAGGTCTCGTCCCTTTGTTATAGCGCAGGTAGACCGTATCCACTTCCCAACCCGCCGCGCGCAATTGTGCATCAATGATCTGGCGGGTTTGCGCTTCATCCAAATAAATCGACTGGCTGGCAGTCGTTGCAGCCCTTCGATATTTCTCAAAAGTTGCGGGTCGTTTCCGCTTGGAAGCAGCTTGTTGCTCATTTAGCAACTCTTCCACTTTGGCATTGGCTTTTTCCGCCTTCGCTGCCAGTTCCTCACGCTCTTTGAGCAAGGCTTCCACTTCGTTTCTGCCAGATGGCTCAACGAAAGCGTCCGCCATAAAATCTTCTTTCAAAAATGTCCGCTGAAACCAAATCCCCAACTGCCAGCCAATTTTCAACACATTGAGTGCAGTTGCCGAATCCCCTTGAATGGCATGACTCGCGACATTCCCCGCCCTGCGAACCTCACCAAATAATTGATAGATTTCTTGTGATAGAACGCCTTCATCCCGTAAACGGCGCAATAACTCATACTGGCTTTCTTCTTTTTCGGTTTGGTAAAGTCCCATCTTTGTGGCAACATGCTTTGCCAACAACTCCCCAAACTGCCGCATCTTGATCAGACTGGTATTCGGGTCGTCCGCATAATATTTCTCCGCCAAGGCGCCCAAAATCACAAGCTGTTCATCAACAGCCTGTAGGTGAGAAAAATTTGGGGAGATGGGAAATTGGTGCACCATTTGTGTTTGCACTTCAAACCAAAATATGATTATCTTATTTGCAGGGCTATCCCCGCTCACATTCCCAAGTATACCCGACCCCTTCCAGTCATGGTCAAGGCTTTCGGGAGAGTGGCAGCCGTCCCAACTCGCGAAACGACCGCCACTCAAACTATCCAACCAGCAAACTACCCAACTAAAACCTTCTCCTCCCACCCGTCCGCATCCGTTTATTGTTGCGCCAGGCCGCAGACCGGGCAGTAAACAAAATTGTCAATCAACGCCTGGCAGTTCGGGCAGACTTTCTTCTTTTCAGTAAGCGCAGCGTAAGCCCAATCAAAGAGCAGGGCGCTGGTGAGAATGAAAAAGGCGATGGTTAATGTTGCGCCAAAGGTGCTGGCATCCAGTCCCAAGCCTGGGGCGGAATTGGCTTTAAGAAAATCCTCCAGGCGTGAAGCCGCGAAGAGAAGTACCATATAGAATATGCCTCTCCACCAGCCTCCAATCGCCAAATAGGGGATCACAAACATCAGCAGGGCGCCTGTCAAAACCATCCATACCAGAAATGTGTTTACAGCCCATTTCAATGAAGGCTCCTCCAAACTCCATAGCGAGACGTTCGGGTCAAGCATGCGGATGGAGGGCTCTTTCAAGGCGATAACCAGCGGCTTGAGGAAATTATCGCATTCATCCATGGCAGAGCTGTAGAGGGGACTCGCAGGGTCGTTATTGGCAAGTGTCAGGGCTTCCTGCTCACAGGTTCGGTCCATTTTCTGGAGATAATTGGGAAGGATGGCTCGCTCGTAGATCAGGTTGTACGCGGTGTTTGTCCCTGTCAAAACTGCGGTAATCATCGCATACATGCCTGCAAACACGAACAGGATGTGAATAAGCATGTACAGCAGGTAACGCTTTAGGCTTTCGCGTTCCCTCTCCCAATCGATGGCCACACCCGTGAATAGATGGAAATAGGTGGCGGAGCTTCCCATCAGTCCGATCAATCCCCCGAATATTGCGGCGGGCAGGGAATATGGGTTAAGCGCCTGCACGCTCATGTCAAAATTTATAAAATACGTATAGATCACCAAAGGGATAAGCACCAGTGCGAACAGGATAAGCGCCGCCTGGGATGTACGTTGTTCCCGCCGCAGCGAAACTTGAATTGCCTTGATGAAGAAGGAGCGGTGGCTTGCATTGTTCATTAATAAGGTGCTCGCCGGATAGCTGACGTACATCGGCGAAAGAGCCGCGAGAGACATACTGATGCCCAGGACAGCGATAAGTACCAGCGCAAAAATCACTGAACTCCCTGTAAATGCTTCACCTGAGACGTTTACCAAAGCACTGTACATCTGCGAAGAACCGTCCAGAACGGGCGGAAGAGGTTCGGTTAAATCGCGCATTTGTTTTAAAGTGATCAGAGTTGCGGCGGTTTCAAAGACAATAAAGAACCCCATGCCGATGGAAATTAATCCAAGCCCCACCCTCGACATTCTCCACGCGCGTGTCTTCATTGTCTGCCGAAAGAGGTCGTCCCCATCATCTACTGCGAGCACAAGGCGGGGGCGCAGCTCCACTGCTTCTTCTGCCAGTTCAATCAATCGGGAAGCGCTGGGGATGTTCTGGCGGGTGCGTTGCTTTCTAGCGTAAGCGGCCAGGTTTTGGCGAAGATGACCAGCGGCGATTCGGACCGACTCGCGCTCTGTGGTGGGCTGATCGGATACATCCTCGCTGGTTGGAGTATCCTCTAATGGACGTGCCAAACCCAGAGTCCGCAGAAGGAACGAGCCGAAAGTCTGCAAGCCCATTTGGATGGTCTGCCAACCCGTCCTGGCCCGCCTGGTATTCGCAGGTTCAAGAATCATCCGCTCGATGAATTCTTGCAGGCTGTGAACCTGCCCTGATTTAACCAGAAGGTCGGCGGTTGCAGTGCCCATGCCTTTAATGCGAATCAGATCGGCAACGCCTGCCCAGTGTGCCAGGTCGTGGACGGGAATGCGGGAGGTTTTGCTGAATTCTTTTCTTCGTTCGGGGAGTGCCAGCCGCTGCAAAATGTCATCCGCAGAGTGAATACCATGGTTTGAGAGATTCTTGCGCTCTTGAGTGGAAATGCATGGCAAATCTTCAAGTCTGTATTTCATATATCCTCTCAGGGATAGGTACTACATCAACTAATTCTTCTTTGCAGTGTATCTCCCCTATTATTCCACAGTATACCGACCCCTTCGAGGCATGGTTAGGTATTCGGATCAGTGGCAGCCGTCTCAACGCGCGAAACGACCGCCACTCAAACTATCCAACTACCAAACTACCAATCTACCAACCTACCAAACTACCAACCTACTCCTCCCACTCCATCTGCGCGATGTGCCCGACTTGTATTCGCCGACGCACATTAGCAATTTCTATTACCACAATAGCAGCGCGGCTTCTTGGTAACAGGGTCGTAATAACATACTTTTTTCTTCGTTCCATTCGAACAGCAATCCACGGCATACCCGCGGATCGGGCTGCCCATCAAGACGATATAAACCCCCACAACTAATGAAACGCCGCCTGCCTCTTCGAGCGCCTTTTTGGCTTCCTCTCGCAGTTCTTCCATAAACTCAAGCGAGATAGGCGAGTTCTTGAATGCCACCAGCATTTCCTCTTCTGTGGGCTGGTTTGGCTCCGCGCACTGAGCGGCCGCATCCAGGGGTCCCAAATAACCGAATTCCACCTTGTATGGCAAGGCGCCTGGTTCGCTGCTCGAATCCGCTTCGTCATACGCCAACCGCAAGCCGATCGGAAAATACTCATTGTCGAGGCCGCCTATATGAGTATGTATCCTGCTTTGAAAACTCTGAAAAACTTCATAGTGTTTTTCCAGTGGCACTGGTCTCGGGGATTCCTGGCGCTGCCCTCTCTTTGGGTCTTGCTCTATAATGCTCATTTTTTCTCCTTTGGTGAATGGTGAAGGTGCGCTGCATGCGCAGCCTCATGGCAACCTGGCTTTCTGTAAGGCACGGATGATCTCCTCTACAGCAGGCGCGATCTCGGGCTTGAATTCTGCATCCTCTCGCAATTCAGCGATTACCTGCTCGCGCCTGTCTTCATCCAGCCTTGGGATGATGCGCTCATATGTCCGTTTGGCTGCATCCGTCTCGCCTGCATATAACTGTGCCTGTCCCAGCAGGTGGTAATAATAAAATTCTCCAGGGTCGGCCTCAATCGCCTTTTCGAAATCTTCGATCGCTCCCTCGTAATCCTCCTGTTGATAACGGTCGATGCCGCTGAAGAAATACCCATCGGCAGGGTCCAGCTTAATGGCTTCATCCAAATCCCGACGACGCGCCTCGGGGTCTACCTGCAAGCTGGCTCTGTTTATCAGGGCACCGGCCTTCAATCGGTCATCGTTCTCGATCACATACGTAAACTCGGCCGTGGCCTCGTCGACCTGGCCTGAATACAGATAAACCAGCCCGCGGTTAAATCTTGCGCCATAGAGAGTATGGTCCAACTCAAATGCCGTCTCGTAGGCATTCAGCACTGTCTCCCGATCCGAATCCGATAAATTCATTGAGTCATACATAAGCCCCTGCAGAAAATAGCCCCGTGCCAGAGCTGTGGGATTCGTCTCACCGAGCCCATCCCTCTCAGCCCTGCTAATGGCATCTCTCAGGCGGGTCTGTGACTTACCCGTCTGTCCATTCAGCAGAAGAATTTCACTGAGAGCGAATTCCGTTAAATAAGCAATCTGTTTCGGTTCATGAACCAGAAAATCAGAGGAAGCCAGTTCTTCAGAAGTAGCTTCAGATATCGTCTTGTCGTGGTCCTCGAACGCAGGCGTTTCGAGGTGCATCTCATAACCTGCCGCATCCTTGATGCCCCAGATCATAATATCCGCATTGCGTTCCGTCGCCTTGTTCAACGCGTTGGTGGATACATCGAATGCTTCCTCCAGGTGGCAGACATCATATAAATTTCCCGCCTGGTTATTGACCAGTTCATTATAGATCTTGCTCGATACCAGCCATTGTTGTCCGCCAGTCTCCTTCACATCCGCCACGATCACCAGTAAATTATCCTCTCCTTCAGCGTAACTGCAAGTCAGCGCAGGGTCTGTGGTCAACTCTGTCATCACGCTCTTCGCATTCACCCCCGACCATCCCAACGTGAAGACCGTCAAGGCTGCAATGAATCCCGCCTCCATCCGCCGCCTTGGAAGGGACTGCACATAGGGGTCATATTTGGATGGCCTGATCGGTGCCAACAAGCGCTCGAGAAACGAACCTCGCCTGGGTGTTTTCGAATTTCTGCTGTTTTGGGTTTTCTTCTTTTTCTCATTAAGCTTCCCCCAACGCCTGCTGATCACGATCATTGAGCTTGCAACGATTAGCAACAGCGAAACAGTATTCGGGATCGGCGTCTCGGCGATTTTGAAAATACCCTGAATATACGCCACCACCGCCCCCACAGAGACTGTAATATCTGTAATGGATTTTATGATATTGCTGATGGAACCCGATGTTTTTTCTTCGGTCATTACTTGTCCCTGTACCAAGTGGATAATAAAAAAGGCACAATTACTATACAATGAACACAACCCAAATACAAGTGTCGCCGCCCGTTTTTCACATCCTTCACCCTTCTCCCCATTCCCCGCCTGATACAATAGCCCCCATGCAAACCCTCACCATCATCGGCGGCGGACTCGCCGGCAGTGAAGCCGCCTGGCAGGCCGCACAGCACGGACTGCAAGTGAACCTCTACGAAATGCGCCCCAGCCATCCCACCGGCGCGCATCTCGGCGCCGACCTCGCGGAGCTGGTCTGTTCCAACTCGCTCGGTTCCAACCTGCCAGACCGCGCCTCTGGCGTGCTCAAGAACGAACTGCGCGCGCTCCACTCCATGCTGCTCGAATGTGCCCAAGCCTCCGCCCTGCCGGCCGGCGCCGCCCTCGCTGTAGACCGTGAGTCCTTTGCCCGTCTCGTCACCGAACGCGTGCAAAGCCACCCCAATATCAAGGTCATCCGTGAAGAAGTGCAAGCCATCCCCGAAACCCCCGTCATCGTCGCCAGCGGGCCGCTCACATCCGAAAGCCTCTCGCAATCCATTGCCAGGCTCAGCGGCGAAGAGCATCTCTTCTTCTTCGACGCCATCGCCCCCATCGTCCGCGCCGACAGCATCGACATGCAAGTGGCCTTCCGCGCCTCACGCTACGACCAAAGCGGCGACGACGAAGGCGATTACATCAACTGTCCCTTCAATAAAGAGCAATACTACGTTTTTGTGAATGCGCTCAAAGAAGCCGAACGCATCGAGCTGCGTTCGTTCGAAGAAGCCATTCGCTCGGGCGTCAAAGCCGGTCAATTCTTCGAAGGCTGCCTGCCCGTCGAGATCATTGCGTCCCGCGGCGAGGACTCGCTGGCCTTCGGCCCCATGCGCCCCGTCGGCCTGCGGAATCCGCACACCGGCAAACGGCCGTATGCCGTTGTGCAATTAAGGCAGGATAACCTCGCGGGCAGTTTATATAACCTGGTCGGCTTTCAAACCAACCTCAAATTCCCCGAACAAAAGCGCGTCTTTCACCTCATCCCCGGCCTCCAGAACGCCGAGTTCGAACGCTTCGGCCAGATGCACCGCAACACCTTCATCGCCTCGCCCAAACTCCTGCGCCCCACCCTCCAGCACATCACCCGCGCCGATCTCTTCTTTGCGGGGCAGATCACCGGCGTCGAAGGCTACATGGGCAACATCGCCACCGGTCTGCTCGCGGGTCTCAACGCCGCGCGCCTGCTGGCCGGCCAGCCCCTGCTCGAACTTCCCCGCGAGACCATGCTCGGTTCGCTCTGTCACTACATCACCCACGCCAGCCTCAAAGACTTCCAGCCCATGAAGGCCAACTTCGGCATCCTCCCCCCGCTCGAGCTGGAGGACAAACGCATCGGCAAACGCGAACGCGGCGGACTCTACGCCGACCGCTCCGCCAATGTGCTTACTCGATACCTGTCACTGGCGGTTGAGTAGGGCGAGCGCACTTCTTGCCCGTATCGAAACCACCACATCACATCATGTCGTTGCGAGCCGCGAAGCGGCGAAGCAATCTCCTCTTATTGGGAGACTGCTTCGGCAAAAGACAAGAGCGCCTCGCAGCGACATAACCATACATCCATGTCCAAACGCGCCGTCTTCCTCTACCTCTCCTTGATCTTCGCTCTTCTGGCTCTGGTCGCAGGCTGGTACATCGCCTCCTTCCTCAACCGTGAGCCTGCTCCTCTTTCCTTCGACAGTTCCCGCGCCTATGCCCACGTGCAGACCCAGGTCGCCTTCGGGCCGCGCCCGCCCGGGTCGTCTGCCCATGCCCAGGTCCGCGAATGGATGCGCGCCGAATTGGAATCCGCTGGCTGGCAGGTGCAAGTCCACGAGACCGAGCGCCTCGGGCATCCCATCTACAACCTCATCGCCAAACGCGGCGGCGAATCGCCGCAGGTCATCCTCGGCGCTCATTACGATACCCGCCTCCACTCCGATAACGACCCCGACCCCGCGATGCATACACAGCCCGGCCCCGGCGCAAACGACGGTGCATCGGGTGTTGCCGTCCTGCTCGAGCTTGCGCGCTCGCTTCCCAAAGACACGGTCCCCGTTTGGCTGGTCTTCTTCGACGCCGAAGACCAAGGGCGCATCCCCGGCTGGGAATGGATTCTCGGTTCGCGCGCCTTCGTGGAAGAGATTCCCGTCCAGCCGCAGGCGGTGGTCATTGTCGATATGGTCGGCGATGCCGACCTGAACATTTACCAGGAAATGAGCTCAGACCCCGCCCTGCGCGCCGAGATCTGGGACGCCGCTGAAAGGCTCGGCTATGGGGATGTCTTCATCAAAAAAGAAAAGCACACCATCATCGACGACCACCTTCCTTTCCTCGAAGCCGGGATCCCCGCTGTGGATATCATCGACATAGAATATCCATACTGGCACACCATGCAAGACACCCCGGATAAGATCTCTCCCGCGAGCCTGCAAGCCGTGGGCGAAACCCTTCTGCATTGGGTAACCTCCCTGTCATCGCAAGCCGAATAGGCGCGGCAATCTCCCAGCGGCTCATCAACGAGTTTAGGATGACATAATCAAAACTATGTTCAAAACCCCCAACTCGGCGTAAACTTAAGTCAATGACCTTACAAGCCTCGCTGCAAAAACTCCGCGCTCCCTGGGTGGAACGCATCGCTCGCGAACTGGCGAGCGGTGAAGGTGTGCGCGCGGGCTTTTCGGAACAACTGGTCCGTTTTTACGAACTCCTCGAACAGACCGTCATGACGGGTGACACCGCCTGGCTCGACCCCATCCTCTACGACTGGGGGCGCTCCCCCACCGAAACCAATCTCGAAGAAGCCGGCTACTACGTCTCCTTCGTGGTCAACCGCATGATCGCCCTCACCATCGAAGTGGCGCGCGAGAACCTCAAACAAAAAGAGGCGCTCGTGTTGCTGACCGCCGTCATCCCCATCCTCACCCACAGCCTCAGCGTCGTCGTCCGCTACGAAATGGAAACCCGCGTCGCGCACATTTCCAACGAGCTGGGCAAAACGCAGGAGAAACTCCAGCGCCTCGACCGCAACAAATCGAATTTCATCTCCGTCGCCGCCCACGAGTTGAAGACCCCGCTTACCCTCATCGAAGGCTACGCCTCCATGATGGTGGATGTGGTGCAGGCCTCGTCCCAGCCACTCATGGACGAATATCTCAACGGTGTCGAAACCGGCATCCACCGCCTACGCCACATCATCGACGATATGATCGACGTCTCCCTGATCGACAACAACCTGCTCACCCTCAACTTCCAGCCGCTCTGGATCAGCCACCTCTTCACCCTGCTCGAGAATGAAATGCGAAAGACCGTCACCGAGCGCCGCCAGACCCTGGATATTCATTCGTTCGAGGGCAGCGACCTCATGATCTACGCCGACTCGGAACGCCTGTATCAGGCCCTGCATAACGTCGTCTCCAACGCCATCAAATACACTCCCGACAAAGGTACGATCACCATTAACGGGCGCCTGCTGCCCGGCTTCGTCGAGATCGTCATCACCGATACCGGCATCGGCATCTCGCCCGAGCATCAGGCCACCATCTTCGAGAAGTTCGAACAGCTTGGCCGCGCCGATCTGCACTCCAGCGGCAAGACCAAGTTCAAAGGCGGCGGACCCGGCCTCGGCCTGCCCATCACCCGCGGCATTATCGAAGCGCACGGCGGCACCATCTGGGTGGAATCGGATGGCTACGACGAAGTAAAATTGAACGGCTCCACCTTTCACATTCTCCTGCCCTCGCGCACCGAGCCAAGCGACCCCAACATGCTCAAGTTCTTCGGTGAATTCGACGCCGATAAAAAAGATATAGAAACGGAAGCCAGTGCCAAAGAAAATACCCCAACCGACAAACCCGCCGCGTGAACGCGCCTTTCTCGTGGGTGCGGAAATATACGGCAGTAAACAAATTCTCACCCTCGATGATTCCCTCGCGGAATTGGCCCTGCTGGCCGATACCGCCGGGGTGGATGTGGTCGGTGAACTCACCCAAAAGTTGCAGCGCCCCCATGTCGTCACCTACATCGGCCCCGGCAAGGTGGAGGAATTAAAAGCCCTCGCCGAGGAGACCCTCGCCGAAGTCGTCATCTTCGATGATGAGCTTTCCCCGCGTCACCAGCGCGAATTGGAAAAAGCGCTCGGTATCAATATCCGCGTCATCGACCGCACCGCCCTCATTCTCGATATCTTCGCCCAGCATGCCCATACGAAGGAAGGCATGCTGCAGGTGGAACTCGCCCAATACGAATACAACCTGCCGCGTCTTACCCGCGCCTGGACCCATCTCGAACGGCAGGCGGGCGGCGGCGGCGGAAGAGCCGGCTCCACAGGCGGTGTGGGCTTGCGCGGCCCCGGCGAAACCCAGTTGGAAGTCGACCGCCGTTCCATCCGCACCCGCATTGCGCACATCAAGCGCGAGCTCGAAAAAGTGGAAGCGCATCGGCTGAGATACCGCGCTCAACGCAAACGCTCGCGCATCCCCATCGTGGCGCTGGTCGGGTATACCAACGCGGGGAAATCCACCCTGCTGAATCGCCTCGCCAAAGCCGAAGTCTACGTGGCCGACCAGCTTTTCGCCACCCTCGATCCCACCACCCGCCGCGTGCAGCTCCCCGGAGATGACCTGGCCCTCATCACCGACACGGTCGGCTTTATCCAAAAACTGCCCACCTCGTTGATCGCCGCCTTCCATGCCACCCTGGAGGAGATCGCCGAAGCCGACCTGCTCCTGCATGTGGTGGATATTTCACATCCCAATGCGCTCGGTCAATTCCAGGCCGTGCAGGAAACGCTGGACGAGATCGACGCGAGTCACATCCCCATGGTCACCGCGCTGAACAAAGCGGACTTATTGAAGAATCCAGAGAACGCCCGCGAGGTCTTGAAGGAATTCCCCAAATCGGTATCCATCTCCGCGTTGACCGGCTCCGGCATCTCTGACCTGCTGCATCTTGTCCGCGAGGAATTGTTCGAAGCGTATTCTCCCATCCACGTGCGCCTGCCCTACAAACAGGGCGCGCTTATCTCCCTCTTCCATGAGCTTGGGCAGGTGGAGCGCGTCGAACACGAACGCGGCGGCGTCGTCATGCACGGACGCATCCCCGGCCGTCTGCTGGCGCAATTCTCTCCCTGGCATGCGGCCCCGGCCCGCAACGGCAATGGATATGAAAATGTCGAAGAGAACGACCTGGAGGAAGTATGATCTCGAAATTATTAGACCGCATGTCTGAATATCTGGCGCATCGGAAGGGTCTGCTGCCCATCATCGGCATCGTCCTCATCCTCGTCAACCTGCTGGTTCAATTCATCTTTCCGGGCAGCCCGCTGGCTTTCAGCAACATTTTCCTGCACATCGGTTTGATCGTGGCCATCTTTGGGCTGATGTTGTCCTGGGCGCTTTGATTTCGTTGAGTCCCAGGCCTCAAGACCCTCATGCCTTCCGCGATCACAGGCAGGACGTTCCTCAATCAATATCGTGTCGAAGAATTCATTGCCCTCACCCCACTGGGTGAATTATGTCGCGCCGTCGATGAGCGCAGCCATAAACCGCTGGCCTTCACTCTCCTGCCCAAATCGATCTCCGATAACGCTGAAACCATAAAAGAACTCGAAGCGGAATCGAAGAAACTTCAAAGCCTCTCCCATCCCAACCTGACGAAATATCTCGGGCTGTTTCAAACGCCCACCCTGGCCTTTCTACTCGAAGAATGGGTGGACGGCCCGTCCCTGCAAACTGTGCTTCAGCATGCGCCTGTGACGGTAAATGAAGCGCTCGTTTATGCAAAAGCGATCTGCGGCGCGTTGGACGCGCTTCATAAACAAAATTATCTGCATCTCAATCTTTCCCCGGAATTGGTCCGCATCGATAAAAAGGGTGACATCTTTCTCGGTGGGGTTGCATTTGCCGGTATCGGGGACCATCAGCGCGTCGAACCCGCAGCCAAATATCCGCAGTTGTATCACTCCCCGGAACAAATTCGAAAGCAGCCTCTCAGCCCCGCTGCCGATACCTACGCCCTCGCCGTCATCCTTTATGAGCTGGTGACAGGCGCATGGATCAATGGAAAGAAGGCGCCGAAAACCAACGAGGCCGTTTGCAGGGCGCATCTTGAAATCGCCCCGCCCGCGCCCATCTCGTTGAACAAACAGATCCCCGATCATTTTTCCCGCATGATTCTTTGGGCGCTCCGCAAGAATCCAGAGGAGCGCTTGAAGTCCACGACGGAGTTGCTTTCATCGCTTGCCCTAGCCGCGCAGGTCTCAGTGGATTCAATTCCGCCTCGCATCACCCCGCCAACGGATTCAGTTCCGAAGGGCGGGTCTGTCACTTCAGCCATTCTCAACGAATGGAATTTCCTGCCGCCGCCCAAAAAGAATATCATCGGCGCAGACACTCCCCCTCTCGAAGACCGCCTCGCCAC
>JACZJC010000002.1 GCA_014860745.1 Anaerolineales bacterium
TTCCCGGACCGTTCGAACTGCCGCCCGCAAAGATTCATTTCCCAACGCTGAATCATTCATCTGCGCGATCAAAGCCAGCAGGTATTGCAAATCCTCGCGGACGCGCTTGACACTGCCCGGGATCGGCGCGGCCTTGTTCCACCCAATGGATGGCTTCACCCGTGGCGGTGGCAATCGCTTCGAATGTTTTCGTGCGTAAAATTTCAGCATTCGCGCTCTCAAGTTTATTCATCAACTGTGCATTGTTGATGGCGATCGCAACCTGTTCAGCCATCGCTTGCAAAGAGTTGATGTCATCTTCTGAAAACGCATTCAACTGATCGCTTTGCACGGTCAAAGCTCCAAGCGCAACCGAGTTCACCACGAGGGGCAACGCCATCTCGGAGCGGGTATTCGGCAAAAACGGATTCTTGAAACGCGACTCTTCCCCGTCCACATCCAACGCGATCTTCGCTTCCTGGCTGATGATGGCCGACCCGATCATGGATTTATCATCCACAGGCAGGCGGTAGTTCTCCTCCATCATTTTGCGTCCTGCGGCGGCATACCCAGCGCGCAGCACCGCCCACTGACGATCCTCTGAAACAAGAAAGATGCCCGAATAATAAAAGTGGAACTCGCTGCAAATGATATTGACCGTGTGCTTCAGCAGTTCATCCAGCTCCAAAATGGAAGTGACCATCTGCCCGACGCGCGCCGCCGTTTCGAGCAGCCGATGCCTGCGTTCGAGCATGGCAACCATGCGTTCGTTCTGCTGAAGCAAATGTTTATTCTTCTCGAGTGCGCTGCTCAACTGGCGGATATTGCCTTCAAGACGTTCCACCAACTCCTGTTGATAGGCCTGCAAATGTATTTCGGCATGGTCCAGTTTTTCAACCCTGCCGTGCAGGTATTCATCCACCAGGCGTTCAAAGTCATCGTCAATCGGCTTGGAGATGAAACCCACCGCCCCAGCCGCAAGCGCACGTTCCCGCGCTCCGGGAGAAGTATCCGCCGAGACAATGACGATGGGCGTGCTCGGCAGCATTTTCTTTAAGCGAGTGGCCGCTTCGCTGCCCGACATATGCGGGAGGTTGTGGTCAAGCAGGATCAGGCTGGGATTCGTTTCCTCGGCAAGCTGTAATCCATTCAAGGGGTCAGCTGCCTCAAGCACCACATACTTATCCGACAGCAAACGCCGCACGAGCGCGCGTGATTCGTCGCTGTCTTCGATATAAAGAATCTGAGGGAGGGTGCGTGGATTTGGAGTGGTCATGAGTTTTTACGCAATGCGTATTATGCAATACGTAATTTCTACCTGCTTGCCGATCGATAATCCGCGACTCGATGCTTATCCAGCCGCTTTTGGACGATCTTTGCCACCGCCTCCGCCGTGATCGGTGACTCATTCATCACGCGGATAAAATCTGCGCGCGGCAGGGCCAGCACCTCCACGGGTCCGCTGCCCGCCCGCACATTGGCAATGGACTTTCCCCCGCGCAGCAATTCCATCTCTCCGAAGAACTCGCCGTTGGACAGGCGTGAAATGACATTCTCTCTTTTCTTTTTATCCTGAAGAATGACTTCCACCTCTCCCCTGCGGATCATGAAGAAATAACCCACCGATTCATTGCGGGAAATGATAGTCTCGTGCGGCTGGTACATGCGTTCTTCCACGAGCTTGGTAAATTCGAGCATGTGACGATGCCTTAATTGCGGCAAGGATATGGCAATCGTCTCGTTAATCAATTCTCCGTCCGAAAGGATGATATTACGGTGGGTGCGCGAGGTCAGGGACGGATCATGCGTGACCATGACGATGGTTTTTCCGAGCGAGACGAAATGCTCAAAGAGCTGAATGATCGTATCCGCGGAACGAGTGTCGAGGTTGCCTGTCGGTTCGTCGGCGATGAGCAGGGGCGGGTCGCACGCCATGGCGCGGGCAATGGCTGCCAATTGCTGCTGGCCTGTGGAAACCAGTATGGGTAATTTGTTCGCAAATTTTTCCAGACCCACCAGCTTCAACAATTCCATTGCGCGCGCCGGGCGCTCATCGAAGTCGTACATGTCCACGTAGTCCATCGGAAGCATGACGTTTTCGAGCAGAGTAAGCATGGGCAGTAACTGGAAGAACTGGAAGACGATGCCTAAATTCCTTCCGCGCCAATTGGAACGCTGGCTTTCCGTCATGCCCGTATAAATATCCGTGCCGTTGACAACGACCTGCCCGTCGCTGGGATGGTCGATGCCGGTGACCATGTTCAACAGCGTGGATTTGCCGCTGCCCGATTTCCCGACAATGGAGACGAACTCGCCGCGTTTTATCGCCAAGTCCACGCCTTTGAGGACGGTGAACTCTCCTGCCGCGTTGGAAAAACGTTTGACGACACCGTGCAATTGGATCATGGCATCGGAGGAGGCTGCTGTATTTCGGACGGTATCATTTGTCGGCCTGGTGCGAGGCGTTTTCATTTTCTGCGCCTCCGAATCGTTTTGTCGATCTTTGGTTCGTCGGAGTCGACCTCGCCTGCCAGTTCTCCATCCACAATTTTGATGCTGCGTGAGAAGCGGCTCGTCAGCCCCAGGTCATGTGTGACCATGACAATCGTCTTGCCCTGATCGGTGACGAGATGCTCGAACACTTCGAAGATGTGGTCGGCGGTGAGGGAGTCGAGGCTGCCAGTGGGCTCATCGGCAGCAAGGATGGCCGGGTCGTTGGCGAGGGCGCGAGCAATGGCAACGCGCTGTTGCTGCCCGCCCGAAATGAAGGCCGGCAGTTTGTCGGCATGTTCCTCGAGCTCCACCATTTGCAGCAACTGCATGGCGCGGTCCCGCGACTCGCGCGGTTTGAAATTTTCGGAGAGGTCCATTGGCAGGGTAATGTTTTCGACGAGGGTAAGCATGGGCAAAAGCTGAAAGGATTGATAGACCACGCCCATGTTCCTGCCCCGCCAAAGGGCTCGCTGATCCTCTGTCATGCGATGAACAGATATGCCGCCGCCGCCATCGTTCACGATGACTTCGCCCTCGGTAAGCAGGTCCACGCCGTTGATCATGTTCAGCAATGTGGATTTCCCCGCGCCGGATTTACCCACGATCCCCACAAATTCCCCCGCGTTGATTTTCAGGTTTACATTCTTTAGCGCAGCGAAATCTCCGGCTGCCGTGGAGTAGGTCTTCGATACATTCTTTAATTCGATCAATGATGGTTCCATAGTCAACTTGATTTTACCGCCTTTGTGCAATTCGTTGCAAAAGGCGGGTTTGCAAATGGTTTTCAGTCGTTTTGCATACAGGAAATCAATTCACCCACAACTCCCTGTGGTTCCGAGTTCGTGATCGCCAGCACCGGCACCACTCCTACTGAATATACATCGCGGACGTTTCCCATCTTCCAACGCCCGGGAAGAATTCCGACTGCATTAGATTCGGAATTCAACACGTCAGACATTTCCTGCGGGCCGGCGGCCATCCGCGCAAGGGAGGTGACGCTTCTTCCCTTCATCACAAGCTGGTCAAACAAAATTTGCACATCCACCCCTGATGCATACACCCAGACCTGCGCTCCGGCAGTTCCCCGCCCGGCGAACAAATCCTGCGCGGCCTGCATGGATAAATTTTGCAGCGTACTTTCGCGGTGTGTGACGATGAGAATTTCCTCCTCACCAATTTGATAGGCAGGGGTGAGCAAGGTTTCCGGCTCGCCGAGGCGCAGATAAATTTGAGGAGACTTCGCGTTGACTATCAAGATGACACCAAGCTTATTGGCACAGGCATAGAGATCGCTCATCCACGGCTGGGCAGCCGGGGTTGAGTAGACGGTGATGAGTCCGCTTTGGAAGCCGGGCTGGGCTGTCGGTGCGCAAGAGGTAAACAGGAAGATAGAAAACAGAAAGAGGAATTTTCGCATGAACGCTTTAAAACAGTCTGGAGACCAAAAGAATGATCCCCACAACCGCACAATAAACGGCGAATACAAACATGGAATGTCTGCTCAGGTAGCTGATCAACCATTTCACAGCCAACCAGCCGACTATTGCCGAAGTGACAAAACCAACTACTAGCACCGGTAGGAATTCCGTTGTATTGGGCATAAGGATGACCTTTACGGATTCATACACTCCCGCCGCCACTAGAATGGGCGCCGACATGAGAAAGGCAAAACGCGCCGCCGAGGAACGCTCCAGGCCGCGCACCATGCCCCCCGCAATCGTCGAACCTGAGCGCGAAGCGCCGGGGAAGATAGCCAGCACTTGAAAAAACCCCACGGTCAGCGCATCCAGCCAGGTGGCGGATTCGAGTGTACGGGTCTGCTTGTGGATATTTTCCACGAAGGCGATCAGGACAGCCGTCACTAACAGGCGGGTCCCCGCCTGAAAGAATGGCTGCTCAAAATTCGATAGAACGATATTTTGGAGGGTAAACCCCGCAATCAATGCTGGAATGGTAGCCACAATCACTAGCCATCCCAGGCGGGAATGCAAATTTTCGAAAGGCTTGCGATTCTGAATCCCAAGGAAAAAAGCTGTGGCAATCTGCCAGATGTCCTTCCAAAAAAACGCCAGCATGGAAACCACCGTGCCGAGTTGAACGATGACATTGAATGAAAAGGTCCTGTCATTGGCGGGAAGCCCAAGCAGGCTGCCGGCAACGAGCAGATGCGCGGTGGATGAGACGGGGATGAATTCGGTCAGTCCCTGAACGATGCCGAGAATGAAGGCGTGGAGGATGGTCATAGTTTCCTTTTAACACGAGGGAAAAGGGTGCTTAACCCTTGTGTCCTTCGGGTTTAATTCGTTTTGCATTATTTGCCCACTGACTTAACAATTCAGGAACCCGGGCTTCAAAACTTCCCTCTGCAATATAAATTCTGATTTGTTCCATCAAACGGATCAACGCCCGCAGATTATGAATGGAGATCAACGTCCCCGCCAGAAATTCCTTCGCCACGATCAGGTGACGAATATAGGCGCGTGTAAAGGTTATGCAGGCATAACAATCGCAGGTCTCATCGATGGGACGTTCATCCCGCGAGAAGGATGCGTTCATCAAGTTCAGGCGGCCTTCAGGAGCGAATGCGGAATGATGACGCGCCAGCCTCGTCGGCAGGACGCAATCGAAGATGTCTATGCCGCGCAGCACGCCCTGGATCAAATCTTCAGGCGTGCCCACACCCATTAGATAACGCGGCCTGCCTTCGGGAAGAAGAGGCGTGACCACATCCAGGGTGGAGTACATCTCTTCCTTTGTCTCCCCCACTGAGAGGCCGCCGATGGCAATGCCCGGTGTATCCAGCGAAGCAATGAAGTTTGCCGACTCAGCCCGCAGGTGCGGGTCAACGCCGCCTTGCAAAATTCCAAACAAAGCCTGGTCGGCGCGAGTCTTCACCTTGAGAGAACGTTCCGCCCAACGGTGAGTCCGTGCCATTGCGATCTTGCTGTAGGCGGCGTCGTTCGGGTCGGAGCATTCGTCGAAAGCCATGATAATATCCGCGCCGAGATTCTCCTGTATGGCAATCGACTTCTCAGGCGTGAAGCGGTGCGTGGAACCGTCGATATGACTCTTGAAAGTCACACCGTCATCGTCAATTTTGCGGGTTTGTGCGAGCGAGAAGACTTGAAATCCGCCCGAATCCGTGAGCATGGGCTTGTGCCATTGCATAAATTTGTGCAGGCCGCCCATGTCACGCACGAGTTCATCACCGGGGCGCAGATACAAATGATAGGTGTTGCTCAACACAAGGGAGGCGTTGATATCTTTGAGATGTTCAGGGGTTAGGGTCTTGACCGTGGCCTGCGTGCCAACAGGTGCAAAGACGGGAGTAATGAGGTCACCGTGCGGTGTGGTGAAGATCCCCGTGCGGGCGCGGCTGTTTTTGGCTGTGATTTGAAATGAGAACATTGGGATGATTATAAGCGATGGCAACTATTCGTCATTGCGAGGGCGCACTTGCTCTTAGCCCAAAGCAATCTAACATAAACTCGGAGATTGCTCACCGCACTGGCGCGCGGCGCAAGTGTCAGCGGACGAACACCGCCTCGCAATGACATTATGTCGTTGCAAACAAACACTTGAGATACGCACCTTCTTCAAAGTTGATGGGATGATCGAGGGCGTGCCCCGTCCGTTCGATTTCCATCAGCCTGCGGCCCGCTTCTCTCGCGGACTGGTGAATGGAGTCGAAAAACGAATCAGCATCCACACGGCTGGAGCAGGAGGCTTGCACAAGCGTACCGCCTTTTCGCAGAACGCCCAAGCCGAGACGGGTCAATTTGCGATAGGCCGCCAGCGCGGATGCGATCTGCTTTTCGTTTTGAGCGAACATAGGCGGGTCGATGATGACCATGTCAAAGAGACGTTTTTGGGCCTCCATGCGGGCAAGGACATCGAATGCATCTTCGGCAAATGTTTCGTGGGATACTGCGGCTACCGTTGGAAAATGCCGATTGTGCCCCATGTTGCGGACAGCGGCTTCGATGGCTGGCGCGCTGATATCCACACTGAGGACTTCTTTCGCACCGCCACGCGCAGCATAGACGGAGAATCCGCCAGTGTAGGCGAATACATTTAGCACGGACTTATCCCTGGACAATTCTTCCACCTTTGCGCGGTTGTCACGCTGGTCGAGGAAGAAGCCCGTCTTTTGCCCGTGAATGGGATCAGACTCAAAGGTGAGGCCATTTTCCATAAACAGAATCAGGCTCGGGGGCGTGAGAAGCGAGAGCGTCATCCCGTCACTGAGGCCGTGTAAAAATTCCGTCTGCTTTTGAAGGATGCGGTTGAGTCGCAAAATCAAATGCTCGGCGGGGCTGACTTGTGCCAGTGCGTCGCAAAATTCTTTGAGGTGCGGAATCCACGCGGGGGTGTAAAGTTTGAGAACGAGGGTCTCGTCGTAACGGTCAATGACCAGACCGGGGAAACCGTCATTCTCGCCGTGAACGAGACGATAGCCTGTGGTGTCTGTTCCTTCCAATGATTCACGGACTTGCGCGGCAAGATTAAGTTTATTTTGAAACCACTCCGCGTTGATGGTAGCGGGCCGGCGGCTTTGCAAAACGCGCACGCGAATGGTGGATGTGGGGTCGTACAAACCGATGGCGAGAAATCGGCGCTTGTTATCGAAAATGACGGCAAGGTCGCCGGGCGCACCCTCGTGACTTTGCTCGGTGATGGATTGATCGAAGACCCACGGATGCCCCTGCCGCAAGGCGCGTTCTACGGGCGCGGTGACATGCAGCGCAATTCGTTTTGCGGAGGGAGCGGGTAGTTGGGATAGGGAGGCGATAAATTCCATTGTGGTGAGATTATACAGTAGGGATGATAAACATCGCTCGAGGTTGAAGCAACAAAACCACAGATTCAACACCTGTGGTTTTGATCATACGAATTCATATCGTCTTGCAAATAGGATGTTCTTATAACTGAATATCCTCCAGCAGGATGGTAACCGTCGTCACACCGGCGTCAGTTGTGATGATAACCGTCAGATTCTGATCACCCTGCTGATAATCCAGGAATGCTGTCGATTCAGTAATGGTGGGTTCTTCACCAAGCAGCGCCCAACCCAGACCAGGAATCTCCTCCTGATAGAATGCGGCAACATCGGACAGAGGAGTGACAGTGTTATAAGTCAGAAGTCCCGGCATGTTCACCACGTCGGCGGCGTCTGGCAGCAGTGGCACATCCACCAGTCCCGCCGGGCAGTCGTCGGGTAGTGCGAACGCGACAGGTTGATTGACATCGGTCAGCTCATAATCCAAAGTGAGCGTGCCTTCGATGCCTTCGCCAAAGTAATCCGCATTCCCTTTTGTAGTCAGCAAATATTTGACGATATAGCCTCCATCAGAGGCGACCCACATCTCACCCGTCGATTGAGCGATGTCCAATTGTCCAGAGGCGCGCTCATCGAAGGTGTAATGATTCGCGGCCACATCGTTGACCGTTTCAGCCCCCGCCTCTTCCGCACCGAGGACGAAGGTCAGGAATCCCGCTGGTTCCAGCCGGTCGCCCAACGAATTCCCTTCTTCGATCACATTTGCAGTACAGGCATTCTCCCCGCGGCGCTCATAGTCCGCTCCATCGGCTTCAGCCATGAATACGGGGTCGAGATCCGTCAGATCACCTGTTTTCTCGATGGTCAATTGGAGAGTCGCAGGTTCCTTTGTGCTTAACATGACATAGGTCTTAGACCATTGTTGAGTTTGCCCATCCCGAGTTCCATCAAAAGACATGATCAGTGTAGCCTTATAGCTGGATAGTTCTACAAGACCTGCTCTCGTGTCTGGAAAATCGAAAGGGCCAGGGCCGAAGTTTACATTCACCTCGGCAGACACCGCGCCTGACTCTGGTGCGGCTGTTGAAGAATCACTCGCTGCTGTTGCAGGAATACTTGTCGGTGTGAGGCAGGCTAATGAAATCAATAGGGGCATGATCATGAACAGGATCATCTTCCATTGTTTGAATGATTGTGTCATTTGTTTTTTCATCTGGCACTCTCCAACGGAATCACGTAGACATTAGCTGAGCCGAGCGCAGGTTCTGGACCTCCGTCCATCTGTTGGCTCAGTTGGATCACCCCGCCGAAGGAAGGAACGGTGACTGTTAGCGGAGATGGAGTGATTGGCAACGCACTACTTCCCGAACCAATCCCGGGGCAGGTTACGACATCTGTAAATGGCACCGTGTCGTAGTTCAGTTCCAACAAAAGTTGACCACTATCACTCAGATTGCCTCGCATCTTGACCTGGCCTATTCCAAGCGAGTTCACGGCGCCGCAATTTGGTACTTTAGATGTGGAAACCCAGTACACGGGAGCCGTACCCGTGAAGATGTAGCCGGTCTCATCCGCTGTCACCTGACCATCAGTGCTCACACCCCTGAATTTGATACAACCGTACGGGCCACACCAATTCATTTGAGAGCCTATGATCACCTTGTATTTGCAATTTACGACCTTCACCGATACTTTGTCACTGACATATTGACCGTGGGCTGACGCTTCAAAATAGAGAGTTGTTGTGCCGGCCTTCTTTGCCTTAAATGTAAAGTAAGCTGTATTCGGCGTTGGTTCATAACCACCGGCCTCATCAATGTCCTCATCGGAAGGAGCTGTAGTCCGGGTGGTAAGAGTTCCTTTCTTGGCACCATGGAAGTCACCCACGCTCGGATCTTGTGAGAACGCCTCAACCGTTATTCCTTGCAGTGCGTATCGATCAAAATCAAAGCTGCCTGACGTTGTGGGGGGAGTATAGACGCGCACTGCGTATTGCGCCGTTTTTCCAACGCAGACTCTAGTTTTAGGATTTACCAGTTCCATGTAAACATTAACCGGCACGCCAGCCGGGGCCGCTTGAGCCGGCGGTGTTTGAGTCACGCTTCCGATGGCAAGCGCGAGCATCAGCGCGATGAAAACAGTCCGCCAACGTGGAATTGGGCTCCCAGCCTGTGTGGATAATCCCCTCGAGTTATGAGAATTTCTATTCATGGTACGTACCTCAATCTTTCATAAATAACAGGCTATCACATGCGCAACACAATCAAAACCCTGCGCCAGCATGGCACCGGATTTTCGATAGAAGCCGCCCCCTGGAGTTGTGAGAATTTCAAGACTTTGGCCGGACTCACAATCGGTGTGATGTGGTGAGTCAATTTACCCCCGTGATAAATACCATAAATAGGGTCAATTTTGACCAAATTATGTCTGGATCATTATATCATCTATCACAGATGTTCAATCGGGCATATTACCTGCTTCAAGGATTTGGCATGGTGAAATTGCACTAAACAAAAAAAACCGAGACTCATCGCCTCAGGTTTTCTTGCCTATCATTTAACGCCGCCGCCTGCCTCCTGAAAATCCTAAAATGGCAAATAACAAAATAGCCCCAATAAGGAAGCCAAGGTTATACAGTGGCCCAGTGTTGTGGACTTCGTACATTTGTATTTCAGGATTGAAAAACGATATGATCAGAGTCACAACGGAAATCAGCCCATGCCAGAGTCCCGTGCCGAGGCCAGCTACGTTTCCATTCTCTGCTGGCGTGTCCTCTTCCGGGTTGGGTCCAGGCATGGTGAATTGGATTTCGCTATCCGGCTTGCCGAGATCCACAGGTTCGCCGGGGGCACAAGCTGTCAGGGTCACAAGCAATGCGGCAAACAAAACAAGTACGAGTATTTTCTTCATCTCACTAACTCCTCGATGATTCAATTTGAATAAGCAATCACAGTCCATTCAAATCATACAATAAGCGTTTCTCCGCCACATCCATCAGCTGGGGAGGATTTATCTCCACCACTTGGGGGAGGGAAATTCATTCCCGGGAACATGAAAACCGCAGGCATATCACCTGCGGTTCACTCTTGACTCACCACCAACTCTGTCGTCGTATCCCGCGACCTTTTCCGTGACATATCCTTCACATACTGAATATCCCCCGGCTTGTTGTACTTCTCCTTATACGCCGCGCTGACCAGATCCTTCAGCCGTTCGCTGCGCGTCTGGATTGCCCGAACGGGGATTTCCCTGTCACCGACGACGATACTTCCCTGCGGGTCTTCGAGGAAGGTCCGCCACCAACTGCGCGGCTTCAAGCTCCACGAACGGATGAAGACCCGTCTCTTCACCACCACAACCCAAATTCCAATGATGCGGTGAGTCGAATCCGTGCCGGCGTGTATGCCAAGGATTCTCCCTTTCTGAAGGGTTTCGAGAACTTCATTTGAAAATCGACTTGTGGATTTCATCTTTACACCTCCAAGGCAAACTGTACAGGCCATCGTTTCAGATTGTTGGGATGCTTTGCTCCCGCTGAGCGGATCACCCCTATTTTCTCTCCTCATCCTCCAACTCCACCAGCAGCAAATCCAGAGCCCCCACAGAAATCTGAAGTTCGCGAAGTGAAATTAACATCGAAACGATCATCAGGATCAACGCGATGGCAAAGCTCCATTGTCCGCCGATCACCCAGCCTGCGAAAAGAGCAAACATACTGACCACACAAAACAGCAGGCTCAACACTCCCACGATCTGCATGTTGCGGATCAGATACACGCGGTGGCGCAGATTCGCGATCTGGCCGAGCAGGTTATCGTCATCGTCATTCTTGTAGCGGTCGTGCAAATTGCGGATGATAGTGGCCAGCGTCAAAAACCGATTGGTATACGCCAGCAGCAAAAGAGATACAGTCGGGAACAACAAAGCGGGGGTCGAAAGGGTAAATTCCATTTATACCTACGCCACCCCAAAACTCACGTGGCTGGGATTCACCAGCAGCATCGGCACATGCACATTGAAATTCGGCAGGTACGGATTGCTGATATCCGCATCATAGACGGACATCCACCCCGCATGCGAAACATCCAAATAAGTGGTCAGGTCGGTCTGCGCCGAAATTCGCAGTTTCGCTTTGAGCATAAAGGATCCCATCAACATATCCACCGGCTGCATTCTGCGGTTCGTCTCAGAGGCATCGTAATCCAGCGGATCCTGGGCGGGCGGCGCCAGATGAAACGCGGTCACCTCCGCTGTCGGGACGAACACCTCGGAATAAGCAAACGATTTGGGCGGCGTCCCGCTCAACAGGATCACATTCGGTCTGTGTACCTCGATATAATTCGGAACTCCCTGCGTGCGCAGCCAGATGCTCACCCGCAAATTTTCCTTGATCACAATCTCCCCGCGCACAAGCATATTATGAGTGTACAACATCACCAGAGCAGTTTTTTCGTCAGGGGCCAGCGGCTTCATTGACACTCCTTCCATTCGAATTGATTATACAACACCCTTCCATGCCGCTGCTGGAACATTTACGGAATGCCACATACTTTGGCAAACCTGGAGCATAAATTTAGACGTGAAAGCCAATCGAAACATCTGCCGATTTATGAGACAAGCGGTATACTCCCACCCAATCTTCTTATGACATCCACCCCGAAGAACAACAAACGCTGGATCATCCCGCCTCGCATCACGCCCGAAGCTGATTCGGAACTATCGAAATTCCCACCCGTTTTGCGGCAGATCCTTTTCAATCGCGGCTACGCCACCGAAGCTGATGCGCGCGCCTATCTAAACGCCAAACCCGGCATCAGCTATGACCCGTTCCAAATGACGGACATGCGCAAAGCCGTAGTCCGAATCCAATTTGCCATCCAAAACAAGGAACCCATCGCCATCTACGGCGATTACGATGTGGACGGAGTCACCGCCACTGCCCTGCTCGTGGAGGCGCTGAGAAATCTAAACGCGGACGTGCGCGGCTACATCCCCAACCGCTTTGAAGAAGGCTACGGATTAAATAACAACGCGTTGGATGAACTCAAAGCCGATGGAGTCAAACTCGTCCTCACCGTGGACTGCGGCATCCGCTCGCCAAGTGAAGCGCTTCACGCCCAAACCATCGGCCTGGACCTCATTATCAGCGATCACCACCACCCCGACGGTGAAAACCTGCCCCCCGCCTTTGCCGTCATCAACCCCAAACAACATGGGGATATGTATCCCGATAAAGACCTCGCTGGTGTAGGAATTGCATACAAAATAGCGGAAGCTCTTTTGGGCGAGGGACAACAAACCGTAGACAACAGTCAAATCCTAAACAATCTTCTCGATCTGGTTGCATTGGGAACCGTCGCCGACCTGGCTCCCCTCGTCGGAGAGAACAGAATCCTGGTACGAAAAGGTCTTCGGCAGATGCGGCAAACCACGCGGCAGGGATTATTCTCGCTCGCGGCGGTATCCGAACTTAAGTTGGCAAAGGTCAACGCAGGGCATATCGGCTTCATGCTTGGACCGCGTTTGAATGCTGCGGGCAGATTAAAGGAAGCGCTCGCCGCATTTGAGTTATTGACCACCAACGATGTTTTTAAAGCGGGCGAACTTGCCCAAATGCTCGACATGCAAAACCGCGAACGCCAGCGCATCACCCGCGATATGCAAAAACAAGCTGAAGAAATAGCAGTGAGCGAAGACCCGGAGGCCTATCTGCTCTTTGCTGCGCATGAAGAATTTAACTCGGGAGTTGTCGGTCTCGCCGCCTCCCGCCTGACGGAAAGCTACTATCGCCCCGCCATTGTCGCTGCCAAAGGCACCGATGAGACTCGCGGCTCCTGCCGTTCGATTCCCGAATTCCACATCACCGACGCCCTCGATCAATGCGCAGACTTGCTCGTCCGCCACGGGGGGCATGCGGCGGCGGCCGGTTTCACAGTGAAGAATGAAAATCTGTCCGAGTTGGTTGCACGGCTAAAGGCCATCGCGAAGGAAAAACTGTCTCACGAAGATCTCAGGCCCACGGTCACGGCAGATGCGGAAGTTTCGCTTGTCGATATCCGCCCGGATTTGTATGAAAAATGTCTACGATTTCTTGAACCCACCGGTTATGGAAATCGCGAGGCAGCGTTTGTCGCGCGGGGCGTCAAAGTCAAAAGCTCCCGCACTGTCGGCGCAGATGGCAAGCATTTAAAGTTGACTCTTGAGGATGAGACTCGAACCGCACACGATGCCATTGGCTTCAAACTCGGAGACTGGCAAAAAAATATGCCCCCGCGTGTGGATATTTTATTCACTTATGAAGTGAACGAATACAACGGCCGCGTGGGCTATCAATTGAATTTAAAGGATCTGAGGGCGGCAACGGGTTAATAATCTGAACGATTATTTCACATTCAATTCATCTTCCCGCTCGGGAATGGTGAAGCGGGTGATGGTGGTGTAATCCACAAAGCCGGGGATGAATTTATTCATGAACGCAGTTACACTCCATAACCAGGGGATGATCCACATGCGGCGCGGACGGCGCACCAATTTTACAACGGCGCTGCCAACCTGTTCCGCAGTCAACAGCATGAATTTTGGTGTCGAGGCATTTGTCTTGCGTTTGATGCCTGCATGCTGGTTGAACTCAGTGACCACCCCGCCGGGATAGATCAATGAAACGTCGATGCCCCATGGTTTTACTTCACGCCGCAGGGCTTCCGAGAATCCATGCACGGCATGTTTCGACGCGGCATAGATGGTATAGGTAGGCGTACCGATCAGCCCGGCCATGGAGCACATATTAATGATGCTGCCGGCGCGCTGTTTGATCATCACCGGCAACACCTGCCGCGTGGTCTGAATGACGCCCATTACGTTCACGTCGATCTGCGCCTGAATATCTTTAATTGGATCGAGATTCTCAAGCCAATCCAGCCTTCCAAAACCCGCATTGTTTACAAGCACGTCGATGCGCCCGAATTTTTCAAGGGTTTGCGCAACCAGCATTTGAATGTCTTCAAGTTTGGAGAGGTCGGCCTGTACAACGAAAGTTTCCGCGCCGTTCCCCATCGAATTTATATCCATGGCAAGGGATTGAAGCTTGTCCACACGGCGGGCGGCAAGGACGATCTTCGCTCCTTCGCGCCCAAATTCTCGGGCAGTGGCTTCTCCAATACCAGAGGAAGCGCCAGTAACAATAACCACTTTACCTTTAATGTCCATTGGATTCTCCTTTCATCTTCTTCCGTCATTGCGAGCCGCCGCTCTTGCACCTGGCGGTGAAGCAATCTCCAACATGATGAGAAGATTCTTTCGGTCAGACAAACACCGCCCTCGCAACGACATGCTGTCACGGACCCCAGCGGGGCTGGTAATCACAATAATCGTTGTTGGTCACCCGGCGCACATCTGTCCCATCCACCCGCATGATGTAAATCTCGCAGCCGTGATCATCGCCGAATCTATCAAAGTAGGAGGTGAATACCACCCACTGTCCATCCGGCGAAAAGGATGGGCCTTGTGAATTTCCGCCGGTCGGGGATAGCATCCTTGCATTCGAGCCGTCCGCGTTCATAATGTAGACATCGCGGTTCCACGGCTGGCCGGAATAGGTGACAATGACCTGTCCATCGGGCGACCAATCGCTCCGGCCGCGCATGGCAGGCAGGCTGCTAATTCTTTTTAGTTCGCTGCCATCGGTGCTGATGCTGAATAATTGCACCGCGCCTTCCATATCCGAAGCAAACAAAATCAGGCTTCCATCCGGCGACCAGGTCGGGTCCCATCCGGTGGCATTCTGAATTTTGCGCGGGCTGCTTCCATCGCGATTCATCAGCCATAATTCGTTTGCGTTTGCCGTTGAAAGTTTAAAGACTATGGTCGAACCATCGGGTGAAATTTCGGGGCCGTTCAAATTGCCGAGCCGGTCGGTCAATTGGGTGATGGACCCAGAAGCAATTTCCACCTCATAAATTTCATAAATATTCGGCTCGCGGAAGGCGGCATAGACCACGCTCTTCCCATCAGGCGCGACAGACGGATAGTAATGTTGTTTTGTATTATCGGTGGTCAGGCGGCGAAAGCCTGTCCCATCCGCATTGATGATGCAGATTTGATTATTGGCCGTGACTTTGAATACCTGACAGGTATAGGCGATCTGCCCGGACGGCTCTCCCCCAGGGACGGCTGGTACAACAGCCTGATTATCAGATTCCCCTGACAGCGGGGTGGCGGCCGCGAGTGTGGCAAACAGGTCCGGGGTTGGGTTGGAAGCAGTGGAGGGGATGTTGCAGGCAAAGATGAATATCAATCCCGCCAATAAAATCAATGTGGTCCGGGTATTCATCTTATAAAGATTCAAACTGGAACTCCTTACCAGTAAATCGACAATCAGAAGATAACGCCTCAGGCTGGTCTATAAGCCGCATTCTGTCCGGCAGATTGCTCTGCCTGTGCAGTCATCTCTCTGGGCGATGTGTCGCCACATCGCTCGGTGCAGCCTACCCGGAACTGGCCTCTCCCACAAGAGGAAGAGGCGCTTGCGAAGACGAGCCGTCTCCCATCGTCCACAGACGATTTCGTCCCTGCTTGGCCTTGCTCCCGGCGGGGGTTACCTGGCCACACGCATTACTGCGCGCGCCGGTGGTCTCTTACACCACCTTTTCACCATCACTCTCACCCCGAGGGGTGGAGAGCTGTTTGTTTCTGTGGCCCTTATCCGGCAGGTTCACGCTTTTCAGCGTGTTCCCGTCAACGAGTGACGGGAGTTCCCCGCCCCGGGTGCTATCCGACGCCGTGCTCTATGGAGTGCGGACTTTCCTCGATCCCGACAACGCAGGACCGCGACTGCCCGACCAGCCTGAGTAATTTCATGATACTCGCAAGGGAAGGGGCGGTCAACGTCTCAAAGGTGGACATTTCGGGAAAAGACATTAAAATAGAGAGGCATTTATCACCCAAGCAATAAACGAGGAATCATCTTGAGCAACATGCCCGGCAAATTTGTGATCGGTCTTACTGGCAACATAGCAACTGGAAAAAGCGTTGTGCGCCGCATGCTGGAGCATTTGGGTGCGTACACCATCGATGCAGATGCGCTCACCCACCGAACCTATGCAAAAGGTGCGCCAGGCTACCAGCAGGTGATCGATAAATTTGGAAAGTGGCTGCTCAACAAAGACGGCGAGATCGACCGCAAGAAGCTTGGCAACCTTGTCTTCTCTGACCCGGAGGCCATGAAGCAACTGGAAGCGATCGTCCATCCGCTTGTTCGTCAGGCGGCGCAGATTCTCACCAAACGCGCCACCCAGCCTGTGGTCGTGATCGAAGCGATCAAACTCCTTGAAGGTGAATTGCGAAAGGTGTGCGATTCCATCTGGGTGACGAATGCCCCGGAAGAGGTGCAAGTGGAACGGCTGGTCCGCAAACGCGGGTTGACCCGCGGCCAGGCCCTGGAACGAATCCATTCGCAATCAGCGCAAAGCGCGAAGGTGGCAGTGGCGAATATTGTCATCACGAACACCGGCTCGTATGATGATCTTTGGAAACAGGTCGGCGAAGCCTGGAAGGAAATTGTCCCCGGTGCCGGGGAAGCCGCCGTTGAAACTGCCGTTATCAAAAAAACTCCGACTGGTGAATTTTCAGTCAAACGCGGCAAGCCGAAACACTCGGCATCCATAGCGGAGTTGATCACCCGCCTTGGTAAGCGCAAGGTGACCGCCAGTGATGTGATGGAGGATTTCGGCGATAAAGCCTATATGATTCTGGAACAGGATGGTCAATTGGTGGGGCTGGCCGGCTGGCAGGTGGAAAACCTTGTAACACGCACCACCGAAATTTATCTCGAAGAGCACGTAAATGCACAAAAGGCGCTCGAAACCCTTGTGAAGGAAGTGGAAAGCGCCTCAGGCGAATTACAAAGTGAAGCTTCGCTCGTCTTCGCATTGCATGAACTCTCGAATCAGGAAGAACTCTGGAAACAACTCGGCTACGAACGCCGCACACCGGAAACCCTTGGCGTGCAAGCCTGGCAGGACGCCGCAACCGAATCCAACCCCCCAGGAAGCGTGCTCTTCTTTAAACAATTGCGCCAGGATCGCGTCCTGCGCCCCATTTAAGGTTGAGAGTCGGTATCAGGTAGTTAGGTTTACCCTCCCCTGATTGCCGATCCTCCACCCTCCACCCTAAACCGTGACTGAATTCCTCAACAATCTCTTCTTTATCTTTCACCGAATCAGCTGGCTGAGCGTTTTTGATATCTTGCTTGTCACGCTGATTTTCTTTGGCTTGCTTTATTCCCTGCGCGATACCCAGGCCATGGCTTTGCTGCGCGGAATGATCCTGCTGGTCGTGGCGCTCATCCTGCTGACAAGCCTTGTGGATCTTCCCGCCTTCTCATGGTTCGCACAAAATTCCCTGCCCGCGCTGCTGCTTGCCCTCCCGGTGATATTTGCTCCGGAAATTCGGCGGACACTGGAACGCCTCGGTCGGGCCGGGACCGTTTGGCCGCTTACCGTTAAATCAGCAGACCTGTTGCTGGAGCAGACCATCCATGCCGTGGTGACTGCCACAGCCAGATTATCCGCCCGCCAGCATGGAGCGTTGATCATCATGCAAAGGCTGGACAATCTCGACGAGTTCGCTCACACCGGCGTGCAGATGAACGCACGCGTAACCCCGGAATTGTTGCTGCAAATTTTCTATCCCAACACCCCGCTCCACGATGGTGGCGTCATCGTCGTCAACTCGCAGATCGTGGCGGCGGCTTGTGTTCTTCCGCTCTCCGCCAGTGGAATCTTAAACCGCACTCCGGAACGTCAAATGGGGTTGAGGCATCGCGCTGCGCTGGGTATATCGGAGACCAGCGACGCGATCGCAATCGTCGTTTCAGAGGAGACGGGAGCCATTTCCATCGCTCATGCCGGCAGGATGCTGCGCCGCCTCGACCCTGAACGGCTGGAAAATATTTTGATCGCATTCTTTCGTCCGAATGGCAGGGAATACAAGCCGAATTTTTTCGAAAAATTATTTCCCGGTTTGTTCCGCAGAAAAGAAGATAAATAATGCTTCGCTGGATCTCTCAAAATTACCGCACCTTTCTCTGGGCGTTCGCTTTGGCCATAGCGGTTTGGATTTCCGCTGTTACCTCCGCCGACCCGGATGAAACGCGCTCACTCCAATCCCCTATCCCGGTAGAGATCATTGGCCAATCGCCAAATCTGGTGCTGAGTAGCAATGTTCCCAAGGAGGTGGCGTTAACTTTGCGCGCACCGCGTTCCGTTTGGGATCTGATCGAATCCGACCCGAAAATCGTCCGTGCAATTTTGGATCTCTCCGGCCTGAGTTCGGGCGAGCATGAAATTGAGTTGCAAATTCAGGTGAATGCGCGCCCGGTGCAGATCGTATCGGTGGCGCCGAGCAATATTTCATTTTCACTTGAACCGCTCATAAAACAAACCTTCGATCTGGATTTAACCTTATCCGGGGAAGCCGCCGTCGGGTATCAGATCGGGGAAGCAACCCTCGAGCCGCTGCAAGTTGTAGTATCCGGCGCCCAGTCCCAGGTCGAGAGGGTGAAGCGCGCGCGGGTTTCGGTCAACATTAACGGCGTCCGCGAAAATTACGATCAATCGCTGACAGTTGAAGTGTTGGACGAGAAAGGGCAAAAAGTGGAAGGAGTTTCCGTCTCCCCGGAAGCCGTTCACGTTGTCCTGCCGGTCAGCCAGCAGGGTGGGTACCGCGATGTGGCGGTAAAAGTGGTCATTGTCGGCCGTGTTGCAAGCGGATACCGCCTTACGGATTTATCTGTCTTTCCGCCAGTGGTGACGATCTTTTCCACCGACCCGCAGCTTGTCGGTAATTTGCCCGGGGTGGTCGAAACCCAACCGCTTGACCTGCAAAACGCGCAGGACGATATCAACACCCGCCTTGCCATAAATCTCCCCATCGGCATTTCCATCATCGGCGAGCAGACGGTCTTGATTCAGGCCGGGGTTTCGCCGATTGAAAGTAGTGTTACACTGGCAGGGGAAAAAATCGAAATCATCGGGCTGGAAAACGGACTGACCGCGCAGATCTCCCCCACCACAGTGGATGTGATCATCTCCGGCCCGCTCTCCCTGTTGGACAGTCTCACCCGGCAGGGCGTGCGTGCCACCGTGGATTTAACCGGCCTGGCAGCCGGGACATATCAGATCACTCCCAAGGTGGAGATTTTGATCTCGGATGTGATCGTTGAGTCGATCCTGCCGAATACCGTGGAGGTTATCATCAGTCCCATACAAACCCCGGCGGTAACACCTTCTCCCACACCGTAACCAAGAAGTCGGATTAATTTATCACCATGAAACCAGTTGTAGCATTAGTAGGCAGGCCGAACGTCGGCAAATCCACCCTGTTCAACCGCCTGGCCGGCGAGCGGCTTGCCATTGTGGATGAAACCCCCGGCACCACGCGTGACCGTTTATTTGGCGAAGCGGAATGGAATGGCCGCACCTTCAGCATTGTTGATACGGGCGGTATCGATCCAACCCATGGCGGCAAGACTCCACTCTCTGTTGGTTCGGTTGACTTTATTCAGGATATCCGACGGCAAGCCCAGGTTGCCATTCAGGAGGCCGATGCGGTCCTTTTTGTCAATGACGGTGATATAGGTGTCACCGAGCCGGACCGAGAAGTGGCCGATATCCTGCGCCGGTCTCAAAAAAAATTACCCGACGGCACATTCTGGCCGCCAATCTTCCTGGTGGTGAACAAGTGTGAAAACAGGGACAGGCGTGAGCAGGCCGCGGAATTCTATGAGCTTGGCCTGGGCGAACCCTTTGCCATCTCTGCGATCCACGGGACAAGCACCGGCGATCTGCTCGATGCGCTCGTGGCATCCTTCCCCGAACAAATCGAGGAAGAGGCAGACGACAGCATTAAGATCGCGCTGGTTGGAAAACCAAATGCAGGCAAATCAAGCCTGTTGAATAAATTGGTCGGTGAGGAACGGGTAATCGTCAGCCCAATTGCAGGAACGACCCGCGACTCGATTGACTCAAAGATCGAATATGAAGGCCTGCAGATCACCCTGATCGACACAGCCGGCATCCGTCGGCGCGGAAAGATCGAGCATGGCGTGGAACAATACAGCGTGCTGCGTTCCTTCAAATCCATCGAGCGCGCGGATGTGGCCCTGTTAATGATCGATGCAACCACGGGCATCACCTCCCAGGATGCTCACATTGCCGGCTTCATCCTCGATGAATGGAAATCCTGCGTGGTGTTGGTGAATAAATGGGATGCCATCGAAAAAGACGGCGAAACGATGGAGGCTTTTACCGCAAGGATTCGCAATGATCTAAACTTTATGGATTATGTGCCGATTCTATACATCTCTGCCAAAACCGGCCAACGCGTGGATCAGGTGCTGCCGATGGCCCTGCGAGTTCAGGAGGAACGTCTTGCGCGCCTGACGACCTCCACCATCAACCAGATCATTCACAAGGCACAAGATGCGCATCCGCACCCAACCCATGCGGGGCGCGCGCTCAAGATGTTTTACGGCACCCAGGTCCGCAGCGATCCGCCGACCTTTATGATCTACGTCAACGAGCCAACGTTAATGCACTTTACGTATTTACGTTATCTTGAGAATCAGATCCGCGCCGAGTACGGTTTTTTAGGGACGCCAATTAGAATTGTTACAAAAGGACGCAGGGAATAATCACCTACTCCAGACCCTAAAGGTTTTAAAAACTTTTAGGGTCTTATAAAAAGGCACTACGAATGAACAAAAAATCCATTCTTCACCTCGGCGATATCATCGCCTTCGCTGTCCTCACCCTCATTGGTTTCGCCACTCATGGCGAAACCGCCTTATCCTTCATTCCACGCATGACAATCACCTTTCTGCCGCTTTTGTTGGGCTGGTTTCTCCTCGCACCCTGGCTGGGATTATTCGATGAACAGGTCATCGCAGACCCAAAGAATCTCTGGCGCATCGTCCTTGCCATGATCTTCATTGCGCCGCTGGCGGCCACATTACGAGGCGCATGGCTGGGCGATTCCGTAATTCCGCTTTTTGCGCTCATCCTGGGCGGGAGCAGTGCGCTCGGCATAATGGTCTGGAGATGGGTTTATATTTTTATTGCAAGGCTTGCTGCAAAATAACATCCCCATCATTTCGCGGGTAAAATAGAAACCATGGACGAAACCGCACTCATTCATTCCGCACAAAACGGCGATCTTGACGCGTTCAACACCCTGATCTTGCATTATCAGGATGCTGTATTCAACACAGCGGTGCGCATCCTCGGCGATGAAGATATGGCACAGGACGCAGCCCAGGAAGCATTCATCTCCGCCTTCCGCAGTATCACATCCTTCCGCGGCGGTTCCTTCAAAGCCTGGATCATGCGAACTGTCACCAATGCCTGCTACGATGAACTGCGGCGCCAGAAGCGGCGTCCCACCACCCCGCTCGAACCGGAAACCAGTGACGGCGAAGAAATGGATTCACCCAAGTGGCTGGCAGATCCCAATATGACCCCTGCCCAACAATCGGAAGCCGATGAACTGGAACATGCCATCCAACATTGTCTTGATGAACTCCCCACCGACTTCCGCACGGTGGTAGTGCTGGCCGATATTCAAGGCATGGATTACACAGAAGTCGCCGCGGCATCGCAGGTCCCGCTTGGCACCATCAAGAGCCGCCTTGCGCGCGCGCGCCTGCGCCTGCGTGAATGCCTGCGCGGCTTCGAGGAACTTTTACCTTCATCATTCCGTCTTGAAGGGGAAAGAACCTTATGAAAAATTTTCGTGAGATCGAACTCCTCTCTGTATATCTGGACGGACAACTCAATGAATCCGAATCAAAGCGATTGGAAACCCGCCTCGCATCGGACCTTGAGCTTGCTTCCGTTTTAAATGATCTTCGTCTCACCCGCGGCATTCTCCGCAAATTACCCGCCCGCAAAGCTCCGCGTAATTTCACACTCACCCGCAAAATGGCCGGACTCAAACCGCCATTACCGCGCTCGTATTCATTCTTTAGATTTTCGACAGCTGTTGCGACCATTCTGCTCATGTTTACTTTCGCAGCGAATTCAGTGGCGCGATTAAGTTTTGGATTTGGTGCAGCAGCCCCTGCTGCCGGGCCGGCTTTTGGAATGGGTGGTGGAGGCTGTGATGAGCCTTGCGGGGAAGCCTTGCAGGCTGCCGCAACCGAGGCCCCAGCCGCAACGGAAGCGCCTGCAATCGAAGCTCCACCTGCTGATATGCTGCCTGCTCCAACTACAGACGGAACCCTCCGCGAATCAGAACCATCCCCGGATGCGGTGCAGACACCCAAAGAACCGGCAGTTGAATCAGAATTACAGAATCAGGCTCCCGTTGAAAAGGAAGCGGTAATCCCTGTCATGTGGCAGGTTATATTGCTGGTCGTGATTGGATCGAGCGGACTGACGATGTGGCTCATCCAACGATCTGCTTCGCGAAAATGGCAATAGTTTTCCAATGTCCAGGCCTGGGTTTATAAAATTCTGTCCGCGCTGCGGGGCACAGGTTATGGAAGCGGAAAAGTTTGGCAAACTGCGCCCGGTCTGCCCTCAATGCGGCTGGATTTACTTTCAAGACCCGAAAGTTGCGGCGGCTGTCCTCATCGAAGAGGATGGCCGCGTTTTGCTTGTACGGCGCGCCCACGAGCCTTACCGCGGGTTATGGACCTTGCCTGCGGGATTCATCAACGGCGGGGAAAATCCTGCCGAGGCGGCCGAACGTGAATGTCTGGAAGAAACAGGTTTGAGTGTGCGCGTGAAGCGGGTGTTGGATATCATCTCCGGACGCGAGCATGAGCGCGGCGCGGATTTCATTATCATTTATCTTGCAGAGATCATCAGCGGCGAGCTGACCCCTGCCGACGATGCGGATGCCGTCGAATGGTTTTCGCGGGTTGACCTACCGCCGCTGGCTTTCAAAGCGACGCAACAGATTTTGTCGAAATAAACGGACTTCGGAATTTTCCGAAGTCCGTTTATTATTTAACTAACCTTACCTGAGTTTTCTTCGCGACCCGCCCAGCGAAAGCAAAATACCTTGGAGTCTAGAATCTATCGCTGGTAGGTGATGAACTCGTAACTTTCCTGAATGTTGTTATCGAAGTCAACCGCGTAGAAACCAATGGCATATTCGCCGTCCACTGGATAGCGCGACTCGAACCAGAATCCCTTTTCGCCGTATGTGAATATATCACCGCTGAGAGAATAATCGAAATAGGTTTCGTCGTTCTCGTTGAAGTAATAGGATTGTACGTAATCCTGGAATGTGTCGCCAATTTGCGGGGTGATCGCAACGGCTGTGGCGACTCCGTCGCCATCCGGGTCCGGCAGGGCGTAAACATTCAAAAGGTCTCCATCGGGGTTGAATACCAATTTCGCATCGACCGGGATGGAGCTATTGATGGGAGTGTATTGCCCGTAAAGGGAATAGGTCGTCACGCCGTCTGCATTGTAATATTCATCGGGCTCGAACAATGCAAAGGCTTCCTTTTCGCCGTCCATAAGAACGTAGAGACTCGGGACCCATTCATATTCGACCTGAATGGGGCTGGGGCCGTAATCCGGCGAGTTGACACCTCCGATGGTGGTCATCTCCGGGGCAATGTGAAAGGAAATATCACCCACCCAGTAGGCATCTGCATCCGGGTTGTAGAAATACAGGATGAAGTAAATATAGGAGACATTGCCAGTCACTGTTGTGGACAATGTGAGCGACTCATCGCCTGTGAGCAAATTATCCGAAAGTTGGATGGGGGCAACGGTAAGTTCCGATGCGCCCGGTCCGATGACGGTGCCGGCGCGGTTGGGTTCAAAGGCCTGTCCCTCCTGCGGGACAAATGCCTGGCCGGTGTAATGGAAGGCGAGGAATTCATCCCATGAGGATTTTTCCAAAAAGGCGGCCGCATCGATGCCGTAGCGAAGGGGGGCATCGTCGCTGAATTCGGTAAAAATGTAAATATCCGAAATGGGGAAATGGAATGAGATACCATAGGACCCGGCCATCCCCGGACCGTGTTTTTCAGCGACGATGGCGTTCCCGGCGGCAGTGCGCAATTGTTCATTCGCCTGCACAATCGCGGGATCATTCGTGGTTGCCATGATCTCTGCAAAGTTGACCAGATCGATGTATGGAGATGGCAGGCGTTCATCGAACACCGAGTAATAGGCGCGCGTGTACTGCCGTCCCTGTGCCACCCACTGCTGATCCACCGCCGCCAGCGTGGAGATAAACTGGTTGAAGGCGCTGATAAGTTCCGGGACCCGGGCGCTGTCGATGGCGCTCAAGGTGGTATCCGCCTCGATCTCAGCGATCTCAGAGGATGACCTTGTCAAAGTGAGCGCAACGTCCTCCACGATGTAAGTCGATACGATATATTGGGATACTTCCCGGCCGCTCACAGTTGGATTCTGAGCAAGCCGCTGCAGCCAGGCGGTATAAGACCAGCCCATAGCCGGGACCACCTCTTCTGAAGCGATCATATAATTTGAATAAGGGTAGAGCGAACCATAGACTTCCATCATGCCCATCAAACAGGCATCGAACCCGATGATCTCGAATTTCTGCCCGCCCATGGATTGCTGCACCTGTGCAATAGAATTCGTAATCTCAGGCAGGGAAAGCCTGTTATTTGAACCCAAGTCCGAGAAGCCCTCAGCCCAGCCCGCGCCGTGATCAGACATGATCAGAATATACTTTTTGGCGGGATATTTTTGAATGGACCAGGTCACAAAATCGACCAGGGTCCGCGGGTCGCCCATGTCCGCTTCGCCTACATATTCGACCACCGGGGATGTGATGGTGCTGACATCTTCGTCCCGGGCGATCAGATAACGGCGGGTATCCACCCAGTCACCGTCGCCGTTGAATCCCCCCTCGGCGCGATCCAACTGTACGACGATATTCATCTGCGGGGTGGAGCCGACCAGCTCCATCTCGTTGACATCAAACCACACATCGCCTTCCAGGATTTCATCATCCGCATCTGCGTAGACGATGACGGTCCACTCCGGCAGGTTGGATGTATCCGCAGGGACGATGACATCAGGCGGGTTGTTCGTTTGGGGCGTGACCCCTAAAAGTGTATCCCCGTAATAATAAAGACCAATGGCGCCGCAACATACACATGCAAGGCATATGACGACTGCTGCAACAATTGCCGGGATCCCGAATTTCGAATTACTCATTGTTACCTCCAAGAATATGTAGGATGGTCATTTCAACGAATACGATTTTCCAATGCTTCGGTTTCCCGTCTGCAATGGGAAATACGGTTTAATTTTATGATATATCCCCAAAAATACAATCACCCAATTGTTTCAGGGATCAATCCAAAACAAGCTCAACTGGACAGTGATCTGAGCCCATCACATTCTCGTGGATGATCACATCCTTCACTCTGGGGACAAGAGCCTCGGAAACCAGGAAATAATCCAAACGCCAGCCGATGCCGTGGGCGCGCGCATTCAAGCGGTAGGTCCACCATGTGTATTGGACTTTGTCCGGGTAAAGATGTCGGTAGACATCCACAAAGCCACTATCGAGAAATTTTTGCACCCACTCGCGTTCCTCAGGCAAAAAGCCGGAGGTCTTTTCGTTCGCCTTCGGATTTTTCAAATCAATCGGCATATGGGCGGTGTTGAAATCGCCGGTGATAATGATGCCTTCCCCTTTTTGATGAAGCATATTGCACAATTCAAGTAGATGAGCATAGAACTCAAGCTTATATTCCACGCGCTCCTGTCCGCGCTGCCCATTCGGGAAGTAAATATTGAAGAGTCGCAGATCAGCCCAAACGGTCTGAATGACGCGTCCCTCCCCGTCGAATTGCGGCGCATCCATACCCATCGTTATTTCGTCAGGTTGATCCTTGTAGAAAGTCGTCACTCCGCTGTAGCCGGGGCGCTGCGCCGCATTCCAAACGAAGGGAAGTTTCAACATGCCGACCTGGTCTTCGTTCAACTGCTGCGGCCACGCCTTCACTTCCTGCAAACACAGGGCATGCGGGTTTTGCTCGAACGCCCAATCCAACGCGTTCCTGCCAAGCGCGGCACGGATTCCATTTACGTTCCATGTGATGATTTTCATCGGCAAGGCCTGTTTTTGTTTTATGGTAAACTAGATTTGAAGACAGGAGAACCATGGATAATACAACTGTCAAAACGATCCTTTGCATCGAAGATGAACCAGAGATGATCGATTTGATCCGGCTCATTCTTGGCCGCCGCGGGTTCGATGTGCAAGGAGCGGCGGGCGGAATCGAGGGCATTAAGATGGTCCGCGAGATTCATCCGGATCTCGTTTTACTCGATTTGATGATGCCCGATATGGATGGCTGGGAAGTATACCAACAAATGAAGGCCGATACAGCCACCCGCGACATCCCTGTCATCGTCGTCACGGCAAAGGCACAGAACATCGATAAAGTGCTTGGCCTGCACATTGCAAAAGTGGATGACTACATCGCCAAGCCTTTCGGTCCGCAGGAATTAATGGACAGTGTGGAAAAAGTATTCAGCCAGAAATCATCCTGAAATTATCCCTACACTTCCGGGCGGCGCAGCAGCCACCCGATTTCATACTAATCATGCCCCGCCTCATTACAATCCATAACCTTAATAGATCGATTGAAAAACCTGCGCAAGTGGGATTCTGCGACTCATTCTTTTGCAAACTGCGCGGACTCATGTTCCGCACCCGCCTCGCCCTCGACGAGGGCCTGCTCCTCGTCGAAAAGCGGGACGCGCGCCTCGACACTTCCATCCACATGTTCTTCGTGCCGTTCGATCTGGCTGTCTTTTGGATCAACTCGGATATGACCGTGGTGGATAAGGTTATTGCAAAGTCCTGGCATCCTGCTTACTTTCCCAAAGCAGATGCCAGATACACCCTTGAGATACACCCCAGTCGGTTTGGGGATTATGAACCAGGTGACAAGGTCGAATTCAAGAATGTTTAAACATGTAATCCTGATTTTTTTTCTTCTGGCAAGTCTGGTCGCCTCATCCCAACCTGTTCATGCCCAGGAAATCAGCGGGCCGATTTATATCGTCCAGCCGGGCGACAGTCTTTCCTCCATCGCAGCGCGATTCAATGTGAGCATGAATGAACTTATGGCTGCAAATGGGATTACAGACCCTAACCAGCTGGCAGCAGACCAGCAGCTCGTCATACCGGGGCTGGAGGGAATCACGGGACTCTTAAGTACCGAGATCATCAACTTCGGAGATTCCTACCGCAGCCTGATGCGCCAGACGCAAGTGCCGGACAGCTTGTTCAAGCGGCTCAACCACGTTGTCAGCCCGAGTGAATTTTATGTGGGGGTAAGCATGATCCTCCCCGGATCGGGTGGCAGCGAAAATAACAAGCGAGTCTCCCCTGCTGCAGGCGAATCCCTGTTGGAGATAGCGGTAAAAAATGATACTGATGTCTGGTCGCTGGCAGAGATTAACGGTTTGCATGGTTCGTGGGATGGTTTGCCCGGCGATACCCTTTTTGCGCCTGGTGAAAATAACAACACCAGCACAACTACCGGCTTGCCATCAGCATTCGTCAGTGCGGAAATACGCGACCTTCCGCTTAAACAAGGAGGCACGGGAGTAATCAAAGTACAAACCATTCCCGGCGTTACTCTCGGCGGCTTGCTTGTTGATCGTCCATTAAATTTCTTTACAGATGGAAATGGAACGCAAGTTGCATTGCAGGGAATCCATGCCCTGCTGGAGCCGGGCATTTATCCCCTGCGGCTGGATGCAACCCTCCCTGACGGGAGCAAACAATCTTACGAACAATCCATACTAATCGTTTCAGGTAACTATCCCGAAGAGCTTCTTTATAATATTGACCCGGTAACCATTGACCCTGCTATAACAGAACCGGAATTACAGCAACTGATGCAGATCACCACACCATCTAACCCAACCAAATACTGGACGGATGATTTCATCTCTCCCGCAATCTCATACGCTGAGTCAACTTTCTTTACTTCGAGATACGGCAATCGCCGCACTTATATTGGAAGTGGGGCAGAACTTCAAGTTCAAGGATTCCATACAGGGCTTGATTTTGGCGGCGGCGTGGGTCTTGCCATTACGGCACCGGCGGCGGGAGTGATCGTTTTTGCCGGCCCACTAACAGTGCGAGGCAATGCCACAATCATAGACCATGGCTGGGGGGTTTATAGCGGTTTCTGGCATCAATCCGAGATACAGGTACAGGTGGGGCAGGTTGTGCAACAAAATGAGGTGATCGGACTCGTTGGCGGAACAGGCCGAGTAACAGGTCCTCACTTGCATTGGGAGTTGTGGGTCAATGGCATTCAGGTGGATCCGCTCGATTGGCTGATTCAAGCCTACCCGTAGGATGAAGCGTTGCACTTCATCCGCGAATATGCTAAACTCCTGCAAAGGATTTGCCCAGCATGAATAACGTCATCAATTTCCTGAAACAAAGCGATATTTTCTATCAATTCACGCCGACCCAGTTGGAGTTGGTTGGGAATTTGTGTAGTGAGGTTGTGTACAATACCGGGGAAATCATCTTCCAGGAAAATAGCGGCAGCAAGGAACTTTATGTGATCGTGCAGGGTGAGGTGGATATTTTGATCAACCGCAATACCACCGGGGATTTGGAGAAAAAGGAGACAGCGGTTGCACGGCTGCGGAGGGGTCAGTCTTTTGGGGAAGTGGCATTGGTAGATGAAGGGCTTCGATCCGCTTCGGCGAGAGCGGCCCAAAAAGATACCCGTCTGCTGGTCATTCAACGAGACAAGCTCATCATGCTTTGTGAAACCTACCCCCAACTGGGCTACCGCCTGATGCACAACCTTGCCGCCGACCTTGCGATGAAAATCCGCAACACTGACCTGCGCATTCGCGAGCAGCTACTATATAAACCCCATGGTAATAGTTAAAAACTTCATTAAAAGTCTAGACACGAGCACTTGACCTAATCACAAAACCACCGTATCATTATTACTTAATAAAAATGCAAGGCTTTTTATTAGTGGTGAAAGGTTGAGCCTGAAAAATTCCGAGAAACAGGGATTTTGAGGCTTTCTTTGTATATGTGCATTTCAATTCAAAAGGAGGTGAGGCTGACATAGGAAGTATTGTCTACTGCCCGTAATCACCCGCTTGTGCGGGAAATTGAATTCACCTAACATAATATTTGGAGGAGTATAGTAATGAATAAGCGTTTGCTCGCTTTGCTTTCCGTGTTGGTTCTCGCCAGCATGGTGCTCGCCGCCTGCGGCACCCCTGCCACAGAAGCGCCTGCCGCTGCCACTGAGGCGCCTGCCGCCGCAACCGAAGCCCCGGCTGCCATGTACGAATGCACCGACGCGCTCGGCTGTGTAACCATTGCCCCCGGAGAACCTGTTCACATCGCCTACTGGGGTGTTCTCTCTGGCCCCGATAGCTCCCTTGGTGAAGACTCCAAGCGTGGTGTTGAAATCGCCATTGACGATCTTGGCGGCCAGTTCCAGGGTCACGATATCCTTTTGACCACTGAAGATGCAGGCTGCACCCCAGAGGGTGGCGCCACTGCCGCGACAAAACTCGCGACTGACACATCCATTGTGGGTTTGATCGGTTCCAGCTGCTCGGATGAGACCGTTGGCGGTATTGCCACACTCACCAATGCTGGCTTGACCACCATTTCCCCATCCAACACACGCCCAGTTTTGAGCGATCCCGCTCGTGGTCCTGACTATGCCGGTTACCTGCGCACCGCCCACAGCGATGCATTCCAGGGCAAGGCCGTTGCTGAATTCGCATTCAACTACCTCAAGGTTACCAAGGCAGCAACCCTTCACGATGGCTCAACCTATGCTCAAGCTCTTCAACAAGTTTTCGCCGATGAGTTCGTCAAACTCGGTGGAACAATTGTTGCCCAGGAAGCTGTTGCCAAGGATGCCACGGATATGCGCCCTGTTTTGACCACAATTGCTGCTGCCGCACCTGAATTCCTGTATTACCCGGTCTTCGTTGCAGTTGGTGGTTATGTCACTGCCCAAATCCGCGATGTTGCCGGTCTTGAAACTGTATATATCGCTGGTTCTGATGGTATCTTCACTGCCGATCTGCTCAAAGGCGGCGGCGCAAACACTGAAGGCATGTTCCTCTCCAGCCCGGACTTCAGCGCCTTCACCGGTGATTATGCCGGCTTCATTGCGAAACACGAAGCCAAATATGGTGGCGCAACACTCTCCACCTTCCACGCTCATGCTTACGATGCTGCCAACATTCTTTTTGCGGCTTTGGAGCAGGTCGCTGTGGTAGAAGCCGATGGCACCATTTACGTTCCACGCCAGGCTCTGCGTGATGCCATCTACGCCACAAAAGACTTTGCTGGCGTCACTGGTAACCTATCCTGCTCAGCCTCTGGTGACTGCGGCGCTCCCGTCATTGCAGTTTACGAAATCGTAAACTCTGATCCCGCCTCCTGGAATCCAGCTGATGCTGCCGCCCCGAACCCGAAGAAAGTCTATCCGTAAGTCAGCAACAAAATAAATAAAATTGATGGGGCAGACTAACGTCTGCCCCATCAATTACACCTCTCATTTTCAAGGAGGCAGTCCATGCGCACGAGTCTGGGTGAAAAAATATTAGATCTGGCAGTCAGCGGTTTCCTATGGGGATTTCGTATTTTAATTGTTCTGATTGTGGTCTTGGGCACATTTTTAACGATCCGCGCCGGAAAATACACGGGCGAGCAATGGATTGATTTCCTCGTATTTGGTATTTCACAGGGGAGTATTTACGCTCTGATAGCACTTGGTTATACAATGGTTTACGGCATCCTGCGGATGATCAATTTTGCTCACGGCGAAATTTTCATGAGCGGGGCATTCGGCGGATATTTCATTGCAACATGGCTTACAGTCATCGGTTTTATGGATAAGTATCCCGTATTAGGCTTAATAGCCTCAATGTTGTTTGGCATGCTTATCTCAACCTTAATTGCCCTATTGGTCGAACGCATTGCCTATCGTCCCCTACGTGGAGCGCCCCGTCTCGTACCATTAATTAGCGCAATTGGTGCTTCATTTTTCCTGCAATATACATTCCGTGGTTTTTTTGGACCTGGTGTTTATGCATACCCAAGTATGAAAGCACTGGAAGGTCAATGGAATTTTTTTGGCATCGGAATTCTTAAGGTTCAGATTGTTGTGGCAATTGCCGCCTTCATCATGATGGCTATTCTCTACTCCATCGTGATGTTCACAAAAATCGGCAAAGCCATGCGTGCTGTTTCCGAAAATAAAGATGTAGCCGCACTCATGGGAATTGACGTCAATCGTATTATTGTCACCACATTTGCGTTAGGCGCTGCGATGGCAGGTGCGGCGGGCGTACTATATGCACTGACCTACCGTCAGGTTAACTTTTTTACAGGCTTCACCCCGGGCATTAAGGCATTTACCGCCGCTGTATTAGGAGGAATTGGCAATATCCCAGGCGCCATGGTGGGCGGACTTGTTCTTGGGATTGTTGAATCTGTTGGCCCCGCCCTTTTCCTTGACAGCCTCGGTATCCCCCGCCCCTACCAGCTCAAAGACGCGATTGCCTACATTATGCTGGTTATGATCTTGCTATTCCGCCCGTCTGGCATCCTCGGCGAACGCGTTTCCAAGAAGGCTTAACACGGTGAAAATGATGATGAAAAAAGATTATCTCATCTGGATTGCTATCAAAACCGGCTTGCTTAGCGGTGTCATTGCAATATTTCTTTGCCTTATTGGCATGGTGGAAGTCTTCAGCAAGCGTGATGTTATTGAAAAAATTATCACGCTCGGAGATTTTATTCTCCTTGCTACGGCCGTCTCTGCAGGAGTGATTGCCGCCCGCGCGACCTCAAACCCGGAACAACAAAAACAACCACTCAAAAACCTGATTGCAGGCGCACTTGCAGGCATAACCACCGGCGTGGTGATTGCCGCGTTTATAGGATTAAGCCAGCAAATCAACCTGCGTAGCGTATTTCTGAGCGCATCACCATCGCTGTTTGATCTTCTCACATTCAAGGGCGGAACAAACTGGATATGGATGTACCCTGCGATTGGTATGGCCGCAGGTCTACTGGGGACAATCCTGTTTCTCCTGCCTGAAAAATTCCGCCAGCCCATCACGCGCGCAATTTTCATCACTTTTTTACTGGCACTATTCTCAGGTCTCTTTCGCGTGGTGATGATTAACCAGTCAGACAACATTGCGAAAGCAGGAAAATACCTATTCGGGCAAACCGGACTTACCTTAAGCGGTGCGATTATATTCTTTGTCGCTGTTGTTTCTATTTCCATGTTTTGGTCTGCTGAATCCACAAACCTTCAGAAAGGTTTTGCTCGTATTCCTAAAAAGGGTCAGACCGGTGTACGAGTGGTAGTATTTGCCATACTTGCATACATGGTGCTCATGTTACCTCAGGTATCCGGGCCATTCATCGCTCAGGTCATTGTTATCGTCAGCCTATATGCCCTGATGGGACTCGGTCTAAATATTACACTTGGATTCGCCGGCCTGCTGGATCTTGGCTTTGTGGCCTTTTTCGCAGTCGGTGCCTATACAGTGGGTTTGCTCACATCCTACGGCATATTTGGACTGCAGCATGTCTCCTTCTGGGTGGCAGTGCCTATAGCCGTATTAGTATCCATGATGTTTGGCGCGTTTCTCGGCTTACCAGTACTCGGTGTACGTGGTGACTATCTGGCAATCGCCACGCTTGGCTTCGGAGAAATTGTCCGTCTGTTGGCTGGATCAGATTTCCTCGCCCCGTTCTTCGGTGGCCCACAAGGCATCATCGGTATTCAAAAACCCTGCCTGGGTACGCTGGGGGAATTTGTTCGGGTGGACGTGCCACGTATTTGTAACGGGCTTGAGTTTGCCGGCCCAAAAGAAATATACTATCTGGCCGTCGCCAGCGCAATACTGATCGCTTTTATTGCATTGCGCCTACAAAGATCCCGGCTTGGCCGCGCATGGATGGCTATTCGCGAAGATGAAGATGTGGCGGAAGCGCTTGGTATCAACCTGATCCAGACAAAACTGCTGGCTTACATGCTCGGTGCGGCATTTGCCGGGTTGGGTGGTGCGATCTTTACGGTGCTGGTCGGCTCCATTTTTGCCACCAGTATGCAATTGATCGTCTCCATCAACGTTGTCTCCCTAATTATCGTCGGGGGGATGGGAAGTGTTCCCGGGGTTATTGTCGGCGCAATCGCCCTGATCGGCCTGCCTGAACTTCTCCGTGAAGTTTCAGAATATCGTTTTCTGTTCTACGGTGCAGCCTTAATTATGATGATGCTCGCCAAGCCGGAAGGTTTATGGCCGTCTCAAGCTACTCTTCGCGAACTACACCACGATGATTCTGGCGAAGATTCAGAAATAGCATCAACTAAATCATCACAAGCAAAGGCATAGTGAGGTTGCAATGGCTGTTATCCTAACCGCAAAAAAAGTCATAAAACGCTTTGGCGGCCTTGTGGCTGTCAACTCGGTTGATTTTGATATACCCGAAAAATCCATTGTCAGTATCATCGGCCCAAACGGCGCAGGCAAAACCACATTCTTTAACTGCATCACAGGTTTTGGAAAAATTGACGAGGGAGAAATCTCCTTTGAAGGAACAAAAATTCACCGCTTGCGACCCGATCAGATTACTCATCTTGGTATTTCGCGCACCTATCAGAACATTCGCTTGTTTCCAGATATGACTGCCCTTGAAAACATTCTGGTAGGCCAGCACCTATTTTTACACTCCAGTTGGATCAGCGCGGTATTTAATACACCTGGGGTTCGCACAGAAGAAAAAATGGCTCTGGCTGAGGCGCAGAGGTTGCTAAATTATGTTGATCTAAAAGGCAAAGGTGACATGCTCGCGCGCAACTTGCCTTATGGCGCGCAGCGCCGGCTTGAGATTGCCCGTGCGCTAGCAACCAAGCCGAAATTGCTATTGCTGGACGAACCCTCTGCAGGCATGAACCCTCGCGAAACCGAAGACCTGACAGCATTTATCCACCGCATACGCGATGAACTGGGTATTTCGATCCTGCTGATCGAACATCATATGCGCGTTGTGATGGGCATTTCCGAGCGCATCACCGTGCTTGATTACGGTGAAAAGATCGCCGAAGGAACACCTAAAGAAATACAGAGCAACCCGCGCGTAATCGAAGCTTATCTCGGTCGCGGAGCATCCACCGCAGGCATGGCAAATGCCCATGAACGTTTTTCCGAAAGCAAATCCAAATCTGGGTAGGCCAAGATGTCCATATTAAACCTCGATAACGTCCACACCTACTACGGCAATATCCATGCCCTAAAAGGTATATCCATCAACATTGAGAAGGGTGAAATTGTGACCCTGATTGGAGGAAATGGCGCCGGAAAGACAACCACCCTGCGAACCATTTCAGGATTGCTGAAACCACGTGAAGGAAAAATCCACCTTAATGGCGATGATATCCTGAAATATCAAGCTCATGAGATCGTCTATAAAGGCGTTTCCATGGTGCCGGAAGGGCGTGGAGTATTTGCCAGGCTCACCGTATTGGAAAACCTTGAAATGGGTGCCTACAGCCGCAACAGTAAAGAAGAATTATCCCGCAACATGGAAAGGGTGTTCACACTATTTCCCCGTTTAAAAGAACGTCGTACGCAGGTGGCTGGCACGCTTTCCGGTGGTGAACAGCAGATGCTCGCAACTGGCCGTGGTCTTATGTCGAATCCATCTGTGCTTCTCATGGATGAACCATCCATGGGACTTGCTCCGGTTTTGGTGGAGTTGATTTTCGACACCATCCAGCAAATAAATAAAGAAGGCACGACCATCTTGCTTGTCGAGCAAAACGCGCTGATGGCCCTGTCTATTGCGAACCGTGGTTACGTTTTACAGACCGGCGAGATCATAATCAGTGATACCGCTGAGAATTTGAAGAAAAACCCGACGGTTCAAAAAGCATACCTGGGTATGGAGTGACCGTCCCGAAAAACAATACCAAATCAAACGCAGAGGGCCTTTATGGTCTCTGCGTTTTAGATTCCAGGAGGAATTCGTGTTGATCTTGAATGCCCATGAAGTCAAAATGGCGCTTCCTATGGCCGAGTTGATCGGTGGAATGAAGCAGGCCTATGCCTCACTATCAGAAGGCAGGGCACAAGTGCCTTTGAGGACCCGGCTTTCAATTCCCCCGCACGATGCGATGAGTATATTCATGCCCGCCTATGTCCAAACCGATGAAACGGAAGCCCTCGCAGTAAAGGTTGTTTCCCTTTTTCCAAATAACCCGGCACGCGGACTGTCTTTCATTCAAGCGGCTGTCATTGTTTTCGAAGCGGACACCGGCCGGGCGATTGCCCTGCTAGAGGGGAGTTCGCTGACCGCGCTTCGAACCGGCGCAGGGAGTGGCGCAGCCATAGACATCCTTGCACGACCGGACAGCCGGACCGTGGCAATCTTTGGTGCTGGCGCACAGGGACGGACCCAACTTGAAGCCGCCTGCACGATCCGCCAGATCGTCAAGGCACGGGTCTACGACTCTGATTTCGATAGAGCAAAAACATTTGCAAAGGAGCTGGCCGGGCAAGGCCGGATTCCGCAAGACTTGACAGCTGCCACAACCACGCAAGAAGCCGTGATGGATGCTGATATCATTTGCACTGCCACCACTTCCACCACGCCCGTTTTTTCAGATAGCGATATAAAACCTGGAGTGCATATATCCGCAATCGGCTCCTACACGCCGGAGATGCAAGAAGTTCCTGCCAGGACGATCAAACGGGCGAAGGTGGTGGTCGATTCGCGTTCCGCGGTGCTGGCCGAATCCGGAGATCTGATCCAACCCATCCAAAGCGGAATGATCACAGAATCTCACGTTTTTGCAGAGCTGGGTGAGATTATTCTCGGAAAAAAACCAAGCAGAGAATCCAGCGATGAAGTGACCTTTTTTAAATCCGTCGGCGTTGCCGTGCAGGATGCAATGGCCGCCCAGCTTGCAATGAAAAATTCCTTGCAAAACAATCTGGGAACGGAAATCCCCTTCTAGAGAAAATATAACAACCATGAACCTACCAACCACAGCAGACATTGTCATCATCGGCGGGGGTGTGATGGGAGCCAGCGCGGCTTTTTATCTCGCCAAACGCGGTGTGAAAAATATCGTCCTTATTGAAAAAGAAGATTATTTTGGCACTGGCGCAACAGGCAGGTGCGCGGGCGGGGTGCGCTACCAGTTCTCCACGGAGATCAACGTCAAACTATCGCTTGAAAGCCTGCCAATAATCGAGCAATTCAAGGACGAGACCGGGTACGATGTAAACTATCAGCAATGCGGATATTTGCTGGTGGCAACAAATGAAAAAGATGCCGCCACATTCAAGAGAAACGTGGAATTGCAGAACAGGCTTGGCGTGCAAACCCGGTTATTGAGCGGAGACGACGTCCGCGCGCGGCTGCCGATGATGAATTTCGATGACGCCTTGGCAGGCACGTTCAACCAAAAGGACGGCATTGTCGACCCGAACAGCGTGGTGATGGGGTACATCATGGCGGCGCAGAAGATGGGAGTGAAAGCTGTCAGCGGCGCGGAGGTGATCGGAATCACGGTCAGCGGCGGGAATGTTGAAGGGGTGCAAACAAGCCTCGGCGGAATCAAGACGCGGACCATCCTTAATGCGGCAGGACCCTGGTCGAGTCTCATCGGCGATATGGCTGGAGTCCAAATCCCGGTCATCCCCCTCCGCAGGCAGATGTTCACCACAAATCCTTTGAAGGAAGTGCCGCATGATTTCCCGTTCGTGATCGATTTTGCGAAGTCTTTGTATTTCCACCGCGAAGGCGAAGGACTGTTGATCGGCATGAGCAACCAGGAAGAAAAGCCCGGCTTCGACCAGAATGTTGATGAAGATTTTGAACTTGTGAATCTCGAAGCCGCCATCGAACGAATGCCGCTGGTGGAAAAGGCCAGCCGTGCCGCGCATTGGGCGGGATTATATGAAGTGACTCCGGATGCGCACCCGATCTTTGGCGGAACGGATGTGAAGGGATTTTTCCTTTGCACGGGTTTTTCAGGACACGGATTTATGCATGGGCCTGTCTCTGGAAAGTTGATGAGCGAGCTTATCGTTGATGGAAAATATTCCAGTGTGGATGTTTCGATGCTGGATTTAAAACGCTTCGCAGAAGGAAGATTAATTCAAGAGTACAATGTAGTTTAATTAAACACGAAGGGCACCAAGTACACAAAGGGAAAAGCCCTTTCCATGCTCCTTCGTGACCTTTGTGTACTTTGTGTTTAAACAGGAACGTATGACATCCGCAGAGATCATCACCATCGGAACGGAAATATTGCTCGGGGAAATCGTCGACACCAACACCCGCTACATCGCGCGCACCCTGCGCGGATTAGGTGTTGATTTGTACCGCACCATCACCATCGGCGACAATATGGATCGAATCGCCGAGGCGATTCAAAATTCAATGCAGCATGCGAATATCATCATTACCACGGGCGGGCTGGGTCCCACCGTGGACGATCCCACCCGCGATGCGGTCGCAAAAGCCATGGGGGTCGAAACGGAATTTCGTGAAGATCTATGGGAACAGGTTGTCGCAACGATTGCGCGTTACGGGCGCAAACCTTCCGAGAATCAAAAGCGGCAGGCATACGTTCCCAAAGGCGCCATCGGTTTGATGAATCCCGTGGGCACTGCGCCGTGTTTTATCGTCGAAACTGAAAATAACGCGGTCATCTCCCTGCCCGGCGTTCCGCAGGAAATGGAACACATCCTGCACGAGTCGGTTATCCCGTATTTGCAAAAAAGATTTAATCTCGACGAAATCATCAAAGTCCGCGTGCTGCATTGTGCGGGTCTCGGCGAAGGCATGATCGATGAAAAGATCGCCGATCTGGAAACATTCAGCAATCCAACGGTTGGCCTTGCCGCGCACACGGGAGTCGTGGATGTGCGCATTGCTGCAAAGGCAAAGAGTGAAGCTGAAGCGAACGAAATGATCGCGCTCGTCGAGACGGAAGTTCGCGAGAGGCTTGGCAGCATCGTCTTTGGAGCGGATGAAGACAGGCTTGATGAAGTCGTATTAAATACAGTGGCGCGGATGGGATGGACTCTCACCGCGATCGAAAGCGGACTCGATGGATTGCTGGCGCGCAAAATTCCGCACAGCGCCTCCCTTCCCAATCTGACAGCTGATTCTCTCATGCAAGCCTTGCGCTCGGCCCGGGCAGATTCAAAAGCGGACATTGCCCTTGGCGTTTCTGTTTTCATGGACGAACGCGCCGCAGAAATGGCAATGGTCACACCCAAAGGGGAAAAGACCCACCGCATCACCTACGGCGGTCCTCCGCGTAGCCTGCCCTATTGGAGCGTAAACCTGGCGCTGAACTGGCTGCGAGTGACTGTGGAGGAAATGGGTTAATGTCCCCGCCCAAACATCGCAAGGAATCCCATTGGGTCACGATTGCATGGGCGTTGAACATCATCGGCCTTGGTTCGATTGCGCTGGTGCTGGTGGCCTACTTGGCATTCCAGCCTGTCCTTGCCGCGCCGCAGGAGCAGGAGCCGCTTTTCACGGCCACTCTCCCTGCCACATTTACGCCTAACCCGTTGTCCCTTTTTCTGCCGACGGTTACGCCCAACCCGCGCTCGACGATGATCGTTGTCGACACGCCCACCCCGTTCGTGATCAAAAATGCGGGCACTTTTGGGAACGCCCGCGTAACGACAATCGGGTATTCCGTCTCCGGGCGCCCGATCGAGGTGTACACCTTTGGCAACGGTGAGAAAGAGCGTATGATCGTGGCGGGCATTCATGGCGGCTATGAATGGAACACGATCGCGCTGGCCGATGAATTGATCCAGCATATCTTCGACAACCCGGATATTATTCCCAGCGATGTGACCTTGTACATCCTGCGGAATTTAAATCCCGATGGCGACGCGCGAGACCATGGCATTGATGGCCGCGTCAACAATCATGGTGTGGACTTAAACCGCAATTTCCCCACCAATTGGGCCGCAGATTGGGACCGTGACGGGTGCTGGAGCTATGGCCCCACAACAGGCGGCACAGGTCCCGGCTCCGAGCCGGAGACGCGCGCCGTAATGTACTTTTTACAATCCCACGAGGTGGAGACCCTCATCAGTTACCACAGCGCCGCACTGGGAGTCTTTCCCGGAGGCGAACCCTGGGAAAAAAATTCGATAAAATTTGCAAAAGCCCTTTCCCGGGCCACAGGCTATCCCTTCCCACCCATCGACACGGGCTGCGTCTTCACCGGCACCCTTGCAGATTACGCCGTCGAAATGGGCGCAGTTTCGGTGGACATGGAACTTTCAACCCATAAATCAACCGATTTCAGGGAAAATTTAAAAGCCCTGGAAGTTTTGCTGAATTGGGAAAAATAAAAAAAACAGATTCGAAAATCTTCCGATCCTCGAATCTTCTACTTCCCCGATATCGAAGCCTGTTAGAAGAAGGAGATTGAATGACACAAAAAGCAGACGTACTTTTCACAAATGCCATCGTCCTCAGCATGGACGGCAATTTGACACAACACGACCCCGGCGCAGTTGCCGTTAAAGGGGATTCGATTATCGCGGTTGGGTTTGAAGCGGAGATCAAGAAGGAATTTTCAGCGGGCGAAACCATCGATTGCGGCGGCAAAGTGCTGATGCCAGGCCTGGTCAACGCGCATACGCACGTTCCCATGACCCTTCTGCGCGGCCTGGCCGACGACCTGCGGCTCGATGTCTGGCTGATGGGTTACATGCTGCCGGTGGAACGTGAATTTGTCTCGCCGGAGTTCGTGCGGCTTGGCACGTTACTTGCCTGTGCCGAACAGATCCGCAGCGGTGTGACCACGTTCAATGACATGTACTTCTTTGAAGATGACATTGCCCAAGCCACCGCAGATGCAGGCATGCGTGCGGTTTGCGGCCAATCCATCATGAAATATCCCGCACCGGATGCGGCGGCCTTCGAAGATTCAATCGCCTACGCCCGTGAGTTCATCAAAAAGTGGAAGGGGCATCCGCTCATTGTCCCTGCCATTGCGCCGCACGCGCCGTATTCCACCACGCCTGAGATCCTGCGCACTTGCGCTGACATTGCAAAAGAATTCGATGTGCCGCTGCACATTCACATTTCTGAAACTGCCTTTGAAGTGGAAACCATGCGCAACGAGCAAGAGATGCCTGTCGTTCCATATGTAAAGAAGCAAGGCATCCTTGAAGCCAAGGTCATCGCCGCACATTGCGTGCACATTGACGTTGGTGAGATCAAAACCTTGAAGCACGCGAATGCTGGCGTTTCTCACAACCCATCATCCAATCTCAAACTCGCCTCAGGATTTGCACCCGTTCAAAAAATGCTTGAAAATGGCCTCAACGTGGGCATCGGCACAGACGGACCTGCTTCCAACAACGACCTCGATATGTTCGAGGAAATGCGCCTTGCTTCTTTCGTCGCGAAAGCCTCCTCCAATGACCCGACCGTCGTCCCCGCGGCAACTGCCCTTTTGATGGCAACCCGCATGGGCGCGCAGGCGCTTCATATCGGACATTTGACAGGGTCGCTGGAACCGGGCAAACGCGCCGACCTGATCCTTGTCGACACCTCCCCCGTTCACAACTCGCCCCGTTTTCTGCGGGACCCGCTGAATGCCTATGCCCAGCTCGTCTTCGCTTCCAAATCCACGGATGTGACCGATGTAATGGTGAACGGGAAATGGTTGATGCGGAATCATGAACTGCTCACCTTGAATGAAAAGGAATTGCTGGAACAGGCGCGCGACCTGGCAAAAAAGATCGATGCCTTCCTGACCGCACGCGAACAATCCGTGCTTTCCAAGTTGATTGCGCTCGGCGGTTCGATGGAGCAGGAGTCGTTCGAGGTGCAGGTAAAGGTCAAAATAACGGAACCAGACCAACTGGTCCAGAATATGAAGCGGCCGGAGATCGAGATCACCGCGTACAAACATTATCATCAATACGATGATTATTTCCTCTTCGAAGATCCATCCCAGGGACGGCTGCGCTTCCGCGAAGATAATCTGATCAACGAAAAAGGTGACGTGGAAAATGTCCGCTCACGCCTGACCCTGCTTGGGCAGAAACGCGAGGGAGCGATCAAGCATGATGTGTTGCTTTCTCGCAGCCGCTTCCTCGCGCCAGCCGTGCATACTTCGCGCTTTTATCGTGAATACTTCAAACCGAAACAGGAAATTTCTGTTGAAAAGAATCGCCTGCGCTGGCATATCCGCTATAAGAACACAGAGTTCTTTATCAATCTTGATGAAGTGAAGGAACCGCAAATGGGAACCTTCCTTGAGATCAAAAGCCGCACCTGGAGCCGCAAGGATGCCGACCTGAAAGCCGAACTGGCGGCTGAGTTGCTGGAATTGCTTGGCGTGGGCGGCGCGGAGGCAGTGACCCTGGACCTGATCGAAATCTTAACGCAAGCGGAATAACATGGAAACAGCAAAGAAGTCCCTTGCCATACTTTGCGCGATCCTGTTCGTGGTAACCGCCGTCGGGGCACTCTTTTTCTTCAACTTTGACCGAAACGCATTCACCGCGGAGACCTACCAGGCTGCTTTCGCGCGCGAGGATTTTTACAATAAAATTCCCGGGGTCATGGCGGAAGCCGTCACTTCCCCGGATTCCGGCCAGGGTCAGTTCCCGCTGGTGATGCGAGGGATGACACGCGAGGCATGGGAAACTTTCTTCCGAAGCCTGCTCCCGCCCGATGTTTTGAAGGGCATGGGGGATCAGGCGCTTCATTCAACTTTTGCCTACTTTAACGGGCAAACCGATTCAGCGCATATCGACCTTACTCCGCTAAAAACAAGTATGGCAGGGAATGCGGGCATGCAGGCAATTTTCTCCATTTTGAGCACACAGCCGGCGTGTACTCTGGACCAGATGGCGCGAATGACGCTTGGAATTTTTACGGGCGGTGAGATCGAGTTTTGCAACCCGCCCGCGGAATTAAACCCGGTACTCACGCCGATCATCCAAACCCAGTTACAAGTGACAGCAGCTGCGATTCCGGACCAGGTGACAATCATCAGTGCATCGCCGCAAAACGACCCGCGTGAACGTTTGCAAACCGCCAGGTTTTTTATGCGGTTGAGTCCGATTTTGCCGCTCGTCTTCCTGCTGGGGTTGACCATGCTTGTGGTCAGGTCTTTTAAGAGTTGGTTGAGCTGGTGGGGAATCCCATTTCTGGCCGCGGGCACAATTTCGTTCCTGATGGCTTTAACCGGCGCGCCTTTGTTTGGCGCGGTCCTGCAACGGATGCTGGTCAACCGCATGCCCGCCTACCTCCCTGCCATTTTTCTGGATTATGGCAGCGATCTCGCCTCTGCGATGCTGAAAGCTTTGCTCACTCCGATTTTATGGCAGGGATTGCTGCTCGCCCTGCTTGGGTTGGGGATGGCAGTCGCAGGGTATTTTGTGAAAGAGCAAAAAACTGTTGCAGATCAATAAGTTCAGCCCCTTGACAAATAGACGTTTATCTATATAATATCAAATAGAAAGTCATCAATATGAAATTTAACCCTGTTCTCTTCGCGAAAGCCATTTCCGACGAAACCCGCCAGAAGATCATGAACATCTGCTGCTGCGAGTCTCTTTCCGTGAACGAAATCGTAGAAAAGTTGGATGTTTCCCAGCCCACCGTTTCGCATCACCTCGCCATTCTGCGCGAGGCTGATTTGGTCACCATCCGCGAAGAAGGCAAGCAAACTTTTTACACCCTCAACCAGGAACGTGTTGCATATTGCTGCGGCCAGCTCATGGTCAAATTTGCGCCTGAGTCTGTTGCAACTGAAAACCTGTTGAAAACCATCAAGGCCTGATCGGGACGCGTCTTCAGCTGGGACGCATCCCGTTTTTTTTGGCAAGTATCATAGACAAACTTCTATATGAAAGGAGTAACCCCATGACCGAACTTCCTGTCATCAACAACGATTGTTGCGAAGAAGAATGCTGCGGCGGCAATTGCGATCCTGGTTGTTGCTAAGCAAGTACGATCTCTGTTCATCGCAAGATGGGCAGAGCGAATTTATCGGAAAAAAAATTTACTCAAATTCATAGACAATCATCTATATAATATAAAAGGAGAAATACAATGACGCAATCCCCCACCCCTATCCATGAGACTGTTCGCGAGCATTATGCCGAGCGGATCAAGAGCAGCGCTTCTTGCTGCGGATCTGACAACTGCTGCAGTCCCGAAAGCAATCTCTACCCTGCTGATCTTCTCACCACCGTTCCATCTGACGTATCCAGCACCAGCTACGGCTGCGGCGACCCGATCACCCTTGCCTCTTTGCAACCAGGTCAAACTGTCCTTGATCTCGGCTCCGGCGCAGGACTCGATTGTTTGTTGGCTGCCCAGAAAGTCGGTCCCGAAGGACGCGTGATCGGCGTGGACATGACTCCCGAAATGATCGAGCGTGCCAAAGACAACGCGAAGCGAGTCAATGCAACGAATGTCGAGTTCCGCCAGGGCTACCTCGAAGACATTCCCGTTGACAGCAACACCGTCGATGTCGTCATTTCCAACTGCGTGATCAATCTCGCGCCCGATAAAAACAAAGTCTTCTCTGAGATCATGCGCGTGCTCAAACCCGGGGCAAAACTGGCCGTTTCCGATATCGTCACCACCGATGGGCCGCTGCCCGTAGAAGTGAAGAAAAGCCTGAGCGCCTGGGCCGGCTGCATCGCCGGTGCATTGGATGTGCGCGAATACAAGTCCATGATGGAAGCAGCCGGGCTGACCGACATAGAGCTTAAACCCCAATATTTCGATAAGGCCATGATCGATGACGCCGTCCGCGATATGAAGGACATCCACGAATTGAACCAATATTCGCAGGATGAACTGTATAAAAGCGTGTTCAGCGCCAAAATCTCGGCTCGAAAAAAATAAACAACACCAATAACCAACTCAGCCCAGTCCATTACGGTCCGGGCTGAGTTGCGATTCTGGAACGTTCCACCCGGCTATGAACTCGAAAGCAGGCGCAGAATGTGCGGCAATTGTTTGGCAGCCGCCTCCCTGCCGCGCACCACTACCTCGGGAATGCGTTCCACATCGAACATGGAGATCGTCCCTTCAAATTCCGGAATGATGGGAAAGATCTCGGCGTGATGCGCAAGATTATAGAACGAATACGTGGAAGTCAGGATATTGTTCATGTAAATGCTGTTGAGGTGCTCCTGGACCGCGGTCATCGAGCGGAAACGGCTGCGATTGTCGATGGTAAAGCCCATCGCAATGATGATATCCGCACCGTCTTGAATCGCAACGTCGATAGGAAGCGGGTCCGATACGGCGCCATCGATCAGAAGTTGACCGTTCACCTCCCACGGCGGGAAGATGATCGGAATCGCCACACTGGCGCGGAGCGCATCGAAAATATTCCCTTGCGAAAGAGTCACTTTTTCGCCGCTCAGGAACTCGGTCGCCACCACTTTAAACGGGAGGCGCATATCCGCAAAGGTCTGATCGCCGAACACGCCGCGCAGGCTATTGTTTAGAAAGGTATCGTCAACCAGTCCGCTTCGTTCGGTGAAGCGCAGGGTGCCGTCCTTGCTGGCTTTCAAGCTCTCCGTGTATCCCTGCATGATATCCCTGGTCCACATGGACTGTGACCTTGCCACCATTTGGTCCACACTGGCATTGTTCGCGATCATCGCGCTGTAGAGGCTGCCGCCGCTGCAGCCTACAACGCTGTTCACCTCAATGCCCTCCTCCTGCAATAGCTGCCAAAGCCCAATGGCTGCCGCACACTTGACTCCGCCAGAGCCGATCACCAGAGAGATTCGTTTCGTTGAAGCCATGTGCATCTCGCTATCTGCCGAGCATCTTTTTAATGTACGGAAGTTGTTTTTCCGCGGCGCGCTCACCCTCTTCGATCACATAGGACAGTTTGTCCGTATCGAACAATTTGATGCGGTATTGGAACTCCGGCAGGATGGGTACGATCTCGGAATGATGCGCAAGGTTATGAAAGGAATAATTGGCCTTGAGCAGGTTGTTCGAGGTCATGCTGCTGATCTGAAAATTATAGCGCATCAACGAGGTGACCTGTTCCTGGTAGGGACTTTCAAACCCCATCGCGATGATGATGTCTGCGCCTTCCTTGATGGCAACCCCGATCGGCAACGGGTCACTTTGATAGCCGTCAATGAGGAAACGTCCGTTCACTTTGTACGGCGGGAAGATGTATGGAATGGCAATGCTTGCGCGCACCGCTTCAGCTATCGACCCTTCGGATAAAACAACCTGGTCGCCGTTATAAAAATCCGTGGCGGTAACGAACAGCGGGATCTTTGCATCGGCAAACGAGGCGCTTTCAAAGCCTTCGCGCAAGCGGCGGTTAATGAGGCGGTCATCGATCAGCCCAAACGACTCATCGAAGCGGAACAGCTTTGGGAAGACGATCTGCAAAATGGCGCGGCTGTTGCGTTTGCGGGTCATGTCGCGGGTCCACATGCGAAGCGTCGTTTCCACGGCCCGCTCCACCGGCCAGCCCAGGGCGATCAGTGCGGCGTAGATCGAGCCGCCCGAACATCCCACCACCATATTCACCGGGATGTTTTCGCGCGCCATCACCCGCATCAACCCGAGCGCCGCCGCGCATTTGACACTGCCTGACCCGATCACAAGCGCAACACGCGGTTCAACTTTCTTTTCTGACATCGGACGTCCTCCGCCTAGGAATAACTGGCGACAGCCTCATCGACGCTGTCGAACATTTTCAGAATGTTGGTGAAGCCGCTCAAGGTGAGCACTTTCAAAACATCCGGCTGCACACCGGTTAAACGCAGGTCGCCGCCCTGGGAACGGGTGTCTTTGATCGCGCCCAGCAGCACGCGAAGCCCGGCGCTGCTGGTGTAATCCACGCCTGCCAGGTCTCCCACGAGGTTGATGTTGCCCCTGGCAACCTGCCCCTGAATGAATTCCGTGATCTTCGGCGCCATCATTGCGTCGATGCTGCCTTTCAACGAAAGGATCGTCACATTGCCCATCTGTCTGTCTTGGATTTCCATACTGCACTACTCCTTCTTCGTATTGGATTTTAAAAGATTTTTTTCGAGGATGAACTGATTTACATTTTGCTCAGCCCTTCCGTATGACACCTCATCCATTAATTCCTTGACAAAGTAAATTCCCAGCCCGCCGATCTCGCGTTCCTTCCAGCCCGCCTCCAGTTCCGGACGTTTCGCCTGGTCCGGCGAAAAGAACATTCCATTGTCCCGAATGATGAGGCGCGCTTTTTCGGCATCTGCATCGAAGGAGAGGGAGATCCAGCCCGGTTCCTCCCGCCCTTCAAACCCATAGCCAATGATGTTGGCGCACAATTCGTCCACCACCAATTTGAACGAAAAGACATCGTCCTTAACCAGCCCGTGCTGGACCGCTGCCGCCTCTATGAACTCGCGCAGCTCACCCAAAGCGTCCATGCGCGCATCGCGGCGAATCTGGTGCCGAACCCGTTGTTCAACCGCCAATTTGCGGCGGAGAGAGATCAGGGTGATATCGTCAAATTGCGACTGCCCGCCGATATGCCGTTTGAGCTGAGCGGTCAATTCATAGACCATGCTAAACGTGGAAGCCCACGGCGCGGAAATAGCTGACAACAGTCTTTTTTCTCCGAACTGTTCTCCTGCCACATTTTTTGCATCGGTCACGCCGTCGGTAAAGCCGACCAGCACATCTCCCTCACGGAGGTGAATTTGGTCCACGCGAAAATCCATATCACGGAACAGCCCCACTGCCGGGCCAGTCGGCAAGAGGCGCATGGCTTCCTGTCCATTACGGTCAAGAATCATGGGCGGCTCGTGCCCGCCGTTGATATAGTACAGGTCGCCGCTATCGGGGTCAAGCACGCCAAAGAACAAGGTTGCAAACATGTTGGACTTGCCGTGATAATCTGCGATGAAGTTGTTTGTATTCAGCACGATCTCCAGCAAATTCGAGCGGATGGTTTCCCGGTCGAGGTGAATCCTGCTGAAGGCGCGCAGCAGACTGCGGAAAAGCACCATAAAGAGAGCCGCGCCCACGCCTTTATCGCAAACATCCGCGATGATGAAGGCGGTGAATTTGCTGTGATTGAACTGAAACACATCGTAGAAATCGCCGGCCACCTGCCGCGCCGCATCGAATTGCACACTGATATCCCAGCCGGGCAGGTCGGGCAATTTCTCGGGGAAGAATCCGGATTGGATCTGGCGGCCAATTTCGAGGTCCCGCTCTGCGACGTTCAGTGCCTGTTCGGTCTCCGCATGCAGCCTGGCATTATCGATCACCACGGCGATATGGCTGGCGATTGTCTCCGCGAGCGAGATTTCGGCCGGGGTGAAAATGTGGAATGGGTCTCTGGCGGGCATGCCGATCGTGCCGATTGCTTCGCCTCGCGTCAGCAGTGGGACGATCATAATGGCCCTTGTTCCGCGCGCGCGCGAAACATCCGCCACCGAAGCTGTGCGCGGATCGTTTTGGGCATCCTGGACCACCAAGGTCTTTTTTGCGCGAATCACCTCCTGCGAAGATGTATTCCCCTCAAATGGCAGGATGAGTCCCAGCGCGCTTTTTTCCTCCGAATTAATGGCATGAAAGGCAACGATCTCAAGATGATCCTTCATTGCAGTGAGCAGCCCGATGCCCGCATTGCGAATCGGAAAGATGCGGGTGAGTTCCACACAAAGCGCCTGCAGGATATCGTTCAAATTCAACGATTGGTTGACGATCATCGAAATACGGTTGATGGCCGCCATTTCCTCTGCGTGGGCTTCTGTTTCACGTTTTGCTTTCAGGAGTTCTTCCTGCGCATGGACGCGCTCAGTGATATCGCGCATGATTCCCCGCGTGCCAACGACCTCGCCATCCACGATGATCGGGTTAATGGAGGTCTCGGCAATGAAACCGCGCCCGTTGCGGTCGAGATAATCGTAACGAAACATCTCGGAAGGCTGTTTGCTTTTTATCACCTCATTGTATTTTTGAAACACAGATCGGATCGAGCTGCGGTCTGTGAAGTGACGGAAATGATGCCCGACAACTTCGCTGCGTGTGGAAAACCCCAGTTGCTTGTAAAACGCCACATTGGCAAATGTGATAACGCCTGTCGGGTCGGCCTCCACATAAGGTTCCTTAAGGGAATCCAGCACGGTCTCAAGGGTTTGCTTGGCCGCTTTCAGGTTCGTTTCGGCCTGTCGTTTCTCGCTGACATCGCTCAGTTGAATGATCCAGCCTGGGATTCTCTTTCCCCCACCGACCCGTGAAGTCAGAACATCGAAGGTGCGGTTCGTATCACCAAGCACCACCGGCCTGCCATGAACCTCGAACGAATCATCGTCCAATGCCGCAGAGACCGAATCCATGAACTCCGCACGGTTCTTAAAAAGCTCGGTCAACCCCTCCACGGAAGCCAAAGGATCAAAGATTCTCAAGATGATCCGCGCCGCCGGGTTGACATCCAAAACATTCCGCTCCCCATCCAGAATGATGATCCCCGTCGCTAGTCTCCGTACAATGGCGTCATGCGCAAACGGCACAACCGCCAGAATCTGCCCGCCAAAGATCGCCCAAGCAAATGCCAGCCCCGTCACCGTGAAAATGATCGGAGTCGGATCTGGAAAACCAATCGGCAGCGGCCCAAAAAGATAATACACATTGCCCAGCAGAGGAGCCAGCGCCCCCATCAAAAGCCCATAGACCTGAATGCCGTATCGCTTAAAGTTGGAATAGATTGAAGCCGCAAGAATGACAATGCCAAGCACCATCACAAAATACGAATACACCGTATGCAAAAAGAACAACGGCCCATACGTATTCTCCAATGAAACATATCCCCCCGCAAAGACAAGCTCCGACTCATGAAAGAATTGCCCGTGGATGAAATTCGTCAGATGGAGCAGATACAAAAAGGTGGGAATCAACCAAATTCGCCAGCCAACCCGCTCAAAAGCGGTGCGAAAAATACCGGTCAATTTTACGGTCAACAGACACCACGCCGTCGGCACGATCATGATCCCTGCATACGTAAAATGGCTCCAGAATGCCTGCCATTCAAACTCGGGGCTTAGCAGCTGGACCGCATTTGCGAATGCCCATAACGCTGCACCAAACATCAACAAAGAAAAAACGTTCGTCTCCCTTTTTTTGATCGCCCGGCTCCGCACATAAAGCCCAATTCCGAGCAAGACAAAGCCCGGAATGATCTGCCATACAAGGTAGGGATTTGATTGGAATTCCATATTGAACGCAAAACTCTCTTGGTCTGTTGTTATAGTCTGGCGTCTTGCATCGTTCGATTCGAACAGGGAATGCTGCGCGTAAAACGCTTCCTCCTTGCCAACGGACCAAACGCCTCACCCCGTACCCAGCCTGCTGCCTGTCCCCTAACCAAACCTCCGCCGCAACAGGATTCGGGCGATTGAAAAAACAGCTTCCTCTGAATTTGGATTATTTATATCATATTCATTCGTAATAATGTATACGGAGAGGCTCGTGGTTTCATCTTGACAGTGCAATCTTTCGGGAGTAAAAACAAACCGACCAGTCGGTTTTTATATTTCCCATGCCACCTCCTCGATCAGCGGAGAGGGATGTAAGGAATAAATGCAGCAGCGTAGTGAAGAAACCCGCTCGAAGATCATTGCCTCAGCCATCAAACTATTCTCCAACCGCGGATTCGCCGCAGCGAGCGTGGATGATATTTGCAAAGAAGCAGGCATCAGCAAAGGCGCGTTCTATCACCATTTTGAAAGCAAGCAAGCTTTGTTCCTTGCCCTGCTCGACGGCTGGCTTCAAACCATAGACCACGCCATCGAAGCCTCCAAAGATAAGACCGTGCCCGAAACTTTTATGCAGATCACCGAGGCTTTTCCATACATCTTTGCAACAGCCAATGAAAACCTCCCGATGTTCCTGGAATTCTGGCTGCAAGCCAGCCGCGAAGAAAGAATCTGGCAGGCCAGCATTGCGCCCTATCGGCGGTATCACAAGTATTTCACCCTGCTCATCAAAAAGGGCGTGGACGAAGGATCATTCGTGGCGGTGGACCCAGAATTGACCTCGCGCATGATCATTTCCACGGCAATGGGTTTGTTGCTGCAAAGTCTGCTGGACCCGAAAGGCGCGAAATGGGAAAAGGTGGCGCGCGATAGCACGAACATGCTTGTGAATAGTTTATTGAAGAAATGAGGATATTAAAAGCATGTGGCTGGTAACCGGTGCAACGGGACATGTGGGAAATGTCCTTGTGCGAAAACTTTTGGAACACCGTGAAAAGGTGCGGGCATTGATTCTGCCGGGCGAAAGCCGCGAATCAATTTCGGGATTAAAGGTCGAAGCGTTTGAGGGCGACATCCTCAATTTTGATTCGGTCTTCGAATCCTTGCGCGGCATCAAAGGTGTTTTCCATCTGGCAGGTGTCATCTCGATCATGCCTGGGCCGAATCTACTTGTGCGCAAGGTCAACGTGGAGGGCACAAAAAATATTTTACGCGCCGCAATGGAAAAGGGAATTGAAAAACTGGTTTATACGTCATCCATCCATGCGATCCAACGCGTGGAAGATGGAGTGATCGATGAGCGCGTGCCATACGACATGAATAATCCCTACGGCGCCTATGACCGCTCAAAGGCGGAGGCAACTCTTGAGGTTTTGAATGCGGCTCGCTGCGGACTGGAAGCTGTAGTGGCCTGCCCCACCGGCGTGATCGGCCCGTATGATTTTCGCGGCTCGATGATGGGCGCGGTGATTCACGATGCGGCGGTTGCGAAACCAACACTATATGTAGACGGCGCCTATGATTTCGTGGATGTGCGCGATGTGGCCGATGGATTAATTTCCGCGGCAGAGAACGGCAAGCGCGGCGAAAGTTATATTTTGTCGGGGCAAAAGATCTCGGTGCGCTATTTGCTTGAAACCGTGCGTGAAATTACGGGAAAGCATTTCTTTCAGATGAAAATCCCATTCGACCTGGCGAAGTTTGCGGCAATGTTCACGCCGATGTATTATCGCTTCGCGAAGGAAACGCCGCGTTTTACGCCCTATTCACTGGAGGTGCTGCAAAGCAATTCGAATATTAGTCACGCAAAAGCGACAAGGGAATTAGGTTATTCGCCACGTTCATTGTATGAAAGTATCAAAGATACAGTGAAGTGGTTTTTGGAAAAGAAAAAATAATCGTCATTGCGAGAAGGGAGTTTTTCCCGACGGCACTTGCGCCGCACGTGATTTGCTTAGCAAATCATGCGGTGAGCAATCTCAAATTGTATTGGAGATTGCTCACCCATTCGGGTACGATGTCGGGCGGAAGAACATCGCCCTCGTAATGACATAATAACCAAAAGGAGAAAAACATGAAAATCGTAACAGACTGCGCAGCGGATATGTCCAATGAAGAACTGGAAAAACTCGGCGTTGTACAAGCCCCATTATTCATCCAGTTCCCCGAAGGCGAGGTAAGCGCCACTGATATTTCAGCAGACGATTTTTACAACCGTCTCGAGGCAATGAGGCCGCTAATCCCCACCACAGCACAGCCTTCCAGCGGAATCTTTGCGGAGTTGTACCGCAAACTGGCACAGGTGGAAAAGAATATCTTTTCCATTCACATATCGTCGGGGTTGAGCGGAACGATCAACTCGGCGCGGGATGGCGGCGAACAAGTGAAGGGCGAAGCGAATGTCAACTTTTGGGATACGCTTACCCTCTCCGGCGGGGAACGATTTCAGGTGATGGCTGCGGCGCTGGCAGGCAAGGCTGGCTGGGCTATGAACGCCATTCAGGAACGGCTGACAAAAATCCGCGAGAAGACCGAAGTGATCTACACCCTCGACACATTGGAATATCTCGCGCGCGGCGGGCGCATTGGACGCGTGAAGGCAATGGCAGGCGCACTACTTAATCTCAAGCCTGTCATCCGCGTGGATTCAGATGGCAAATACAGCACCGTCACAAATGGGCGCACGCTGGGCAAATCCATGGCCGCGATTGCGGATCATTTGCGCGAGAAATATGGCAACACCCCGCTATGGGTCACAGTTTTGCATGGACGATTCGCCGAAAAAGCCGATTTGCTCTCGAATGAATTCAAGGAAAAACTTAACATCGCAAAATTGGAAGTGGCGCGCATCTCCCCTGTTTTAGGCGTACACACAGGCCCGGGCATTGTCGGCGCGGCGGTTGTACCCATGGAATTGATGAGCGATTTGGTGAAGTAAAAAAGAAGGAAGAAACACAAACGGACTTGCAAATTCTGCAAGTCCGTTTGTGTTTAGGAAGGGGTAAATTGTCTTGCTTTCGCAATCCGTTCCCCCAGCGGCGGATGAGAATAAAACAAGAAGACCACCCATTTTTCAGGATCGACTTCGCCAAGGTTTTGATTCGCCAGCCTTGTAAACGCCGATGCAAAGGCTTCGTTTTTGCCTGTGGACTGCAAGGCATAATCATCGGCCATATTTTCGCGCCAGCGGGAGACGGCATTATTTAGCGGCATGGTGATCAATCCATACGCGCCAAGGATCAGCTCCAACGCGGGGAAGGCGGCAACATCTGCAGGGGATGCAAAACCAAATAAAGCTATCGCCCACTTCAATGCCAAAGAAGCGAGATACAAGCCGAGGGTGGTCATGAGCGTGCCAAAAGCAATGAAAAGCGGAATGTCGCGGTGAACGTGGTGTCCAAGTTCGTGCGCGAGAATCGTCTCCACTTCGTCGATGGTGAATTCATTGATGAGCGTATCACCCAGGACAATGCGGCGAGTGTTGCCGATTCCGGTCAATGCAGCGTTGGCGGCTTTTGTGCGTTTGGACATGTCAAATTTAAAAACGCCGCGCACCTTTGTATTCGCCCGCTCCGCTAGTTTGAGAAGGCGGTCAGCAAGTTCCTTGTGCTCCTCGCTCAGCGGTACAAATTTATTGAAAATTGGCATAACGAGAATGGGAGCCAGATTGGAAATGAGAATATCGAAGACGAACAATCCACCCGCCGCCCACAGCCACCAAAGGTCTCCGGTAAGCCGCAGGGCTAGATAAAGCAGTTCAACTAGAATCAGGCCAATGGGCGCTCCGATTGCCATTCCTTTCAAACCGTCGATGACCCAATCCTTGAAGGACTGATTTGATTGCCCATAACGATGCGGTAGAACAAATCCGCTGAAATAATTGAGCGGCAAGGCGAGCAAGGAATAGATCCCGCCAAAAACCAGTACAAAGGCAGGCACAAGCAGCCAGGGATTCGCAAACAGTTCCATTTGGACAAGCCATGCGCGCAAGGATACTGCCCAACCAAGGAAAAGCCACATCGCAGCATAGATCGCGCTAAAGATCGTGCCGGCCAGCCATACGCGGCGGCTGATGCGGGAATATTCCTTTGCAAGTTTTTGTTTTTCAGGATCGAGTGTGGTCATGGGATGATTCGATTTTGGATTTTGGATGTTTCGACAAGCTCAACACAAGTTTGCGATGGATAGCTGGTGGCCGAGTGGTCTTAAGCGTTCTTCGCGAAAGGCGTATCGAGACCATGAGTTACAGTTTTGGACTGGCGTCCATTTCGGAAGCAAGTGATGCAATAATTTCTTCCGATTTCATGACGTGCCCATAGGATTTCAACGCTGCGAGAAACGCCTTGTGGACATGCTCCGCGGGGATGGTTGTCTCCCCGTATTTCAAATCCCGCGTAGCACAGGCGTCCTCTGCGACCCAGACCTGGAAGCCAAAATCTGCCGCTGCACGAGCGGTGGCGTCCACACACATGTGGGTCATCATGCCTGTGATGACAACGCGCTCGATCCCCCACTCTTTCAACCTCTCCAGCAAATTTGTCTCGCGGAAGGAATTGGGGTAATGCTTATAAACGATCGGCTCGCCTTCAAAATGCGCAACAGAATCGTGGATATCGGAACCTGCTGTGCCTTTCACAAAAAAGGGAGCATCGGGTTTCAGTGCGATGTGCTGGATGTGGATATGATGTCCGCTGTGCTCGCGGAAGCATTGCAGCAGCATGTACGCCTTCTTCCCGGCCTCGAGCGGGTCGACCAATTCCATCTTTCCGCCGGGGAAGTAATCATTTTGAATGTCGATGACCAATAACGCAGTTTTCATAGCTTCTCCTGTTTCAAATGGCGGCCGCCTTGTTTAATAATTCATCCGCCTGACGTTTCAAGTGCAATATATTCGTCACTGACTTGGCTTTTTCGAAATCGGCCTTCGCTTTGCCAATGTCATTCAATTCCATGTATGATTTTCCCCGCCCCAAATACAGGCGCGGCTCACGCGGGTTGACCGCCAGGGCGCGGGTGTAAAAGTCAACGGCGAGGGAATGCTCATTGTTCACCCGGCAGGCATCGGCGCAGCCCTGAAGCGCGAGCGCATTCCGCGGGTTTTTGGCGAGGACGCGTTCATAATAATCCTTTGCCCAATCCAGGTTACCCTCAAAGAGTGCGAGGTTGATCTCCGCCACCACCAGTGCATCCAGGGGCGAGATGCGCACTGCCAGATCCTGGTCTTTATGGGTGGCCTCGAGATTTCCAAGCTTGAAATGCGCCAGCGACCGAACCAGATAAAAAAGCGGTACCCGTCCCTGCAGGGAGATGGCCTTATTCAATTCATCGAGCGCGGCCTGAAATTCGCTGCGATCCAGATAAATGGAGCCGCGGTCGAAAAATGGAACCGCCCAATGCGGGTTGACGTTTTGCGCGCGGGCGAATAATTCCAGCGCTGCCTCGTAATTTTTTTCAAGGGCGTACACTTCACCGCGTAGTTGATTGGCAAAGGAATGGTTCGGTTCCATCTTCAATACGCGTTCGATGTCCGCTACGGCACGTTCCTTCTGACCCATCAATAAATATGAACTTGCGCGGGCCAGGAAATGATTGACGGGATGCGCGGATTCCTTTTCGATTTCGCGGGTGTAATACTGCGCCGCGCGTTCATAATCGCCCAGCAGGTAATAATATCCTCCCCGCTTGAAAAGATAATTTATCCCTAAATTGACCCTGCGCAAAAGGGAGCGATTTAACGAGCTGACTGCCAGGGCGATGATGACACAAAACCCAAGCAGGATGTAATCTCGTGTGACTATCCCAAAAACAATCAGGACCAACAGGAAAGGCACACTTACCACAAGGGTAATCCAATCCGCATTGGTTTTTCCGAACAATAATTCCATGAGCGCATGCAGGATGTTGCCGCCATCCAGCGGATAAACGGGCAGCAAATTAAAAACAATGAGGATCGTATTCAGCAGCGCAAGGGAGAAAAATAAATTGATAAAGGTCTGCGCCCAAAGGAACAACCCAACATTGTTGGAAACCGGCAGGGAAATAAAATGGAGAAAAATGTAAGCCGCAATGCAAAGGAAAGCAAGCGCCATGTTGATAAGCGGCCCCGCCGCTGCGATGAAGAGGTTGTGGGCGGGCTTCTCCGGTTTGTAGGCAAGGTGGGTGAACCCGCCCAGCAGCCAGACGAAAACGCTCTTCACTTCCACACCCACAAACTGTGCGGCAAAGGCATGCCCCATTTCATGCAGGAAAATAAAAAGCAGGAATCCACCCACCCAAAAAATCGCCTCGACTATTCCTCGGAGATCCACCGGATGAAAGAGGACATATGCGATCGGGAGACTGAGCAGCACAGAAAAATGGAAACGGATATCCACACCGCGCAGCCGGCCGAGCGACCAGGACCCGCTAAAAAACTTCAGCATCGATTAGCACGCTTCACACCCGGCTTTGAACGGGTCTTTCCATAGGCAGGCATTTACTTCCGCCCAAAATCCGCGGGGTTCTCGCCCCACAGGTCGGTATCCCATTTGATGATCTTGTCTTCGGGAAGTTCGTTCTCTGCAAGCCAGTTCTCGGCGCTTTGGATCAACGCGAATACCACCGCATTCTTCGCAGTCCGTTTGAGCTTCGTCTTGCATTGACCGTTATAGACCCAGAGGATGGCATTCTCCGAATCGGAATAGACCGGTATATGCATGTTATGTTTCGCCTGCCAGGTAAGCGCATGGACGATTGCCAGAAATTCCCCCACGTTATTCGTCCCATCGGCGTAGGGACCGGTACGGAAAATCTCCTTGCCACTTTCGGTTGTTACACCGCGGTATTCCAATTTGCCGGGCGAACCGCTGCATGCCGCGTCTACACACATGGATGGCAGCAGCGGTTGGATACTGGCTAGTTTCCACTTGCCGCTGGTGGAAGCTTTTCCCTTATACTCATCGTAATTTGCAAGATACGCGGCGTCCGCTTCGTGTTCGCTTTCGAAGGCCTTGTATTGCGCGCCGACAAAACCCTTCACTTGTTTTTCGCACTCCGCCCAGGAAGTGAAGATGCCCGTCTTACGGCCCTTCCAAACCACGTAATACTTCTGCTTCGGCATTCTTCAATTTTACATCAAATCACAACCCAACTCTTCCATCGTGCGGGCCGCCTGAAATAATATTTGTCTTGACAAAAAAAATTATTCACGTAAAATACGCCAACTCTAACCATGAAACTTTTCAACTTTTGCTTGTGTCTATGGCGGGGTTCGTAACCACTGCCAGAGACGCATTCTCACCGACGAGCAGTCAATGACCTGGGACAGTGGAACGGCCTCCGCGCACCAAATACACAAGCGCTGGATGGATCACACTGTCCGTTTGTTTTCAGGTTGACTGCTTTTTTTGTTTTATACCCAGAAAGGGCAGCCCATCACGCCAGAAAAGTTACTTTAAAAACCATGGCAGATTGCTCCTACGATAGTCATCAAATATAAATTTCAATAAGAAAAAGGAACTCTTAGTCATGCCTTACGCACATCCTGAATATCTTGTCGATACAGAATGGGTCGCCCAACACCTAGACGACCCAAACGTCCGCATCATCGAGTCGGATGAAGACCCCCTGCTTTATCCGATGGGACACATCAAAAACTCGGTGCAAGTGGATTGGTTCACCACCCTGCAGCATCCGCTGCGCCGTGACTTTCTAACATTAGAGCAGTTTGAAGAAATGGCATCCAGGCTCGGCATCACCAACGACACCACGATCGTTTTTTACGGCGACAAATCCAATTGGTTCGCCTGCTATGCGCTGTGGCTCTTTGAATATTACGGCCACAAGGACGTCAGGATCATGAATGGCGGGCGAAACAAATGGGAGCAGGAGAAGCGGCCACTCGTGAAGGAAATCCCTTCGGCAGCCCGGACAACCTACCGTGCGAAGGAAGCGAATAAGTCGATTCGCGCATTCCGCGATGATGTCTTCAAACAGTTGGAAGCGAAGAAACCGCTGGTGGATGTCCGTTCGCCGAAGGAATTCTCCGGTGAACTTCTGCACATGCCGAATTATCCGCAGGAAGGCGCGACTCGCGGCGGGCACATCCCCACCGCGGTAAGCATTCCGTGGGCACAGGCGGTTAACGAAGCGGACGCAACGTTCAAATCTCCCGAGGAGCTGCGCGCCATCTACGAAGGAAAAAATATCAAAGCGGATGAAGAAGTCATCGCGTATTGCCGCATCGGCGAGCGCTCCTCGTTGACGTGGTTTGTGTTGAAGTATCTGCTGGGTTATCCTGCCGTGAAGAACTATGACGGTTCATGGACAGAATGGGGCAACCTCGTGGATGCGCCGATCGAAAAATAAATCATAATTTGTTCGGGCGGGGAGATCCCGCCCGAACTCATGAAAATATCATGTCTCTCCCTCCCAAACTTCAGGAAATCGTGGATGACTTCGCGGGTATGGCCCGCGATGAGAAGATCGAAACATTGATCGGATATGCCGAGTCGCTGCCGGAGCTGCCAGATCGATTCCAGGAGGAACGCTCCAACATGGAAGCAGTTCCCGAATGCATGACCCCCGTGTTTTTAATTGCCGAAAAACAAGCCGATGGCGGGCTGGTCTTTCACTTTGATATTCCCCCGCAATCGCCTACCGTGCGCGGGCTTGCCGCCATTCTTGCTGCAGGACTGAATGGCTGCAAGCCCGAAGAGATCATCACCGTGCCTGCGGATTTTTACGCCCCAATGAATCTCGAAGAGGCGATCTCGAGCCAGCGCTTGAACGGATTTCGCGGCGTGCTGGCTCACATGAAACAGGTCGCTGTCAATACGATGAAATAAACAAGGGCATCTTTAGTTCGCGGACTTCATCGGTGTTTCAACAAAAAAGCCAGGCTTAAGTTTATTCCGGGTTGTCCGTGTACTCAAATCCCATCAACTTTCAGGCGGGGTTTATTATTTTTCCTCTTCCCAACCCTGCTCTTCGACTGACATAAATATATCCGTGGCAGAGATCAGGCCGATCAACGCGCCGCTTTCATCCGCGATCGGCAGGTGATGGATTTTATACTCCTGCATCAACTGCGAACATTCCATCAACGTCCATTCGGCGCGGCCGGTGACAATCGGCCCGGACATGATCTCACGCACGGTCGTCTCGGCGGGGTTGCGGCCCGCGCCGACGATCTTGTCGCGCACATCCGTGGTGGTGACAATGCCATAGGATGGGTTCTTCTCGCTCACATCCACAACGACGCTGTGAATATTGCGGCGGCGCATCAACGTCATGGCATAGGAAACGCTTGAATCGGGGTCAACAACTACGACAGGGCTGGACATCCAATCTCGTACGAGGTGCGGCATAAGGTTCTCTCCTTGATAATAAATAATCAGCGTAGAAAATATTAATAATGCCGATCAAGTGTCGGCTTGGGATGAGGCGGCTCTTTTATTCGATGATCGCGAACCAGGTTTTTCCTCCATCGGTGGTCTTGTAAAGTTTGCGCTGGTCGGTCGGGCTCGTCGTCACCACCCAGCCTGTTGAGGAATTGACGAAGCTCATGTCGGTGAGCGATTCGCCGAAGTTGACGTCGGGGTTGATTACCTCGAATGTGGCCGCCGCATCTTTCGTCACGTAGAACTGGTTGTTGTAATAGAAGATCATTTCCTTCGCCGACGGGATTTCCAGCCTTCCCAAACTTGGGAGTTTTGCTGGGGCGGGGTCCCATGTTTCGCCGCCATTTTTGGTGGTGAATATTATTGTTTGCTGGTCTGTGGATGTCATTCGAATGGCGAGAAATCCCTGCTCCGGCGCGAAGAATTTTACCTGCTCGATCATCAGCTCGCTGGATTGCGCTTCTGCGGGGAGCATCATGGTTGCCTGTGCCCAGGTTTTGCCGCCATCTTCAGTGCGGAATAAATAAGTGGAACCTGAAGAATAGATCACCCCGCCAATCCAGGCGGTGTTCACATCGAGCGGGACCAGCATTACTTTTATACCGCTGAGGGGCAGGCTATCACCGGCACCTTCAAGGTTCGGGTCGTTGGTAAAGGCTCGCGCCCATGTTGCCCCGCCATCACTGGTTCGAAAAACGGAAACAGCCATGGAGCCCGCCCCCACGCCGAGATCGGCCATCATCCAGCCGTGATCAGCATCCACAAATTCGATGTCGCCGGAGCTGAAGGGGGTCTCGGAGGAGTCCCAGGTGATGCCGCCATCGGAAGTCCGGTAGAGGGTGCCGCCATTGGGATAATTATTAGGGTCGATAACCTGCACCCAGGCATGGGTTTTATTGAGAAATTCGGTGAACACTGAGTATCCAACATCGGTCAACCCGGGTGGTGTGACGTTGTACCATGTTACCCCGCCATCGTTGGTTCTGATTAATTCTGTCTCCGTCACTGCCCAGCCGTAGACTTCATCCAGCATATTAATGAAGATGATGGAGGGAGATTCGATCAAAGGCGCGTCAATGCTGGCAGGTAAGGGAGTGCCCCGCGGAGCAAGCGAGGGCTGTGTAACAGTCTGCGTCTCGGTTGCAGGGGCTTCCGTGGCAACGGGCTCTGCTGTGTTTTGTGATTGCAGGTTTTGGGTGGCAGGTATGGCAGTGCAGGCAGTGAGCAAGGAAAGAAGAATGCTTGCGCTGAGTAATATCGAAGTGACGAAGGAATGATTATTTTTCATGTTTCTCCTAGGAGGTCTCGGGTATGAGTCTAAGGCCAGGCTATGATCCTTGACCTTCACCTTTAGACGAGACTTTCGATTACTGTCGCTTCACCCTGCCCTACTCCAACGCAAAGGGTTGCGACCCCGTATTTGACCTTGCCGCGATTCTTCATCTCATGCACCAGGGTAGTCATTAGACGTGCGCCGGAACAGCCAAGGGGATGCCCGATGGCAATCGCGCCGCCGTTGACGTTGACAATCTCAGGGTCGAGTTCCAGGTCTTCCATCACAGCCAGAGATTGTACGGCAAAGGCCTCATTGATTTCAATCAAACCGATATCTTTCATTTTCAAACCAGCTCGCTGTAAAGCCTTTCTTGTGGCAGGGATGGGGCCATATCCCATCACACGCGGCGGCACCCCAGCCGAGGCAGAGGTGACAATGCGGGCAAGCGGCTTGAGTTTCAACTCGACGGCTTTTTCTTCACTCATAATCAAAAGCGCCGCTGCCCCATCATTTAATCCAGACGAATTTCCAGCCGTGACGGTTCCGCCTTCTTTTTTGAAGGCAGGCTTAAGCTTTGCCAGCGACTCCATGGTTGTATCGCGGCGCGGACGTTCATCCGTGTCCACAAGTTTTGGGTCGCCTTTTTTCTGGGGAATGGAAAGAGGAAGGATCTCCAGTTTGAAGCGTCCCGAGTCCATGGCGGCTAGCGCGCGTTGATGAGAGCGGAGGGCAAATTCATCCTGTTTTTCGCGAGTGATGTGCGGACGTTCCGCCGCGATATTTTCAGCAGTCTCGCCCATTGACTCGGTGCCGTACATTTCCTTCATTTTGGGATTCGGATATCGCCAACCAAGCGCGGTGTCATATGCAGTTAAATTGCCGAATGAAAAACCCGCCTCTGCCTTCGGAAGGGAGTAGGGGGCCCGGCTCATGGATTCGACTCCACCCGCAATGTATACGTCTCCCTCGCCCGCCTTGATGGCGCGCGCCGCCATGTTGATGGCATTCAATCCCGAAGCACAGAGCCGGTTCACAGTGACGCCTCCAACTTCCACAGGCAGGCCAGCCAACAGCGCAGCCATGCGCGCCACGTCACGGTTATCTTCACCGGCCTGGTTCGCGCACCCCAAAAAAACTTCCTCAATTAGTGCAGGGTCGATCTGGTTGCGTTCAAGCAGAGACTTGATCACCTGCGCCGCCATATCGTCGGGGCGGATGGATGAAAGGATGCCGCCCAACGCTCCAATGGGAGTGCGGATCGCATCAATGATGACAGGGTTTTTCATTGTTTTGATACTCCAATTCCTCAAGGCCGAATTTCATGAACTCGCGCAGAAAGTTCCAGCATGGTCAACTCATATTCCGGCAGACCTGCAAGGTTGTTTAGTTCAAACGGGTCGTCCAGCAGATGATATAACTCGCGTTCCCCGGTTTCGTATTCGATATATTTCCATTCGTCCGTGCGAAAACCGACGTATGCAGGCACCAGCGAGGTCATACTTCGATCTTCTCCGTCATCCTGGTATTGTTCGATCAGAAAACCATCTCGCCATTGCGCGGAGGGGTCTTCGATTAATGGCAGGAAGCTTTCCCCGTCGAATGTGGGGTGATCCGCAACCCCGGCAAGTTCCGCCAGGGTAGGAGCAAGGTCGATGTTGAGAATCAGGTTCGGGTCCGCGCGGGAGGCGGTTATCTTCTGCGGATACGAAATAACAAGGGGGACATGAATGCAGGTCTCGTAGGGACAGGCCTTGCCGATCAAACGATGGTTGCCCAACGCAAAGCCATTATCAGACATGAAAATAATAACCGTGTTGTCGCGAATATTTTCCTTTTCCAGCGTATTGACCAGCTCGCCCACCGCATCATCCACGCTCATTAACGAGCGCAGCATTCTTTGGTAAACTTTTTCCACATAGTCAGCCGACTGCGGTTCGTACGAATTCAACCATGCAGGTTTGTCCGTAAGGTCGGCTTCGAAATAATCGGGCGGGTTATAACGGGCAAAGGTATCATCATATATTTTGAATAGATCCTTGTGACGGTCCGCGGCCAGATAGGGTTGGTGAGGTGAATAGGCATTGAACATCAGGAAAAATGGGACATCGCTGTTTTCACGAATGAAGTCAACCGCCTTGCCGCTCAAAACATCGGTGCTATAGTCTTCGGGATCAAATCCATATTGGACGGTCGTTCCATTTTCACTGAGGGTGTAACCGTAATAAAAATCCTTGTCAGCATCCTTTAAAACAAAGGCATCCCATTCGTCCCACCCTGGAGGGATATACCCTTCAGGCAGCGCATTATAGTCATTTAAGTATTTTCCAATTAACGCGGTGCGATAGCCGCCGGCTTGCAGCCACATCGGCAGGGTGGATGAATCATCGAACACGGTTGCGCCGCCGATGGGAGCGCGGTTGGTTTTCACGCCGTGGTTATGGACATATTGTCCCGTAAGAATGCTGGCGCGGCTTGGACAGCACAACGGAGTTGTGACATAAGCGTTCGTGAAATCGATACCCTTCGCCACCAGTTCCTTTTGTACATTGGGCATATATTGCAGAGTTTGATACGGCTGGTCATCGGTAAGAATGATGATGATGTTTGGTTTATCGATTCGGGTTGGTTGTTCTGAAAAGGAGCAGGCAGTCAGTGAGCCGCTTGGGAAGAGGACAAGGGATAGAGCCAAAATAACCAGCAACGGTCTGGGTAACTTCATTTATTCTCCGATTAAGGTTTGTTTTGGATTCTACCATTTATAAAACAAACGGCGCCGGGAAAATTGATGCCTGCATGTTCGTAGATTCTGTTCGGGTATTCCGGGATTCCAACAAGATTCCAGACAAGATGGATACCATGAAATTACCTCCCTGCGAGTGGTTCTGCCCGGGGTGGAAAGTTTTCGTGCAAATACCCTCAGTTTTCAGGCAATTTATCATATCAAAAAGGGATGATATTCAGCATCCTCCTACATGACGCTTGGCACTACTCGCTTTATTCCGAAAACGACATAATCAGGGTGGTGAAGGAATTCACCTAATTTTGTCAAACTACTCCACAAGAGTCTCGAAAGGTCTTTAAGTCCTTTCGAAGCCTACAAATTAAATAAAAGGAGTCCGGATGGCTGTAAAAGGCTGGATCGAAGTAAGCGATACATATTGCAAAGGCTGCGAAATTTGCATCAGCGCCTGTCCGCAGGCAGTGATCGAGTTGAACATGGCGCAGCTCACCCCCAAGGGATATCACCCTGCGCACACATTTAAAGATGGATGCACGGGGTGTGCCATTTGCGCTGTGGTTTGTCCGGATGCAGCGATTACGGTTTATCGTGAAATAACCAAGGTCAACACGCCTGTCACGGCGTAATTTTGGAGAAACGAATGCCAAAAGAATTATGGAAAGGCAATGAAGCCATCGCGGAAGCCGCAGTGCGCGCGGGGCTGGAGGCCTATTTCGGTTATCCCATCACCCCGCAAACGGAAATTCTCGAATACCTCTCGCGCCGATTGCCCGAGCTTGGGCGCGCTTTCGTGCAGGCGGAATCCGAGCTGGGCGCGATCAACATGGTCTATGGCGCGGCATGCACAGGCGTACGGGTGATGTCATCATCATCGAGCCCCGGCGTGAGTTTGATGATGGAAGGTTTATCTTATATCGCGGGAACCGAAGTTCCCGCTGTTTTAGTGAACGTCATGCGCGGCGGACCGGGTCTCGGCAATATCGCGCCTGCCCAGGGAGATTATTATCAGGCCGTGCGCGGCGGCGGACACGGCGACTATCCGCGCATTGTGCTGGCCCCCGCATCCGTGCAGGAGGCCATCGACCTGATGGTGCTTTCATTCGACCTTGCTGAAAAATACCGCATGATCACCATGATGATCCTCGACGGTTCCGTTGGGCAGATGATGGAACCCGCCGAAATGCCGGCCATGCAGGAAATTCGCCGAAAGGATTTCAAATGGGCCACCAACGGCGCGATGAATCGCGAACGTAGAATCCTTTCGTCCATTTATATTAATCCGCCCGACGAAGAGATAACCAATTTACGTTTGCTCAGCCGCTGGAAGGAAGTGCAGAACAACGAAGTCCGTTACAAGGAATATTTCCTCGACGACGCCGAAATCATTGTGGTCGGTTTTGGCACTGCGGGCCGCGTTGCGCTTTCAGCCGTCCGTGAGGCGCGCGCGCAGGGCATCAAGGTCGGTTTGTTCAGGCCGATCACCGTCAGCCCGTTTCCATTTGAAGCGCTGGACCAGCTTACAGGTCAGGCGCGAGCGTTTTTGGTCACAGAGATGAACACAGGCCAGATGCTGGATGATGTTCAACTGGCAGTGCGTGGACGAGTCCCCGTCGAGTTTTATGGGCGGACAGGCGGCGTGGTCCCCTTCCCAGACGAGATCCTGAACGAGATTCAACGCATCAACACCGCGCCGATAGCTGCTGACTCAGACCCAAGAAATGCGTGGCTGATGCGGATGACCGCCCCTCACTCCAGCCCTCTCCCAGAGGGAGAGGGAGCCAAGAGGTAAAATGACAACTCCCAATCTCGTTTACGAAAGACCTGAAGCATTTACCGATGCTCCCACGCATTATTGCCCGGGTTGTACCCACGGCGTGGCGCATCGTCTGGTTGCGGAAGTGCTCGATGAAATGAAAGTGACCGATCGAACCATCGGTGTTGCACCCGTGGGATGCGCCGTATTTGCCTACAATTATTTTGACACCGATTTCGTGGAAGCCCCGCACGGACGCGCGCCTGCGATGGCGACAGGCATCAAACGTGTGCTGCCGGACCGCGTGGTATTCACCTATCAAGGAGACGGCGACCTGGCTTCGATCGGCATGGGTGAAATTGTGCACGCCGCCGCGCGCGGAGAAAACCTGACCGTGATCTTCATCAACAATGCCAACTACGGTATGACCGGCGGACAAATGGCTCCGACCACTTTGCCCGGCATGAAGACAACTTCTTCGCCGAACGGCCGTGATGTGGAAACCCAGGGCTATCCGATCAAGGTATCTGAAATGCTTTCCACACTTGACGGTGTCGGCTATTGTGTGCGCCGCTCTCTGCACGACCCGAAAAATATCCGCCTCGCAAAGAAGGCCATCCGCATGGCATTTGAAACCCAGGTGCGCGGACTCGGCTTCTCGATGGTGGAATTGCTCTCCACCTGTCCCACCAACTGGGGCATGACCCCGGTCAATTCATTGAAGTTTGTGGAAGAGCACATGATCCCCGCCTATCCGCTGGGTGATTACAAGGTCAGTGATGCGATCAAGCAGATAAAGATTTAGATGTCGTTGCGAGCGCACTTTGCGAAGCAACCTTTTCATTAATTGGAGATTGCTTCGACGGAAGAGCACCGTCTCGCAACGACATGGAGAAATAACTATGCAAAAAGAAATCATCATCGCAGGGTTTGGCGGACAGGGCGTTCTTTTCGCCGGGCAGGTGCTGGCCTACGCTGCAATGGACACAGGCAAGGATGTGACTTGGATTCCATCCTACGGCCCCGAAATGCGCGGCGGCACCGCTAACTGTACCGTGGTTATAGCGGACCGCGAAATCGGCTCGCCGCTGGTGAAAAATCCGCCGCTGGCGATTGCCCTCAATTTGCCCTCCTTTGATAAATATGAGGAAGCGCTCGCGCCCGCAGGCACATTGATCGTGAACCAGTCCATGGTAGACCGCCAAGCCAGGCGCGCAGACATCCATGCCATCTTTGTGCCCTGCAACGAAATCGCAGAGGAAATCGGTGACAAGAAATTAATGAATATGGTGGCCGTTGGCGCAATGCTCACCGCCCTGCCCGAGATCAAGATCGAAGACTTGGAGAAGGCATTGGAAGCGCATCTTCCCACAAGACACAAACATCTTCTGCCAAAGAATTATGAAGCCCTGAAGCGTGGATATGCACACGCGCAAAAGGAATGGGACAAAGTTCCAGTGTAGTGAGTGAAGAGTAGAGTCCGAAACCCGTCTCATGTGAGGCGGGTTTTTATTTATCAAGTGTATAATTTCAAACCATGAAATTTGATTCCATCCCCACCCTGACCC
>JACZJC010000025.1 GCA_014860745.1 Anaerolineales bacterium
GCTCGCAATGACATGAAAAATTTCTACTTGACATTCCGAATGCTTATACATATAATCCCGCTCGCATTCCTTGCTAGCTCAATTGGCAGAGCGAGCGGCTGTTAACCGCTAGGTTCTAGGTTCAAGTCCTAGGCAAGGAGCAAAATAAAAAAGCCATCCGATTTCGGATGGCTTTTTTACTTGTTATGGTGATGGCCAGGGGATGTCCGCTGGCCCTGCATAGCCATGCTTTTCCTGCACGAACACCCGCCCATGGGATGGTTCGTCACAGCCTGCCTGGTCCACAAAAGTAATAAAGGGGAATCTGGATACCAGCGGGTCGAAGATCAATTCTCCATTTTCACAACGCCAGACTTCGATAATATAGGGGAACATATCAGGGTGTTCATACTTTCCCGGGCTGACGGGCACTTCCACCCAGGTGACGGTGACCTCGTCCTCTTTGCGTTCGGCGGTGAGGACGGTGGTTGGTCCATAGTACGGGGAGACGATCAGCTTGAAGCCATCGGGGTACATTGGCTTGAGGAGTTGAGGGTCGCCTTGAATATTTATGTATTTTGTATGGACCCAGCAGCGCTGGGGTTCGTTTTCCACCAGCACCCAATTATTCCCTGCCTGGCCGATCAGCGTGATGTTTGCGCCTTCTTTGAAGGCGAAGAGATATAAATACTCAGGACCGGGCCCATAACGGCAGCTTAATAACCCTGCGGTGACGGTGGCGTTCAGGCTGTCTACATATGGAATGGCCGTGGGAGTTTCTGTTGGGATGGGGGTAAACGTTTGGGTCGGCGTGGCGGGTTCGAGGGTGAATGTTGCAGGTTGAACGAATTCCTCGGTCACTGCAACAGGCTGCGAGGCGGGGCTTGATGCGGGCGCGCAGGCAGTGAGAATGAGAATCGATATCAATAATATAAAAAGTCTTTTCATCAGTATTTACCTTGGAGCGTTTCGTCAGTACGAGATTGCTTCCCACCAAAATGCGCGGCTCGCAATGAAGTCACTTTTTCCATTCCATGAATTTGATCGGGTCGATATCGCTGGTGGGGAGCAGGGTGAGTTTGTCCTTGCGGCCTTCACGGGTGTAGATTTTGTAGAGCGCATCCTTCGCAGATTTGACCTTTGCCACGAGATTCACTTTTCGGTTGACGAGCGCCAGCAGGTCCAGCCGTTTGACAAAGAAAAATGTCTTTTCCTTTTCGAATGCGATCAAATCCGCTTTGCCGAAGAGCCAGCCGACCTTGCCGCGCACGTTGCGAAGCTCCACCCAGGTGAAGTGGGCTTGCGAGTCGTCGTCCTTTCGCTGAATGCGTTTCTCAGCCTTCACTTCCACTTTGAATTGCTGGTCATCTTTTTCGATCAGATAATCCCAATGCTCGTCGATGTTCTGTTCCCTGGTCGAGGCGGAGATCTTCCAGCCATGTTTGACGGCTATCAGGATAAAAAGACCCTCGGCTTTTTCGCCCAGCTCAAGCGAGTCTTTTTTGTCGAAACGGTTTTTAGTGTTTGAACTTTGCATGGGTTTCACTGCTGATATTCACTTGAAATAGATGGGTACAACGGATGACACGGAATGTACGGAAAAACCTTTAAAAAATCCGTTCTTTTCCGTGTTGTCCGTCAAACTTGTGCTGCGACTGCAAGGAGTGTCGAAGCATCCGTGTACCAAAAAGGGTTGGTCATAATGCTTCCCAAAAACGAAAATCAGTGTTTATCCCTTTCATCTGCGGTTGATTTTTTATTTGGCTTTTCCACCAGTGGGGATAAATTCTCTAAAATTCTTTTCTGCGCCAGTTCGCAATATTTCTTATCCACATCGATGCCGATGCCTTTGCGGTTGTTGGAGACGGCTGCAATTATGGTTGTTCCGCTTCCGCAAAACGGGTCGAGCACCACGTCGTCTACATAGCTGAAAAGTTTTACGCATCTGCGCGGTAATTCGATGGGAAAGGGCGCGGGATGTCCGATCTTCTTTTTGCTCTCGCCATTGAAGTTCCACATGCCGTTCGTCCAATCCATAAATTCCTGCCTGCTCACGTCTGATGTTTTGCTGCCGCTGGTCTTCTTCCAATTCTTTTTATACAACACCACGATCAATTCCACAGGCGCGATCACGTACGGCGCGGACGCGCTCATCCACGAGCCCCAAGCCGTCCTGCGCGAAATGTTGCCTTCATTCCAAATGATGGTGGAATGATATTGAAAGCCGATTCGTTTTGCAATCGTCGTCAAGTCCGCGCCCACGCTTTGCTGGCCGCCTTTGTTTTTATCCAGCGGAATGTTCAAACAGAAACGCCCGTCATCCTTCAGCCACTCGAAACAGCGCGCCATCCATTTTTCGCTGAATTCCAAATACTCCGCATAGGTCACATCGTCCTTGTGCGAATTGTATTGAATATCCACGTTGTACGGCGGCGACGTGACGACCAGGTCGACACTGCCATCCTCCACCAGATCCGTGGTCAACACATCGCCCTGGATGAGCGTAAACTTTTCGTTCTGAAAATGGATTTTAGACGGCTTCATTGATTTGACTTATCCGCTCTCTGTATTTAAATTTCCATTCAACGCATCTTCGATATATTCTTTCAAGATTTGATACGGTTGTGCGCCTTCCACTTTGAACCCGTTGATGAATAAAGTCGGCGTCGCATGGACTCCATCCGCCTCTGCCTGCGCCCTGTCCTGCTCCACCGTCCCCGAGTGTCTTCCCCCGCTCAAACAAGATTCGAACTCCTGCATATCCAGGTCGAGCGCTTCGGCATATTTGACCAGTTTCTCTTCCGTGAAGTCACCCACGTTTTCACCCGTCCAATTCGTGAAAAGCGTATCGTGGAATTCCCAAAATTTTCCCTGGTCGCCCGCACAATAAGCTCCCTCCGCCGCCGTAAATGATTCAGGCCCGAGGATCGGGAACGCCCGATATTCAAAATACACTTTGCCGGTGTTCACATATTCCTCGATCAACTGCGGCTCAGTCTCGCTCCAGAACTTTAAACAATAAGGGCATTGAAAATCGCCGTATTCCACAATATAGACGGGCGCATGCGGGTCGCCCATGGTGTTGCTTTCCGTCACTCCGCGCGGAAGTTCCTCTGCCGTCTGCACATTCTCTGGAAAAAACAATTGCATGGAATCAGCGCTCACGAAAATCAAAGCCCCCACAAAGACCGCCGCGCACAGGACCACCCAGCATCCGCCCAGGGCAAGCCATATCCTCCAATTTTTTTTGGGTTTTACTTCAAATACTGGTTCCCTGGCAATCTCTTCTTCGACCATTGTTCCTCCGGGAAGTTCAGATTGTACCGTGAAATTATCTCTTCCTAATCGAAAACTTAGATAAACATCACAATCAGGGGCGATTTTTTCGTTATAATACTTTTTATGAAACCATTCAACGCTCGAGGTAATTTATTCAGGCAGGTCCTTGCTGCGATTGCCGGTGGATTTGTCATCTTCTCCGCTGTCGTCATCTTGTGGATGATCGGATATCAGCTGGCCTATGCTGGCAGAGTATTCCCAGGCATTTCGGTCGCCGGTGTGGACCTTTCCGGGCTTGCCCCGAACGATGCCGCGCTGAAATTAAGCCAGACCCTTTCCTATCCCATTACCGGTAAAGTTCTATTCCGCGACGCCGATAAAGTCTGGGTCGCATCTCCTGTGGAACTTGGCATGGTTTTCGACCCGACTGCCAGCGCCATTGCGGCTTATGATTATGGACGCAAAGGCGGCTTCTTTTCCGCACTCTCCGGGCAGATTCGCGCACGCGGCCTCGGCGCGGACGTTTCACCCGTGGTCATTTTCGACCAGCGCGTGGCCTATGCCTATCTGCAAACTATCGCAGCCCAGGTGGATCAACAAGTTGTGGAAGCAAATCTCCGCGTGGAAGGAACGAATGTTGAATCCGAGCCGGGTCAACTTGGGCGGGCGTTGAATCTCGACGCCACATTGATCTATCTCGGCTCGCAATTGCAATCCTTTTGGGATGGGGAAGTGCCGCTCGTCATTCAGGAGACCTCGCCGAGATTAGTGGATGTGTCTTCACAAGCCGAAGCTGCGCGCCGCATCCTCAGCCAGCCGTTAACCATCACCATTCCAAATTACCGCCAGGGCGATCCAGGCCCGTGGACGTTTGATATCCCTGTTGTGGCGAACATGCTTGCCGTCAATATCGCCAACAATGGAGGCGGCGCGGAAATGCAGGTGGGGTTGGACCGCAATAAATTGCGCGAGTCCCTGGCCGATTTGAAAATACTTGTGGATCGTTTACCCGCCAATGCGCGCTTCGTCTTTAACGATGGGACGGGTCAGATCGAACCCATACAGGCCTCTGCGATTGGCCGCGCCATGGATGTGGAAGCCAGCATCAATGCGATCAATGAAGCATTGTTGCGAGGCGAGCATACCGTTGCTTTGAGCGTTGCCGAACAGATTCCCGCAGTGGAAGACACGGCCACCGGCGCGGAACTTGGCATCACCCAACTTATCGCGGAACAAACCACCTATTTCTACGGCTCCAGCGAATCACGGATTCAAAATATCGTTGCGGGCGCCGCGCCTTATCATGGATTGCTAATTGCGCCCGGTGAAGTCTTTTCGATGGGCAATGAACTGGGCGATGTCAGCCTCGAGAACGGCTTTGCCGAAGCCCTCATCATCTACGGTGGACGCACCATCAAAGGCGTGGGCGGGGGAGTGTGCCAGGTCAGCACCACTTTGTTCCGCACCGTCTTCTTTGCGGGCTTCCCGGTGATCGAGAGATACTCACACGCTTATCGCGTCTCCTATTATGAAATGGACGCCAGCGGCTCCGTTGACTCAAATTTTGCGGGTCTCGATGCCACCGTGTATTTCCCGCTTGTGGATTTCAAATTCAAGAACGATACATCAAATTGGCTGCTGATGGAAACTTATGTCAATCCCGGCGCCCGCACCATCACATGGAAGATTTACTCCACTTCCGATGGACGCAGTGTCACCTGGGAGACGACCGGTCCCTCCAACGTTGCCCCGCCGCCCTCACCGGCCTTCGAAGAAAACCCGGAATTAAGAACGAACGAAATCAAACAGGTGGATTATGCCGCGGAAGGCGCGGATGTCACTGTAACTCGTACCGTGTGGATTAACGGGCAGGTTTACTTCACCGACCAGTTTGTCACCCATTACGAACCCTGGCAGGCAGTCTGTCAATTCGGCCCTGGAACCGAAGACCCGGAAAGAGCTGCCCGTAAAAGCAAACTCTGTTTATCGCCGAATACCTGATATTTCAGCATGGTACAATCCCTTCCTGGCAAAGGAGAAACTATGGTTAGTTCTGAACTTCTTGAAATTTTACGCTGCCCCAATTGTGTCCGTGAAAAGGAAGGTTTGCTGGTCCTGCACAAGGATACCTGGCTCATCTGTCAGGATTGCGGGCGTAAATACCCGATCGTGGATGATATCCCGGTCATGCTCATAGACGAAGGCGATAAATGGGTCAACACCGCCCAGGATGCGCTGCCCGTCCCGCCGCCCGCAAAATAAAAAATGAAAGAGCTTCTGGCGGCATTGACCAGCGGAGATGATGAACGCGTCGAACGGTCAATCCCGGAAATAATAAAGATGGGAATGGCCGCGATACCCCCTCTGCTGGAATTGACCCGCTCGGAAGATGTAGACTCTCGCTGGTGGGCGGTGCGCGCCCTCGCTGCTTCGCCTCACACGCGGACCGTGGACCTGATTCCGCTGCTCAAAGACTCAGCGCCGGAGGTGCGTGCCGCTACTGCCCTCGCCCTGTGCAACCATCCGCACGAAGATGCTGTGGAGGCATTGATCGCTGCCCTGTCGGATGAAGATACTCTCACAGCGGGGTTGGCAGGCAATGCCCTAGTGAAGATCGGCGGCCCCTCGGTGCCGAGCCTGCTCAAGGTCATGAATGAAGCGCCGACAGGCGTCCGCATTGTGGTGTTGCGCACGCTGGGTGAGATTCGCGATCATCGCGCCATCCCGGTAATGATGGAATGTCTGGGCGAAGAATCCGCGTTTTTACAGTATTGGGCGCAGGAAGGTTTGCAACGACTTGGGCTGGATATGGTATATATTAAGCCCTGAGGTTTTTGAAAAATAATGAATAGATTTGAATTCTTGAAAAAAATAAAATTTCCAAAGATTGGCCGCCCATCGGTTGGGAGGATCATCTTCTGGGTTGTGACAGCGGTTTTGGCTGTTGGCGCTTTTATTCTGGCAAACAATATGACCCAATGCTGGGCGCTGACGGAGCTGCCGGGCATTGCCCCGGCAAGCTGCGGCGTCACCGCATCGGGCGACCAGTTTGTCTATAACGATGAGGGTACGCCTGTTGCTTCGGATGTTTTGCCGCCTACGCCCAATGTGCTCCCCGAAGCCGCCCTGCCTCCCGCCTGGGATGGTGCCAGCCGAATTAACATTCTTTTCATCGGTTTGGATGCGCGCGACTGGGCGGCAGATGAAGGCCCGCCCCGCTCCGATACGATGATCCTTTTTACCATTGACCCGATCACAAAGACCGCCGGCATGTTGTCCATTCCGCGCGATTTGTGGGTGAACATACCCGGCTTTGGTTACAGCCGCATCAACACAGCTTATTCGAGCGGGGAAGGCGCGCAGTTGCCCGGCGGCGGTCCGGGCCTGGCGATGAAAACCGTGGAGCAATTGCTGGGCGTTCCCGTTCATTATTACGCCCAGATCGACTTTCTGACTTTTATTGATATGGTTAATCTGATCGGCTGCATCTGGGTCGTCCCGGAAGAACGCCTTGTCCTCGATCCCATTGGGGGCGGGAACGACCATGTGGTGATCACGCCCGGCGGCGAACGTAAATTATGCGGCTGGAAGGTGCTGGCCTATGCCCGCACACGTAAATCCGAAGGCGGCGACACAGATCGCTCCAAGCGTCAGCAGCAGGTGATCTTCGCCTTGCAGGAACAGATTTTTGACCCGGAAATTTTCCCCGGGCTGATCGCGAAGGCGCCCACCCTCTACAAACAACTTTCTAGCGGCATTCATACGAACATGTCGTTTGAGGACGCGCTTAAACTGGCTGTGCTTGGCAAGGATATTTCCCGCGAAAACATCAAAACAGGCGTGATCGATACCAGCATGGTGACCTTTGATAAAGTGATTTTGGGAGGCGAACCTGCCAGTGTAATGAAACCGATGGCGGACAAGATCCGTGTGCTGCGGGATGAAATCTTTACCACCACGGGGCCGCTCAGCCCGATGGCGCAGGGTGACCCATCCACATTGATGCGCGATGAACAGGCTCGTGTCCGCATTATGGATGGGACCTTCACCCCCGGCTTGGACCAACGCGCGGGCTCTTTCTTCCAATCCTACGGCATGAACGTGACCGAAGTGGCTGCTTCACCGGAGGTCTACAACCAGACGATCGTTGTTGTGTACGGCCCCAAACTGTACACCATCAAATGGCTGCAAAGTGTCTTCGGTATATCAGACCGCCAGATCCGCTTCAGTCCCGACCCGGCTTCCACTGTGGATATCGAAATACGACTTGGTTCGGATATTTCGGGAAGTATTCCGTAAATTGAAATAACCACTGTTTATAACAACATCCCCTTCATATAAAAGGGGATGTTGTTTTTTTTATCCAGTCAATGTGCTTCGTACCCAGTCACCAACAAGCCAATATTTGAAGTCCTGTCCCTGATTGGTTTGGATGCCACCGTAAACACCGTATATCAATGCCACCAGCGGCATGGCGCTGATAATGCACGCAAAGGGAATACAAACCACCCCGATGATGACCGCGCTCAGGGCCCCTGTAATTGCCCACGCGATCCCAGTTAATGCGCCGCCGCCTACCCACCAGATGAGTTGAAAGATCAACGCCTGCAAGGATTGGTAAGCCACATATCGCGAACGGTCTTTATAGACCATGTAAATTCCCAATGGCACCAATGGCCCGAGAAAACCGGAGACCAGGTTTACCAAAACACCCATATGGGCGAGCATCGCCCACTGGCGTTCTTCCTGCGGTGTGAGCGGAAGGGGAGGGGTCGAAGGCATTTGTTCGTTCATATACATTCTCCTATGTTATTTGGCAAGTCTATCATAATTAAATGGAAAAGACTCGCGGCGAGCCGCGAGTCTTTTTTTGATAAGGGAAATACTATGCCCAGCCCTGATTGCGAATGAAATCTGTGATCATCGGGATGCGGATATCCTGACCCTGATATGCTTGATAGGCCCAGTAGAGTTGAGCAAAGATGAGGATGGCGCCGCAGCCAAAAGTCACCGTCGCGATGATGGAAATAACCACCGTCACCACAATGGATTGCACAGCGCTGAATTTAACGTAGGGACGGGCCTTTTTATCCTCCATGAAGAGGACCACAATGGCGATCAGGGGGATCAGATAGCTGAGCATCGCCCACAGTTTGTCGTCACTGGTGATTTCGGGATTCATCGATTCTTGAGACATGATTTATTCCTCCGAATAAGTAGGGTTTGGATTTGCAGTATTTTACAGCCTTTCAACACAAAACGCAAACCAAAAGTTTCGTACTTTAGTACTGTGCTTCATTCCTTTTGAGAAATCAAGCCGCCATTTTCAGAAAAAGGCAGTAAAATTTTTCCATGCCCATCAAAATCGTTTTTATGGGGTCGCCGGATTTCGCACTCCCAACTCTGCAGGCGCTTGCCCGGAACTATCAAGTCGTTGGTGTGGTCACCCAGCCGGACCGTGCTTCCGGGCGCGGGCGCGAACTGAAAGCGCCTCCCATCAAAACCCTTGCGCTTGAATTGAATATCCCTGTCATTCAACCGCAGAGATTGCGCGAACCCGAAGCCTTGCCGCTTCTGCAAGCATGGAACCCCGATCTCATCGTAGTCGCCGCATTCGGCCAGATTTTAAAAAAGGAAGTTTTGGAGCTTCCAAAATTTGGCTGCATCAATGTTCACGCCTCGCTTTTACCGCGCTGGCGTGGTGCCGCCCCCATCAACGCCGCCATTCTTGCAGGGGATGAAGAGACCGGCGTCACGATCATGAAAATGAATGCGGGCTTGGACACCGGTCCCATGCTGGCGAAGAAAAGCATCCGCATCCGGCGGGACGATACAGCTGGTTCTGTTTTACAAACATTATCCACGCTGGGAGCGAACCTTCTTATCGAAACCCTGCCTGACTATCTGACAGGGAAAATCACCCCAGCGCCTCAGTCTGAAGAAGGCGCAACTTACGCGCCCATGTTAAAGAAACAGGACGGCCTGCTCGATTTCACCCAACCCGCCATTGAATTGGAGCGGCGGGTGCGGGCGATGAATCCATGGCCGGGGGCATGGTTCGAGTGGAATGGAAATGTACTAAAGGTTACACGGGCATCTATCAGCGAAGGGAAAGGCTTAAGTATCGGAACCAGGTTCAAGTTTGATGGAAGACCCGCGGTCATGTCAGTGGATGGGGCATTGGTTCTGGATGAGGTCCAACCTGCTGGCAAAAAGCCCATGAGTGGAAAGTCGTTTTTGGCGGGTGCGCGAAACTGGGAATCGTGACATTTGCTACTGCAATGGTTTCGTGGGGGATATACAATTGAACTATATTTCACAATCTGGGGGCGATGACAACTTGTTGTATTGAAGGAGAAACCATGCCCACTACAATTGATAATTTGAAAGAAGCCTTTGCCGGGGAGAGTCAGGCCAACCAAAAATATCGCGCCTTCGCCAGGAAGGCCGAGCAGGACGGATTCCTGAATGTGGCACGCCTGTTCCGCACCACCGCCGAGGCAGAGCGCGTCCACGCTGAAGGGCATCTCAAGTCACTCGAGGGGGTCGGTTTGACTGCTGATAATCTCCAGGCGGCTATCGATGGCGAAACCCATGAGTACAAGGAGATGTACCCGCCCATGCTTGAACAGGCAAAGATCGATGACCATAAGGCTAAACGCATGTTTGGGTACGCGCTGGAGGCGGAAGCCGTCCATGCGAAACTGTACACGCTGGCTTTGGAGGCCGTGAAACAGGGCAAGGATTTGACAGAGGTTGAGTTTTATCTATGCCCTGTGTGCGGCAACATTGAGATCGGCAAACCGACCGAGCCGTGCAAAATATGCGGCGCGAAACCGGATAAGTTCGTTTTGGTGTGAGGTTACAGTATCCTAAAATCAGGGCTGTCCTTATTGTAGGAAAGCCCTGATTTTTTGGTTATGGATTTGCCTTCTTTTGGAAAAATGGCTATAATAGATAATAATGATTTATAGAGAATTGTTATCCATAACGAGCAGATATGACTGATCCGCAAGCCAGGTTTGAGCAGTTGATTGCAAAACTGCGAACAAGTGAATATCGTTTAACTCCACAGCGCGTGGAGTTGATTCGTTTAATTGCCACGAGTGACGGACATCCAAGTGCTTCCGAGCTTTATAGCCAGATCAGAATCCAGTTTCCCACCATGAGTCTGGCAACCGTTTATAAGACGCTTGACCTTTTGAAAGAATTGGGCGAAGTGCTTGAGATCGGTTTGCGCGATGACAGTCACTACGACGGCAACAAGCCATATCCGCACCCGCATTTGATCTGTATGAAATGTAGAAAAATTATGGATGGAGAACTTGAACTTGCTGTCAAAAACATCGTTCAGGAAGTTGAACAGAGTTTTGGGTTTCAAATCTTAAAGCATCAACTGGACTTTTATGGTCTATGTCCAGATTGTCAAAAAAAGAAAAAATAAAACTCCTGTTTTAACGGCAGGGAATCCGCTGTTAAAACAGGAAGTCGTCTTCAAACATCATAAGGAGAAATAAAAATGAGCGAAGAAAGCAAATGCCCTGTTACTGGACACGCTGGCATGACTTCTGCCAGCCGGGGTACATCCAACCGCGAATGGTGGCCCAATCAACTGAACTTAAACATTCTGCACCAACACGCGCCTGCTTCCAACCCGATGGACCCTGATTTTGATTATGCTGAAGAATTCAAGAAACTCGATCTGGCTGCGGTCAAGAAAGACCTTGCCAAGCTGATGACCGACTCGCAGGAGTGGTGGCCTGCGGACTGGGGGCATTACGGCGGATTAATGATCCGCATGGCCTGGCACAGCGCAGGCACCTACCGCACCGCCGATGGACGCGGGGGCGGTGGCAAAGGCAACCAGCGTTTTGCGCCGCTCAACAGCTGGCCCGACAACGTCAACCTCGACAAGGCGCGTCGCCTGCTCTGGCCCATCAAACGCAAATATGGCAACAAACTCTCATGGGCCGACTTGATGATTCTGGCAGGCAACGTGGCGCTGGAGTCGATGGGATTCAAGACCTTCGGTTTTGGCGGGGGACGCGCCGACATCTGGCAGCCTGAGGAAGATGTCTATTGGGGTAGCGAAGACAAATGGCTGGGCGGCGACATTCGCTACGCCCACGGTTCCGAGGGAGTCGAAAAGGAGGGCGCGGTGCTCGTGTCCGAAGACACGGCAGATGGGAAGATGCATGGGCGCAACCTGGAGAATCCGCTGGCTGCGGTGCAGATGGGCTTGATCTACGTCAACCCCGAAGGTCCCGACGGCAACCCCGATCCTGTCGCTTCGGGCATCGATGTACGTGAGACTTTCGCCCGCATGGCGATGAACGATGAAGAAACTGTCGCGCTTGTCGCTGGTGGACACACCTTTGGCAAGTCGCACGGCGCAGGCGATCCGAAACTGGTCGGACGCGAACCCGAAGCCGCCCCGCTGGAAGAAATGGGCTTGGGATGGAAGAACAGCCTCGGCAGCGGCGTGGGCGTCCACACCACATCCAGCGGCATCGAAGGCGCGTGGAAGCCAAATCCCACTCAATGGGACATGGGCTACTTCAACACACTCTTTGGTTATGAGTGGGAACTGGTCAAGAGTCCGGCCGGCGCTCAACAGTGGGTGGCCAAGAATGTTAAACCGGAAGACATGATTCCTGATGCACACGACCCTTCGAAGAAGCACGCGCCGATGATGACTACCGCTGACCTGTCGCTGCGCTTTGACCCGATCTACGAGCCTATCGCGCGCCGCTTCCAGCAGAATCCCGAAGCGTTTGCGGATGCCTTTGCCCGTGCATGGTTCAAACTGACTCACCGCGATATGGGTCCCAAAGTCCGCTACCTCGGACCGGAAGTCCCCGCTGAAGATTTAATCTGGCAGGATCCGCTCCCCGCTGTAGATTACGCTTTGATTGATGCCAAGGATATCGCTGACCTCAAGTCCAAGATTTTAGCTTCGGGTCTTTCTGCGCCTGAACTTGTTTCTACAGCCTGGGCATCTGCCTCCACCTTCCGCGGCTCGGACAAGCGCGGCGGGGCGAATGGCGCGCGCATCCGTTTGGCTCCGCAAAAGGATTGGGAAGTCAATCAGCCTGCTCAACTTGCCAAAGTGCTGACCACGATCGAAGGCATCCAACAAGCTTTCAACAGCGCCCAGAAGAAGGGCAAGAAAGTCTCGCTGGCGGACTTGATCGTGCTGGGCGGTTGTGCAGCGGTCGAAGCTGCGGCGAAGGCGGCTGGCTACGACGTGGAAGTTCCCTTCACCCCGGGCCGCGCCGACGCTTCACAAGACCAGACCGATGTGGAATCGTTCGCCGTACTCGAACCCGAAGCGGACGGCTTCCGCAATCACCAAAAGACGACCTACACCGTCTCTGCTGAAGAGATGCTAGTGGACAAGGCACAGTTGCTGACTCTCAGCGCACCTGAAATGACCGTGCTCGTCGGCGGCTTGCGTGTGCTCGGCGCAAACGTCGGTGGTTCCCAACATGGCGTGTTTACGAAACAGCCCGGAAAGTTGACCAACGACTTCTTCGTCAACCTGACGGATATGGGCGTTGTCTGGCACCCCACTTCGGAAGCCGCTGACACCTTCAATGCCCACGACCGCAAGACTGGCGAAGTCAAGTGGAGCGGCACCCGTGTGGACTTGGTGTTCGGTTCCAACTCACAGTTGCGCGCGCTCGCTGAAGTCTATGCGCAGGACGACAATAAGGAAAAGTTTATGCGTGATTTTGTCGCAGCCTGGAACAAGGTCATGAACCTCGACCGTTTCGACCTCGTCTAACCGCGTGATACAAAGAAAATATATCCCCTAAGATTTATCGTGATAAAAAGTGGTTATCTGATAAGAAGCAGATAACCGCTTTTTTTACTGCCAACAGTTTGAATCCTCGTAGCGTATCACTGCTCAAGGGGTTATATTTAAAAATCGTTCGATTGGAGAAAAAATGTTTAATTCGAAAGTGTTTGCTGCAGAATTTATCGGCACATTTGCCCTGGTGTTCATTGCGGCTGGTGCTGGAATGGTGGGCGCGGCGCCAATTGCTGTTGCCCTCGCGTATGGTTTTACATTGGCAGTATTTGCTTATGCCTATGGACATATCTCGGGTGCGCATCTGAACCCGGCTGTGACCTTTGCTTTTTTATTGAATCAAACTTTGAAGTGGGGGCAGGCCATCTTTTATTGGATTGCCCAATTTTTAGGCGCGATCTTGGCGGCCTGGCTGCTGCAAACTATTGCAGTTTCACTCGGAGGTACACTGGAAGGCGGCGCGACAACTGGCCTCTTGACGGATAAGCAGCCAATTCTTGCAATGGTTGTGGAAGCGATCTTAACCTTCTTCCTGGTAAATACGATCCTAAATACAGCAGTAGCTGGCCACGGCGGCAAGTTCGCTGGCTGGGTGGCCGGCACCACATTGGCAGTAGCCGTTTTGGGAGGCGGTGCTCTTACAGGAGCATCCCTGAACCCTGCACGTACCTTTGGACCAGCCATTTTTACTGGACCAAGCTTTTCAAACGTTTACACCTATGTGATCTATTTGTTCGGCCCGTTGATTGGTGCTACGCTGGCTGTTTTGGTTTATAACTTCCTCAATGGGATCGACGATGAATATGAAGAAGAGTCTGTTGCGGAGGCAGTCCCTGTGAAGAAAGTCAGGAAACCTGCTGTGCGAAAGCCCGCAAAGAAATGAAATGACAGGTCGTGATATTCAGGGCACTCGACTTTGGCTATTAAGAAGAGGTAGTTGAAAAGGGAAAGCCTTCTGAGTAAAGTTTTGGTTGAGAGACCAAACATACCCAGGAGGCTTTCATGATTAAGGATAGCACGCAGTCGGTCTTATTGCAAAAGTTATTTGAA
>JACZJC010000026.1 GCA_014860745.1 Anaerolineales bacterium
GAGATGGTGATGCCGGGCGACAACGTGAACCTGACGGTGGAGTTGATCGTGCCGGTGGCTCTCGAGCAGGGTTCCAAATTCGCCATCCGTGAAGGCGGTCTGACCGTCGGTGCGGGTGTCGTTACCAAGATCATCGAGTAATTTAGAAAGTAAGGTAGTAAAATGGCTTCCAAGAAGAAGGATATCCGCCCGGTCGTCACTCTCCAGTGTAACGACTGCAAAGAGCGGAATTACACCACCGAAAAGAATCGTCGCAATGATCCCAATCGGTTGGAGTTCAAGAAGTACTGCTCGCGCTGCAAGAAGCACACAGTACACCGTGAAACGAAGTAATTCGGTAGGGGCGAGGTGATCTCGCTCCTGCCTACCTAGGCCAGTGGCTCAATTGGCAGAGCACTCGTCTCCAAAACGAGCGGTTGTGGGTTCGATTCCTACCTGGCCTGCCTGAGGCAACGCCGTCTTCGCAAGAGCAGGCGGCGTTTTAGCCGTAAAATGAAAGAAGGAGTAAACCCTTGGCTGAGAAAGCAAAGAAAGTCAAGAAAAGCGAAAACGCCATTCAGCGTTACTTCCGTGAAACCACGGGAGAACTTCGCAAAGTGAGCTGGCCGACATGGCCTGAAGCGCGCCGCCTGACCTGGCTTGTCCTTGTGGTCATGGTGGTTGTCGGCATTTTCCTTGCGGGCATGGATTTTGTCGCTGTTGAGTTGCTTGGCTTGGTGTTGGGCATTTAGTTTGAATTGAGGATCTGATGGATTTACCGGAACCGCAAGAGCAGATTGAACAGGAACCGATGGATGAAAAAACCGAGGAGCAGGCTGCTCCTGCGGATGATTCCGCTTCTTCATCGGACCCGAAGCCTGCTCCCGCTTCCGAGGTGAAGATCCCCACCGACCTGCCTCCCGTCGAAACAAGCGTTGAAGGCCCTGCCTGGTTTGTAATCCATTGTTATTCGGGTTATGAGAACAAAGTTCGACATAACCTTGAACAGCGCATCGAAACCATGGGCATGAAAGACAAGATCTTCGACGTGGTCATCCCGACACAGGAAGAGATCGAAGTCAAGGATGGCAAACGCCGCACGGTGGAACGCCATATCTTCCCAGGCTATGTGCTCGTGAACATGGCTCTTTCGGAAGATTCCTGGTACGTGGTTCGTAATACGCCCGGTGTGACAGGTTTCGTTGGCATGGGCAACAACCCCACGCCCCTGCGGCCTGAAGAAGTTGCCCAGATCGTCAAACGAATGGAAGCTGAAGCGCCCACTGTCAAAGTCACGTTCAAAGTTGGCGAACGTGTCCGCATTGTGGATGGCCCGTTCAACGATTTCCGCGGCATGGTTTCTGAGATCGACATGGAGCGCACAAAGGTGCGCGTGATGGTCAGTTTCTTCGGACGCGAGACACCCGTCGAGCTGGATTTCCTTCAGGTCGAAAAAGCGTAAGGTAGAAAAAAATTAATTGGACAGTAGCAGGCCTCAGTTGGGCCTGATGCGGTGGGAGGGTCTCCCAAATGACCCGCTAAAACCACAAAGGAGTTTAATCAAATGGCAAAGAAGTTAAAAGCAATCGTTCGTTTGCAGCTCGAGGCTGGCAAGGCGAATCCCGCGCCTCCCGTCGGTCCTGCGCTGGCAAGCCATGGCATCAACATCATGGCTTTCTGCAAGGAATACAACGCCCGAACATCAAATCGTCAGGGCGAGGTTCTTCCTGCGGAAATCACGATCTATACCGATGGTTCGTTTACATTCGTGCTTCGCACCCCGCCTGCTGCGGTTTTGCTTCGCAAAGCTGCTAAGGTTGAGAAGGGCTCCGGTGTTCCGAACAAGGAAAAGGTCGGTAAGGTGACCCGCGCCCAGGTGAAGGAGATCGCTGAGTTGAAGATGAAAGACCTCAATGCGATCGACCTTGAAGGCGCGATGAAACAGGTTGAAGGTACAGCCCGTTCGATGGGCATTACGGTAACCGATTAATTTTGTGGGAGGATGGCTTACGCCGTCCGCTTGCACCACGGAGGATAAAATGGCTAAACACGGAAAAAAATATACAGCGGCAGCCGCCAAGGTTGATTTTGACAAGGTGTACTCTGCCCGCGAGGCGGTTGCTCTTGCAAAAGAAACCTCGATCACTAAATTCGATGCGACCGTTGAAGTTCACATGCGCACCACGCTTGACTCACGCCAGGCCGATCAACAATTGCGTGATGTTGTGGTACTCCCGCACGGTCTCGGTAAGACGGTCCGTGTGCTGGTTTTCGCCCAGGGCGAAGGCGCTGCGGCAGCCCGCGCGGGCGGCGCTGACCTCGTTGCCGATGACGATGAAACCTTGAAGAAGATCGAAGGCGGGGCTCTTGATTTTGACGTCGCGATCGCTACACCTGATGCGATGGGTAAGGTGGGTCGTTTGGGCCGTGTGCTCGGTCCGCGCGGTCTCATGCCGAACCCAAAAGCGGGCACTGTCGTTTCTGCACAGGATATGGAACGCGCCATTAAGGAAGCCAAGGCTGGGCGTGTGGAGTATCGTCTCGATAAGTCCAATAATATTCATGTTTCCATCGGCAAGGTTTCCTTCTCTGCCGATAAACTATTTGAGAACTATGTGGCTTTGGTGGATGCGGTCAATAAATCCCGTCCGTCGGGTGCGAAGGGCAACTTCGTGAAGCGCATTACCATCACCACCACCATGGGACCCGGCGTAAAGGCCGATCCCAACGAACACATGCATGGTGCCGAGTAAAAGATACTCGTTATCCTGAAAAACCACTTCGCCTATGAAGGCGGGTGTCTGTGTGAAATGCACAGACTTAATTCCCCGCTCAGGTGGAGACTGACAGCATATTTCAGCGCTTTCCTGCGCTGGTTCCCACTGGGAATTGCCAAAGTCTTTGCCTGCGTAAGTGGCAAAGACTTTTCTCTTGAAAGGAGGTGAAAACCCTTTGGCAATTTCAAAACAACGCAAGGAAGAAATGCAGGCCCAGTACGCAGACTGGATCAAGCGCAGTGAAGCTGTGATTCTTGTAGAATACACCGGCGCGACCATGAAGTCCATCGATGCAATCCGCGCGAAAATCCGCGAATCAGGCGGTGAATTCCATATCGTCAAGAACACACTGGTCCGCCGCGTGTTTGCAGAGAACGGCATGGAAATCCCCCAGGATTTCCTCGTGAAGTCGACCGCGATCTCTTTTGCATTCACAGACCCTGCCTCCATCGCGAAAGCATTGACCGATGCAACAAAAGGCAATGAGTTCGTTAAAGTGAAAGGCGGTTTGATGGGCGGCAAAGCTCTCAACGCTGCTCAAGTGAAGGCACTATCGGATCTGCCGCCGCTGCCCGTTATGCGTGCAACATTGCTTGGCATTTTGCAGGCGCCTGCCGGCAAACTTGTCCGCACGCTCGCGGAACCTGCACGCGGCCTTGCAGCCGTCATCAAAGCGCGCTCAGAGAGCGCACAGGCTGCCGCCTAATTTTTCAGCGAGTTCAACTCGCAAACCATTTAAAATTCTAATTACTTAGCAAGGAGTGCTAAACAATGTCTGACAAGCTTGAAAAACTCGTGGAAGAACTTTCCACTCTTTCCGTCCTCGAGGCCGCTGACCTCGTCAAGAAACTCGAAGAAAAATGGGGCGTTTCTGCCGCCGCTCCTGTGGCCATGATGGCTGGCGGCCCCGCCGCCGCCGCTGCTGAACCTGTTGAAGAGAAGACCGAATTCGATGTGGTCATCAAGGATGCCGGCGCCAAGAAGATTGACGTGATCAAGGTCATCCGTCAGTTGACCAGCCTCGGCCTGGGCGAAGCCAAGACCCTTGCCGAAACCGCAGGTTCCAAGGTTCTCTCCGCTGTCGGCAAAGATGCGGCCATGGAGGCCAAGAAGAAACTCGAAGAAGCCGGCGCTGCCGTCGTGGTTGAGTAATTTTTCTTACCGAAAAAAAGAGACCGTCCGCATGGATGGTCTCTTTTTGATTCCCTACGCTTTTTTATCTGGACCCTGGACCTGTCGCCGAGACGATCAAACCATCATTCCACTCCGGGTCATCTGCCAGAAAGGAGCGAAAGATCAGATAGCGTTCGTGCTGCTTTGGGTCGTCTGCATTGGCCTGGTAGGATTCTTTATCCTTGAAAACCGCCACGAGATAGTACATGTCCGAGTCCGCGTCTGTTTGGAAGATGTAGTCAGCGATCCACCCTGGAATTTCGGATGAGTCAAACCCATCCATTTTCCGCTTGAATTCCTGCTTGTCAACTCCCTCTTTCACTCGAAACCGTGCAATTGTTCCATACATTTCTGACTCCTTTTGAACTGATAAAAAGACTCTCATATGGAAATACACCATAGGAATCAAAAAGAGACGGCAAATTTGCCGTCTCTTTTTGATTAGTTTCTAGTTATATCGTTCCACTTTACGGATGACCATGACTACTTTGCCTTTGATTTCCAATGCTTCGGTCTTTTTGAGCATGATCGGCTTCATGGTGGGATTGGCGGGCTGCAGGCGGTAACCATCCTTTTCCTTGTAATAATATTTCAAGGTGGTTTCGTTGCGGTCTGATAGCCAGACGGCCACCATCTCGCCGTTGCGGGCATCTTGCGTGGGTTTGAGGATGACAATGTCGCCGTCGTTGATCATGGCGTCGATCATAGAGTCTCCTTGAACTTGCAAGGCGAACAATTCCTTGCCTTTTTCTTTACCCGGCATAAGGGAGGTGGCGATTTCCACGGAGTCTTCAGGAGTGAAGGAGGCGAAATCCGCATTCGAGGGGACAGGAATGGGTTCACCAGCCTGAATCACACCAAGCACCGGGACGCGGAGCATGTCACCGAGAGGGGTGTTGCCGGTCAACCTCATGCCGCGCGAAATCTTGCGGTCACGTTCGATGTGACCTGATTTCTCGAGCTGGTCGAGATAATAATTCACCACGGAGGTGGATGAAATATCACAATGCTCGCCGATTTCTCGGATTGAAGGGGGGTGTTTGTGTTCGCGTTGATAGGACGCAATAAAATCCAGAATTCTCTGGTGGCGTTCGCCTAACCCTTTACTTTTTCGGACCATCATCATCATTTTGAGCCTCCTGCCAGAGTACTGGCACGGTTGAGCATTCTTCGCTCATTTGTGCTAGGAATGATACTCGAACGCCTGTTCTGTGTCAAGGCTCTAAAAGATGTCAGAATTGGGGAACTAAACCCAGGTGCGGCGGCGCATCCAAAAGAACATAAAGACCGGGGTCAGCATTATCAAGCCGAGGGTCCCATAAAAGATCGTGGGAAGGGTCCAGCTGGCGTAGGGTGGATTTGCAGCAAAGAAATTCATCCCAAAGAAGCCCGTGACAAAAGTCAAAGGCATGAAGAGGGTGGTGATAATGGTGAGGGTCTTCATTACTTCGTTCATGCGGTTATTGACAACGGAAAGATAGGTATCCAGCGCGCCGCCCACGAGGTCGCGCAGGCTTTCATTAACATCATGCAGGCGGACAAGATGATCGTAAATATCGCGGAAGAAGATACGGTCTTTGCGGTCGATGACATCGTAATCATCGCGCGCCATTTTGTTGAGCACCTCGCGCTGCGGAAGGAGGATTCGTCTCATGGCGAGCAAAACCCGTTTCAGGGTGAATAGTTTTGATAGCGTTTCCGAACTCGGCCGGTCGAAAACCTGGTCTTCGATCCAGTCGATCTCCTCGTCTATCTTTTCGATGATGGGCATGTAATTCGTCACAATGGCGTCTATGATCTTGTAGAGCAAGTGATCCGGGCCGTCTTGTGAATAGCGCGGATCGCGCTGGCTGGCATTCCATGTTTCATCAATGGATGATAAGGGATTGTCATGATGGGTGATGACGTAGTTTCTCCCAAGGAAAATGTCCAGTTCGTCTATCTCCGTATCCCAGGGTTCTGTGGCTTTTCCCAGATGCATGTAATTAAGAACGATATAAAGATAATCGCCCCAATCGTCTATTTTAGGCGCGTGCGTTTGCTGCAACGCATCCTCGATGGCTAGGTGGTGAAATTTGAAACTTTGCAGCAAGGGCAGCGCCGATTCAGGCGGTTCTGACGTGAAGTCGACCCATAATAGGCCGCGGCGGTCACGAAGAAGCCTAGGAAATTCGGAAGGGTGGATGTCTGTGCGAACGGGCTTGCCTGGGAAGTAAAAGAGGGTGCGAATCAATGGAAACCTCCAAAAAGAAAGGATTATTCAGGATTATCAAGCGTAAAATCAATTATATTGATTTTGTGTTTAGGATTATTAAATTAGTACTTGACAAAATTTAAAAATTGCCTATAATTTCATTAAGAATGCAGTAATAATATTGAGTTTATACCATTTAGTGCCTCATTTTCCTTCTAACTGACAATTGGAGAATAAAGTGAACAATTTTCATGAAGATGACTTACTGGACTTGGCAAAAGAGAAAAACCAGATCGAAGTGAATATCCAATTGGCGCGCAAAGCCGCGCATCGACTCTCACTAAATGACCGCTGGCTGGCTACCCTCGGAGTTTGGATGGTTTCCAAAGGTGAAAAGCTCCAGGCTCGCTACACTGCATCCTTGCAGGTAAATCAGCTTGGATTTCCCCAGGGGAAAACAAAAAAGGCCAGAGCATAACAGCACACCGCAAAATATAACCTAAAATCCCATCATTGGAGAATGTGATCATGCGACCCGCCCCTACCATTTGCCCGATCTGTCAGTCGGAATTGGAAGTTGCCCGACTTCACTGTACATCCTGCGATACTTCCATCGAAGGGCATTTTGCCATGGGCCAGTTCTCGAACCTGACTCCCGACCAACTGGAGTTTGTTTTCACATTTGTGCGTTGTGAAGGCAAGATCAACCGCATGGAGCAGGAACTCAATTTGTCCTATCCAACCATTCGCAACCGTCTGCATGAAGTCATCCGCGCGCTGGGGTACGAACCCGGCAAGGATGAATCAGCGGAAGTTGATGCCGAAAAAAGAAGCAGCGCCATTGCCGACCTTGAAGCCGGCAAAATCACTGCCGATCAAGCCATGCGCATACTGCGCGGTGAGGAGTAACCATCATGTCCAAAACCATTTCAGCAGGCCGTACCCCAAAAATTATTATCGATTCGATCGGTGGGGATCTGAGTCTCGTCGGTTGGGAAGGGGAGGATATCCTCCTGAAGACTGATGATAATGAGATGAAGGTCAGTCAGGACGGTGACCAGGTAAACGTCTCCTGCGGAGACGACCTTTCCCTCCGAGTGCCCAAAGCCGCTTCCATCTTTATTACCATGATCGGCGGGGATGCGTCCATTCGCGGTGTGATGGGGGAACTTGAATTAAAAGAAATCTCCGGCGACCTTTCCCTCCGCGACATCAATTCCATTGCCATCGACACGGTTCACGCGGACTTTAGCCTGCGCGGCGCGAAGGGACATTTATCCATCAAAAGCGCCAACAGCGACGTATCCATCCGGGATGTGGACGGGAATGTAACCCTTGCCTCCGTTGCCGATGACCTCGCCTTGCGCGATGTGCGCGGAAATGTCAGCGCGAATGTGGCCGAGGATGTGGTGATGTATTTGAATCCACAAGCTGGAAATACCTATTCTGTCACCGCGGGCGACGACATTTTATTGGTGATGCCTCCCAAGGCGGATGCCACCCTTACACTCAATGCCGATGACATCGATATTGAATGGAAAGGTATTGAAAATGAAGAAGACATCACCAGCCGCGTAGTTACCCTTGGGGAGGGTTCTGCAACAATTAATTTAAATGCGGGCGGTGACATTCGCGTCAGCAACCAATCGGATGCGGGTGAATCAGCCGAAGAATTCGGTAACTTTGCCGGCATCGGTATGGATTGGTCTGGTTTTGGCGAACGCATTTCCCGCCGTGTGGAGCAGGCCACTCAACGCGCCCAGCGCAAGGTGGAGGAGGCTGCCCGCCGCATCGAGCAAAAAACCCGCGATGCAGAACGCCGCACCCGCCGGGGCAAAGTTGGTGTAGAGATTGGCCGCTGGAATTGGGATTTTTCTCCACAGGGCGTGCCGATGCCGCCCAAATCTCCGATCTCGGATGAGGAACGGCTTGCCATCCTGAAGATGCTGCAGGAAAAGAAGATTACTTCCGAAGAAGCGGAAAAATTACTGGCTGCATTGGAAGGAGGTTCTTAATGTCCTCAGAAGAGCGAAGAAAAATTTTGCAGATGGTTGCGGACGGAAAGATCAGCGCGGAGGAAGCCGCCACGCTGATGCGCTCACTGGACGATTCTATTGGAGAAGAAGCGGAAGTTCTCGAAGCAGAATCATTTATCGGCGGAGAGAGAAGCGGTGTCCTGAGTTCATCGAAGGGCGATGCTCCGGAGTTCGATCACGTCCGCAAGCGCGCCATGCGTTTTTCCAGGGCATTCCTCTGGGTTGGCGTCATCTTTACCGTGTTGAGCGCGTGGGCGATGTTTGGCATTCAACAAAATGCCGGCACCAGTTTCTGGTTTTTCTGCATGGGCATGCCGTTGACTTTGGGAATTTTGTTGACCGTGATGGGTGCCGGCAGCGGAATTTCGCGCTGGCTGTACGTGGATGTGGACCGCTCGCAATCGAAGGACCAGGACGGGCCGCGGCATATTTCGCTGGCGCTTCCTCTTCCGCTCGGGCTTGTTGGCTGGTTCCTGAAAAATTTCGGCGGCCAAATCAGCGGACTAAAAAACGCCAATGTGGATCGCATGGTGCAAGCGATTGCCCTGGCAAAAAATATTAACGAGCCTTTGATTGTGCATGTGGATGATGATGATGGCGAAAGAGTGCAGCTTTTTATAGGATGAAAAATGGAAACGATCAAAAAGAAACCTTTATTGAGTGGAATACTGATATTGTTTTTGACGGCGATGGTGTTTGCCAACATCGGCGGAAGCATGTATGGTTCGCTGATGCCGCTTTATCTCAAAGACCTTGATGCGTCGATCACGCAGATCGGGCTGTTCTTTACGCTTTCACAGATCGTTCCTTTGCTTTTACAAATTTTAGGCGGATGGGTTTCGGATACATTAGGCCGCTTGCGCGCGATTGCGATCGGCAGTGTGTTTGGTGTTTTGGGTTTCATCCCGCTCATTCTGGCGGATTCGTGGCAATGGCTTCTTCTGGCAGTGGCGGTTGGATCGGTGGCACGTGCGCTGGTGGGACCGAGCTTCGATGCCTTTATTGCAGAACATTCCAGCGAAGAGAATCGCGGCAAGGTCTTCGGCATTTCGCAGGCGATCTTCATGATCGTTTCCGTGCTTGGCCCTCCGTTGGGCGGCTGGCTGGCTGGATCCTATGGTTTTAAGTTGATGTTGCTGGTGGCGGGTATTTTTTACTTTATTGCCATGTTGATGCGTTTAAGCATGGCACGTGAGGCTGCAAAAACCGCAACTGCAAAGACAGATAAACTTTCTTTCAGCGGATTGAAAACCAATCTGGTTTCGATGTTCGGCTTGGTCTTTTCAGGCGGACTCATCACCTGGATGTTGATCACAGATGGTTTGCGCGACGTTTCCTTCCAGTTTTCAGAAAATCTTTTCCCTGTCTACATGCAGGAGGTTGGCGGTCTTTCACTCCAGCAGATCGGCTGGGTTATGTCATTTTTTGGCATGGCGATGATGGCAACCACCATCCCCGGCGGTTGGCTTTCGGACAAAGCCGGCGAGCGGGTTGGCATTGCGGCTGGTATGGTTTTGATGTCCAGCGCTTTGTTCGTGCTGGTGAATATCCCTGCGGGCAATCAGTGGATGTATTATTTGGGCTGGGGTTTGGCGGGCATGGGCGCGGGTATCTCTGCTCCTGCATATCAATCGTTAATCAGCAAGGCGGTTCCTCAGAAAAATCGCGGCATGGCATTCGGTTTGTTTAGCACAAGTTTGGGCGTCATCTCACTACCTGCTCCGTGGATCGGCGCACAGATGTGGGATCGCGTCGGCCCGACGTTTCCATTTACAGTGACTGCAATCGTATTATTGCTTTCCGTGATACCGATTTGGATAAAGTTCAAACTTCCCAAAGTGGATGAACAAGGCGGGGAGGCAGTTGCTGAAGAAATCGTGGACGATAATTTGCCGGTTGCAGCAGGATAAAACAGATAAAATGGCTCGTTTGGATGTTGGATTCTAACGAAGCATAGAAGGAGACAAGACCATGGCAAACAGCGAAGAGAGAATGAAGATCCTCAAGTTGATCGAGGAAGGCAAGATCAGTGCGGATGAAGGGGCGAAATTACTGGCGGCATTGAGCGATACCCGCCGCGGCATTCCCGCGCCTCCGCGCCCGCCCGGGGCGGGCGGCGCTCGCATGTTGCGCGTCCGTGTGACGGACATCCGCACCGGGCGTTCGAAAGCCTCCGTGCAAATTCCGCTTGCGCTGGTGGATGCCGGGTTGAAGATTGGCGCTCATTTTGCCCCCGAAGTGGAAGGTGTGGACATGAGCAATGTTATGGAAGCCTTGCGCATGGGTGTGACAGGCAAGATCATCGATGTCGTGGATGAAAACGACGGCGAACATGTCGAGATTTTTGTTGAGTAGAAGGAAAAGCGAGTGCAGCATGAGTTACTATTTTTATAAATTATTGCAATAACCCCGTTATTTAAGAACGGCACCGCCGTGCCCCACCGCCAGGCATAATCCATTTGTATGTGCAGGCCGTACTAGCGGTCTTTGAGTTGCGGATTCAGTCCGCGAATTCTTTTTCAAAAAATTAATTTACCGAATATATAAGAGGAAAATAATCCATGGAAGAGACCACCGCAAAACGCCCAAGCGGCATGTTCGGTTTTACCATCGTTTGGATCGGACAGATCGTCTCCGTGCTCGCCAGCGCGATGAGTCAGTTTGGCCTCACGATTTTCATGTTCCAAAAGACAGAAAGCGCCACGGCGCTTGGTTTGATGCAGGTCTTCTTTATCACCCCCTTCCTTCTGATTTCGCCGGTGGCCGGCGTCATGGTGGACCGTCATAACCGCAAAATGATGATGATGGTCAGTGATCTCGGAGCGGGTATTGCAACCATTGTGATCCTTGTCTTTCAATGGCTGGGGATTCTTGAATTCTGGCATTTGTATTTTGCATCCATCATTTACGGCCTTGGAATGGCATTCCAATGGCCGGCCTATTCCGCGGCCATCACCACCATGGTTCCGAAGGAACAATACGGCCGCGCCAACGGCATGATGTCATTGATCGAAGCCGGGCCGGGTGTCATTGCACCGCTGCTGGCGGGCGCGCTGCTTCCCTTCATTGGCCTGACGGGTATTCTGCTCTTCGATGTGGCTACATTTTTACTTGCCATTGGCGCGCTGATGCTCGTCCACGTTCCCCAGCCGCCGCGCACCGAGGAAGGCGAGAAGGGAAAAGGCAGCGTCTGGAAGGAAGCCGCCTACGGTTTTAAATATATCTTTGCCCGCCCAAGCCTGCTTGGCTTGCAGATGATCTTTTTTGTTGGCAATCTCTTTGCCGGGATCGGTTTCACTTTGCTTGCCCCGATGGTTCTTTCCCGCACTGCGAATGACAGCTTGATGCTGGGCTCTGTGCAAACGGCCGGCGCGGTCGGCGGGTTGATCGGCGGCATCATCATGAGCGCCTGGGGCGGATTCAAGCGCCGCGTGCATGGCGTCCTGCTCGGGTGGATGATTTCCGGGCTGGGCATGTCAATTGTCGGCTTGGTGGGAGGCCTGCCCATTTGGATCACAGGCATCATTGTTACTTCGCTTGTCGGGCCGTTGGTCAATGCTTCCAACCAGGCCATCTGGCAAGCCAAGGTTGCACCGGATGTTCAAGGCCGCGTTTTCTCGGCGCGTCGTCTGATCGCCTGGTTTACCAATCCCATCTCGCCGATCATTGCAGGCACGCTTGCTGATTTTGTCCTCGAACCGCAAATGCGCGTGACCAGTTCGCTCTCCCAAACATTCGGCTGGCTGGTTGGCATAGGCCCTGGCGCGGGCATGGGCCTGATCATTTTCTTTTGCGGCTTTGGCGGTATTCTTGCCGGCCTTGCTGGATATTTCATCCCTGCCATTCACAACGCCGAAACCATCCTTCTGGACCATGACGAACGTCCAAAAACGGAAGCGGCTCCAGCGTAATACAATTTTGTTGAATCTAAAATCGGGCGACGACATTCGCCCGATTTTAGATTCCGCGCCTCTTTCTAAGCCGACATATGGGTTGAGTACCTGAACATTTCCATCCCGAAATAGGATGCGCTCCGCGAAAACGAAAGGCCGCTTTTTTCCAGAACTCGCTGTGAAGCAAGGTTCTGTGGATGAGTCAACCCGATGATTTCCTTCAACCCGATTTTATTCAACCCGAATTTATTCAACCCGAATTTAATCGCCGCACCCGCCGATTCCGTGGCATATCCCTTTCCCCAAAATGCGCCGCTCAAAAGATAGCCCACCTCGGTCTCGTTTGTATCGGGCAGATATTCCAATCCGTTCCAGCCGATGATCTGACCTGTCTCGCGTATTACCACCGCCCAATGACCGTAATTATATTTTTTCCAGTGCGCAATCTGATATTGGATATACCGCTCCACCTTGTCCTCAGACCACGCGCCTGTAGATGGAAAATATCGAAAAATTTCGGGTTCCTGCACGATCTTGAACAAGGTATCAAAGTCACCGATTGTGAATGGGCGCAGCACAAGCCTGGGGGTGGTGATCATTGGAATTTTGGGAGAGGTTTCCATGCATGTTCATCCTGCCGCGTAAGATATACTTGATTTTGATTTTCCATATTGTATATCATTCATTTGTAAATTGGAGACCCCTCTTATGAAAATTGCTGTCTTTGGCTCGGGAAGTGTCGGCGGATATTTTGGCGGGAGGCTGGCATTGGCCGGGCAGGATGTGATTTTCATTGCCCGGGGGGCGCACCTAACCGCGATCACAGAATCAGGCTTGCGGGTCGATTCGATCGGCGGCGATTTTGTCGTTCATCCCGCTCAGGCAACGGATACGCCGAAATCCATCGGTTATGTAAACCTGATTATCCTAGCAACAAAAGCCTGGCAGTTGGATTCCGCGCTCAAGGAGATGCAACCATTAATCGGCGAGGGGACGATGATCCTGCCGTTGTTGAACGGCATCGAGCATATGGATAAGCTGCTCGCTGCGTTTGGCCGGGACCATGTGCTGGGTGGGTTATGCCGCATCAGTGCCGTGATTGCCGCGCCTGGGCATATTCGCCATGTAGGTGTTCAACCCTTCATCGCATTCGGCGAGCTGGACAGATCCAAAAGTGCGCGGGTTGAATCTTTGCGCGAGATATTCGTTGCCCTGGATGGTATCACTGTGGATGTGCCTGCGGATATCAATGTTGCGATGTGGGAAAAATTCGTTTTCATTTCCGCTACAAGCGGGGTTGGCGCGTTCACTGGCCAGACCATCGGCGGATTTCGTTCCAACCCGGAAACACGCGAGATGCTGATCAACGCCATGAACGAGACCGCCACCATTGGACGTGCCCGCGGTGTTCCCCTCGCGGATAGCCTGGTTTCGGATACAATGCAGCGCATCGATAAACTTCAGCCCGATGTAACCGCCTCGATGCAGAAAGATATGATGGAAGGCCGTCCCTCTGAACTGAATGAACAGACCGGCGCAGTCATCCGCATGGGGCGGGCGGTGGGTGTGCCAACCCCCACTCATGAAATCATCTACGCCAGATTGCTTCCTCTCGAAAACAAGGCAAGAGGATTGTAGTGAATGAAAAAGCCTCGACTTTGGCTATTAAGAAGAGGTAGTTGAAAAGGGAAAGCCTTCTGAGTAAAGTTTTGGTTGAGAGACCAAACATACCCAGGAGGCTTTCATGATTAAGGATAGCACGCAGTCGGTCTTATTGCAAAAGTTATTTGAA
>JACZJC010000027.1 GCA_014860745.1 Anaerolineales bacterium
CATCGCCCGCATCAAGGTGGATAACTTCGATGTGCCCAATAAATTCGACGGCATGATCCCCACCCAGGCCGTCGAGGAAATGCTCGTCCTGCTCAATGAGCAGCGCGTCCTCTTTGAACCCTACCAGCATCTCGATGCGAAAAAACTGAAGCTCTCCGATGAAGAGGAAAAGGGCGACCGCCCTGTGCAGGGCATTGCCAAGATCCGCAAGAAGGCGCTCGACAATGCCTGGGCATATTATCGGCTGGCCGTCCAGTGGCTGGAACTCGAGTCCAATCTTCAGAATGCCGAGGTGCGGCTTGCGGCTGCCCAGCGCGATTACGATGCCCTGCAAGACCCGTCCTTCTCGGAAGATACGGCCGGCACTCGCGCCGCTTTGGCGAATGCGGAAGTCCGCGCGCCTTTCTCCGGTGTGATCACGAATTTGGACCTCAAGGTCGGGGAATTCGCCTCGTCCGGTCAATCGCTGGTGACGATCGCGGATATGTCGAGCTGGATCGTCAAAACCACCGAGCTGACCGAGATCGATGTGGTGGACATCGAGGAAGGGCAGCCGGTCACGATCAAATTGGATGCGCTGCCCGGTATGGAATTCAAGGGCAATGTGCTGTCCATCGCCGAGGATTACACCATCAACCAGGGTGATGTGGTCTATGAGGTCGTCATCCTGCTGACAGATATGGATGCCGCCATGCGCTGGGGCATGACCGCCGTCGTGACGTTCAAATAAAAAAGCAGCTTACCGTACCGCAAGATTCTTGCCCTGACTGCCCGACAGGGCGTATCGAAGGGTATCTTGTGAGTAACAATTTTTCGCCCAAAATGCAAGCAACATGAAAGTTGCAGTACAGGACTTTACTAATGGCTATTTCATTTTTCAAACAAAAGAACAACGATGTGCAGTTGGATGGCCGTCCCATCATCGACCTGCGCGAAGTTAATAAATATTACAAGACCGCTGTCGGCGATTACCATGCGCTCGAGAATGTGGATTTGCAGATCAACGCCGGAGAATTTGTCAGCATCATCGGCAAATCGGGCAGCGGCAAAACCACCCTGCTCAACATGATCACCGGTATCGACCGGCCCACAACAGGAGAGGTCTGGGTCAACAGCACCGGCGTGCATGAATTGAACGAAAATAAAATGGCGCGCTGGCGCGGCAGGAATCTCGGCATCGTCTTTCAATTTTTTCAATTGCTCCCGATGATCTCCGTCATCGAGAACATCATGCTGCCCATGGACTTCTGCCGCACCTACCCGATCCACGAACGCCGCAAACGCGCCATGGAATTATTGGAGCTTGTCGAGCTTGCAGACCACGCACACAAACTCCCCACTGCTTTATCCGGTGGACAACAGCAGCGTGTGGCTATAGCCCGCGCCCTCGCCAATGACCCGCCGGTGGTGATTGCCGACGAGCCGACTGGAAATTTAGATTCTAAGACTGCCGAATCCGTTTTTGCATTGTTCAACGATCTGGTCGCAAAAGGCAAGACCATCATCATTGTCACCCACGACAGCGGGCTGGCAAAACGCACGCATCGCACAGCCCTGATCGCGGACGGCGAGATTGTCAACGAATATGTGGCGAAGGTTATGCCAACCCTCACGCCGAGTCAATTATTGCAGGCCACAAAAACCGCAAAGCAGCATACCTACGAAGCGGGCGCGATGATCCTCTCTGAAGGCACCAACGCAGATACGTTTTACATCGTCTCGAAAGGGACGGTGGAGGTGATTCTGCCGCGCCCGAATCAATCAGACGTGATCGCGCTTCAACTCGGGCCTGGAAAATGCTTCGGCGAGTTGGAATTTTTCCACGAGAAGAAGCATCGCGCCTCCATCCGCGCCTCGGAAGCGGGACCCGTGGAGGTGCTGGCCATCGGCTATGACCAGCTTTCAGGATTACTGGAGCAGTCTGAGGCGACGCAGGAAGCGCTGCGTCAGATGGCAAATAAACACAACGGTGAGAATCTATCCTGGCGGGGAGTCTCCTCATGATCGGCAGCCGCTGGAAAAAAGTCTGGGCTGATTTTTGGGGCAACCGCGGACGGACTTTCCTCACCATCATGACGATCGCTGTGGGCACATTCGCTGTTGGGTTCAACAGCAACATGAGCCTGTATATGAACGAAAGCATGGACGGCGACTATCTTTCCGCAAACCCTTCCGAAGCGCAGGTATATGCGGCGCCTCTCACCGATGACATGGTGAAGATCGCGCGGACCATTCCCGGTGTGGATACGGTGGAAGGCTTTTCTTCCGTGGGCGCGCGCCTCGTCCGCGCGGATGGGACCTTTGTGGATATTAATTTCACCGCGGTTGACGACCCTGCCAGCCTGAATTTGAATCAACTCAAACCTGCGGCAGGCGAAACGAATATTCCCGGATACGGCGACAAGGAAACCATCCTGGATGCGAGCGCCTTATCACTGGGGTACGAACCCGGCGATAGGATCCTGGTGGAGTTGGCCGATGGAAAACGACTCGAGATCATATTGACGGGCTACATCCACGATGTAACCGGATTTCCCTACAATCTGGCGAACCGTGTAAACGCCTATGTCACCACGGATACATTGGAGTGGCTCGGCGGCGACACATCGACCTATGAACAATTGGCGGTCAGTGTTGCTGAAAAACAAACCGACCCGGATCATGTGACTGAAGTGGCGCAGGCTGTGGCAGACCGCATGGAACGTGCAGGCGCGACGGTCTACTTTGTAAGTGTGTACCAGCCCGGCCATCATTTTGCGTGGAGCATTACCCAGGGTATCTTCTTTGTGCTTGGAGTGCTTGGGTATCTCACCGTTCTATTAAGCGGCTTCCTGATCGTCAACACCATCACCGCGTTGATGACCCAGCAAACGCGGCAGATCGGCATCATGAAGGCCGTCGGCGGGGGCACGCTTCAGCTTGCGGGTATGTATGTGGTTTTGATTTTGGGATTTGGCCTCGGAGCGTTACTGATCGCGATCCCGCTCGCGAACATGGCGGCGCAAAATATCGGCGGGGGCATGGCACAATGGCTGAACTTTCAGGCTGCCCCGTATCATGGATATTCCGCCACGCTCATCCAGCAGGTTATTGTGGCTTTGGTCGTGCCATTGCTCGCCGCCATCTTCCCGGTCTACAACAGCGTGCGGGTGACGGTGCGTGAGGCCGTCAGCGATTATGGGCTGGGCGGCAATGCCCGCCCCAAAGCGGACTCGGTCAATCGATCCTCGCTTCTGATTCCCCGCCCGATTCGCATTTCGATCCGCAACACCTTCCGCCGCAAGGCAAGGCTGGGGATCACGTTGTTCACCCTGGTGTTGGCGGGGGCGGTCTTCATTGCCGTCTACAATTTGTGGGCATCCTTCGACAAAGTGATCGAAGACATTCAAGGGTACTTCCTTGCAGATATCAACATTTCCTTCGACCGCGGCTATCGCTACGATAAAGTGGCCTCCATCGCGAACAACTTCCCAGGTGTGGATGGAGCCGAAGGCTGGCTTGAATATACCGGCACATTGAATATGGGAGAGGATGACGCGGGCACACAAATCCTGTTCGTAGCCCCGCCTTCCACATCCATATTGATCGACCCGATCATCACCTCCGGCCGCTGGCTGGAGCCCGGAGATGAGAACGCCATTGTCATCGGGAACCACCTGCTGCAGGTCTACCCGGATTTGAAGGTCGGCGATTGGCTCACCATCGAAACCAACGGCAGGGAAACAGACTGGCACATCGTTGGCGTTTACAGCATCACGGGCAACGTCAGCCCGCCGTTGTTGTACGTCAATTATGAATATCTCAGCGTTTTGGTCGGCGAACCGGAGATGGCGTATTCACTGCGCATCATCACTTCGGAACACGACTCGCTCACCCAGCGCCGAATCAACGACCAGATCCAGGCGGCCTTTGTGGAACGCGGCATCAACATCCGCTCCACGCAGCTCGGCGCGGACTTCATCCGCGACCAGAAGGCGCAGACGGATATTCTCGTCTACTTTATGCTTGTCATGGCGAGCCTGATCGCGGTCGTCGGCGGACTGGGCCTGATGGGCACCATGAGCATCAACGTGCTGGAACGCACCCGCGAGATCGGCGTAATGCGCGCCATTGGCGCAAGCAATGGCGATATCCAGGCTATTGTCATCACCGAAGGCATGGTGATCGGCGTCATTAGCTGGCTTATCAGCATCTTCATCGCCATTCCGATCACGAATGTGCTCTGCTATGGTGTCGGCATGGCCATCCTCACAGCGCCGATGCCGCCCGTCTTCGGTGTAAGCGGAGTCATTGCCTGGCTGATCTTCACTCTTGTCCTTGGCACACTGGCCAGCGCCCTGCCCGCAAGAAGGGCATCCCGCTTGACGGTAAGGGATACACTGGCCTATGAGTAGGTGATAACGAATTACATATCAAAGCAGGGAAGATAAATAAAAAGACGCGCCCGATCAAAAGGCGCGTCTTTGTCTTGGTCGTTTTTCTTCCGCAATGATCCAGGGTAAATTCAGGCTTTATAAACCGTTCCAGGGGGCGAATCAACGGCTGTGATGGTTTCCTTTGTTTCGATCACCTCCGCCTGCACCTTTCCCGCCGAAAGTTCACGCAGGTCATTTTGGAAGGCGTCGTAGGTTTCCACAGGGATTTGAATAGTGACGGTGATATCGGCCGCAAATTCCTCTCCTAAAATTTCTCCCTGCAGGCGGGCTGCCGCAAGCCGCACGCGTTCCAATAAGTTGTAGGGGATCGCCAGCATCGCCACGTGGACCGGGATTCTCCGCCCGCGCCGTACCGCGCCGACGGCCATCTGCGCGGATTCGGTGTACGCCTTCACCAATCCGCCCGTGCCCAGCAATGTCCCGCCAAAATAGCGGGTGATGACCAGAACCACATCGCCCAGTCCGCTGCCGCGCAGGACGGCCAGCGCGGGTTTGCCCGCCGTGCCGCCCGGTTCGCCGTCGTCTGAAAAATATTCAGTGACCTTATTCCCGCCGCCGATGATGTAGACAGGCACGTTATGAGTCGCGCCTGCGAATTCTTTTTTGATCTTCGTCATGAATGCCCGCGCTTCTTCTATTGAAAAAGCAGGCGCGAGCGTGGCGATGAAGCGCGAGTTGGCAACCGCCTGCTCGCGGCGGATTTCATTGAGCGGGACGAGGTAAGGGTTGGGCATGTGGAGGATTTTACTTGAAGAACCACCCTGCCTCTCAAATTCCGATCATACTTCATCAATACCGAAGGGTAAATTGCCCTATAAGATGCTTCGCGCAGCGACGGAGGCGGTATAATCCCCGCCAAGGAGACTTGCACATGGGAAGGATCGAGAAGACCGTTTTCAGCAGTTGCTTGAAAAGAAAATCTAACTTACAATAACGACATCGCATTTCTAGTAGGTGGCGTGACGGAACATTCTATGCAATTCTTAGCAGAAAATTGGAAATTAATTATCCTCATCAGTATTGCATTGACAATATTGATTGTTTTGCTTTGGCGAAATTATGATATTGACGAGATTACGCCCGCTCCGCCATTCGTCAAATTCAAGCGCAAATCTTCATCAACAAATAGCTCACAACAAGCCTCGATCAACATTAAAGGAAATAAAATGTGGGGCAAAAACAAAATAGGCGTTCGACGCGAGAGTACCAATGTCTCAGACAACAAAATGATAGGTAAGAATGAAATCGAGGTAGGCGCTAAGCCAGGTCGGAAATCGAAGGGGGTTAAGAAGAAATAATGACGCGGGAAATTCCTGTCGATCGCGAAGATGAGATTAAAGATTTCATTGAGATACTCTCTGGAAAGAAAGAAGAGCGCATTTTGCTTATTGAAGCCCAAAGCGGGATGGGGAAAACTATTCTTCTCGGAGAGTTTGGTCATCATAAGCCCAAGAAAATTGCTTTTGCAAAAATTGACTTTAAGAGTGGCGGCACAAGCATTGCTGAACTATTTTCACGTCTCAGAGACAAATTAGGCGGCAACGCCAAATTCCCTAACCTAGGCAAAGAGCTTAAAAGCATTCTCAATCCATCAATAGATATTAAAAGCAACCTGATGTTGGGCAAAAACCAGATTGATGCCTATCTCAGTGGGCGGGACGAGCAGGAACGTGAAGTGCGTTTATCAGCTCTGACAGATGCCCTTTTTGCCGACATACGCACTTTTGGAAAACTTCTGATTATTTTTGACACCTTCGAAAGAAGTGATGATTTTGTAAAAAAATGGCTTGCAGATTCGTTTCTTTCCCGCGTTCAAAACTCACCTAATATTTTTATTGTCATTGGTGGACAGGAAGTTCCCGAAGACAATTTTGAGTGGGAGTGCATCAGGCGACCACTTGAAGGTATCCCACCCGAACATTGGAATAAGTACGCTAAAAGCAAAGGAATGAAGGTTCACGATGAATACATTCGAGCTTGTTGCAATATATTTGGAGGTCATCCGCTGAAAGTAAAAACCCACCTTGATGGTTATAGAGTGGGGGGCACGAAATGAAGAATTCAGAACATGACTTTCTCCATAAGTTGTCAGGCGCGAAAACCGAAGACGAGAAAACCTGGTTGACCACCAAGCGCCTCATCGATTCTCTACCAGACGATCTGCAAACCCTGGTTTACTCTGCGGCAATTCCGCATTGGTTCGATGCACGAACACTTCGTGTGTTAAATCCAGAATTGGGTCGAAGAATCAATGGTCTCTATTCAAAATTACAGAAGTTGCCGTTTGTCGAACCATTCGAAGGTCGTGGACATAATATTCACGAGTTAACACGTCGATTAATACTGGATTATTTGTGGAAGAAACAAAGGCGTTTATATCGTTCTGAGTCCCAAGTCTTAGCCAAGTTCTACGATGATTCGTCAAGGTTGGCACGAAAGAAAATTGCCAGAAAAATAAAGGAACTGGAGAAAATAAAAGATAAAAAGAAATCGAGGAGAGAAATTCAGCAATGGGCTAAGAAGAACCCAGAAATATTAAATGCTGTCAGCTCGGATTTTCAAATCGAATATGCTTATCACTTGGTAATCGCTCAACCGAAGGGAGGCGCGGACAATATTCGAGATATGGGCTGGAGGTGGCACGACAAATTTGATTATTCATTCGCAGAGTTAAATGCATTATTTGACTCGATAGGCGAGCATATTATTGCTGGCAGGACCAAAGGGCGAGTTATTGGATGGGAAAAGTTCTTCAGAGGTTTGCTTTGTTCCTATCGATATGATTATATTAATGCAACGACATATTTTTTAGATGTAATCAGCGAAAACTATCCTGATCAGAAGCTAAATGCGGATGTCCGATTTAGACTTGGCGACGTGCACATACGTTTATCCGAACTGCCCGAAGCACGCGCACGCTACGAAGAAGCCCTGCCCCTCTATCGCGCTATTAGCAACAAACTCGGCGAAGCCAATTGCATCAGCTCGCTTGGCGACGTGCACATGCGTTTATCCGAACTGCCCGAAGCACGAGCACACTACGAAGAAGCCGAAGCCGCTTATCGCAAAGCCATCGAACTCAATCCATCCGACGACATAGCCTACTCCAACCTGGGTTTACTTTTGCATGAAAACCTGAAACGCTACGATGAAGCCGAAGCCGCTTATCGCAAAGCCATCGAACTCAATCCCTCCTACGCCAAAGCCTACAATAATCTTGTCATCCTACTAAGATTAATAGGCAGAGAAAAAGAAACCATCCCGTTGCTTGAAAAAATCATCAAAATTTCCCCGGAAGATTTTAACCCGTATCTTGCTCTCGCTTCCATGGAGAAACAGGCTGGAAGGAAAGTTTCAAAGGAGTATGCGGAGAAAGCGCGTCAATTCCTGCCGGAAGATGACTTGTATAACCGCGCCTGTTTGGAAAGTGTTTGTGATAACTTTGATCTGGCTTTTGAATATCTTGAAAAAGCCGCGCAGCTCGAAAGATTCAATCCTTCCTGGGCATGGGAAGATCCCGATTTGCAATGGATAAGGAATGACCCAAGGTTTACAAAAATCGTGGGTGCAAAACCTAAATGACACAAAATAAAGGCCTCGGAGATCTGCAAAATCTCCGAGGCCTAATTTTTTAGTATCTGCCTCTCGCCACCACATTCTCTGGGTTTGGCAAATCACTTTCCCTGGCCGGGAAGACCTGCACCGCGCAGGCCTTGAACTCGGGGATCAGCGCCTGCGGGTCGAGCGCGTCGTTGGTGAGTAAATTCGCGGCGGCTTCGGCGAAGTGCCACGGCAGAAAGACCACACCGACCGAAGTCTTTTCTGTGATCGTCGCGCGGACGATGATCTCGCCGCGCCGGCTTTGCACTTTCACCGCGTCGCCATGGCGGATGCCGTGAATCTCGGCATCAGCGGGGTGGATTTCCACGCGGGCTTCGGGATAGGTCTCGTTGAGCGCCGAGTTGCGGGTCATCGTGCCGCCATGCCAATGTTCGAGCAATCGACCCGTGGTGAGGATGAAGGGATATTCGTCATCCGCTTCTTCGCGCACCGGGACGTAATCCAGGCTGTGAAATTTTCCCCGTCCGCGCGGGAAATCTTCTGTGAACAATGTGGGTGTACCAGGGTGATCGAGGGTGGGCACTGGATAGATCAAACCGACTTCGTCGATGCGCTTGTAGGTGATGCCGGCATAATCCGAGTTGACACTGCCCATCTCGCGCAGGATCTCTTCGGGGTTGGCATAGGTCCATTTTGCGGTGGGCAGGCCGAGGCGCGCTTCGATGCGCAGGGCCAGGTCGCAGATGATTTGCCAGTCGGGCCGGGCTTGTCCGCGCGGCGGGTGCGCCATCCGCACGCGTTGCACGCGGCGGTCCGTGTTCGAGAAAGTTCCATCTTTTTCGGCGAAGGGTGTCGCGGGCAGGAACACATCCGCGAACGCGCCGCTCTCGTTGATGAAAATATCCTGCGCCACAAGAAATTCAAGCTGCTGCATGTGCTTGCGGGTCTCGTTGAGATTCGGCTCGGACATCATCGGGTTCTCGCCCATGATGAACAACGCGCGGACGCCGCCTTCGTGGGCATGGCTGAGAATTTCAGTGGTGGTGAGTCCCAGCTTGAGGCTTAATCCGCCATCTTCGACATTCCAGGCCTTTTCCCATTTTGCTCGGTTCTCGGGCTCATCCACGCGCATGTAGCCGGGATAATGGAAGGGCATCGCGCCCATGTCACTGGCGCCCTGCACGTTGTTTTGTCCGCGCAGTGGGTTCAAGCCTGTGCCGTCGCGGCCAATGTGACCTGTGAGAAATGCCAGGTGGATGAGCGCCAGCGCGGAAGCCGTGCCGTGCGAAAGCTGGGAAATGCCCATGCCCCAATAGATCGCGCCGTTCTTTGCGCCCGCATACAGCCGCGCGGCTTTGCGGATATCTTCAGCAGGCACGCCGGAAAGTTCCTCGGCATATTCGGGGGTGAATTTTTCGAGCGACTCAAGGTATTCGTTGAAGCCTTCGGTGCGCGAATTTACGAAATCCCAATTGACCAGGTTTTCCTTCACGATCACATGCGCCATCGCCGAAAAGACGGGCACATTGGTGCCGGGTTTGAGCTGCAGCCACAATTCCGCCATATCCACCAGGTCGATGCGGCGCGGGTCCACCACGATCATCCTGGCCTTGTTCTTCATCACGGCTTCCTTCATTTGAAGCGCGATGATGGGATGGTTTTCACTGGTATTGGAACCCGTCACGATGAAGACGTCGTTCAGCATCACTTGCGAGGCGGTGTTGCTCATGGCGGAGGAACCCACCGCCTGTTGCAGCGCGACGACGGAGCCGGCATGACAGAGCCGCGTGCAATGGTCCACGTTGTTCGTGCGGAACAACGCGCGGTACATTTTTTGTAAAAGGTAATTATCTTCGTTCGTGGCTTTGGCGCAGCAATAGACCGCCAGCGCATCCGAGCCGTCGCGCTTGTAGATCCGCACGAGGTTGTCGGCGGTGAAGTTCAGCGCCGTATCCCAATCGGTTTCGACCCAGTCCCAAGGAGAGCCGGTATTCGATAATTCGAAATTCGATACTCGAAGTTCGTCCGCCGAAGGTCGAATATCGAATATCGTTTTTCCTTCGAGCAAATATCTCCGCACCAGGGGAGTGGTCACTCGTTTGGGGTGATAGATAAAATCGTAGCCGAAGCGTCCCTTCACACATAAGTTGCCGTGGTTTACAGGCGAATCGAACGGGCTGGTCACTTTGTAAATGAAATCATCTTTCACGTGCAATTGCAAAGTACAGCCCACGCCGCAGTAGGGGCAGGTGGTGGTGGTGATACGATCAGGTTTAATCATGAGTATCTCCTTGTGGGTAACTGGAGATTGGTATTTGATAATTCAATCTCTAATCTCCAATTACTTTCTTTTCTTTCGCCCCGTATTCATCACACTAATTTCGCTTGGGCTTACACCCTGCTCCAATAAGAATTCACGTTTCGGTTTCAATGCGCCCGTCGGGCAAACGCCCACGCATTGTCCGCACAGCACACAGGAAGTTTCTGGGATCGCCTTGTCGAAAAAAGTGCCGATCTGCGTTTCAAATCCGCGGCCGCTGAAGTTGATGGCAAAGGTGTATTGCGCATCCTCCGCGCAGACCTGCACGCAGCGCCAGCACAACAGGCACTTCGAGTAATCGCGCACATACATCGGGTTGTCATCCTTCACATCCATTTCGCGGCGTTCGGCATCCGGGAAGCGGCTGGTGGATGCGCCGTATTCGTACATCATCTTTTGGATCTCGGGCGAGTCGGATAAATCCATCGTGGATGCGAGCATTTCCAAAATGGTCCGCCGCGCACGCACAACCTTCTCGCTTCGGGTCTGGACCTTCATGCCTGCTCCTGCCTTGACGATGCAAGCCGGCTGGAGCACTCTCTGCCCCTCCACTTCCACCACGCAGATTCTGCAAAGGGCATTGGCCGTCGTCGCTTCGTGAAAGCAGATGGTGGGGATGTCCGCACCCATCTCATGGGCAGCATCGAGCAAAGTATTGCCTGCCTCGGTTGTAACTTCCCGTCCGTCGATCGTTAAATTAATCGTCTCGGTCATTTTGCCTCACGCGCCTAGCGCTTCTTCACGGATTTGTTTGCTGCGGATTTCTTCACGGTGGTTTTCTTCGCTTTTGTTTTTGGTCTTGCAGGCTTGCCGGTCTTTTTCACGGTTTTCTTCAATACCGATTTCTTTGCGGCGTTTTTCGTTTTACTCTTTACGCTCGCTTTTTTCTTTCTTCTTTCCTCTTTCTTCACCTCGCCCCTTTCCACTTTTCCACTTTCCATAAACAACTCCGGCCAAATTTTCATCGCCGAAAGCACAGCGCTCGCCGCCGTTTGACCGAGTCCGCACAGGCTGGCATCCGTCATCGTCCAGCCGACATCCTGCAATCGGACAAAATCCTCGGAAAGTGTTTTGCCTTTAGCCGCGCGCTCCAAAATTTCCAACTGACGCTGGGTTCCCATCTGGCACGGATAGCATTTGCCGCAGGATTCATGCGCGAAGAATTTCCCAAGCCGCTTCAACACATCGCGCATATCGCGTGTCTCGTCGAAGACCATCACCACGCCGGAGCCCAGCGGCAGGCCAACAGCGCGTAGATCTTCGAAGGTCATCTTCACATCGAGATGATCGGACGTGGCAAACGCGCCCGCTGCGCCGCCGAACAGGACGGATTTTAGGTTCTTCTTTTTTGCCACCCCGCCGGCCATATCCAGCAGTTCACGCAGGGTTACGCCGAAGGGGATTTCGTACAAACCTGGTTTGACGACATCGCCAGATACGCAGAATAGTTTCAGCCCCGGTGATTTCTCCGTGCCGATCTTGCGAAATTCCAGACTGCCTTTGGATATGATGAGCGGGACATTGCAAAGCGTTTCCACATTATTGATCACGGTCGGCTTATCGAACAATCCGTTCGTCGTCGGGAAGGGCGGCTTCACGCGCGGGAAACCGCGCTTCCCTTCGATCGATTCGAACAACGCGGTCTCCTCGCCGCAAATATAGGCACCGGCGCCGACGCGAATTTCAATATCGAACAATTCACCCAGATATCCCGCACCTCTCGCCTCGTTCAGGGCGGTTTCGAGGACGGGCACAATGTACGGATATTCCCCGCGGATATAAATATATCCCTTGTTCGCTCCAATGGCATAGGCCGCAATGCACATTCCTTCGATGGTTTGATGGGGATCGTCCAGCAACAGGATACGGTCTTTAAAAGTTCCCGGTTCCGATTCGTCCGCATTGCAAATGACGTATTTTTGGTCCGCTTGCGCCCTGGCAGCCCCTTCCCATTTAATACCAGTTGGGAAGGCAGCGCCGCCGCGTCCCACCAGGCCGGAAGCCTGAATCTCCGCAACCACATCCTCGGGTTTCATCCGCAATGCTTTTTGCAGGGCAGTGTACTCCCCGTATTTTTTTAAGGAGGTGGTGGTGCTTCCACAATTTTTCGTCAACTCGCGGGTTTTGCCAAAGACCATCGACCGTGGACGGTCTGTTTCCTCCACCCCATTCCCTACGCTCGCTTGTCCATTGTCCATCGTCCATACGGCGGGAGCCAGTTCGCACATGCCAAGGCATGGGCTTGGCTCAATGGTTAGATTCAACTTTGAGTGAGTCTGATGCGGTTCCACATCATATTGTTTGCATAATTTCCGAAGCAGTCCATCTGAATTCTTCAAGGCGCAGGCCTGATCGGTGCAGACTCGAATGATTTTCCTTCCGACCGGTTCGTTGTAATACAGGGAATAGAACTCGATTACGCCATGCACATCCGCGAGCGGAGTGCGCATCAGCTTTCCCACCTCAGCGGCAACTTCCTGCGGAAGCCAGCCGTAAATTTTTTGCGCCTCGTGCAGGGCGGGCAGCAGCCCCGAGCGGCCCAGTGGAATATACGCTTCGATGGCGGGTTTCAGTGGCGCGAGGTCAATTTCAGACATGAATGCTCCAATATGATGAGTATACCCTACGGGCACAATGCAACCGATGACATTTTTCGTGACACGAGTCACTTCCGAATTCAAGGATGATTATATATAATATATAATCATGACGTCAATGGCAGAAAAAGAACTCACCCACAAACCGCTGAAAGATGAGATTTACGATGCGCTGCACCGCCAGATCATCGCGGGGAAATATGCGCCCGGCGACTGGCTGCGTCAGGAGGAGATTGCCGGCCAAATGGGCGTGAGCATGACCCCTGTACGCGAAGCGCTGGATCTGCTGGTTGCAAAAGGGCTTGCCGAGCGGGTTCCGTATCGTGGTGTGCGGGTGCGGGAAATATCCGCGAAAGACATTGTGGAAGCCTACGGGCTGCGGCTTATGTTGGAAGCGATGATCGCCCGTGAAGCCGCGCGGTACATTACCCCGCAGCAGGTCGCCGCACTGCAGGCGATCATGGATGAGATGGACCGGCATGTTGAGCTGCACGAGATGCCGCAGGAGAGACAACTCAGCCGCGAATTTCATGCGGCCATTGCGGAAGCATCCCGCAATTCGCTGCTCATTCAGTTATACACCATCGTCTCGAACGCATTCCCGGATTGGCTGCTGTACGAGGCGCTTTATCGAAAACCCGAACTGGTTTCCGCCAGCGTGACGCAGACTCATGATGAACATACCGCGATTCTGGAGGCGCTCAAAAAAGGGGATGCCGACCAGGCAGTAAAAGTATCGCTGGACCATGTGATGGAATCGGGCAGGTGGCTGGAAATGTATCGCGAGATCCCGTCCAACCTGCTGCGAGAGCAGGAAAAACAAGTGACCCACTTGATGAAAAAATCGAAGTAACCAGGAGGCAGTATGTCGGAAGAATTATTCAAACAGATGGCGCAAAGCATCATTGAAGGGGACTCGGACCTTTCAGTCGAGCTTGCAAAAAAGGCCATCGAAATCAACATGCACCCGCTTGAGGCGATCACAAAAGGATTCGTGGTGGGCGTGAATTACATCGGCGACCAATTCGGTTTGGGCGAGGCGTTCCTACCGGAACTGGTGATGGCCGGCGAAGCCATGAAAGCCGCCGTGGCAACCCTTGAACCGGAACTAATCAAACTCGGTTCCGCCCGCGAGACTATGGGACGGGTCGTTCTTGCAACCGTCGAAGGTGACATCCACGAGATCGGCAAGACGCTTGTCGGCACCATGTTAAGCGCCTCAGGCTTCGAGGTCACCGACCTCGGGGTGGACCAGCCCGCCGACAAGATCATCGGCAAGGCGCTCGAAATCGACGCGCAGATCATCGGCATGAGCGCACTGCTCACCACCACGATGGTTCGCCAGCGTGAAGTGATCGAAGAATTGGATAAAGAAGGCCTGCGCCCGCGGATCAAAGTGATGGTCGGCGGCGCTCCCATTACCCGCGACTGGTTTCAAAAGATCAAAGCAGACGGCTACTCTGAGGATGCTGTTGGCGCGGTGAAGGTGGCAAAGGAATTGGTTGGCAAGGCGAATCAGTAATCATGTCATTGCGAGACTCAGAGAGAGTAGAGAGACATCCTTGCCTCGGGAGGGCCTTATGTCTCATAAAAATATCAAAACCATCAGCAACCCAAAGCTGAAACTTGAAATCTTAACAAGCGAAGACGTTCAAAAAATCCACGAAGCCACGCTGCGCATCATTGAAAAGGTGGGCGTGAGATTCCCCTCCAAACGCGCGCTGGAAATTTGGGAAGCGCATGGAGCGGACGTGAATCACGAGAAGAAGATCGTGCGCGTCAAGCCGCAGATTATTGAAGAGGCATTGAAGAAAGCGCCGCCTTCTTACAAGCTTGCGGCGCGTGATCCGCAGCAGGATCTGCAATTGGATGGCAACCATGTCCACCTCGGCACGGACGGCTGCGGTGTGGAAGTCATCGATATTGAAACCATGGAAAAGCGCACCTCCTGCCTGCAGGACGTGCGCGATATCGCCCGCATCGCAGATGCAACCGAAGAAGTTGCTTTCCATTGGGTGCCGGTATCCGCGCAGGATACACCCGTCGAAGCGCGCGGGCTGCATGAAGTCAAAGCGGTTTGGGAAAACTCCACCAAACACGTACAGACCGAATCCATTTACAACGTGGACGAAGCCAAAGCCGCGATCGAAATGGCGGCGCTTCTTGCAGGCGGGAAGGACAAACTCCGCGAGCGGCCTGTCCTTTCGCTGATGCAGTGCACCGCTCCTCCGCTTGGTCACGATGGCGGAAGTTTGGATGCCGCATTATTAGCCGCAGAAGTCGGCATCCCGACCGGGTTTATGACCATGTCCGCGTGTCTGACTACCGGTCCTGCCACCATGGCCGGCACACTGGCAGTCGGCAACGCAGAAGTGATCGCAGCCACGGCTCTTTTACAACTGGCTTATCCCGGCACGCCGGTCTTTTATGCTGCGGCACAGACCGCCTCCGACCTCCGCACCGGCGCATACACAGGCGGCGGCCCGGAAGACTTCCTTTTCGGCGCGGCTACGAATGTGCTGGCGGACTTTTACAACATTCCCCTTTCCATGGGCGCGTTTGCCACAGGCGCGAAGGAACCGAACTGGCAGGCAGGGCTGGAAGGCGCACTCTCCAGTTTCATGGCCAGCGTGGTTATGTCGGATATGCTGCTGGGCTGTGGATTTCTGCATGGCAGCCGCATCTGGTCGTATGCGGAAATGATGATGGACTGTGAGATCTTCTCCATTATTCACAAGATGATGGGCGGCATCGAAGTCAACGAAGAAACGCTGGCGTTCGAGGCCATCGCCAATGTCGGCCCCGGCGGCCACTACCTTGCGCAGAAGCACACCAAGAATCACATGCGTGAATTGTTTATCCCGCAGTTCCTCGACCGTCGTCCCTATTCTGCATGGGAGGCCAAAAAAGACGACGCGCGAGACTGGGCGACAGCCAAGGCCCGAAAAATTTTAAAGGAACATCAACCCGACCCGATCGATGAAAAGATCAGCAGGGAAATGGACACGATCATTAAATCGGTTGAGAAATAGAAATATTCTATCTGTACCGTTGGTCGAGTAGGCGGCGGAGACAACTCAGCCATACAAAGTGTACTCATCTCCGCAGCCGTATCGAGACCAACAAGTTTCGTAAAAACCAAAATTACCTGGAAATGTGGTGGTCTCGATACGCCCTTCGCAAAAACAGCTCAGGGCTACTCGACCACCAGGCGTCATCTAATATCTCTTTCACCAAAGAGAAAATAACCCCACTTAGAGGTGTCGTATGCAACCGAAACTCACATTGTTAAGTGATGAGATCATCGCCCGTATTTTGGCTGAAGCGTATGAGCTTCTTCTTAAGCCTGGCATCAAAGTCCAGAATGAAGAGGCGCGTGAACTGCTTGCAAAAGCCGGCGCGGTAATCGATCCTGAAACTCATGTCGCGCAGATTCCTGCTGCCCTTGTCCACAAGGCGCTCGAGAGCGTGCCGCGCGAGTTTTTCCTGTACGATTATCACGGCAATCCCGCCGTCCACTACGGCGGCGACAATGTCCACTTTGACCCGGGTTCTTCGGGTATCACCATGCTCAACCCCGAAACCCTCGAGCATGAGACCACGGAAACGGAACATCTCATCCGCTTGTTGAAAGTGGCGGAGCAGATTCCACAATATGACGCACAATCCACCGCCGTCATCTGTCATGATGTGCCAAGAGAGATACAAGACTCGTATCGGTTATACCTTGCCCTGCTGTATTCAAAGAAGCCGATCGTCACAGGCGCATTCACGAACAAGACCGTGCAGGAAATGATCGACATGCTGGCGCTCTTTGCAGGCAGCAAAGAGGCCGCTCGCGAAAAACCGCGCGCCATCTTCGATGTCTGCCCTGCCCCGCCCTTGATCTGGTCGAACTTCGGTTCCGGCAACCTGATTGCCTTGTCGCGGGCGGGCATCCCGGCAGAGATTGTCTCTGTGCCTCTTGCAGGCGCAGCCGCTCCAGTGACCATGCTCGGCACGGTTACCCAGCACACAGCGGAATGCTTTGCGGGCATCGTCATTCATCAACTCGCACATGCGGGTTCGCCCGTTGTTTGGGGCGGCGCGGCGGCGATCTTCGACATGCGCAAAGGCGCAACTCCCATGGGCGCTGTTGAAACCGCCATGCTTGATTGCTCTTATGCTCAAGTTGCAAAGACGCTCAACATGCCCACACATACTTATCTCGGCGCAACAGACTCAAAACTCGTTGACGCACAAGCGGGTCTTGAAAGCGGAATCTCAGCCATGGTCGGCGCGTTGAGCGGTATTAATATGATCTCTGGCTCGGGCATGCTCGATTTCCTCGCCTGCCACAGCGCGGAAAAACTCGTCGTGGACGCGGAAGGCATCGCCATGGCGAAGCGCATGATCGGCGGCGTAAAACTCCACACTGATACTCTTGCCACAGGTTTTTTCGATCACAACATTAATTTCAAAGGCGGCGATTTTCTCAAGCAGAAAGCCACCATGCAGCTTTTTAGAGAGGAGCAGCACCTGCCCGGCAACGTGATCGATCGAAGTTCATCCCGTGTCTGGAAGGAAGCAGGCTCTTTGGATGCCTTCGGCAGGGCAAGGATCCGTGTGAAGGAATTGCTCGCTTCCTACCAGCGACCTGAAATTGATTCTGCCCAAATAGAAAGACTCCACGTCTTTATGACCGGCCTCGCCAAAAAGGCGGGCCTCGAACAATTGCCCAGTCTGGAAGATTACCAACCTGCGTAATTCGCTCCTCCTGGGTTTTGCAGTAACCAGCTGCGAGGTATGAGTAACGGACAAAAACCTTGTTCTTCGCACCTCATCTCTCGTCATATACTCAGGAGGCGCATTATGCAACCCAAATTGTCCCTGCTCGATGAAGCGTTGATCGCGCGCATTGTCGAGGAAGCGTACCAGCTTATGCTCAAACCCGGCATCAAAGTGCAGAATGCCGAAGCAAGACAGCTGCTCGCGGAAGCCGGCGCGCAGGTGGATGAAGAAACAATGGTCGTCCGCATCCCCGAGCAGATCGTCCGCAAGGCGCTCGAAACGGTCCCTCGCCAGTTCCAACTCTATGATTACGAGGACAATCCCAAGGTCCAGTACGGAGGCGATGCAATTCACTTCGATCCCGGCTCCTCCGGTATTTCCGTCCTCATCCCGGAAACGCTAGAACACAAAACCGCCGAATCCGCGGACTTGATTCGCGTCATCAAAATTGCGGAAAGCATCCCCCAGTACGATGCGCAATCCACAGCGGTTGTATGCCATGATGTGCCGAGAGAAATACACGACTTGTATCGCTTATATCTGGTCATGTTGTTTTCAAAGAAGCCAATCGTCACCGGCGCATTTACCAACGCCACCGTGCATCACATGATCGATATGCTCGCCATCTTTGCGGGCGGGCGCGAAAATTTACGCGAACATCCACGCGCTGTGTTTGACGCATGCCCCTCCCCGCCGTTGATCTGGTCGAACTTTGGCGCGGGCAACTTGATTACCCTGGCTCACGCGGGCGTGCCTGCTGAAATCGTATCGATGCCCCTGGCGGGCGCGGCGGCCCCGGTCACATTGCTGGGCGCGGTCACACAACATGCCGCGGAATGTCTCTCGGGAATCACCATTCACCAACTTGCGCACGCGGGTTCCCCGATTGTTTGGGGCGGCGCGCCGTCCATATTCGACATGCGTAAAGGCGGCACGCCGTTTGGTTCGGTGGAAACCGCAATGATCGATTCGTCCTACGCGCAGGTTGGCAAATCCCTGGGCCTGCCAACCCATGCCTATCTCGGTGTAACTGAATCGAAAATTCCCGATATGCAGGCGGGTCTCGAAAGCGGCATGGGCGCATTGGTCGGCGCGTTAAGCGGCATTAACATGATCTCCGGTTCGGGCATGTTGGATTCGCTGCTTTGCCAGAGCCCGGAAAAACTCGTTGTGGATGCGGAAGGCATCGCCATGGCAAAGCGCATGATCGCCGGCATGAAAATCCAGACCGAAACGCTCGCCACAGGTTTTTATGAAGGCGTCAACTTTAAAGGCGGCGACTTTCTCAAACAACGCATCACCATGCAGCTCTTCCAGAAGGAACAGCACCTGCCGGGCAAGGTGATCGACCGCGACTCGATGCGCGGCTGGAAAGAATCAGGTTCAATGGATACATTCACCCGCGCAAGGAATCGCGTGAAGGAACTGCTCGCTTCTTACCAGCGACCTGAAATTGATCCTGCCAAAGAGGCGGAACTCCACGCTTATGTTTTGGACCTCGCCAAAAAAGCAGGCCTTGAACATCTCCCCCTTATTGAAGATTTTCAACCCGCATAACTATGCTCACTCTCCCCCGCCTTCTGCAAATTCCCAATGTGGACACCAGCTTGCGCTTTGACATCTCCCCCGATGAAAAGCGGATCGTCTTTTCGTGGAATAAAACAGGAACGTGGGAGTTGTACCGCATGTCATTGCGAGTGCGACAGCCCGAAGCAATCTCCCATTCTGAAGAGATTGCTTCATTTCAACAAACGCTCCTCGCAATGACGGAACTCGGCGCCAAGTTTGCCCCAAAGTCTTCACCCGACGGATCAATGCTCGCCTTCGCATTGGATTTGGATGGCAGCGAGTCCTATCACATCGTCATCCATGATTTCAAGACAAACACCACAACAGACATAACCCCCCAAATTGCCTACGCGCACCAGCCAAATATTGCTTGGTCGCCGGATGGGAAAATGCTGGCGGTGCTTTCCGACGCCAAGGGACAATTTGCCTTATATCTCCTCCCCATAGATGGCAGCCCGGCCCGCTTGTTGAAAAATATTTTTCATCCCTGCTGGGATGTGGCCTGGTCGCCGGATGGCCGCTGGATCGCGGTCGAGTCAGAATCAGTTGCGAGTGATCGAAGTATCCATCTTGTGCCGGTCAATCGTCCGCGCAAGGGCTTGAGGCCAAATACGATTCAATTGAAATTGGACGGCCGCATTCTAAACGCACAGCAGCCTGCCTGGTCGCCTGATTCAAAATTCCTTGCCTTCTCTGCGGAGGTGGACGAATGGCACGACATCGGGTTGTTCAATGTCGAAAGCGAAGAGATTACCTGGGTCCATCAATCTGTTGGGGATGACACACAGCCTGCGTGGTCGCGGGACGGGGAATTGATCGGGTGGATCCATGCTGAAGGCGCGGGCAGCAGTTTCCAGTTTAAGAGAAGAGGCGGTGCGATTGAGCAGGTCAGGGTCGGGAGTGGCGTCCATGCCTTTCCGCAATTCCTGGGCGGGGATATTGTCCTTCTCTATGAAGATGTAAATCATCCCGCGGATTTGTGGCTGGTTCATCTTGATGGCGGCTCAAGGATTCAATTAACCAAATCACTGGACGAAGAATTGGATTTCGTTCAGCCCAGGGAAATTTGGGTCGGAGATGTGCCTGCATTGTTGTATGAGGCAAAAGGCAGCAGGCGTGCTGTGTTGGATATTCATGGAGGGCCAAATTGGAATTTGCAGTTTTCGTGGAATCCCGTGTTGAGCTATATGACTTCGCAAGGCTGGACGGTGATCGCGCCGAATTATCGCGGTTCCACAGGATATGGAAAAAAGTGGCAGAACGCAAGCCGTTTTGATATGGGCGGCGTGGATGCGGAGGATTGTGCGGCCGCCGCGAAATATTTGCTGGAAAATGGAATTGAAAAAATTGCAGTGACGGGACGCAGCCACGGCGGATTTTTGACAATGTGCTGTTTGACGATGTTTCCTGAACTGTTTGCGGGCGGTTCGGCAGTAGTCCCTTTTTTGAATTGGTTCAAATCGCATCACGAGTCGCGCGAGGATTTGCAGCATTGGAATATCGAAAACATGGGCGACCCGCAAGAGAACGAAGAGATCTGGCATTCGCATTCCCCCTATTTTTTTCTGGATAAAATAAAAGCGCCCGTGCAAATGATATGCGGAGAGAACGATCCGCGCTGTCCTGCTTCCGATTCCATCGAAGCGCATGATAAACTGGTTGCATTGGGCAGGGAAGTGGAACTTCATTTGTACAAAGGGGAAGGCCATTCATTTTTGAAGATCGAAAATGTGATCGACGCGGAAGTAAAGCGCATTGAATTTTTGAAAAACTTACTGGCAAGGGATGACGGACGCTAACCCCGCAACGTATCGGCGACGAGGAGATTATGGAGCGATTGAAGTTTTTATCGGACGAAGAAGTAAAAGCCATGCACGAAGCCACACTTCACATCATGAGCGAAGTGGGGCTGATTTGGTCTCACAAACCAAGCCTGGATATTCTGCTCGGCGCCGGATGTACATTGAAGGGAAACCGCGTCTGCATGCCTGCCGACCTTGTGATGGATTGTATTTCAAAGGCCGACAAGCGCCCCAAAATTCGCGGGCGCAATGGAACGGTCAACGAATTGGGCGGAGGAAATTTATATTTTCATAACCTCGGCGGCGCGCGCGACGTCTTCGATGCCCGGACCGCCACAAGGCGGGTTGCGACCGATGAAGATGTGGTCAATGCCACCCGCGTATTGGACGCCCTTCCAAACTGTCATACGGTCACGCCGTTCTTCACACCACAGGACGTACCGGGTGAATTGATGTCTTTATATATGTATCGTCATTGTTTGCCGTACACCACCAAACCCATCCAGGGACCCGGCATTCAATTTGCGGAGGAAGTAAAATTCGCAGTGGAAATGGCGCAGGTGCTAGGGACACCCCCTCAGGAATTGACGCTTTCACTGTCCCCGGTCAGCCCGCTGACGATTCACGACCCCGCCGCGGCGGCCATTGTTGAAATGGCGAAGGCGGGCGTGATCTGTGCCAACCTCCCAGCCCCCACCGGCGGAGCCACATCTCCGATGACGATCACTGGCAGTCTTGTGCAGCAAAGCGCGGAGACTCTCGCCCTTTTGGTGCTTGCACAAATCGTCAACCCCGGCTGTGGTGTGGTTTATTGCGGCAGACTTGGGATGCTGGAGCCCCGCACGGGTTTGATCTGGGGCGGTGTGGAGCTTGGCTTGTCTTCGGCAGGTACGGTTCAGCTCGGACATTATTACGGGTTCAGTGTCAATGTGTATGGGTTTTCAACAAACGCGCACACCCTCGATGCCCAAAATGCCTTCGAACGAGGCTTGAACGCCACCATCCCTGCATTGGCCGGCGCGGACGAACTCTCCGGCATCGGCGAGATGGAAGCGGGCGTGATGGGTTCGTTCGCGCAAATGGTTTTGGATAACGAACTGGTCGGCAGTGTCATGCGCCTGCGCGGCGGACTCTCTGCGGATGTGGAACACCTGGCGGTGGAGATCATCGGTAATGTTATGAATGGCACGCGCAATTTTCTCGGCCAAAAACACACACTCAAACATCTTCGTGCCGGTGAACTCGCATTGACAAAACTCGCCGAACGAAACTCCTGGGAAACCTGGGAGGATAAGTTACAGAAAAAGCAAATGGCCGATCACGCCGCCGATGAGGCAGAGCGAATTTTGCGCGAACACCAGGTCCCCCCGCTCGATCCCCAGCAGGAAAGGGAACTTGATAGAATTATGGCGGCGGCTGAGAAAGAAATGACTAGAAAGAAGTAGCATCATTGCGAGGCGCTCTTCCCTGCACCGAACGCAGGACGGTGTGCCGACGCAGTCTTCACGTCATTGAAGATTGCGTCGTCGGGAAAATCAACCTCCCCGCAATGACACAATATTTTGGAGGTACATATGTTTAAACAGGCACACGCAATTTCGGAAGAGCTGATCGAATGGCGGCGCGATTTCCACATGCACCCGGAAACAGGTTTCGATGTCCACCGCACGGCGGGAATCGTGGCGGCCGAATTGGAGAAGATGGGATACAAGGTCAAACGCGGCGTCGGTAAAACTGGCGTTGTGGCGGAGATCGGCGAAGGTGGAAAAATGGTCGCCATCCGCGCGGATATGGACGCGTTGCCATTGCAGGAGTTGAATGAGTCCGAGTTCAAATCCACAGTGGAGAATAAAATGCACGCCTGCGGGCACGACTCGCACACTGCCATGGCGCTCGGCGCAGCGCGCATCCTCGCAAAGGAAAAATTGAACGGGCGCATCCGTTTCCTCTTCCAACCCTGCGAAGAAAGCGCGGACGAGGAAGGAAAAAGCGGTGCGGTGCGCATGTCGGAGGAAGGCGCGATGGAAGGCGTGGATTATGTCATTGCGCAGCATGTGGACCCAACCCAGCCGGTCGGCACGATCGCGATCAATGCCGGTCCCTGCTCGGGCGGGGTGGATTCCTGGTTCGCGACCATCAAAGGCAAGGGCGGTCACGGGGCATACCCGCATACAACCGTAGACCCCTTCTTTCTCCTGGCACATATCATCATCGCTTTGAATGGCATCGTCTCCCGCAGGTTGGATCCTTTCGCTCCTGCCGTGGTCAGTATCGGTTCCGTCAATGGCGGCTTCACGGAAAATGTCATTCCGGACAGCATTCGAATTACGGGGACTCTGCGCTTCACGACTCCCGAGGCTCAGAAACAGATACACGAGGAGATTAAACGCGCCTTCGAGGTTGCCAAAGCGCTCGGCGGTGATTACGAGCTCAAACTCGAAATAGGTTCGCCGCCAATGATCAACGATGAGCGGGTGTCGAAGGTGATGGAAGATGTGGGCAAAGATTTATTAGGCGCGGATAACGTGCAGGAGATGCACAAGACCCTCGGCGCAGAGGATTTTGGTTCTTTCATGGAACATGCTCCCGGGGCGATGTACACCATCGGCGTGCAAAAGAAGGGACATGAAGATTACCTGCTCCACCACCCCAAATTTGACCTTGACGAGCGGGCGCTGCCGATTGGCACGGCAATGCTGGCAGAGACGGCGATGAGATTTTTGAAGGAGTAAATACGGTTTCAAACACAAAGGCACAAAGGTCACGAAGGAAAACCCTGGTTTTCTTCCTTCCCCTTTGTGTACCTCGTGTCCTTTGTGTTTATTTTTTTAATCGGAGGGCACATGCATACCATACTTAAGTCAAACAGCAGGGAAGTGGTCATTGGCATCGACAAGCCGTTCGTGATCATCGGTGAAAAGATCAACCCGACTGGCATCAAAAAATTGGGGCAGGCGCTGGTCGACAAAAACATGGAGTACGTCAAACAGCTTGCCAAACGGCAGGTGGATTGGGGCGCGGACGTGCTGGATGTGAACGTGGGTCATCCGCAGATCGATGAAGCGGAGATCATCCCGATGGTGGTGGAGGCGGTTAAGGCGGCGGTGGATGTACCACTTTGCATTGATTCGAACGAACCGAAAATTTTGGAAGCGGGATTGAAGGTTGCACCGGGCAAACCGCTGGTGAATTCTGTCAACGGGGAGGAAAAGCAGTTGGCGGGAGTCCTGCCCATCGTCAAGGACTTAGGCGCGGCGGTCATCGGGTTGACGATAGCCGACGAAGGCATTCCGCCCACGGCGGAGTTGCGTCTCGCCGCCGCTGGTAAGATCATCGAACGGGCGGTAAAAATGGGCATCCCGATCGAAGATATTATTATCGACCCGCTGGTGATGACCGTCGGCCATGATTTCAAAGCGGCGACCGTTACGCTGAAAACCATTGAGCTGATAAAAAAAGAATACGGCGTAAATATGAGCTTGGGCGCCAGCAACGTTTCGTTCGGCCTGCCCGACCGGCATTCGGTGAACGCGGCCTTTCTTTCCCTGGCGATACTGGCAGGCGCAACCTGCTCCATCACTGACCCGATCAAGCTGGGCAGCGCCATCCGCGCCACAGATTTACTGCTCGGGAAGGATGCGAACTCGATGCGCTATTTGAAATACTTCCGCGCGACGGAAAAATTAAAAGAAGCGGAAGCGGCGGCCAAGTCATAATGGTCAAGAAGCAGGTTAAATAAAAAGCAGTCACGGAATCAGAAGATTGGGAATCGGTGAGTTAAACGACAGGAGGCGGTAATAAACTGCCTCCTGTCGTTTTCTTAATGGGTAAGGAGCTTTGAGATGAAAAAGATATTATTGGTTTTCGTATTCATCATGGTCATCGCCACAGCGTGCGCTCCACAGACAGCCTCAGCGCCGACTCTCTCAATTCCAATTTTGGAAACAGAGATCGTTACAAAAACCCCTACCCCGGCACCCGCCTTAACATTAACACCACTGCCCACCGCAACTCCTGTCCCCCACCCTATGAGCATTATTTCCTTAAGGGCGGATGATTACCTCGGTAGTGATGTCACCATCGTCAAGGAATTGGACCGCGGATTGAACTACCGCCGCTATTATTCGTATTATCTCTCGGAAGGGTTGAAAATCTACGCCCTGCTTACCGTTCCCAACGGCGCACCTCCCGAAGGCGGTTGGCCGGCGATTGTTTTTAATCACGGTTACATTCCCCCGCATGTATATCGCACAACCGAAAGGTATGTGCATTACGTGGATGAAATTGCAAAAGCAGGGTACGTTGTTTTTCGCATCGACTATCGCGGCCACGACCAATCGGAAGGCGAAGCAACCGGCGCATATGGGAATCCCGGTTATCAGATCGATGTGTTGAATGCGGTTGCATCCATTAAAAAATTTCCCGGTGTGAATCCGGAAAAGATCGGCATGTGGGGGCATTCGATGGGCGGGTATCTCACCCTGCGTGCCATGGTCATTTCCCAGGATGTAAAAGTGGGTGTGATTTGGGCAGGCGTGGTCGCCTCGTATACGGACCTGCTTTACAACTGGCGGCGGACGGGTTCCTTCACCCCTTCGCCCAGTTCTCGGGGAATCGGCTGGCGTACTTCATGGATCGAAGCCTATGGCATGCCGGAACAAAATCCTGTTTTTTGGGATTCTGTCTCCGCCACAAGCTACCTTGCGGACCTTTCCGGACCGTTGCAGCTGCATCATGGAACTGACGATGAAGACGTCCCTTTGGAATTCTCCATCCGCCTCGCCGAGCAGGCGCGCGCTGCAGAGCAGGTTGCAGACCTGTATACCTATGAAGGAGACAACCATAACATCGCCACGAATTTTTACACCGCCATGGACCGAACGATCAATTTCTTTGATTTCATTTTGAAACAGAAATAAACATAATTGTCCCCAAATTTAATTTAGGCGGAGATAAACGCTGATTTTCACTGACAAAAAGAAATATCTGCGTTATTCAGCGTCCCCTTTTACCTTATAAAAACAAACTCACCCATGAAAGATTAATTTCGGGGTGAGTCATGTTTATTTATCAAAATGCAGGATGGCCAGGTTGCCTTCGAAGATGCTTGCGATCTGTTCCGGGATGTTCCCAAGGGTATCAACAACACGTTTGCGGGAGCCGAAGCCGGGCAGGATAATAAAGTCGCTTACGGCTTCATGCTCAAGTCTCTCCGGCCTGAGTTGATCCTTGAGTACCTCGAGCTCAACAGGCTGATCTGCGCTGCAGGAAACAAGCAGGGCTTCGAGGGTTTGGATGTAGCTGGCGTCCGCGCGGATGAGAAGTGGAACATTCAATGCCTTGGCAAAGGCCAGGTTGGCTTCCAGCATGCGCCGCAAGGCGATCGGCGGGACGGATTTGGATGGAACGATAAAGATCACGCGCTGCATGCTGTTCAGGGGCAGGGGCAATTTTCCGGCCAGTACCGGGGTGTCTGATCCCCAAACGACTTCATCCAAAACTGAGCCAAGGATATTCTCACGGAAGGTACGCTTGCCGCGCCAGCCCATGACGATCAGCGATGCATTCTCTTCTTGCGCTGTGTGCAAAATTCCGTGGGCGTGAGTCAGTGCCATGCGGGGAATTAGTTCGATCTCCGTATCAGGATCCTGCATTGCATCTTGAATGCGCCCCAACATTTCCTTATGCATCAAAAAACTATTTTCCCTGCCGGGGCCGGCATCCTTTGCCACACTGACAGCAAGTACTTTGCCCTTCGAAGTACCTGCAAGCAGGCTGGCCAGCGAAACAAGTCCTTCGGATTGTTTTAGGTCGGATACCGGCACCAGCACCCTGCCAAATAGTGGAACTTGCTCTTCGTCCAAGGAGAGAGTTTTCAGGTCAGGAGCGAAGCGCTGGACGATTAAGGGGGACGTGATCGAGGTGAGGAGAATCATCAGGATGGCGGCATTGAAGAGTGTGGCGTCGAACAGCCCGGTTTCCAATCCGATTACAAGAGTGGGAATCGTCACGGCGGCTTGCGCATGGGAAAGTCCGTAAACCGTTAAAAATTCCGATCTGGTGTATTTGTAAATCTTTGCAGTGATCCAGGCTGCGATCAGTTTGGAAACATAGGCCACGACCGTCACACCCAACGCAACGATTATGGTTTGGGGAGTCTTCAGGAAGGTCAATGGGTCGGTGATCAACCCGCTGTAGAGCAAAAACACCGGAATAAAAAATGATTCGCCAATGAAAAGCACATGCCCGGCAACCGGGCTATGCCGCGGCAGCATGGAGTTGACGGCAAGCCCGGCGAGAAACGCGCCGACCACTTCATGAACACCGATGAGCTCGGCTGTGAATGCGGCAATGAATAGTGCAACGATGACGAATTGAAATTCGACCGCGCGGCTGTGAACTGTTTTAAAGATCAATTTTCCCACGCGCGGCAGTCCGAATATGATCGCTGCCGTGAGCGCTGCGAGCATGGCCAACAGTTTGGCAAAGTAGAAAAAGTCGACGCCGCCCTTGTTGGCCCCCAGCACAACGGCGAGAACAATAAATGCACCGATATCGGTCAGGACTGTTGCGCCAGTGGTGACGGCGATCGCTTCATTGCGCGTGACGCCGAATTTTGTGAGAATGGGAAATGCGATCAGGGTGTGAGAAGCAAAGGCCGAGCCCAGCAGGATCATCCCCAGCCAATCGAGGCCGAGAATGTAACCAAGGCCCATGCCCATTAATTGAGGAAAAATAAAAGTGATGATGCCAAAAACCAGTGCGCGCGTGCGCACCTTCATAAACTGATTGATGTCCACTTCCAGACCGGCGCTGAACATAAGATATACAAGCCCGATGGTGGAAAGGAACTGGATGCGGTCCCCGTCTTCCAGCAGGCCAAATCCATGCGGGCCGATGAGCATGCCGCCAATGATGATACCGATGATACCCGGCAGTTTTAACCGCTCTGAAAGCAGCGGAGTGATGAGAATGATCGCCATGACGATCAGGAAGAATCCGACTGGTTTTGCAAAAAGTTCGAGGAGCATGAAAGACAGGCCTTCTACAAAGGGATTATGCGGTGTTGTCGAACTTTTCCATCCAGCGCGCTGGATCGGAGAGTTCGGAAAAACCGAATTGACGGTACAGGCTGTGCGCGTCGCGGGTGAGCAGGCACCAGCGGCGAAATCCCTGCAATTCGGGATGAGACAGGATGCATTTCATCATCCATTTGCCAAGGGATTGCCCGCGGTAATCCTCATGGATGAAGACATCGCAGAGATATGCAAAGACAGCATGGTCGCTCACCACGCGCGCAAAACCGAATTGCCGTTTACCGTCGAAGACACCAAAATTCAACGAATGCTTGATCGATATTTCGAACACACTCCGGGGACGGGTGTCTGCCCAATAGGCGCGGGAGAGGAAATCACAGACCACATCTATGTCGAGACGGGAAGGATCGTCTGAAATCGTAAAATTGCCGCGGCTATATTCCATATTTTTCACCGATACATTCAGAACAAATAAACTTCAACCATCTCCCCCGCACTTAACCCGGTAGCATCTGCCTGGATTTTCAACAAACCGTCTGCCGATGCAAGCGTAAAGATCAGGTTTGATTTTCCAAAAATGGGCTCTGCAGAAAATCCCTCAACCCGTCCTCCCCCGGAAGAAGAGGGCAGGAGGCGCACCGGCCACCAATCCTCTCGGCCGGCCTGGGACGGGAGATTCACCGATAGCCTTGCCTGTCTTATCGCTTTCGGTTTTGGTAAAGCCTCCAATAGTTTTTCGATGACCGGCGCAACGAACAAATATCCATTCACCAGAGCGCTGACCGGGTTGCCGGGCAGGCCGATGACTGCCTTGCCGTTGCACACGCCCAAAATCGTCGGTTTGCCGGGGCGCGTGTTAATGCCATGCACAAGCACGCCCGGCTCGCCCAATTGGCGGATGACTTCAGCGGTCATGTCTCTTGTGGATGCGGATGACCCGGCGGTGATGATGACAACGTCACATTCGAGCAACGCTTTTACCGCCGCATCTCTCAACGCCGGTAACTGGTCGGCGATGATCCCATATTTTTTAGCCGCACCTCCGCTTTTTTCGATCAATGCCGCGAGTGTGTACGAATTGATATCGCGGACCTGTCCCGGGCGCGGGTGTTGACTCGGTTCGATGACTTCATCTCCGGTTGAAATCAACCCCACCGTTACCAATCTGGCTACGCGCAAAGTTGTGATTCCCAACGCCATCAATCCGCCGATCTCAGCGGGGCGCAGGACCGTCCCTTTGGGAATGACCACCTGACCTTTCGCAACATCTTCGCCAATGCGAATGATATTTTCCCCTTCCGCGAGAGATTTGAATATCTCGATTTCATTTCGTTGTGCGCTTTGTGTGTACTCCAGCATCACAACCGCATCCGCGCCTTTGGGGAGCATCCCGCCGGTGTGGATCAATGCACATTGACCGGTATCGATCTCAAACGAAGGGGCATCCCCCATTGGCACTTCGCCAATCAGATTGAGATAAGCGGGCAGGGAATCTGATGCACCGAAGGTGTCTTTTGCACGGACGGCGTACCCGTCCACGGTGGTTCGCTGGAATTCAGGGAGCGGATGGGGAGCGGCGATATCCTCAGCAGTGACTCTGCCCAAAGCGGAATCAACTGCCAGTTGTTCTGGGTCAACCCTCCGCGGGGAAAGATGCGAAAAGAGTTTTTCACGCGCTTCGTCGGGCGGGAGAAGGGTCAGGAATTCAGGCATGTTTTTTTGTCAACGGTTTAGCGAAGCCAGAAGGTTAAGGTCAGGAAGTAAGTTGTTAATCCAAAGACGGCGAGGGCAGTGGAGGTGAGGAGTCTCCAGTTCGGCGGGCTGCCGTTGGCAATGGCGCGGATCTGGAAGATTTGAAAGATGGCAAAGGGCAGGGTGAGGAATGCCGGGGCAACGAGTTTGACGGAATAACCGAAAAGCGGCACCAGGGCGAACATCAGGTAAGCAAAGGCGACGAGGCTGTGATGAAGTGGAACAGCGCGTTCCCAGGTTAAGAGGCGAAGAAGAGTCCCGCGCTCATATTTTTGATCATTTGAAAAGGTGACGAAGTTGGCAACGAGGAAATATACCAGCGCCAGAGCGGTGAGCGGAATCAGGAGAAGGGTCAGCAGGCGGGAGTTTTCCCCTGTTTGAAATAGATAACCAATGGATGGAATTACATAAGCGACATGCAAGGCAAGGGCAAGTTCACCGAAGCCACGATTAATGAGGCGAAAGGGAGGGATGGCGTATACGAGAATAAGAATGATCGAGGTGAGTAGAAAATAGAACGTCGGAAGGGTAAGGGCAAAGTTGAGGTGGGCAATGAAAGCAATGATCGCATCGGTGGCAAGCATGCCAATGGAAAGAATCATCATGTTGTTGCGGAGGGTCTCTTTTTGTTTGGGTGTCTCGCCTTCGATGAGCGGTTCATTATGCGGACGGAAAACCTCGCCCAGCAACGCCATGCCCGCCTGCGCCAGCAGAACACCGGCAAGGCCGAGGGCAAAGGTCACCGGCTGGAAGGGTCTGCCCAAATAGGCAGGGATGCTCGCGCCGAGGAGATAGGTCAGCGCGGCGAAGAGGAGGTGGAGAGGACGGGAGAATTTTAGCAATTTACGATTTCCGATTTACAAGCAGGGTATTTGAAAGATAAGCATCCAGCCGCTCTATTGCCTGCGGAAGATTTTTTCGTCCCAGCCCCAAACGGAAGTGGTTGTGGGCGTCGTCATAGACGGAACCGGGAAGCAGGAGCACGCCCGCTTTTTTGACGAGGTCATCACAGAAGGATTCGACGTCACCGCTTAAGAGTTTTGGGAAACCCATCGAACCTGCCTTGGGACACTGCCATGAAAAAAGATGGGAATGACGCGTGAAGAGATCGTCAATGACTGCAAGATTGTGTTTGATGATTCCCAGGTTTCTCTCGGCAAGTTTTGCGCGGTGACGCATGGCCACTTCTGCGAGGAATTCACTGGGCGCTGAGTTGCAAATGGTGGTGTAGTCTTTGAGGGAGGCCATCTTTTCATACACGTCCCGATTTTTGGTGGCAATCCAGCCAATGCGCAACCCTGCAAGCCCATAGGTTTTGGAGGTGACTCCCAGTGAAATGGCATGATCACCACAATCCACTGCGGCGGGAAGGCGAAGGGACGGGTCATACTCAGATTCACGGTACACCTCGTCCGAAAACAGAAGCAAATTATTTTCCAGAGTGAAGCGATTGAGTCCTTCAAAATCTGCGCGGGACATGAGGTAGCCGGTCGGGTTGTGCGGTGTATTGACGATGACTGCCTTCGTGGATGGACTCAGGAGGCCGCGTAGTTCGTCCAAATCCAATGCCCAGCCGTTCTCCTCACGAGCGTGCCACAAACTGACGCTGCATCCGATTCCTCTTGCCGCTTCGCTGAGGGATTGGTAATGCGGCGAGTGGACGATGATGTGATCATTCTCTTTTAGAGCAGCCATCATAAAAAGATAAATGGCTTCACCCGCACCTGAAAATACCAGGATATCTTTCGGCTGCGCGGTGGCGTACATGCCCGCTATCTCTTTCCGCAAAGACGGGCTGCCAAGGGATTCTGTATACCCAAGCCATGTGTTTTGGAATTTGTCGGCTGCGCCTTTTTCGAAAGCCAATAAATCCGCGATGGACATGGCTTCACAGTCCGAGGAACAGAGGAGGAACTCGGTGTTGAATTCGTATTTGGCAAAGTAGCGTTCGAGTTTGAAGGGAGGGAGTTGCATTTCGGTTTCCAGTGAACGGTAATCAGTGAGTTGTTTTTCACGCATTACGGATTGCGTAATACGTGATGCGTGATTCGTAATTCTTCTACTTCAGTGCCCGTTTAACATCACGATAATGAATTTGATTATGAATGTACAACATCTTCACCATTTCGCGAATCACCGTTTCTCCCAAAAACGGATGACGGCCTTTGATCTCGAGTTCTTCATCTTTCAAGCCAGCCACCCACTGTACGGACTCGGCGCGGATTTTTTTGTATTGCTCCAGCAATTCAAGAGGTGCGAGGTCTTTTGTTTTTTCCTGCTGCGCCGCATTATAACGGTCAATCGAAAAATCCTCTGCTGAGCCTTCGCCTGTGGCGCGGATGCGTTCGAAGAGTTTGACCAATCCCCGCTCGGAAGTAACGAAATGCGCCAAAACATTGCGGATGCTCCAGGTCGTTCCTTCGGTATAAACCTCGTTCTGCCATTGGTCGTCAGATAATTCGGAAAAGAACGCCGCCACGCGCTCCCCTTCGGCTTTAAGTTTCTCCGCAAGTTCAGTAATTTCGGGCATGGTCATCTCCTAAAGGTTTATTTATCGCAAACAACGTGAAGACCGTAAAGCTAATAAGAATTTTCCTGGCAGTTCAAAATTCACGGTTCGGAAAAGCCTGCATAATTGATCGAGCGTTTGCCAGTCGTCGGGTAGAAATAATCTTGAAACTCTGAGATGCGTTCGACCAGGTTTGCGCTGTCTTCAAAATCGGGGCGGACGTAAAAGTAATGCGTATCGTAGGGGCTGTCGCCAAAGACCGCTGCAAGCACATAGCCGTTTTCTTCCGCATAGGTTTTCAACGTAATCGTCATGCTAAACCAGCGCTGGGCAAGGTTGGCTTCGGTCAACTTTGGCGGGACCAGCGGCGAATAGTAATCATGGAACATGATAATGTGCGGTTTGTACAGGTCAAGGTATTCCACTGTGATCGAGCCATTGTGTGCAATAAACTGGTCGTTCAAACCCCAGGTGTCAATCGCGTCCCAACCCGAATAATACGGGATCAATCCCGCCTCGGTCGTCGCAATCACATAACCCTTGCCGCGATAATCCGCCAGCATTTGCGCCATCCCCAAACGACCATCGCGCTCATAGGGACGGTCACAGGATTGTTGATACAAGGCCAGGAAGCAATTTTGGAACCAGGAATAATAGACGAGACCCGCAAGCAATGCGACTCCCGCAACAAGGTATGCGCCTCTTTCTTTAACCGACAGTTGATTCAGCCAGTCGAATTTGATTCCACTCGAAAGCGGAATCCACGACATGAGCGCGATGGGCACGACCGCATATTGGAAGCGCGCGCCATAGTTCATTTCATCGGAGATCATACCGAATGCAACGGTAAAACCCAGGACGGGAATGAGATACGCAATTGTAGTCTTTACCGTCTCCTTCGAGCGGAAGCCGAGGATGAAGGCAAAGACCATCGGCAGGCATAAACGCAGGGAATTCAACATGGAATGCTGGAAGGAATCCCACTTCCAACCTTCGTCGCCTTTTTTGTAAAACGGATTCGGTAATGGATAACCAAAATAATTCCAACGCCAAAGGAAGTATGCGCCGCCGAGAATAAGGAAGACCGCGCCGAAGATGAAAATAATTGAAACCGAGTTCTTGAGCCCGCGCATGAAGATGACAGCAAGGAGCATCAAGGCAGCGAGGATGACTCCCTCGGGGCGGATCAATCCAGTGACGAGTCCGCTCAGGGCGAAGGCGAGGGAAAGCCAGAAGCGTGGATTCCCTTCCTTCATCAGAAGCAGGCCGAAGGTCCAGGTGGAGGCGGCGGCAAGGGCAAAGAACGGCGTCCCGAAGTAGGCGGATACGTAGGACAGGCCAGTTCCAACGGCGAGATAAAGTCCGCTTAAAATAGAGAAGGGAATATTGCCATTGTGGATGCGCCGGTTAGTCCAATAAACCAACAATACAATGAGGAGATGAGAGGCAAATCCAATCCCGCGCACCGATTGGCCGACGGTGAAGCCAAGTTTGATGAGTGCGGCTGATGCGACCATGAAGAGAAAGTCGGTGGCACCGTCTACAGGTTTTTCGCCGATATTCCAGACAATGCCGTGTCCGCCCGCAAGGTGCTGGGCATAACGCATGAGCATGGCCGCATCTTCAAATGGCGGGATGGTGAAATCGATGAATGTGAAAGCGTAATAGAGGGTGAAGAGCAGCAGGAGGAGAGAGACGAGGATATCGGGGAGGGTTTTTTTGGAGGTCATGAGTGTGAGAAATAAGTAACGAGGAACGAGTAACGAGTTTTTAGCTCTTCCACGTTACTTATCCCTTATTACTCGTTACTTTCATATCAGAGAATACCCACCATCTACAACGATGGTTTGGCCTGTAATATACTCGTTTTTGATGAGAAATTCGAGGGCGGATGTGACCTCATCCACGCGGGCGACGCGCTTGAGAGGAATGCGCTCGACAAGCTTACTCCACTCTTCCTCCGTCATTACATCCGAGGGAAGCACCAGTCCCGGCGCAATGGCATTGACGCGGATCTTCGGCGCGAGAGCCCGGGCAAGCAACCTGGTCAGTGATTCCAAACCCGCCTTGCTGACAGTGTACGATGGGTAGCGGCTCCATGCTTTTTGCGCGCCAATATCGGTAATGTTGACGATCAACCCGCCGTCGGTCATTCGTTTGGCGGCTTGTTGAGCAACAAGAAACGGCGCGCGGAGGTTGAGGTCGAGCGCGGAATCCCAATCTACTAGTTCGAGATCGCGGGGGCTGCCAACGGGCATCACGGCTGCCGAATTTATAACAGCAGAGAGGGTGAAAGTAGAAGGAGGAAAGTAAGTGTCGAGTTTCTCAAATAGCTTTTGGATTTGAACCGGGTCCATCAAGTCGGCCTGGAGAAGGAGGGCTTGCACTCCAAGAGATTCGATTTCGGTTTTGGTCTTTTGCGCTTCATCCACCGAGCCATGATAGTGCAGCGCAACGAAATAACCCATGCGGGCAAGGGAAAGGGCAAAGGCTTTGCCAAGGCGGTGAGCGGAACCAGTTACGAGGGCGAAGGAGGAATTAGGCATGGGAAATCTTGAGGCAGGTATAATCTGCTTTTTGAATTTTAACTCATCGAAACCCATATTAGGAGTTATGATTTTATGGCAGAAAACAAGAACTCTGGTCCGCGATTGAAATTATTGATAATTGGGCTTGCCGCTGTTCAATTACTCGACATCATCATCCATGCAGCAACTGACCAACTGGAGGTGCTCCGCGTTTCTTCAAACGCGGTGATCTTCATTTGGTTGGCGGTGGCTGCCCCAGGTAAACAAAAAACAAATCCCCTGTCAACAGCCGTCGGTTCGATTGGAATGTATCTCGTCCTTAACTTTATTTTCCTCGCCCGCGAGGGGGTGACGAATGCTGATCAGGGCGGGGAATTGAGAGGGATGCTTTTCGTTTTATTGTTCCTGACTTTGTCATTATCCATAATCTTGACATATAATCTCAGAACCACCCTCGCAAAATAATAGGAGAAACAAACTCATCCTTGTGAAATTAATTAAAGGATGAGTTTGTTTAATTCCATAAAATGGTGACTGGAATTTTTACGGGCTGTCAGGAAGACCTGTTCGTCATCCAGTTTAGGTCTCTTAACCCAGCGGCCTGATCCTCGCGCAGGTCGTTTTCGTTCATCCGCCATTCCCAATTGCCGCCCAGTTTGCTTGGAAAGTTCATCCTTGCCTCCCCGCCAAGGCCAAGCACATCCTGCATGGGGGCAATGGCGAAGACTGCCACAGATTTCCAGACCGCGCGGATCAAATCCCAGGCAAAGTCACTGCCATCCACGCCAAGATATCGTTTTGCAAACTCGCGTTCGTGATCGGGTGCAGAAGCGAACCAGCCGACTGCCGTGTCATTGTCATGCGTGCCTGTGTAGGCTACACAATTCGGAATGTAATTATGCGGGAGGAAGGGGTTCTCCGGTCCGGTAAAGGCAAATTGTAGGACTCGCATGCCGGGCAGATCAAATGCTTCCAACAATTCAATTACGTCCGGTGTAATAAGCCCAAGGTCTTCCGCAATGATCGGCAGGCCGGTGCCGGGTGTGATTAGGCCATCGCCGAGATATTTATCCACTGCGCGGAAAAAGTCTTTGCCGGGGCCGGGAACCCAGCGGCCGTGTTCAGCGGTCGGCTCACCGGCGGGTATCTCATAATATCCGGCGAAACCGCGGAAATGGTCGAAACGCAAAATATCCATGAATTGCAAGGATGCGCGCACCCGCGAAAGCCACCAGGCGTACCCTTCCTTTTTATGCACTTCCCAATTGTAGAGCGGGTTTCCCCACAATTGACCGGTTGTGGAAAACAGATCCGGTGGAACGCCGGCAACAACGGTCGGGCTGCCGCTTTCATCAAGAAAGAATAAATCGGGATTTGCCCAAACATCCGCGGAGTCGAATGCGACAAAAATCGGAATATCGCCGACGATCTGAATCCCTTTGTCATTCGCATATTTGCGGACCTTGTGCCATTGCCTGTAAAAAAGGAATTGGAAGAAGGAATGCTTGATGATACTATCCACCAACTCTTTACGGGCTTTGGCTAACGCAGTTTTTCTTCTGGAACGCAGCGCCTCAGGCCACCCGTTCCATGCTCCACCGCCATTGGCATCTTTCAACGCCATGAAAAGGGCAAAGTCATCCAGCCAGAAGGCGTTCTCGGCGCAGAAGTAATCGAAGGATTCACGCAAATGCTCAGGAGATGACTGGAAGCGGGAAAATGCCTTTTGCAGGAGGGTCACTTTTTTTGGAATGAGCAGGCCAAAGTCCACGCGGGAAGCGGGAAGAGTTTTCAATTCGTCCAAATCGTTTTGAGTCAAAAGCCCGTCGGCAAGCATCTCTTCGGGGCTGAGCAAATATGGATTGCCCGCAAACGCCGAAAAGCATTGATAGGGCGAATCGCCGTAGCCTGTGGGGCCAAGCGGCAGGATCTGCCAGAGCTTGCAGCCAGTGGATGCGAGCCAGTCGACGAATCGGTATGATTGCGGACCCAGGTCGCCGATGCCGTAAGGGCCGGGCAGACTGGAAGGGTGGAGAAGAATGCCTGAAGATCGTTTGAATGCCATGATCACCTGAATTTTACGGAAACAACCCCGCAAAAGTTATTTTTTTTTCATTTCACCAAAGACTGATATATCTCGAGATATTTTCGCGCCGAGTTTTCCCAGGAAAAATCTTGCAGCATGCCTGCTTGCTGAAGTTTCTTCCATTTTTCTTTATCCTGGAACACCTTAATTCCCGCTTTGGCAGCCGCCATCAAGGACATGGGATGCGGCTTCTCGAAAACAAAACCTGTTTCTTTATGCTTTACCGTGTCGTTCAATCCGCCCGCCGCCCGCACAATGGGCACACATCCGTAACGCATCGCGATCATTTGCGAAAGTCCGCAGGGTTCATAACGCGACGGCATCAGAAGCATATCCGATCCGGCGTAAATCTGTCGGGCAAGTCCCGCATCGTAACGCAGTTCCACCTTGATTTTTTCGGGAAATAAATCACTTAATTTGCGCGCGGCTTCCTCAAGTTTTGGGTCGCCGGTGCCAAGGATGACCGCCTGAAAATTAACCGACTTCATGCTTTTAAGCGCCGTGAAGGCAAGGTCGACACCTTTTTGCACATCCATGCGCGATACGATGGCAAGCAGTGGGATTTCCGCATCTGTCCGCAAGCCGAGGCGGCTTTGCAGCAGGTTTTTGTTTGCAGCACGTTTTTCAAGTGAATTAATATCGAAGTTCACGCCCAGGGCTGAATCATGCGCGGGATTGAAGGAGGTGACGTCGATCCCGTTCAATACGCCGTGAGTCGTTTCACGGCGGGTCTGTAAAAATCCATCGAGTCCACATCCATATTCCGGGGTGAGGATTTCTTTTGCGTACGTTGGAGAAACGGCAACGATGGCATCGGATGCCCACAGGCCCAATGGCAAAGGCATTACGCGCGCCCATTCCGGCAGATCGGTCTGCGCCAGTTTCACTCCATATCCTTCTAAAATGCTGCCGACATTCGGCCCCATGAACGGCAGGTTATGAAGTGTGATCACACCGGCAACATGTTTTGCGCCTTCCTCCCAGCGCTTTGTCAACGAGCCATACACACTGACAGCGGTGTGCCAGTCGTTCGCATGCACGACGTCCGCATGCCAATTGATCTGCCGCTGCAAGGCCAGCGCGGCGAGCGAAAAAAATGTATATTTCTCCGCATCCAATTTTGCATCGAGAGAGTAGACGGACCCATTCGCGCGAATCGGATCACCGTCGATGAAATATACGGGCATCCCATCCAAAACCGATTCAAACGCCTCCACCCCGACCTCGGACTCGCCGCGCGGAATCGAGAACATTCCCAAAGGTTTGAGGTCGTCTGCTTTTACAACAGGATGATATGGCAAAACAAGCCGCACATCGAGTTTCACATCCTCGTCCGCCAGCGCCCGCAATGCACGCGGCAGGGACCCTGCAACGTCGCCGAGCCCGCCAACTTTCACAAAAGGGTCGGCTTCCGCCGCAAGGAAAAGTACATTTATGGTTTTAGGCATGGGGGCTATTTTACATGAAAACAGCGTATCTGACTGTAGTCTATGAAAAACATCCAACTCAGAAATTGATTTTCGATTTATTAAGGTCGCAATGGTTGACTTTGCCCCCCTCAACTCAGTAAACTAATAGAAATTTCCGTGTGACGGAAATATCAACCAGAGGAGAGATATTATGTCTGTTCGCGTTTTCCAAACCAAACAATTCGCCCTTCTCGTCCTGCTCGCCATTGCCGCCTTGCTGGCGGCGAATTTCACGGCGCTGACAACTACAAAGGAGGAGGAGCCTGCCAAAGCCAAACGAAAAACTGTCGGACCCCTGGCATCTGTGATTGCAGCTCCCATCCCCTCCGGAGTTTTTGCGCCTCCCGCCCCACCCGCTGGGTTTTCCTCCCAAGTACGGTTGGGCTTTTTTGACGGTGACCAATGGGAACCTGCGATTGCCTCTGACCGTTTTGGCCATGTATACATCCTGTACGCGCAATATTATGGTGTGCCAGGGTGTGAGATTTGCGGCAATCCGACCCAGATTCTCCAGATCAGTAATGACCACGGTGCAACCTGGGGGTCTCCCATCCCAATTTACACCGCCGGCGACAATACAGGGCAATGGGATTCACAGATCATGGTTGACCCTAATGATGGCAGCACAGTCTATGCATCCTGGATGGAAGCGAATAAGAGCGACATCGTTGTAGCGAAATCCACAGACTTTGGAGTCACCTGGACTCACGTGATTGCCGACGCCACCAATGCCGCTGTGGATAAACCCATCCTCACCGTCCGCGGGCAGGATGTCTACGTATCCTATACCCACACGCAAAAATTATATGCCGCATCCTCCCACGATGGCGGGCAAACCTTTACCCAAACCGAAGTGAAGTTCACAGGGAAACTGGGCTGGGCAATGGCCGGGGGAGGCTACGTTGCCCCCAATGGCACTGCTTACATGTCCTGGGCTGGTTATGAGCAAAATGGAGGAGCAAAAGGCAAGGTCAACCTTGTCATCAGCAAGTCTACAAATGGCGGCGCAACCTGGACAAGCAAAGTTGTAGATGTTTCCCGCGCGCCCGAAAAATGCCCGGCAGATTATCTTTGTGGATGGGCATATCTCGGAGCACAGATCGTCATGGCTGGAGACGAAGCAGGTAATGTGTACGCCCTATCGAACGCCAGCAACGTAGATTTTGGCCCGGCGCGCACCTACTTTTACAAATCCACGGATGGCGGCACAACCTGGAGTTCCCGTGTGGATGTTTCGACTGCCGGCCCCAACATATCGCATAATTTTCCAGCCATCGCGGCGACAGGGAACGGCGATGTCCGTATTTCGTGGATGGACGAACGCACGAACGGCTGGTGGAATACCTATTACCGCAGTTCCACCAACGGCGGCGCAACCTGGGCAGCCGAGAAGGATGTTTCCGATTATGTAAGCGGCTACACCTATATCACCACCGACGGCTTCCGCTTCCCCTTCGGCGATTACTACGAAATGGACATTGATGAAGAAGGCAGAACCCACATCATTATGGGCGAAGGTTGGAGTTACGACTCGCCCGGCGCAATCTGGTACGTGAGGGGAAAATAAAATAACATAGAAAACGCCCTAAAGGTTTTGGAAACCTTTAGGGCGTTTTTTTGGGGTGCCTGAAGGGTTTCGAACCCTCAACATCTACAGCCACAGTGTAGCGCTCTGCCATTGAGCTACAGGCACCGTATTGCGGGCAATATTTTACCATGGATTGACTTAATCAATCAACTTTTTTACGATGTCAAAAACTGCTTCACGCTTAACTGTTACCTGCTCGCCATTTACGAGATTCTTGACCGCCACCTCATCCCTTGCCGCCTCGTCCGGGCCAACCGTCAGCGCGATCTTGATTTTCATTTTGTCTGCAAATTTGAATTGCTTTTGCAGTTTGACGGGTTCGGGATAGACCATCACATTCAGGCCGGCATTCCGCAATTGCGCCGCCAGCTCAAATGATTTCACCAGCATGGTTTCATCAAAAACAGTGACCATCACCGAAGCAGGCGTCGGGATAAATTCAGGCAGGAGTCCATTTTCCTGCAAGATGATCCCAATCACCACGTCGCCCATTGCAAACCCGACTGCGGGGAGAGGCTGCCCGCCCACATCAGCGAGCAGGTTGTCATAACGCCCGCCGCCAAGGATGGCCCGCTTCAGGGAGCCGCTCGTCTCGAACGCCTCAAAAACCGTGCTGGTGTAATACAAGAGTCCGCGCATGATGTTCGGGTCAAATTTGACATAGTCACTTACGCCCAACGCATCCAACGCGGCAAAGAGACGCGTCAACTCAGCGCTTTTCTTCCACAAATCGAAATCGCCAAGAGTATTTTTCAAACCATCCACTTGAGATTGAGTCAAACCAACCTCAATCGCATACGCCTCCCACTTTGCTGGCTCCATCTTGGATCGACGGTCTACAAGGTTGGAGACATCAACTCTTTTTTCGGAAGCAATGCCCAACGCATCGAACTCGGATTCCATCAGGCGGCGGTTATTTACATAGATGGCTGCCAGCTGCGGGTTAAGTCCGACCGAGCGCAGGAATGTCGCCGCAACTGCGATCAATTCCGCATCCGCTTCGGGTGAATCCACTCCCAACAGGTCGATATTCCATTGAAAGAATTCGCGCGAGCGTCCTTTTTGCGGCTGTTCGTACCGCCAAAACGGACCGAACGACCACCAGCGCACAGGGAAAGTCAACTCACCCTGCTTTGCCGCGATCATGCGCGCAAGGCTTGGTGTAAGTTCAGGACGTAGGGTCACGAAATCACCGCCGCGATCCTGGAATGTAAAAGATTGCTTCTTTACCAATTCCTCGCCAGACTTCGCCGCATAAAGATCGATCGTTTCGATGAAAGGCGCCTCCCACTCCTGATACCCAAATGCCTGAGATGCCGCGCGCACTTTTTCATTAATAAAATTGCGCAGCGACATTTGCTCAGGATAGAATTCACGCGTACCTTTTACAGATTGTATTTTGCCAGCCATAATGACTCCAGTGCGCGAATTTTATCATGGGATTGAGCAAGGCCATCAAAATTCAACAGGTGAATTTTGATTTGATTTTGGTATAATCAAAAAAATCACTTTTCATAGTTGCGACTTCAGTCGCCTATGATGCAGACGATTGAAATCGTCACTACTTACAGGAGAAACAAATGAAAATTGATTATCAGGAACCCAGCAAAGACTTGTTGATGCGAATCGACATTCATGAAAAATACGGCTCGGCAAATATCGATGTTTGGACGAATGACCTGCTCAAACCCCAGGCAGGGATGAAAATTTTGGATGTCGGCTGCGGCGCCGGCAAGCTGAGTTTTCTTTTTAATGAATATACAAAAGGCGGCGCACAAATTACTGGCGGTGATTTTTCTGAAGAGCTTCTCGACAAGGCCCGTGTAAAAAACAAGGAAGTCGGCGCCAAGATCGATTTTCAGTTCCTGGATTTTAACCAGCCTTTCAAATTCGAAGATAACCTCTTCGACTTGTGCACCAGCGCCTTCGCCATCTACTACGCCTCCGATCTGGACTTTACATTTGGTGAGGCCCATCGGGTGTTGAAGCCCGGCGGACGGCTCTTCGTCTCGGGTCCATTGCCCGAAAACAAGCAGATGTTCTACGACATCATCAAGGAAGCCACCGGCGCGGCCATCCCGCCCATGCCGGGTTCCTCGCGCTTCAAAGGCGACATCTTCAACACCATTGACAAAATCTTCGCCAAAACCGAATTGCACAAATTCGAGAACCATCTCACTTTCCCCGAAGTTGCGCCCTTCATCGATTACGTCCGTGCTTCGTTGAGCGAAGACCGAAAGTTATGGACTTCGATGTTCAACGGCAAAGACGAATACGAAGCCTTGATCGGCAAGATCGAGGCCGTGGCGAAGAAATGGCTCGAACGAGACGGCAAACTGGTGATGACCAAAGTCGTCGGTGGAATTCTGGCTACAAAATAAAACATGGCATGTCGTTGCGAGGAGGATGTTCTTCCCGACGAAGCAATCTCCTGATTTATATGAAGATTGCTTCGGGCAAAAACAAGAACGCCCTCGCAATGACATAATCACATTATGAACTTCTTCGGTAAACGAGTCCTCTTTTTAGGCGCACATCCTGATGACATTGAATTAGGATGCGGCGCTTTAATACATCAAATCGCCAAAAAGACGCAAATTTTATGTGTGACGCTTTCAGACAACCAGAAAAACCCTGATCTGAAAAACGTACGGGACGAACACCTGCGCTCCATGAATATTTTAGGCGTGCCGGAAGAAAAGATCATGTTTGGGCCGTTCAGCACACGCGTGTTTCCAAACTCACGGCAGGATATTCTCGAATATTTCCTCAAGCTCCGCAAAGACTTCAAACCTGATTTGATCTTCACGCATTCAAAGCAGGATGTTCACCAGGACCACAACACGATGACCGACGAAGCGCTGCGTGCGTTTCGAGGTATCACAGTATTGGGTTTTGACGTTGTCCGTTCCTCGTACGGTTTCTTTCCACATTTTCTAGTGGAAGTCACTGAAGAAGATGTAATTAAAAAGGTGGAAGCCCTGGCAGAATATAAAACCTACCGTGACAGGTACTATTTCAACAGCGAACTGACGCGCTCCATCATGGTGCGGCATGGCGCGCTGGCGGAACGTCCTTTTGCAGAGGGGTTCGATATATTGAGAATTGTCGGGAGTTTCGGAGATTAGGTTTTAGTGATTGGAGACTGAAATGGAATTCCAAACGCTTTATCAGGAACTTTCTCAAAGCACAGAAATGATCCGGGCTTTGCTGGCAGGCATCAGTGAGGAAGAGGCGAAGATTCGATCTGCGGCAGAGTCGTGGTCCATCCTTGAAGTCGTCTGCCATTTGTATGATGAAGAGCGGGAGGATTTCCGCGAGCATTTGGATTTCATCTTAAATCGTCAAACCGAAGAATGGCACCGAATTGACCCCCAGGGCTGGGTGACAGAACGGAAATATAATGAGCGGAATTTTATGGAAATGCAGGGAAAATTCTTTGAGGAGAGAAAGAAATCCATGGAATGGCTGACGTCCATTTCCAATGCAGATTTGGAGACGACCTACACCTCAGAATTTGGTTCCATGAAAGCTGGTGACATGTTCGCCTGTTGGGCCGCGCATGATAATTTGCACATCCGCCAACTTGTAGAGTTAAGACGAAAACATATTGAAAGAATGGCTGGATCGTATGACATCCAGTATGCTGGCGATTGGTAAATAACAAGGACAGAAAAACTTCAGCTTGCGCTGAAGTTTTTCGTTCACTCTTTCGGAACACCCATAAAAATCACCCCATCACGAACTTGGACAGGGTAGGCGGGAATATCCACCACAGCAGGCATTTGCACGACCTTCCCTGTACGGACATCGAACTCCGCGCCATGCCGTGGACAGACTATATTGAAACCTTCCACGATTCCATCCCCCAGCGGACCGTCATCATGCGTGCAAACGTCCCCAATCGCGAAGAATTGACCTGCAATATTGAAAATAACAATCGGCTTATCGCCGAGGTCAACAAATAATCGTTCGCCATTTGGAAGTTCAGAGGCGGGAGCGATTTCTACAAATTCAATTTTCGATTCATCAATTACTGCATAATTAAACATATTTGCATTTTTACCTGTCTACTATTTATTATCTCATTCCACCAAATCGTCACTGGCTTCCCCTAACCCATACACACCTGCCTTCAATACCTTCAATGAAAGCAGGGCGCATTTTAAGCGCACGGGGCCAAGGTCGATGCCGAGCATTTCAAGGATAGACTCCTTGTTTAGTTTTTTCACTTCTTCCAGCGGCTTGCCAATGATCGATTCGATCAACAAATCTGCGGAGGCCTGAGAGATGGCGCAGCCATGACCATCAAAGCGGGCATCGGTGATAAGACCATCTGTGCCTACGCGCAAGTCGATTTGGATGTGGTCGCCGCAAAGCGGGTTATTATCCGCAAAAGAAATATCGTGCGGGTCGAGCTTTCCGCGATGAGAGGGATTCTTATAATGTTCGATGATGATTTCACGATACAGATCGTCCATGGTTATCCAAACATTTCCTTCACTTTGTAGATCCCGTTCACCAGAAGGTCCACCTCTTGCATTGTGTTATACAAATAGAAGGATGCGCGACTTGTGGCCGGGATGCCGAATTTTTCATGCAGCGGTTGGGCACAGTGATGACCCGCTCGAACGGCGATCCCATCCCGGTCTAAAATCTGCGCCACGTCATGCGGATGCACACCTTCAAGCGTGAACGCGGCCACTCCGCCTTTTTTATCAGCCGAAGGACCAAACAATTTCACACCGGGGATCTCTTCGAGCCGGTCTAGGGCATACTCTATGATCTCATGTTCGTGCGCGGCGATTCTTTCCATGCCGACAGCTGAGAGGTAATCGACAGCAACGCCAAACCCGACGGCTTCTGCAATAGCCGGCGTGCCTGCCTCGAATTTATGCGGCAGGGTGTTCGGCCGAAAGGAGCGCAATTTCACTTCCTTGATCATATCCCCCCCACCCAAAAACGGCGGCATGGATTCAAGAAGCGTTGATTTTCCATATAACACGCCAATGCCCGTAGGCCCGCACATTTTGTGGGCGGAGAACGCGTAAAAATCTGCATCCAAAGCCTGAACATCCACTTTCAAATGCGGCACGGACTGAGCGCCATCCACCAACACGACCGCTCCCGCATCATGACCTAAACGAATGATCTCCGCGGCCGGGTTGACCGTGCCGAGGACGTTGGACATGTGCGTAAACGAGATCAACTTCGGGCGGCGGTCAAGAAGCGATTTATAAGTCTCAAGATCGAGCAATCCTTCTTCCGTCACCGGGATGAAATCCAACTCGATCCCTCGTTCCATTTGCAGCATATGCCAGGGAACCAGGTTGCTATGATGTTCCATCTCGGTCAGGATGACAAGATCGCCTGTTTTTAATTTTGCACGCGCCCAGGCATATGCCACCAGATTGATCGACTCGGTGGTATTCCGTGTATATATAACTTCCCGCGAAGAAGCGGCATTGATAAACTTTGCGATTTTTTCACGCGCGCCTTCATACATGGAAGTGGCTTCCTCGGCAAGGGTATGCACGCCGCGATGGATGTTGGCATTCGAACGGCGATAATAATCGTTCATCGCTTCGATCACTTGTACAGGTTTTTGCGAGGTTGCTGTTGAATCCAAATACGTCACCCGGACGCCTGGGCGTGTTTCGCGTTCCAGTATTGGAAAATCTTTGCGGATTTGTTCTACATCAAGGGTCATGGGAAAGGCAGACGGGGCGGACAGGCAAACAAGTCAATAAGCAGATACGTTTTTACTCGCTTGCCTGTTTCCGTTCCTAATACTCGGGGATAAATTCTTTTTTTGCAACAGGCTTCTTGCCGGGCACTTCGCGGATATGTTCAGACGTCAATGGATACCAAAGAATGCGGTCCGGTACCATCCAGCCGTCCGTGAGGTACACGTTCGAGCGGAACTGCACCGCCACCATCTTGTTATCCACCTGTACCACAATGCCCTTGATCCATCCGCGCACACGCTCGCGGCTTTTTTCATGGTCGCAAAAAACCTCCACACTATCGCCCACTTCAAACGCATGTTCGATACCGGGCGCTTTCATAAAAGTATATTGATTTACGCGCAGCGAACGCTTGATCGGTTTATGCCGGTCGACCAACGGTGTCAACGTCCGCTTCACGACCGTCGGCATGGGTTTCACCGGCATAACCGCGATCATCGTGGCGGGAATTCCAACCGCTGTCTTCTTTTTCGGCTCACTTTTCGGGCGGGCTTTTGCGACGGATTTCATAACCTTTGCCGGTTTCATTTTCAGAGTCACGGATTTTCCTTTTGTTTTGGATATCGGCTTGCGGGTTGCTTTTAATTTCACTGCCTGCCTCGATTTGATCTTCGGCTTTGCTTTTCCTGCCACCCTGGATTTAATTGCAGCCTTCACTTTTGTTTTGACTTTTGCTTTTGCTTTGACTTTTGACTTTGGCTTTTGTTTCGCATTCAATTTCGCCATTTTGACTCACTTCCTGTTTGTTAATTGAGACGCCCTCCGCCTCATTTTTTTCGGGACGATTGGCCGGCCGCCCTAGACATCATCCTCACTGAGATTTTTCAATACCAGGCGAGTCTAAGAGACCCATCTGGTCTGGTTGCCTACTTCGATAATTTTTCCTGAATTGCCTGCTGGAACCGTTCGCGCACGCCTTCGAACGGAATACGCTGCATGATCGGGTCGAAGAATCCTTCCACAACCAATTGCTCGGCTTCGCGCTGGGGGATTCCGCGTGATTTCAAATAGAAGAGCGGTTCCTGCTCCAGTTTACCAACCGTTGCCCCGTGTGTGCAACGGACATCGTCTGCAAGGATTTCAAGGCCAGGGATTGAGTCCGCGCGGGCCTGCTCATCGAGAACAAGATTGCGATTGGCCTGGTAACCGTCCGTTTTTTGCGCGCCAGGAGCAACGTAGATCATACCCTGCCAGACGGAGCGGCTTTTTCCTTTTAATGCACCTTTGAAGAGCAGGTCACTGGTGGTATGTGGAGCGAGATGGTTCTGTTGAGTATCGTGATCGAGGTGTTGAGTCCCGTCTGTAAAATAAAAACCGGACATGCGCCCGACAGATCCCTCGCCAGCAAGGTCAAGATCAGAGAAGTTTTTGGTGAGTCTGGAGCCGACTGCACCGAAGATCCAATCGAGGTTGCCACCGCGTTCCACACGAGCACGCTCGTGCGAAAAATTCCACACGTGACGTCCCCAGGACTGTAATTCAACAAAACGCAGGTTGGCATCTTTGCCAACGTAAATTTCGACAACGCCTGCATGCATGGCGTGACCCACTTCATCTGGTGATGCAGCTTCGTGGACGTAGGTGACAGACGCGCCATCTTCCACATAAACGATCAAGTGGGAGAAATGCGCAAGGTCAGTACCTGGCCCCCACAGAACAGAATGAAGGGGATACTCCACCTGTACATTCTTGGGAACATAAAGCAAGACGCCATTCTGAGCCAGAGCAGATGCCAGAGCGGCAAACTTGCCATCATCAGGCTTGACTATCTGGCCGATCAACTTTGCGAGCAGGTCGGCGTGATTCTTTTCAGCAGTGCGGAAGTCCGTAAAGACGACACCTTTTTTTGCAAGTGATTCATCCAATTGAATTTGGGAACCGCCGGGAAGCAAGGTGATTTGTCCGCCGTGCTGTTCGCCTGTGAGAGGTTTGAGCAATTCCTCGGGAACAACCGGCATATCTTCAAATGCGCCAGCTTTGGGAAGTTTGAAATCCGATGCGGGCAACAGGCGCAAATCCGTGCGGCGCCAGGCTTCGTCTGTTGTGATAGGGAGAGAAAACTTCTGGAAGGAGTCCCAGGCTGAGGCGCGGAAAGAAGCGAGACCAGTGCTTGAAGCAGGAATATCCGCCTGAGTGAATGTGAATTCCTTTGCGGCTGATTCGCGTCGTGTTCTACTTACTGATACTTTTGGTTTCTCTTGCATATTAGCCAATCGATCCTTCCATTTGAAGTTGGATCAAGCGGTTCATTTCAACTGCGTATTCCATGGGTAATTCCTTGACGAGCGGCTCGATGAAGCCGGAGACCACCATGGTAGTAGCTTCTTCTTCGCTGAGGCCGCGGGACATTAAATAGAAGAGCTGCTCCTCGCCCACTTTGCTGACGGAGGCTTCGTGACCGATGGTCACATCGTCTTCGTCAATTTCAATGGTGGGATATGTATCAGAGCGGGACTTGGGGTCGAGCAAAAGCGCATCGCAAACCACGTTGGATTTGACACCCTTCGAGCCTTTGTAGACCTTGACCATGCCGCGATAGGAAGCGCGACCGCCGCCCTTGCTGATGGATTTGGAAACGATCTTGCTGGTGGTGTTGGGTGCGAAGTGCATCATCTTTGAGCCTGCATCCTGGGTTTGGCCGGGGCCAGCAAATGCCATGGAAAGCATTTCGCCGTGGGCACCGGGCTCCATCAAATAACAGGATGGATATTTCATCGTGAGTTTCGAACCGAGGTTTGCATCCACCCATTCATGGGAGGCGTTCGCAAAAACCTGGGCACGCTGTGTGACAAGGTTGAAGACGTTGGTGGACCAGTTTTGAATGGTGGAATAGCGGGAACGCGCGCCTTTCTTGACGACGATCTCGATCACGCCACTATGGAAGGAGTTGGTGGTGTACTGCGGAGCGGTACAACCTTCCACATAATGTACGGATGCGCCTTCATCCACAATGATGAGGGTGCGTTCGAACTGGCCAACGTTGGCGGTGTTCAAACGGAAATACGCCTGCAGGGGCAAATCCACTGTTACACCTTTGGGGACGTAAACGAATGAACCGCCAGACCAAACAGCTGAGTTTAGTGCCGCAAATTTGTTATCCTCAATTGGAATTACTGTTCCAAAATATTCCTTGAAAAGATCCGGGTATTGTTTGAGGCCATCCTCAATGGACAGGAAGATGACGCCCTGCTTTTCGAGATGCTCCAGAATGGAGTGATACACCATCTCGGATTCATACTGCGCACCCACGCCAGCCAAAAATTTCTGCTCGGCTTCAGGGATGCCCAGTTTATTAAAGGTATTCTTGATGTCGTCGGGTACGTTGTCCCAGTTTTTCTCGCTCTTCTCGGTCGGCTTGACGTAGTAGAAAATGTTGTCGAAGTCGATCTCGTCGAGTGTAGGTCCCCAGTTCGGCATGGGACGATTGATGTAATGCTCATACGCCTTGAGACGGAAATCCAGCATCCATTGAGGTTCGTTCTTCATGCGTGAAATGTTTTCGACGACTTCGCGGGTTAATCCGCGTTCGGATTTGAACACGTAATTATCATCGCGGTCATGAAACCCGTATTTGTAATCGCCAATCTCTTCGAGGATCTTGGTGTCGTCTGTTTTGATTTCTTCGGTCATGGGGTTATCCTATCAATAAGTAGATTGCTTCGTCATTGCGCTGAAGCGCAACTCCTCGCAACGACATTATGCGACTTCCTCGTACTTCTCGCGCACCCAATCGTAGCCCTGGTCTTCGAGATGCAAGGCAAGGTCGGCTCCGCCCGATTCCACAATGCGGCCATCCAACATGATGTGGACGAAGTTCGGTTTGATGTAATTCAACAGGCGTTGATAATGCGTGATGACCAGCACACCAAGCTCGGGACCGGAAAGAGCGTTGACGCCTTCTGCAACGATACGCAGCGCATCGATGTCCAGGCCTGAATCGGTTTCGTCCAAAATGGCGATCTCCGGCTTGAGGGTTGCCATCTGCAAAATCTCGGCACGCTTCTTTTCGCCGCCGGAGAAACCGTCATTGAGATAGCGTCCCGCGAAGGCGTGATCCATCTTGAGCGTGTCCATCTTTTCCTTGAGCATCTTGCGGAATTCAGGGATGGGCATGCCCTTGTCTTCGGGGTTTTCGGCGCGGCGGCGGGAGTTGATGGCAGTGCGCAGGAAGTTAGCCACGGTCACACCAGGGATGGCGACCGGGTATTGAAACGCAAGGAAAATACCAGCGCGGGAACGTTCGTCAGGTTCCAGCTCGAGAACGTTCTTTCCTTTGAAAACAATCTCGCCCTCTGTGACGGTGTAGTTGGGGTGCCCCATCAATGTGTAAGCCAGTGTAGATTTACCCGTGCCGTTCGGCCCCATTATTGCGTGAATTTCGCCCTGTTTGATCGTGAGTGAAAGTCCTTTTAGAATTTCCTTATCTTCGATGCTTACATGCAGATTCTTGATTTCAAGTTGCGACATACGGGATTTGCTCCTGGAGTGAAAGCCATTGCTGGCGTTTTTACTGATTTCGAGGCATTATAGCAGGGCTGAGGGGATTTGTCAATATTTATGATATTTTTCTAGTATATTCATTCATCAAAAAGCTTACAAATTGCCTCTCATCCATATTAACTTCATTCCACAGACCGAAACAACAACTTAATATACCTATAATAGGCATGTTCAAACCTGCGGAGAAAATTGTGAAGTCTCAGCTAATAGTAATTGTTGTCCTGTTTGGATTTATTCTTGCAACTAATCACCAGCACACGGCCCTGGCCCAGAGTGACAAAATTACCTTTGCCGTCATCGGGGATTACGGGATTGCCGGCCAAAACGAAGCGGACGTGGCAAATTTGGTCAAAAGCTGGAACCCGGACTTCATCGTCACCACCGGGGACAACAATTACCCGGATGGAGCCCCATCGACAATTGACCAAAATATCGGGCAGTATTATCACGATTATATTTATCCGTATGACGGAAAATACGGAAACGGCGCTGCTTCAAAGAGATTTTTCCCTTCCCTGGGAAATCATGATTGGGGAGTAAATTCCGGCAGGGCCTATTTCGATTATTTTGGCTTCCGTAACCAGCAATCCTATTACGATTTTATTCAGGGCTCTGTTCACTTTTTTGTTATTAACAGCAACCGGGAAGAACCGGACGGAGTCAGTTCCACATCGACACAGGCAAAGTGGCTGAAGAAAAGCCTGGCCGCTTCCACCTCCGTTTTCAATATCGTGGTTTTTCACCATCCACCTTATTCTTCCGGCAGGCATGGCTCGAACGCTTACATGCAATGGCCGTTCAAAGATTGGGGCGCAGACGCAGTACTTTCAGGGCATGACCATACGTATGAAAGACTTCTCGTTAATGGGATACCCTATTTCGTAAATGGAATCGGCGGCGCAGAATTGTATTATTTCAACGCCGCCCTGCCGGAAAGCCAGGTTCGCTTCAACCAGGATTTTGGGGCAATGCGCGTGGAAGGGTCTAACACATACTTGAAATTCCAAACGTTTACCCGCACAGGCGTGCTGGTGGATGAATATGTGATCGGCCAAAGCAACCCTGGCGTCACATCGATCACAACAAGCAGCCCATCCCCAACCAATGCAGGTATCTTGAATTTTCAAGTCACTTTTTCAGAAGCAGTAACCGGCGTGGATATGTTTGACTTCACCCTCTCGACCGATCTCAACGGTGCGGTGATTGAAAACGTGAGCGGCGCCGGGAATGTTTATACGGTTACTATAAATTCAGGCAGCGGGGATGGGACCCTTCGCCTCGACCTCACCGACAACGACTCCATTACGAACAGCCTGGGCAACAGCCTCGGCGGTTTGGGTCTCGAAAACGGATCATTCACCAGCGGACAGTCTTACACTGTGGATAAAACCGCCCCAAGCATTGTCTCCATTGCACGCGCAAACCAAAATCCGACAAATGCCGCTGGTGTTGATTTTTCGGTAACTTTCTCCGAAGCTGTGACCGGCGTGGATCTCGCTGACTTTGGCTTGGCAACCAGCGCGGGTGCATATCTCAGCAACATCACAGGTTCTGGAAATTCTTATCTCGTCTCGGTGACAACAGCTTCAGGCGAAGATAACCTGCGCCTTGATTTCGTAAACAATGGCAGCGTGATTGATCTTGCAGTCAATACTACAATCCAGGGTTTTTCCAGCGGCGAGTCCTACACGGTTGATCGAAACCCGCCTTTTGTAACATCCATTGTCAACGCGAATACAGGCAACACTTTCAGCATGGAATTCACCGTCAGTTTTTCTGAACCAGTGAACGGCGTAGATGGAGGCGATTTTCTTCTCTCCACCTCAAATGGAGCCGTCATCGCAAGCGTCAGCGGATCGAGCAACACCTATAGCGTTTCAATTTCCACGCGACCAGGGAACGACAGCATCAGGCTGGACTTGATCGATGACGACAGTATTTTCGACAACATCGGAAATCGGCTTGGAGATACAGGGCCTGGGAATGGAAATTTTACAAACGGAGAAATGGTTACTATCAGCCGGGATGTTCCAAATGTAACATCGATCCTGCGCGCCAGCCCCAACCCCACAAATGCAGCGACTGCCGATTTTATTGTTACGTTTTCCGAGCTGGTGGACGGGGTAGACCCCACGGACTTTGCAGTCACCGGGAATGCAGATGGACTCATTCTCAACATCAAAAATGTAAATCCCTTTTATGTCGTCACTGTAAACACTGGTTCCAGCGAAGGCGAATTGAAATTGGATTTGATCGACAACGACAGCATTTTGAACGCGAGGAGAGTTCCATTGGGCGGCGACGGAGCAGGAAATGCAAATTTCACGAACGGTGAAGTTTTCACAATTGACAGAATGCCGCCGCGAGTCACATCCATCGTCCGCGCAGGCAGCAGCCCGACCATTAATCCCAGCGTGGATTTCATTGTCACGTTTTCCGAGCCGGTTCACGGCGTGGATGCATTCGATTTTGTTGTTTCAACGACGAACCTTAATTCCGCAGTCGCAAACATCCAAAACGCAAATCCCTTCTTTGTGGTTTCGGTGAACTCCGGCGCAGGTTCAGGCAATATCCGACTCGATCTGATCGACAATTTCAGCATCACCGATCTTGCTGGGAATAATTTAAACAACGGCACTGGCAATGGAAATTTCGCAACGGGTGAATCATTTGCAATCGCAAAGATCCCCGTCAACTTCACAGCGCCAAATATTTTAAATTCAACCCGCAATAGCCTTCTTAATATTTCAAGACCTAATTTTTCCTGGAGTTCCGTGCGCTACGCCCGTGCGTATGAATTTTTCCTTGCAACAGACCCAAGCTTTACCCAAACCGTTTTGACTCAAACCGTCGACGCCACAAACTTCACGCCAATTTCCCCTCTCACGGATGGGACTTATTATCTGCGGGTGCGCGCATATAACTCCGACCTCAATCCCGGGAAGTTCAGCAAGACGTACAGCTTTACGATAGACACCACGCCTCCTCCCCCGCCGACGCTGGTCAGCCCGCCCGATCAATCGAACACGCCGAATCGACCTCTTCTGCAATGGGCTCCTGCCAATGGCAGTATGCAATACCAAATCGAACTCGACAACAACTCGGACTTTTCCAGTCCCGAGTTTTCAAGCGCCACCTCAAAGACCTCGATCCGAAGCAGGCTTCTTTCCAAGGGAACCACCTACTATTGGCATGTGCGCGCGAAGGATAAGGCTGGGAATTGGAGTGACTGGTCTGCTAGCTTTGTGTTCTGGGTGCCGTGAAACATAGTTACGACTAAAATGGTGAAATAACAATAAATATTTATGATAATTATCTAATATATTGACAAGAACATATTGGGCAGGTATACTGCCCAATATGAAATCTACGCGCGACAAAATATTACAGACCTTATTGCGAAAGCCCCGCTCCACCATTAACGATCTCGCTGAAGCAGTCGGTATTAATCCTATTTCGGTACGCCACCATCTAACCAACCTCCAAATGGAGGGGCTTGTGGAAGGACAGGAGGAGCGTCACGGAGTGGGACGTCCGCGCCTCGTGTATGTGCTCACCGATGAGGGAATGGAGCATTTCCCAACACGGTACATGAAATTGACTACACGCCTGCTTTCTCAAATGAAAGAGACCATGCCTGGGCCGGTTGTCGCAAAGTTGTTTAATCAAATTGCTGAAGACCTTGCCAGTGAATATACCGAAGATATGAAAAACTTGGGAATGGAAGACCGCCTGGACTTCGTCAAGGATATGCTGGCGCAGGAAGGCTTTACCGTGGAATGGGAAAAGAAAGACGGGCAATATCAGATCCACGAAATATCCTGCCCGTATTACCAAATTGGAATTGCCCATCCTGAAGTTTGCACTGTGGACCAGACCCTGATCTCAAAGATGCTCGCCTTGCCAGCAAACAAAGTCCAGTGTATTTTGGACGGCGACTCGCATTGCACCTACGTTGTCCAGCCTGCGGAAGTCAAGAGCAAGTAACTATCAATAAAAAATAGAGGAACTATGAGCGAAGAAATCAAGGAAATCCAGTGGACCATCCATACTACCCACCCCGAGACAGTACAAAAGGCACGGGCGAGTTTATCCGAGGTGATCGACCCGGAAATTGGCATGAGTATCATCCAGTTGGGACTTGTGCGCGACATTGAAATTGACAACAATATTGCCCGTCTAAAAATGATCCTCACAACACCTTTTTGCCCTTATGGCCCCGCCATGATCGAAATGACCAAGGCAAAAGCCACGGAGGGATTGAACATGCCTGTTACTATCGAAATGGGCATGGAAATGTGGGATTTTTCCATGATGGAAGACCCATCCGCGCTCGATTGGGGAATGTACGCATAGCGGGTTTGTTAGTCACTCATCTTACGCAGAACGTCCCGAAGGTTCTCGAAAATCAAGCCAATTTTTCAGCCAAACCTTCGGGACGGTGCGTAACATCAGTTAGTCAAAAGAATAAGAATCAAAAAGACGCCGACAAAAAGTCTGGCGTCTTTTTGATTACCCGGCTTCCTTTTCTTCAAACCCCTTTTTTCCAATGCATGGCATGCGGCTGTTCGCCTTCTGCAAAACCCGAAATGATGATCAGAGCATTGGTGACATTGTTGCCCGGGTTGCGCCAGCGATGACTTAATTTTGATGCGAATAATAGACTGTCACCCGCATCCAGATGGAAAAGGTCCTTTTCCACAAAATAATCCAGCTGGCCGCGCAGGCAAAATACGAACTCGTGTCCGGAATGCACCATGCCGTGCGGACCGCAAGACGCGCCGCTTTCCAACGTCAGCATAAATGGCTCTACCCGGCCCACAAACTGTTCCCCGCCTAATGCCTCGAATACTCCCCGCGTAAATGGCATGCGGGTTCGTTCGTCATGTTTCAAATATACAATTTGCTTTTTTTCGGTTTCCACGCCGAAAAAGGCGGTGATCGATACCCCAAGCGCATCGGCAAGCTTATAAAGTGTACTCACGGATGGCGAAGTCTTACTCCTTTCGATCATCGAAAGCGCATTTGCAGATAATCCGCTCTTGGTGGCGAGTGTCCGCATGGATATTCCCCTCGCCTCGCGCAGTTCACGCAACCGCGACGCCACATCCACGGATAGTGCCTCCCTTTGAAACGATTCCATTTGAACCTCCTGCCTGCAAGAATTTTCCGAAAAATCCTGTAATTCCAACCAAACCTCTCGAATTATACCCAACTTTTATGTGACATTAGACAAAACTTAATATGACACATTCCACTATTGTACATTATGTCACAATATTATGATGAGGGTGCAAACATTCGTTTATATGCATATAAGCAGGTAATTATGGTCACACCCAACCTAAAACAGGAAATCACCCAGCTTGAAGCCAATTTTTGTGCTGCGCTTTCAGACCCCAACCGCCTTCTCATTTTATATGCCCTCAGCGAAGGCGCTCGCAATGTGACCGAACTGGCGAATGAACTCGGGCTGAACCAGCCAACTACGTCGCGCCATCTCAAAGTCCTGAGAGAGCGAGGGCTGGTCTACACCGTGCGGACCGGCACAATCATCACCTATCACCTTTCCGATCCAAGACTCATTCAGGCACTTGATTTACTGCGAAATGCAATGCGAGACAGACTCGCTCACCAGGCAAACCTGGTCAACGAAGTATCACAGGAGAATGTATGAAAAAACGCTTCCCTTTCTGGACCGTTGGACTGCTCGGCATCCTTTTGCTGATTCTCGTCCCGGTCCTTTACTTCCTCCCCCGCCCCCAATCGAAAACGAACCCAGCGGATTTCATCCCCGAAAAACCCGTACATGTCGATCACAAAGACATCATCAATGGCGAATTTAAAACGGGCCCGGATGTCACGCGTGCCTGTCTCGAATGCCATGAAGACGCGGCAGCGCAAGTGATGAAGACCACGCACTGGACTTGGGAATCGAAGGAATTCGACGTCCCCTGGCGCGACGAACCCGTCACCATCGGGAAAGCCAACCAGATCAACAACTTTTGCATCAGTGCGCAAGGCAACCAGAAAAAATGCATGTCCTGCCATGCAGGTTATGGGTGGGAGGAAAATAAGGCCTACGACTATACCAAAGCTGAAAACGTGGACTGCCTTGCATGCCATGCCGATATGGGTACTTACGGCAAAGGGAACTATGGCAATCCTGCCGAAGGTGTGGACCTGCTCGCCTCAGCCCAGAGTGTTCGAGCGCCCAACCGTGAGAACTGCGGCAAGTGCCACTTTGACGGCGGCGGCGGCAATGGTGTAAAACATGGCGATCTCGATGAGGGCTTGTACTTCCCGCAGGAAAACCTCGATATTCATATGGGCGGCGAAAAAAACATGCAATGCATCGACTGTCACTGGACAAAAGACCACCAGGTTTTAGGCCGCATGCTGGCTGACAACTACACCATTGACCCCAAAGAACAGGTTTCATGCGAACAATGCCACATCGACCAGCAACACAAGGATGAGCGCGTCAATACGCACCTCTCCGCGGTCGCCTGCCAGACCTGCCATGTCCCCGCTCTCGCGCTCGAAGACCCGACCAAGGTTTATTGGGACTGGTCACAAGCGGGTCAGGAAGGACGCGAAGACGATCACTTCACCTACCTGAAGATAAAAGGTGAATTCGTCTACGAGAAGAACTTCGCGCCTACCTATCTCTGGTTCAACGGCAACAATGAATATCGCTACATTCTCGGCGACCCGCTCGGCGAGGATGGGATCACATACATCAACAAACCTGCTGGCAGCATGGAAGATAAAACCGCAAAAATATTCCCCTTCAAATTGCACGTTGCGAAACAGCCATACGATGTAGGAAATAATTACCTGCTTGCGCCCATTACAGCAGGCGAGGACGGGTACTGGACGATCTTCAACTGGGACACTGCTTTTGAATTGGCACAAACGCGCATGGGTTTGGCCTATAGCGGTCAATACGACTTCACCACCACTTATATGTACTGGCCCACCACTCACATGGTACAGCCCGCCGATAACGCCTTGCAATGCGACTCCTGTCATGGAGAAAATGGCCGCATGGATTGGGAAGCTCTTGGTTATCCCGGCGACCCGATCAAATGGGGCGGGAGATAAAAATCATGAAACGATACTCTTTTTTCCTCTTGCTCGGATTGTTCATACTGACACTTGCCATCGGATTTGGATCGGTTCTTGCCTCGCCTGTGCCTGCTCCTGATCAACAAATATCCGTTCTTCACCCTAACTTTATCCTGCTCGATGCAGACGGCGTGAATGTGCTGGATAGCGGCAAGTCCGTCTCCACCATGCGAACTTGCGGTCAATGCCATAACACCGAGTTCATCGCCTCGCATGCCTTTCATTCTGATCTTGGTCTTTCTGATTACGAAATTTCCACCGAATCGTGGAATTCGAGCCGCGGCCTCTTTGGTGAATGGGAACCGCTCACCTATCGGTTCCTCACCCAGAATGGCGATGAGCGCCTCGATTTGAGCACTGCCGAATGGCTCATGCTCTACGGTGACCGGGTTGTCGGCGGCGGACCTGCCACCACTTCCCGCGATGGCAAGGCGCTCACCGACCTGCCGATGAGCAGGAATAATCCCGAAACAGCTCTCCTTAACGAAGACGGTTCAGCATCCATTTGGGACTGGAACAAATCAGGCACAATGGAAATGAACTGCTTCCTCTGCCATCTCGAAACACCAAATACAAGAGCGCGGTATGAAGCGATTCGCGCCGGCCAATTTGGCAGCGCAAATACAGCCACATTGCTGGGTTTAAATATTGTTTCCAAATCCAGTGAAGGGTGGGTTTGGAATACATCGGCCTTCAATGAGAATGACGAGCTTAAAAGCGAGATCATTGGAATTCAAGACCCTACCAACGCCAACTGCGCAACCTGCCACGGTGAAGTCCATTCCGATTCAGAGCAGGCGCTCACCGTCAATGCTTGCGATTTGAATTACCCCCAGACCGCCACAACCGGCCAGGTAATTGCCGCGCAAAAGATCAACGAATCCGGCATAAATCTTAGCGATAAACAAACGCTAAATCGATCGTGGGATGTCCATGCCGAGCGGCAACTTCAATGCACCGACTGTCACTTCTCGCCCAATAATCCTGCGCACGCACTCGAAATCCAGGGATCGAGTCCAAGCCATCTGCTGTACGATCCGCGCAAATTGAATATCAACGAGTATCTTGAGCGTCCCGACCATAACTTCGCACGCGGCGCCAGCGCGCAATTTAATGTAGCCCCCGAATTCAAAAGCACCATGCGGCGCTGCGAATCCTGTCACGACACCAATAAATCACATGCGGGCTGGCTCCCCTATAACGATCGTCACATGCAGGTTATTGCCTGCGAGACCTGTCACATCCCTAAAATGTTTGCGCCAGCCTATTCCACCATGGATTGGACGGTTTTACAACTCGATGGATCCGCCCGTACGGAATGCCGCGGCATCGAAGGTGATAACACCACCACTGACCTCGTAACTGGCTTCCAACCTGTGCTGATGCAACGCACCGACATCGTGGATGGCAAAACCCTGCTTGCTCCATACAATCTGATCACGTCATTCTTCTGGGTGTACGAAGATGGATTTGGAAACCTGCGGCCGATTCGACATGCCGACCTGGAGGCTGTTTACCTCGACAACGATGGCTACGCCGCTGATATCCTTTCCGCCTTCGATACAGACAGCAACGGGAAGCTCACCGAAAATGAACTAGTGCTCGACACCGCTGCCAAGCAGGATCTCATTGCAGGAAAATTTAAAGCCCTTGGTTTGAAAAATGTCCGCATCTACGGACAGGTGCAGCCCTATTCGATCAACCACAACGTGGTGGACAACAAATACGCCACACGCGATTGCGAGGTCTGCCATAACTCCGAGTCGCGGGTCACAACCCCCCTCCTCTTATCCGACTCTGCCCCCCTGGGAATAACGCCTGAATTTGTGGCAGGCGTCAATGTGACCGCAACGGGAGGCATAATCAACAAGGATGGTTCGCTATACTACAATCCCGTCAATGAAAATGATAAAACCTACATCTTTGGGCATAACCGTAACGCATGGATTGACTGGTTTGGAGCTCTGCTATTCCTCGGCACGATCGTAGGCGTGGCCGGACACGGCACGGTGAGATACATAACAGCACGCAGGCAGCGCGGGCGTGCTGTCGAAACAAAATCCGTTTATATGTACGAAGCCTATGAACGCTTCTGGCATTGGCTGCAAACCATTGCCATCGTCGTACTGCTCTTAACGGGACTCGTCATACATCGCCCCGACCTGTTCAGCGCCTTCTCCTTCCGCAATATTGTCGTCATCCACAATGTGCTGGCAGCCCTGCTCGCTATCAACGCCCTGATCTCGATCCTTTGGCACGTTATCAGCGGTGAGATCCAACAGTACATTCCGCATCCCTACGGCTTCATAGACCAGATGATCGCCCAGGCCAAATATTACATTCAAGGTATCTTCAATCACCAACCTCACCCGTTCCATAAATCCAAGGAACGCAAGTTCAATCCCCTGCAAATGGTTACTTACATTGGTCTGCTGGGTGTCCTGCTTCCCTTACAGGGAATCACCGGCATGATGATGTGGCTGGTTCAAAAGGTTCCCTCCATTCAGACCTGGTTTGGCGGGCTGCCCTTCCTTGCTCCAATGCATACGTTGATGGCCTGGCTATTCGCCTCCTTCATCGTTGGGCATGTTTATCTCACCACAACCGGCGCAACCCCGCTCGAAGCCATCCGCGGTATGGTGACTGGTTATGAAGAAGTGGAAGTGCATGAATAAAAGGATGAAGGATAAAAGATGAAGGATGAAACTGGTCAGGTGCTTTTAGCAATGTCACGCCGACCGATTTCAACACCTTTGTGCCCTTTGTGTCCTTCGTGTTTAGAAAAGGAGTATCTCAAATGACTGCTCAAGCAAAAAAATCAATTTTCAACCGTCCAGAAAAACCCTATGTGCATCCGTACTTCGGCGGCGTTGTGCTCGGAATTGTCCTGTTCCTTGCTTTTTTCCTCACAGGCAATGGACTCGGCTCCTCCGGCGCAACCAGCCGCATTGATGCTGCGATTGTGGATGCGGTCTCCCCCTCTCATGTGGACAACAATCCTTATTTATTGAAAATGGCAGGCGGAGATAAAAACCCGCTGGATGATTGGATCGTGCCGGTCTTCTTTGGCGCTCTCATCGGTGGCTTTACATCGGGTTTGTTCAATGGTCGGTTGAAATTCATAACCACCAAAGGACCCAATATTTCCAATCGTACCCGCTGGTTGATGGCTTTCCTTGGCGGCGTGCTTTTCCTGTATGGAGCGCGAATGGCGCGTGGATGCACATCCGGCCAGGCTCTTTCCGGCGGCGCCACTCTCTCCGCCGGCTCATGGCTTGTTATGTTCGCCATATTCGGCGGTGCGTACGGACTTGCATACTTTGTACGGAAGTTGTGGAATTAGAAGGAGCAATAGAATGAACTTTCCCCTCCCTGAATTCATCGTAGTGAGCGCAAGCAATCCGTGGACCTATATTCTCTTTGGTGTGATCGGTTTTGCATTCGGCTACGTACTCGAAATGTCGGGCTTTGGCGATTCGCGCAAACTGGCCGCGCAGTTCTACTTCACCGAATTAACCGTGCTCAAGGTCATGTTCACCGCCATCGTTGTGGCGATGGTATTAACCTTCGGCGCAGTCGGGCTTGGGCTTCTTGATTTCAGCCAGGTCTGGGTCAACCCGACCTATCTTTGGTCAGGCATCCTCGGTGGTCTGATCATGGGCGTCGGTTTCATCGTCGGCGGCTTCTGCCCAACTACCTCACTCGCATCCGCTTCGACCGGCAAGATCGACGGTATGTTCTTCATGCTTGGCGGTTTCGTCGGCGCCGCGATCTTTGCTGAAACCGAAAAATTCTTCACCCACTGGTACAACAATGCCGGATATTACGGACGGCTGACCCTCGACCAGGTCTTCAACCTGCCAATCGGGGTTGTCGTCCTGCTCGTTGTATTGATGGCGCTCTTTATGTTCTGGGGCGCGGAGCAACTCGAGCGCATCGTTGGCAAAAAAGATATGAGCAGGGAACCCAAACTCCGCATTGCTGGGGCAGGCGCTTTGGTCGTTCTCGCATTCGCAGTCGTTTTCATCGGTTCGCCTTCAATCGAAGAAAAATACAACAACCTGACTTTCACGCGCACTGAAACCATTCAACTCGAAGGTCAGGAGCCCATCGTCAACACGATCACCTACTCTGCCGACCAAATGCTTGCGAACCGGCTGGTCTTTGTCACTCCTGCTGAAGCGTTCAAAGCAAAATACAATCAGGGTATGAAACCCATTTATCTCGATGTACGCGCCGAAGCGGACTACAATCTTTACCATATAGAAAATGCAGTTAATGTCCCACTCGACCGCATCCTCGAAATTGTACCTGTCCTCTTGAGCGAACCGCCTGCGAACTCGGTTTTCATTTTGATAAGTAACGACGAAACCGCAGCTGTCAGCGCCTGGAAACTATTGGTTGGCTCGAGCGTCCAAAATGTGTATATTCTGGAAGGCGGAGTAAACAACTGGATCGCCTTCTTCGGCAGTGACGACAAAACGCTTCGTCCCAACCCGACAGCTGGGGACGACCAATTAGGCTATCTCTTCCCTGCCGCATTGGGCAGCCGTTATGAGTCATGCTCACCGGACCCAGTCGAGTATGAAAAACTGGAATTCGAGCAGAAGATCATATTGCAATTGAAACGAGACAAGAGCGGTGGAGGGTGCGGGTAAACGGTCGTTGCAGCTAGTGAAAAAACTTCCGAGGTTTCGACTTTAGAAGTTTTTTTCATTTCGCCTGCCCGATATAGTTTATACTTAAGTGCGGACCACAAAAATACCAAGAGGTAAATCATGAAGAAACACCTTTTCCTGTTGATAATTTTGACCATACCCACACTCCTCTCCGCCTGTGCACCGGCCACACCCACCCAGCCTCCTGTGGACACAATTGGAACGCGGGCTGCAGAGTTGGCATCCCTTATGTTGACCCAGACCGTGGCGGCATATTCCCCCACCCCGCCGCCAACCTTCACCCCTGCGCCGACCGCCACTGAAATCATCTTACCAACCCCGGAACCGATTCATGAACCCATGGTTAGGAATGGCCCGGCACCATGTTATTTAAAACCTGACCCCTCGTCAGTGCTTTCCAGCAATATTTCAGATTTTGAGATCGTGGAATTGCTCGCCATCAGCTCCATCCCAGGCTGGTATAAAATTACGAATCCGTACTTCAACACCCCCTGCTGGATATATGAAGATTATATCGATATCGACGGAAAAATGGATTTATCTCGTTTTCCAATCGAGTAATTTTAAGTTTCAAAAACCTGAAAAAGGCACCCGGAGGAGACTATTCCGGGTGCCTTTTTTTCAATTTTTTCGTAATTCTTTCACAACGCTTTTTTCTGAATTAAGGGCTAAAATAAATATTATGAAAAAAGATAAAGGTTACCTGATGGTCGTTGAGGATGTACCCGATATCCTCACCCTGCTCGACACCACGTTGAAATTCAAGGGGTATCGCGTGGTTACGGCGCGGAATGGGCAGGAAGCGTTCGAAATCATCAAGAAGGACAAACCCGCTCTGGTTATCACTGACATCCTGATGCCTAAAATGGACGGATTCAGCCTGGTGCACCGCCTGCGGGTGGACCTTGAGACACGGAACATTCCAGTGATTTTCCTTTCCGCAACCTACGTCGCCCCTGAAGACGTTTCCTTTGCCCTCACCATCGGCGCAACCCGGTTCTTAGAAAAACCTGTAAATCTTTCTGAATTCCTGCCGATGATCGAAGAGCTTTTGAGCACTCCCCAAAAGGTTTCAACAGAACCTCTCAGTGAAATTGAGTTTTACAAAGGTTATCGAAAAAGGCTGGAGATCAAACTGGCCGAAAAGAACGCCCGCATCATTCGCGGCGAAGGTTTCCTCCACAATCTTACAAAAGCTGAAAAGGAAACTCTTACCGTATCGCTCCAGCAGGCCATCGAGGAGCGAAAGGAAATTTTGCGGCTGCTCAATCAGCTCAACGTGCTCATGGAAAAGGCCGGCAACGCCGAATAAACGGACACACACTGGACCCGGAGGCTCGACCCGATGAATTCACTCGAAGAAATGATCTTGCAGGAAATTTCGACCCTTCCCGAAATGCGCCTGATCGATGTGCTTGGTTTCATCCGTTATATAAAATCGGAAAAATCGGAAAAACCAATATGGATCGAGGAATGGTTCGAGACAGTGTTACAGACTGTACATCGGCGAGAGGCGGAATTAAACATCACAAAAGCCGATATTGAAGCGCAGATCAAAAAGATGCGCACCTAAAAATATTCTGCGAACCGCTCCGGGGAAATAGGAAGCGTACACAGAGACAACCTTTCAATTTTGCCAGTATCCATTCAATAAATCAAAAAATAGTCCAAATGGGTGAAAATCCACTTTGGGGCGAGTGATAGAATCTTAGATAATACAGGCCTCCAATGACCACGATCCGCACCCCCGCAAAAATCATTCCTCGCGCTTTCCCAGGCATCAAGCCGGACGAAGTGCAGGAGATCATTATGAACAGCCGCATCATGACGTATCCTGCGGACACGGTAGTTTGCCGCGAGGATGCCGTGGAGACTACCTTCTACATGATTCTCGAAGGGGACTTTGAAGTCACCAAGCTCATCAACAAAACCGATGCGCGCCTGCTAAAAACACTTACTGCGGGGGATTTTTTCGGCGAGATGGCCCTTATTCACAACGCTCCCCGGGCTGCGACGGTGCGGTCCCTTACAAATGTTGTCGTTCTGGAATTGGACAAGGAAGGCTTCGACCGCGTTTTGAAACGAAGCCCGAGCGTGTCCATGGCCATGGTCGGAGAGATCAGCAGTCGGTTAAGACAGAACGACCAACTCGCCATTGAAGACTTGCGGCTGCGCGCATCCGAATTAGCCAGCGCCTATCAAAAACTAGCCGAACAGGATCTCGCCCGGCAGGAATTCCTCTCCAACATCGCCCATGAACTTCGAACCCCTTTGATGATCGCCAGTGGATATTTGCACGCTCTCAAAAAAGGCATGTTGAGCGGCGAGCAGCTAAAATCATCCGTCGATACCATCAGTCGTAATGTGGACCAGATCGTCTCGCTTACGAATGACATCCTATTCCTGCAGGAGATCGACCTCGTCCTTCCCGACTTTCAACCTGTGGACATGGTTGAGGTTGTAACCCGTGTGGCATCAAAATATAAGAACAAAGCCACGGAACGGCGTGTAACAATCAATATCCATGAAAGGCGGGATATTCCAAACGTACAAGGCGATGTGCAAACTCTTGAAAGAGCAGTGACCGCGCTTGTAGACAATGCCATTAAATTCAGCGCTCCGAATGGCAAGGTGGATATCCATTTTAATAGCCAGGCAAAGCAGGTCAGTGTTTCTGTTGAAGATTATGGCATTGGTATCGACCCGGCGATCCGTCCGCGGATTTTTGACAGGTTCATTCATCTCGAAAAAAGCGGCGATGAGCTATATAGCGGGCTTGGAATTGGGCTTTCCATCGCGCGCCAGGTCATTCAACAGCACAAAGGCTCGCTCGATGTTGACAGCCAATTAGGCAAAGGCAGTAAGTTCACCATCACCTTGTTGCAGTGGTTGTAATCAGACCGAATGCTTTGTGTAAATTTTCGTGCAAAGAAAGTTCGTTTTTGGAGAAAAAATGCGGTTTAAGCGATTGTCCTTCTGTCTCATCATCGGCCTCGGATTTGCCGGCATAATCGGCTGCAGCCAGGGGATAGGTACGAATTCAACCGATGTTATCCTTCCATTTACGCAACAAGCACCCGTATCAAATCCAAGCGTGTTATGTGAAAATCGCCTGTTTCCAGTTCGGGCAGGCGCAAGTTGGATGTACCTCAACACCGGCGGCCCAAGCGGAACCTTTCCTTACAGCGATACGATCAGTGAAGTCCATGAAGACGGATTCACCCTCACAACCCAATATTCGAATATGAGCCGCTCTCAACAATGGGAATGTGAAACCGACGGGTTGAAGGCGCTGGAACTTGGGGGCGGCACCACGGCCAGCATCACCATGCAGGGGATTACAGCTGAATTCACCACTTCGGATATCTCAGGCATCAGCCTGCCAAATAATTTGGAGAATGGATTGCAATGGGAATACAGCCTTTCGATCGTCGGGACACTCCCAATGCCGACCGGCGAATTGGTTCAATCCACTGGAAGTTTCTCCTCCTTAATGCACGAAATGGGCACAGAATATATAACTGTACCGGCAGGCACATTTGAAGCGGTAAAAATTCAATCCACTTCTGTTGTGGAAATCTTTGTACCATTCGGCGGCCAACAAGTCCCCATGAAATTCAACAGCACAAGCATGGTCTGGTATGCGCCTGGTGTCGGTTATATCAAATCCATCGAGAATTGGGACCTGGGCGGAGAGCCGTATACATCCACCACTGAATTACAGACCTATGTGATTCCATAAAATTTTACCTGCAACCGCCCATCGGTATCGTAGAAAGAGCGGGCAGAGAAAGGCGCATCGCCTCTCTTCATGGAATGGATTCGCTCCAAAAGAACGGGAAGATCCTCCACAACTGGAAGATGATAAACCGCCTCTTTCCCGACCCATTCGACTGTTCCTTCTTTAGAGACCCTGACTTCTCCCTGCACATTTTCCCCGCACACCACAAATAGACAGACACCCACCTCCCCCGCATCCACAAGAACGGTACCGCATATCCATAAATCGGCGGTGACACTGGCTTCTTCCAGCAATTCACGCCCCGCAGCGGAGAGGACATCCTCCCCCCTTTCCACGTGCCCGCCAAGACAGTTATATTTACCGGCCCACAATCGTTTTGTCGCAGCGCCTCTAATTAATAAATATTCATCCCCGCGCCGGACAAAGATGGCCGTGCGGGGAATGAACATATATCGTTCTTCGGTAATGCCTTGATCGGAAACAGGCATTTCAGTTAAGGATTAATCCGCCAAATCGCTGACATCTTCTGCAGCGGCATCCACCTTCACATAGTCTGCCAATACGGGAGCAATTTTGACAGGCTTGATAAATTTATCGGTGTACTGTCGTGTATCCTTCACGCCAAGCAGGTTAAAGAGCTTGTCAAACTGCGCCTCCCAGGCTTTGCCAAGATTTTCTTTTTCCGACTCAGGCAAAGCATAGGACTTGGCCTTGAACGGGCCTACCGCATTCTTGCGGGTTTTGTAATAGAACTGTTCATCGGTCATACCGGGTTTGCGCTCACCTGCGGAGTTGACATCCAGCCATTCGTACATCTCCCTCTTAAATTCCGCCGGAATATTATCAAAGAACATGGTGGTGAAGTTCGTTGCAAGGTGTACTTCAATGGCTTCGTGCTGGACGAATTGATTGAAATTCTCCTCCGGCAAAGTGGATGCGCCATGCTGTACAGTGCCGCCCATGCCATATTCCTTGCGAGCTACGCGGCTCAGGTCGCGTAAAACGTCAAACGCAATATTTACTTTGGCGAGCGATCCATCCGGAAGTACCGTGCCGCCATGGGATGTGCCAGTCAACACGCTAATCTTGCTCAGGCCAGGCTTACCGGGCGCAAGAGATTTCAATTGGGTATTGTAGGCATTCATATATGCACGCAGCTCGGGCTCGGTGGAGTTGGTAGTTCCCACCTCGCCGATCTCCCCGCCGATGGAAATGGTGACACCTGCGGGCTCGCGGCTGCGGATCAAGGCGGAGAGTTCCGCAGAAAGCCTGCTGTTCAAAGCCTGCTGCTCATCCACAGTTGGAAGATGAATATCGACAAGGGTCGAAGTATCGACATCAATATTGAAAAAGCCCGCTGCGATCGCTTCCAGCGACAGATCGCGCACGGCTTGCATTTCCGTTTCAGGGTCTGTCATATACCGTTTTGCTGAAACCTGGAAATGGTCGCCCTGAATGAATACGGGGCCGACAAATCCCTCAACGATGGCAGCCGCGAAAATATTGGTGGCATATTCCGATGGCCGTTGGGCCGTGTAACTCATTTCAGAACGCGCCAATTCGAAGATAAATGCTCCCGCGTTGATTTTTTTCGCGGCACGGAACATGGCACAGGCTGCATGAAAAGACAAAGCCCGCAGGTTGAACGCAGGGGTTGTAAAGGTCATTGGGGCTTCGCCGCGGCCGCGGGCCATATAAAGATCGTGGATGGACGCCGGGTAAATGCCCAATTCCAGAGCTGCGGCGCGGACAAGGTAACGGGACCAGCCTGAAGTCGAGTCTGAGGCGAGCGCAGACCGCTCCACCAGTTTCCCGATATTCTTCCTTAATTTATTTACATCGAGTAATTTGACGTTTTTCCCTTCAACAGCCAAACTCTTTTCGACGAGTTCGAGCAGGGTTTTAATCGGATCCGACATGATATGCTCCTAGGAAAAAATGGTAACTTGATTATAACTGGAATTAAACGATATAATTGAAACGTAGTGAGACGACTCAAGATAATCCACGTATATAAGCCCAGGAGGCTCAAATGAGCGATTTCTTTGATAAAGTAAGTAGCCAGATAGACCCGTTCAAGAAGCTGCTTTCGTACATCCCCGGCTTCAGCGGTTACATTGAAAGGCAAAACCGCCGCGATGCAGATAAAATTCTGCGCGAGACTGTGGCGCGACGCTTCGAAGAACACTGGAGCCGCGCATCAAACCTGCAGGTGGAAATGGTGAGCAGCGGCATGATCAAGTATGTGGATGATATGGAAAAAGCCGCGCTCGCTTTGCGCACCTTCATCGACAAGATCACCACTGCCGCGCGGGGTTATTCGGGACTGTTCGACGCCGTGAAGATCAACGAAAAGGAACTTGAATCGATCTACCAATTCGATGCGGCATTTTTCGACCTTGGGGACCAGGTAGGCTCGGCGTTAAACAACGTGGAGGCCAGCCTTGGTGACGAAACGGCTTTGCCGGCAGCGATTCGCAATCTGACCACGCTTGCCCGCCTGGCCGTGGAAACCTTCGAGCGCCGTTCCGAGATCGTCACCGGTAACGGGAAATAAAACATTGCAGGGACACAGCAACACTGTGTCCCTGCGGATATCATTATGTGGCACGATTACATTAACGCAACCTCCACCGATGAGGTCATTTCCATTTTGGCGGATCGGAAAGAGCGCGCCCGCATCGTCGCAGGTGGCACGGACCTGATCCTTGAACTCGAGCGCGGCGTCCGCAAAGGTGTTGATACACTTATCGACGTAACGCGCATCCCTGCCCTTCAACAAATCTCAATCGACGAAGACAACGTCATTCATCTTGGGCCGCTCGTCACGCATAACGATTGCGCAGCGTCCAAACTTATCCGCGACAGAGCCTACCCACTTGCTCGGGCGGCCTGGGATGTAGGCGCTCCGCAAATCCGCAATCGCGGCACCATTGCCGGCAATCTAATCACGGCTTCGCCGGCCAACGATACCATCACACCATTGATGGCGCTCGATGCAAATATCTCGCTGGTTTCCGCCCGCGGCGAGCGCATCGTTCGCTTGAAGGATTTTTACACTGGCGTTCGTAAAAACGTGATGCAGGCCGATGAAATGCTTGTGGATATCTCCTTCCAGGCGATGGCAAACACCCAGCGCGGGACGTTTATCAAATTGGCATTACGCCGCGCCCAGGCCATCTCCCTCGTGAATGTCGCGATCATTCTTAATCTGAAAGCGGATACGGTCCAATCAGCATCCATCACGCTGGGAGCTGTGACCCCTATCATCGCCCGCGCAGAAGAAGCGGAACAATTCCTCGCGAAGAAAAAACTGACTGATAAGAATATTGCCATGGCTGCGGAGCTCGCCATAAAGTCCGCCCACCCCATCGACGATGTGCGCGGTTCTGCTTCCTACCGCAGTGAAATGGTAAAGGTCATCACCGCGCGCGGACTCACCGCCATTCGCGATGGAAAAGAACAAGCGGGTATGCCGAAGAAACCAATCCTTCTAAAGGGAAAGAAGACCGCGGACAACGGGCCACATATTGGAAGTCGATTTCCAGAATCCCCAATCGAAACAACAATTAACGGAAAGAAATATTCCTTCAGCAGCGGACACAGCAAAACATTATTGCGCCTGCTTCGCGAAGAAGGCATGCTGACCGGCACAAAAGAGGGCTGCGCTGAAGGCGAATGCGGCGCATGCACGGTCTTTTTGGATGGTCAGGCTGTCATGTCCTGCCTCGTCCCTGCTCCGCGGGCTCATGGTGCAGAAATCATCACAGTTGAAGGTCTTGCACACAACGGTCGTCTGCACTCAGTGCAGGAAGCATTCATCGAACATGGAGCCGTTCAATGCGGGTATTGCACGCCGGGCTTCATCATGTCCGCAGCAAAATTGTTGGACGAAAAAAGCGACCCGACCAAAGATGAGATCGAACAGGCCATCACCGGCAATCTTTGCCGCTGCACAGGCTATTACAAGATCGTCAAAGCGATCGAAGACGCAAGCAAGGCAAACGTTTAAGAGGTATGCATGGGCAAATATAAAAGTTCAGCGACACGCAGGGAAAGGCCAAAACCCAAGGGGCCGCATTATATCTGGAACGGCCTGGGTTGCCTGATGATAATTATCCTCCCGGTCATCTCTTATGCGGCAGGCTATGAAACCATCAAATATGGGCTGGCTCATGACTGGAGCATCCCCTATCAATTGCTTGGCGCTCCGCGCCTGCCGGAGTTTGCCTACAACTCAGACATAGCATGGGCGGTACTTGGCCCGCTAACGAAAATAAAAAATCTTTATGCAAATGCAGCCCTTGGCTTGCTGTATTTGATCCTGTTCAGCGGCCTCATATCCGTTCTTTATGCCGCCATCTATCGCATGATCGGTCCATCCCGCTGGGGCCCTTTGGATGTGCCGCCGCCGAAGATCAAAACCAAAAAATATACAAGATAGGTACCCATGCCTAAAAATTCTGTTGGAAAATCATATCCGCGTGTGGATGCTCATGGAAAGGTGACCGGGCAAACGCTTTACTCCGGCGATCTGAACATGAAGGGCATGCTCCACATGAAGATTCTAATGGCGGAGCGGCCGCATGCCCGCGTGAAGAACGTCCGTGTGGAGAAGGCCCTCGCCGCGCCGGGCGTCGCAGCGGTGTACACCGCCAAAGATGTGCCGGTCAACGAATATGGATTGCAGATTCCTGATCAGCCCGTTCTTTGCGGGCCGGGCGGAAGCAAGCCGCATACCGATATTGTCCGCTTCGTGGGCGACCAGATTGCAGTTGTGGTTGCCAATTCCGAGGTCGAGGCTGAAGCGGCGATCAGGTTGATCGAAGTGGACTACGAAGACCTTCCGCTTCTCACTGACGCGATCACTGCCATGCGTCCCGATGCGCCCCTTCTTCACCCGGACCGGGGCGACTCGAACGTGTGTGTTCATTACAAGATCCGCAAAGGAGATATGGAAGCGGCTTTTGCGAAAGCGGACGTGATCGTGGAAGGCGAATATCACACCCCGGTTCAGGAACATGCCTACCTCCAGCCTGAAGCGGGACTGGCTTACATCGACGAGCAGGGACTCGTCACGGTTGAAGCCGCCGGCCAATGGACTCATGCCGACCGGGCTGCCATCGCGCATTCGCTTGGCCTGCCGGACGAAATGGTGCGCGTGATTTATCCGGCGATCGGCGGCGCATTCGGCGGCCGGGAAGACATGTCAGTTCAAATTGTGCTTGCCCTTGCTGCATGGAAACTTAAACGACCGGTAAAAATCGTTTGGTCGCGCCGCGAGTCGATCATCGGGCACGGCAAACGTCATGAGACATTCATCAAAGCAAAATGGGGCGCCACCAGCGATGGAAAACTCGTCGCCGCAGAATCAGAACTGATCGGCGATGGAGGCGCGTATATGTACACCTCCAACAAGGTGCTTGGCAACGCGGCCATCACATCCTCGGGACCCTACTTCATCCCCAATATAAAAGTGGATGTTTATGGCGTTTACACCAACAACCTTCCGGGCGCAGCCTTCCGCGGGTTTGGCGCGCCGCAAGCCTTGTTCATGGCTGAGTCGCAAATGAACAAACTGGCCGAAAAACTTGGCATGGACCCGGTGGAGTTCCGCTTGATCAATGCTCTACGTGACGGCGATACAATGAGTGTTGGCACGCCTGTGCCCGGCCCAGTAAGTGTGGTCGAGTGCATCGAAGCCGCGCGTGATAAATTTGGGTGGAAGAAAAAGAAAGCCGCTGCGCGGAAAACCAAAGTTACAAAAAAATCGTCCATCGTTCGAGGGCGTGGATTTGCGGCTGGTTTTAAAAACGTTGGTTTTTCTTTCGGCTATCAGGAGAATTGTTGGGCGAAAGTTGAAATCCATGGCAACGGCACGATGGATCGCGTGATCCTTCATCACGCAGGCGCAGAAGTAGGCCAGGGAACGCACACAGTCATGATTCAAATGGCCGCGCAGGTTTTGGGGGTTTCCGAAAGCAAGATCGAAATACGGAGTTCCGACTCGGCGACTCAGGGTAATCCCGGTTCGGCTTCCGCTTCGCGCCTGACCTATATGGCTGGCAACTCCATCAAAGGGGCGGCGGAAGCTGCATTGGAAAAATGGAAAGCGGAGGAACGGCCTGCAATTGCAGAATATAAATATCTCGCGCCGCGAACAACCCCGTTTAATAAGGAGACCGGATACTCCACTCCAAACTTCCAATATGCATATGCGGCCCAGGCCGCCGAAGTGGAAGTGGATACCGAAACCGGCCACGTCCGTGTAATCCGCCTCATCTCTGCCGATGATGTCGGCAAAGCGATCAACCCGGATCTGGTTATCGGTCAGATCGAGGGCGCGGTTGTACAGGCGCATGGTTATGCGGTTCTCGAGGAGTTCAAAACTAAAGACGGCAAAGTCCTTACCGATCAACTAAGCACCTATCTCATCCCTACGATTTGGGATATTCCCGAAAAAGTCGAATCCGTTTTGGTGGAAGTCCCCGACCCGAACGGCCCTTGGGGAGCGCGCGGCATGGGCGAACTACCCTATTTGCCGGTTGCTCCAGCCATTGCGGCAGCCATCCATGATGCCATTGGAGTGTGGATCAGTGAATTCCCCTTTACTCCGGAACGCATCCTTCGGGCGCTGGGAAAAATAAATTAATTGCATGAAGGGCGGGGAAATCCCGCCCTTTCAAAAAATGTCGTTCCCTTTTTTTGATGAAACCAAAGAACTAAACGAAACCACCCGCAAAGAGGCTGCGGGCTCGTTCACTGCACTACCCGATGGAGTTACCCATTACGAATTGGACGGCCCGAAGGACGGCAAGGTGATCGTCCTAGTGCATGGATTCTCCGTCCCGTACTTCATCTTCGATCCGCTGTTCGATTTTCTAAAAGACTCAGGCTTTCGAGTCCTGCGATATGACCTGCTGGGGCGTGGATATTCCGACAGGCCAAATCTCCGCTATGATATTCAATTATTTGTCAAACAGCTCAAAGACCTGCTCGACGCCCTCAACTTGAACGAGATCAGTCTGCTTGGGCTTTCCATGGGCGGCCCGATCACATCAACATTCGTATTGGAACGTCCGCGATATGTTCGTAAACACATCCTGGTTGATCCATCCGGCGGGGCGCCATTGGATTTATTCACCTCGATCAAGTTGATGAGAACGCCCAGCCTTGGCGAGATGCTCTTCGGTCTGTTCGGAAGCAGGAAAATGATCCGGGCCATCGCCTCCGATTTTTTCGACCCGAAGTTGGTTGAGCACTTTCAGGCACGGTACAAGACCCAGATGGAGTTCAAAGGGTTCAAACGCGCGATCCTCTCCACCCTGCGAAGCGGAATGCTGGGTTCGTTCCTCGAAACCTATCAACGAGTTGGAGCGCTGAAAAAGCCCACTTTGATATTCTGGGGAAAGGACGATATCACCACTCCCTACAAGGATCATACGCTCATCCTGCAGGCTTTGCCCCACGCTGAATTTCATACCATCGAAAACTGCGGCCACCTTCCACATTATGAAAGACCGGAAATCTTCAATCCGATTTTATTGGAGTTCCTGACTCGATGAATACAAAAGATATCCAAAGCCTTTACCAATTTCTGCAGGAAAAAACGTAATGTATAAAAAGGTCAAGAACTTCATTTATCGCAACCGGCACAGCATTTCAGTTTTCGTCCTGTTAAATCTGGCTTGTCTCGCCTGTATTTTCCTGGTGGCAGCACGGGTTGTATACACCGACTCTAGACGACACACAGGGTTGATCTGGAATCTTTTCCTAGCCTGGATCCCTTTCATTTTAGCGTATTTTGCCCATACCATCTCATGGAAGCGCATCTGGCTTTATCTTGTCATGCCTTTCATTGCCATCCTCTGGCTGCTCTTTTTTCCCAACGCGCCGTATATGCTCACGGACCTTCAAGACCTTGCCCGCTCCGGCGGGGTGGGCGCTCCGCTTTGGTATGATGTGCTGATCGTCGTTTGGTGTTCCTGGACGGGAACCCTGCTCGGTGTGATCTCCCTCTACCTAATGCAGGATATCATCTTCCGCACCGTTGGACGATGGGCAGGATGGGTCTTTGTCTTGGTAATTTCCGGGTTGAGCAGTTTTGGTGTTTACATCGGCCGTTTCGTCCGCTTGAATTCATGGGATATTTTACAAAACCCCGCAGAGACCACCATGGAAATCCTCGGCATTGTCATCGACCCGAGCATGCGCCTTGCCGCGTTTACCATCTTGTACACGTTTTTCTTCCTTTTTATTTTCATGCTCTTGTATTCATTCAGCCATATGCTGCAAGAGCAGGTTATCCGCGCACAAAACTCGCCCGAGCAACTTGAATCTACACAGCCAACGCAGATAAATTAAGGAAAACTCAATCGAACGGCGTGCTTCTTCACCAGGCTTGCGTTTAATGAATTTGCAAGTCTTTGCAAACTTTGGCAACCAGGAGCCTCCGCCTTTGGCAAAAAAGAAGGATGGTATGATACGAGATATGTATACAAAACTTCAGCCATTTAAATTTCGGCTGACCGTCTTTAGCCTGCTGTGCGGCTCCAGCCTGATTTCAGTTGCGCTGTTTCGCATTCGCACCCTGCTGAGCGGATCCGAGGATTACACCTTCCTGATCTGGAATCTTTTCCTCGCCTGGATTCCGCTTGGGATGGCGTATGCTGCTTCGAGCTTCGCAAAGAAGCGCAAATATCTCTTTATTGTCATGCCGCTGGCCGCCTTCCTCTGGCTGGTTTTTTTTCCAAATGCCCCTTATATCCTGACCGACCTTCAGCACCTCAGCCATCCGCGCCAAAACATTCCGGTCTGGTTTGACATGCTGCTCATCAATTGGTTTGCCTGGACGGGACTCCTGCTTGGCGTGTTCTCTCTTTTCATGATGCACGATATTGTTCGGCGCGCATTCGGACGAATAACGGGCTGGTTCTTTGTGTTGTCGGTTGGCTTGCTAAGCGGGCTCGGCATTTACATAGGGAGATTTTTACGCTGGAATTCGTGGGATATTCTTTTCCATCCGCTTGAACGATTAAATGATTTCCTCTATTTTGCAACCCACCCGAGCCTGCAATCCATCGTCTTCATCGGTGTGTTCTCGGCCTTCTTTATTTTTATTTACATCAGCTTGTATGCGTTCGGTTTGTTATTTCACGAACAAATGCACCCGGTGCCAAAGGAAACTTCATGATCCCACTCATCGTAATTCGCGGCGGCGGCGACCTCGCAAGCGGGGTGGCGCTGCGCCTCCATCGGGTCGGTTTTCAAGTGGCCATCCTCGAGCTGGATAAACCACTCGCAGTGCGCCGCACAGTTTGCTTCTCAGAGGCAGTGTTTGAGGGAGTGCAAAATGTCGAAGGTGTCACCTCAAGGCTCGTTTCAGCCGACCAGTTTCAAGTCACATTGGAAGCGGGCGAAATCCCCATGCTGATCGACCCCTCCGCAAACATCCTTCGCAATCAGTTTTTGACAAGCCCGCGCAACACTTTCCTTGTGGATGCGCGTTTGCTGAAGTCCGAAACGGATTCATTTAGCATGGACCTGCCGCTTCATATCGGGCTTGGGCCTGGATTCCGCGCGGGGGAGAATTGCCATGCTGTGATAGAAACCCGCCGCAGCCACACCCTCGGAAGGGTGCTTTGGAGCGGAGAATCCCTCCCCGATAATCGCCAGCCTGAAGGCGATCCGCGCCGCGTTTTGCGCGCCTCGGCATCCGGAACATTGATTCCACTGGCAGACATTGGCGATCACGTAAAAGAAGGGCAGCTCGTTGCAGAGATTCAATCATCGGGCGAAAACTCCAAAGCGAAAATTACCAGCCCGTTTGATGGCATCCTGCGCGGACTCATCCACCCGCGGGTCGATATCATCGAAGGAATGAAGATCGGCGATGTGGACTCGCGCAACGACCCGTCGATGTGTAAACTCGTTTCAGACAAGGCGCTGGCTGTGGGCGGCGGCGTGCTGGAAGCCGTGATGATTAAACTAAAAGAACTTGAAATTTTGGAGTAAACTCTCAGGCCTGAGGGTGATTTTGAATAAAAAACGGATTCTCGAATTTGGTTCGGGAATCCGTTTTTACTTCGCTTTTTTGTACGAATTGATTAGATTCAATTCTGGCCGATCATTTCCCGGTCGAAGATTGCCGGGCTGGTATATTGCCTGTTCTGCAGCAAGGACCTGGCATGTTGAATATCTTCCAGGATTTTTTGAATATTTTCATAATCCGCATCGCAAAGCAGAACTCCTAAATTGGTACGCAGTCCCAAGCCTTGATCGTTATCGTCAAGGAATTTTTTCATGCTGTCCCGGACACGGCCGGCGATCCGCAAAGGCGCTTCAGGATTTGGAATATCCTCGATCAATGTAAGAAATACCCCATCGTTTGGCGACCAGGCCATCGTGTCCGTAGGCCGAAGCGTGATTCGAAACTGATCTGCCAGCCTGCGGTAAAATTTTTTTAAATCTTCGTCACTTAACTGTTTCTTCAACAAAGCGGCTTGGGCGACATCGGCAAACAGCACACCAAAACGACGCAGCCCGCTTTGTTTGATCCGTTCCAGTGAAAAGGCAAGCCGCACAGTAAAAAAGGAAAAGGTGTAAAGCCCGGTCTCTGTATCGTGAGTGGGTTCCCGCATAGCGCCCTGTGTAGCCTGCAAACGCTGTACAAGACTGCTCAATTGATTTATGTCCACCGGTTTCATTAAAAGCAGGTCGGGTTCAACGGGCAGGCTGTCGGCGTAGACGGCATACGCCGTAATGACCACCACGGGAATACTTTTCATGCGTTCGTCTGCGCGCATCCGTTTCAAAATTTCCACCCCAGACATCCCCGGCAGCTGCAAATCCAATAAGACAATGTTGGGCAGCAGCAACTCGAGGCGTTCCATGGCCTCGATGCCGTTCATGACAATTTCTGTATGATAACCCGCAATATCCAAAACATGCCGGAACAACGCAACTATGTCGCGGTCATCTTCGACGATCAGTGCCACCGGTTTTTCCATGAGTCATACCCTTCGATTTCCGTCTCAAAAATATAATTTACCAAGAAATATCTTCATTGATTATACGATTCTTTATACGAATGCTAAAGATAAACTTCATTGCAATTATGACGTACAATAAAAGCATGGATCTGGCTCACTCCCTCCGGTTATCTGGCTCCCGCGCCTCGCATTTGACCGTCAGCCTGGTCGGTGCGGGCGGGAAAACCAGCGCGATCTTTCAGCTAGCGCGACAACTCCACCCCTGCATCGTAACCGCAACGTCGCATCTTGGCATTTGGCAAATTCCTCTTGCCGATCACCATATTACAGAAACTCCAGCGGAACTAAATCCGCTTCCCAAAGACGGGATAGTGTTGGTTACAGGGCAGATGGATGGAGAAAGAACAAGGCCTGTCAGCAATGAAACACTATTGTGGCTACGCGAATATTCAAAAAACAGAAATATCCCATTACTTGTTGAAGCAGATGGCTCACGCCAAAAACCCCTCAAAGCTCCCGCAGATCACGAACCGCCCATTCCCGAATTTTCCGACCTTGTAATTTTGATGGCGGGATTATCCGGTATCGGCAAACCGCTTTCTGATGAACATATCCACCGCCCGGAAATTTTTTCGCAGCTCAGCGGGCTGAAAATCGGTCAACCAATTACACCAAAGGAAATTATCACCACCCTCACCCATCCGCTAGGCGGCATGAAAAATATCCCGGCAGGCGCGCGGCGAATTGCATTTCTCAACCAGGCAGACACACCTAAGCTGCAATCCATTGGCGGAAGTATGGCCTGCGAATTGCTCGGCAAATTGGATTCTGTCATCGTTGGCTCTGTGCAAAAAAAATCCTTCCGCACATTCGAACAAACAGCTGGGATCATTCTCGCCGCCGGAAAAGCGACCCGCTACGGTTCACTAAAACAATTGTTGGATTGGAAAGGGAAACCTTTTGTGAGGCAAGTTGCCGAAACCGCGCTTCATGCCGGGCTTTGGCCTGTTGTGGTGGTCACGGGCTTTCACTCTGCTGAAGTTGAATCCAGTTTAATGGGCTTACCAATCAGCATCGCCTACAACCCAGATTTTGAAGACGGACAAAGCACTTCCATCCGCGCGGGGGTAGAGGCACTGCCGCAAAACACAGGGAGCGCCATCTTCCTGCTCGCTGACCAGCCCCAAATTCCAGGCGACATCATCCGTGCTCTGGCAGAGTCGCATACAAAGGAATTGGATCCCATCATCGTACCGCTCATCCTCGAAGAACGGCGGGCAAACCCTGTGCTATTCGATAAAGTCACTTTCCCCGATCTTTTGCAATTGACCGGCGATGTCGGCGGGCGCGCCTTATTCTCGAAATATAAGGTAACATTCCTGCCATGGCATGACGACCTCCTTTTGCTGGATGTGGACAAGCCCGAAGATTATCAACGATTGATCGATATTGAAACAATTTAGAGGAAGATCATGATCACAGCCATTATCCTCGCCGCAGGCGAATCCAAAAGAATGGGCCAGCCCAAAATGCTGATGCCCTGGGGAAAAAGCACCGTTTTACAGACCGTTATCTCCACATTTCAGGCGGCGGGAATCGACGATATTCTTGTTGTCACGGGCGGATCAGCAAAACAGGTGGAAGAGCTCATTGGAAAGACCGTTCAAACGGTTTTTAATAAGGATTATGAAACCGGCGAAATGCTCAGCTCCATACAGGTTGGGTTGGCGGAGAAAATGCGAGAGGCCAGCGCCGTGCTCATTTGTCTCGGCGACCAGCCCCAGGTCGAAGAAAGAAGTGTGCGGTATATCTGCAATGCCTTCCTCACAAGCAAGTCTCAGATCATTGTCCCGAGTTATCAAATGCATCGCGGACATCCCTGGCTGGTTGCCCGGCCGCTTTGGAAGGATCTGCTTGCCATGAAGGCACCAAAAACTCCGCGGGACTTCCTGAATAAATATGCGCGCAAAATTCATTATATAAACGTCGACACACCCAGCGTCCTTGCCGACCTGGATACTCCCGAAGATTACTTGAAATTCAAAACATGATTTAGATTGACAACGAGCCTTGTAAAAGATAAACTCGCCCCATTCCAAAATGGGAGCGGTGCATGAAATATTTTGTGATTGTCAATCCAACATCGGGCCGCGGGCTTGGAGAGCGGTCCATTCCACAAATCGAATCCAGCCTGCGGGATGACGGGCTGGATTTTACGCTTGTAAAGACCGAACGAATGTGGCACGCTTCGGAATTGGCCGAAGCCGCTACGCGTGAAGGGTATGATGTGATCGTATGCGCCAGCGGTGACGGCACCGTCAATGAGGCCATTAACGGTATTATGCGCGCTAAAAAAGCGGGGTACAACGGCACTGCTTTTTCCGTGCTGGGCATCGGCACGGGGAATGACTTTGCAGGCGGCACGGGCATCCCCACCAACCTGAACGACGGTTTGAAATCCTTGAAAGAAAACAAACGCAAAAAGATAGACCTTGGTTTCGTAATTGGAGGCGACTATCCCGAAGGCCGTTATTTTGGCAACGGCATTGGGGTCGGGTTTGATGCGGCAGTTGGCAACGAGGCTATCAAGGTCCGCTGGACTCGCGGGCTGCCGGCCTATCTGATCGGGGTGATCAAAACAGTCTTTCTTTACTACAACCCTGCGCAGGTTGAGATTATTCTGGATGACAAGGAAACGATCAAACAGGTTTCGCTGATGATTTCGGTGATGAACGGCAGGCGCATGGGCGGGGGTTTTCAAATGGCTCCGGAAAGCCAACCCGACGACGGATTCTTCGACCTGTGCATCGCTGAAACCGCATCGAAGCGACGTATTCTCGCGATGATCCCCTATTTCATAAAAGGGACCCAGGCTGGTCTGCCAGAGATCCAAATGAAGCGGGCGAAGAAAATCTCAATCAAGTCACTGGACATGACCTTCCCTGCCCACGCGGACGGAGAATTCATCTGCCTCAACGGTTCCCACCTGACCCTGGAATTGCTGCCCAAAGAACTTGAAATTATTTGCGCCTGAATCCATGAAATTCACTCACTGGTTTATCAACTTCATCATCCGCGTCTATACCCGCATCACATGCCGCATCGATGCGCCCGATCTGCAAAAATTTCCCATGCACGGACCGCTAATCGCGATTGCAAATCATACGGGTCAAATCGAAGTTCCGATGTTGTTCGCACACCTCCAGCCCCGGCCGCTTACCGGCTGGGCCAAAGTGGAAGCGTGGGATAACTGGTTCCTGAATTGGGTATTTGGCGTTTGGGGTGCAATCCCCGTCCGCCGCGGCGCAGCGGACATGAAGGCGCTCAAACTCGCATTGAAAGCCCTGGAAGAAGGGAAGATCTTTGGGCTTGCCCCCGAAGGAACACGCAACAAAACGGGAAAGCTCATTCGTGCCATGCCGGGAACCGTGATTATCGCTCTGCACTCGAATGCGCCAATCATCCCAATCGCCCATTGGGGCGGTGAGGTGTACCTCAAAAATCTGAAGCGTCTGAAACGCACGGATTTTCACATCCGAATCGGGGAACCGTTCAAAGTCAATGTGGATGGGGTGAAAGTGACGGGTGAAGTCCGTCAGCAGATTGTGGATGAGATGATGTATGAGCTGGCGAAACTGCTCCCCGAAGAATATCGCGGCGCGTACAGCGACATGAGCAATGCAACGAGACAATATATTGTGAAGGTGGAATAAAATAATGCGTGCTTCGTTAAAATGTACGAAGCACGCATTACAAACGACTCACTACACTTGCAAAGCAAATCTAGAACTTATAAACGTACGCGTTGGTTTCGCGTTTTACAAACCCCACCCTTAAATACAATCTATTTGCCGCCACCCGCATGGGATTGGAGGTAAGGGAAATATTGGCGGCGCCTTTCTCCCGCGCAATTTCGATCGCCTGCAGCATCAAAGCTTCGCCGACACCTTTACCTCTTGTGGATACATCCACGACAACGTCTTCAATGATGGAACGGATCCCGGTTGGCACGCGGTAGACGGCAAGAGTCAACGCGCCAACGATATCACCGTTATCATTGCGGGCCACTAACAGCGTGGAGGATGAGTCTCGGACAAGGGCAATTAAATCGTCTCGGGAAGGAGGCGGGTTGTTCTTCGTCAACTGCGGGACGAGACGTTGGAACGCATCGAAAAGTTCGTCGTCCGCTTTTGTCACAATCTCAATTTGCATGCGCTTTTTTGGGAATAATGCTCAAAACAATATAATAGGCAACATAAATCAAAGAGACCCACGCCACCCATCCCGGCTGGTTGGGATATTGGATCAATCCCCAAATCCCGATCGCGCCGTAAAGATACGTCAGCACAAGAGTCAACGATCTAAAAAAAGTATTGCGGGTGGGATAAATATATTTGATCGGAATAAAAACCATGATGTTGAACAACATTAGAAAACCGAAGTTCACCCACTGCGGCAGGTTCATCAAAAGCATATAGAGCACGGCTACGTTCCAATAGGAAGGGAAGCCTTTGAAATGGTGGTCGTCCGTCTTTGCATCGACCTGGGTGAATTGATAGGCGGAAGTTAATAATATAGTGCATGCGGCCAACAACCGAACGCTATCTGGCAAAACATCCGCTTTGAACAAAAAGAGTGCGGGCACCAGCACGTAGTTGACATAATCAAGAATGTTATCGAGCAGCGCGCCATCGATGCCCTTTGCATAGGTTTTTACATCCGCCCAGCGCGCCAGCATGCCGTCGAATCCGTCCACGAGCATTGCAATGATCATCCAAACGATCATCAATTTATAATCGCCGGCAAAAATCGCCAGAATTGCGAGAAGCCCCCACACCGCTCCAGTGGCGGTAAAAAGATGCACTCCCCATGCGGCGATCACCCGCATTAGGCTTGGTTTAGATTCTGGAATTGCCATGATTATCCTTTGAAGAAAATAATTTTATTGGTATGAACCACGGATGGAATACCGGTTCGGATAAATTATAAATTAAACGGACTTCGGAATTCGGACATCCGAAGTCCGTTTTTAGGCATCTCTTCCGGCTATGCCTTCACCAAGCCCACTTTTACCTTCTCCCCTTCAAACTCATCTTCAACAACTGCCGAATTCGCGGGGGGATTCGCAAAGGAGAGTTTTGTCGCCAGCGTTTCAGATTTGATGTACGACTCGTGCGCCTCGATCGCGGACTTCAGGCCTGCGCTTGCTTCGATGAATAGTTCCACACGATCGGCAACGTCCAGGTTGGCAGTCTTGCGCAAATCCTGCACGCGGCGAAGGAATTCACGGGCCAACCCTTCAGTGACAAGATCGGGAGTTAATTCTGTAACAAGGGCGGCAACATATGCGCCATCTTCCGCAACCGCAAACCCTTCCTTGGCGAGAGCTTTGACTTCCACTTCTTCGGAAACGATATTAAAGGTCTCACCACCTGCTGTTACTTCAAGGGGGGCCCCGGCAGCCAAAGTAACCGCAACTTCCTCCGCATTCATTGCAAGGATAGCCTTTTGAATGGCAGGGAATTTATTGCCATATTTTTGTCCCAGTTGCTTGGGCAGCGGCTTAATGGTGTGAGAAACCGCCTCCGTAGCCGAATCCAGCAGGCGGACTCGTTTTACATTCAATTCATCCTGAATGACATCCAGGTTGTTCCGAAGGGCATTCCGCTCGGTTACATTTCCTACGGAAAACGCAGCTTCAGCAAGCGGCTGGCGTACTTTCCGATTCGCTTTCTGGCGGGCGGCATGGCCCAGCGATACAAGCTTCATCACCAAATTCATATCGCGGTTGAGCGATTCGTCGATGAATTCGTCCATCACCTTCGGCCAATCGGAAAGGTGAACGGACTCCGGCGCAGTCTCATCCACTGAGCGGACGAGGTTCTGATAGAGTTCCTCCGCGAGGAAAGGCATGGCAGGAGCGATGAGTTTGGAAACGGTAACCAATGCCGTATATAAAGTCGAATAGGCGGCCTGTTTATCAGAATCTGAGACATTCTTCCAGAAGCGGCGGCGCGAGCGGCGCACATACCAGGTGGAAAGATTTTCGACAAATTTTTCGATCGGGCGGGTCGCGTTCGTGACGTCATAATTTTCGTACGCACTGGTGACATCACGGACGAGCGTATTCAGCTCGGAAAGGAGCCAGCGATCCAGGTCATTGGTCGGGGCGGTGACTGTCAACGCTTGCGGTTTGTCGAGGTTGGCGTAGGTTACAAAGAACGAGTACACATTCCACAGCGTAAGCGTAAAGCTGCGGATAACATCCCCGACCAAATCGGAAGAGAAGCGGCGCTCCTGTCCAGGCGGTGTGGCCGTGAAAAGATACCAGCGCAGCGCATCCGCCCCGTGCAGGTTGATCACATCCCAGGGCTGAACGATGTTCCCCAACGACTTGGACATCTTGCGCCCCTCTCCGTCCTGGATATGCCCCAGGCAGATCACGTTCTTGAACGAGACTTCATCGTTCAACAAGGTGCTGATGGCATGAAGCGAGTAAAACCAGCCGCGTGTTTGATCCACAGCCTCGCAGATGTAATCCGCCGGGAATTGCTCTTCGAATTTGACTTTATTTTCAAACGGATAATGCCATTGGGCGTAGGGCATCGAGCCGGAGTCAAACCAAACATCGATGAGGTCTTTTACACGGCCCATCTTACCGCCGCAGTCCACGCATTTCCAATGGACCTCATCGACATACGGGCGATGCAAATCGAGCTCGGTCAAATCTTTGCCTGCTTTTTCAGATAGTTCGGCAACGGAACCGACACACTCGCGGTGATTGCAATCCTGATTCTCGCACTCCCAGACCGGAAGTGGTGTGCCCCAATATCGTTCACGGCTGAGCGACCAGTCTATGTTATTTTCAAGCCAATTGCCAAATCGCCCATTCTTGATATGGTCCGGAACCCAGTTGATGGTTTTATTTAAGTCAACGAGACGGTCACGCTTCGAGCTCGTGCGGATATACCAGGACTCGCGCGCATAATACAGGAGCGGTGTATGACATCGCCAGCAGAAGGGATAGGTATGCACCAACGTACCAGCTCGAAAAAGCAGCCCGCGCGCATCGAGGTCCTGGACGATTTGCGGGTCGGCATCCTTGACGAAGATTCCACGCCATGGGGTGATTTCGGGAATGAATGTGCCATCTGGCAGCACAGTCAGCAAAATCGGTAAATCATGCTGCTTTGCCATTTCCATGTCTTCCGCGCCAAATGCAGGAGCCTGATGCACAAGACCGGAGCCGTCTTCCGTGGTGACGAAGTCGCCAAGTACTACAAAATAGGCAGGCTTTTCCACGGGAACAAAAGTGAAGAGCGGTTTGTATTTCACACCTTTCAACTTCTTTCCTTTGAAAGTATCCACCACCTTTACTTCTTCGTTCTTGAAAATCTTTTCAACCAGATTCTTTGCTAGGATAAGTTTTTCTTTTACGCCATTGTTATCGCGTTCAACGGTTACATAGTCCACTTCCGGGTGCGCGGCAACAGCCACGTTGGCGGGCAGCGTCCAGGGAGTCGTCGTCCAAACCAGCAACGAAGTATCGGGTTTATCCACCAGCGGCATCCGCACAAAGATGGAGGGGTCGGTGGCGTCGTCGTACCCAAGGGCAACTTCATGGTCGGAAAGAGGCGTGCCACAGCGCGGGCAATACGGCACGACCTTGTATCCCTTGTAGAGCAGATCCTTGTCCCAGAAATTTTTCAAAATCCACCAGACCGATTCGATGTAATCGTTGGTGTATGTTACATAGGCTTCCTCGAGGTCAATCCAAAAGGCAATGCGGTCCGTCAGTTTTTCCCATTCCTGGATATACGTAAAAACGGACTTTTTACACAGCTCGTTGAATTTGTCTATGCCGTATTCTTCGATCTGTTGTTTGTTGTTGAAGCCAAGTTGTTTTTCCACTTCGATCTCAACCGGCAGGCCGTGCGTATCCCATCCGCCTCGGCGCGAGACGTGATACCCGCGCATGATCTTGTAGCGTGGGAACATATCCTTGAAGGCGCGCGCCAGCACGTGATGAACGCCCGGGCGTCCATTCGCCGTGGGAGGACCTTCGTAAAAAACATATTCGGGTTTGCCCTTGCGTTGTTCAACGGTCTTCTTGAAGATGTCCTGTTTCTTCCACATTTTAAGGACATTATCCTCCATCGAAGGCGCGTCGAGTTTTGGGCTTACTGGTTTGAACATTTTCTCTCCTTTAATATAGCTGCCAGGACGATAAGGTCCGACGAAGCAGCCTCCTTATGGCAAGTTCAAGATTGCTTTGTGTTCCGCGCTCGCAATGACTCGGAATTAAAAATAAAAACTCTCATCTCATACAGAGACGAGAGCAAGGCTCACGCGGTACCACTCCGGTTTCTGCATTTGCCCGACAGGCTCGCAGACACTCTTTGGATGACCATCATCATCCTGTTCTGATAACGAAGAACAATTTCGGATTCCCTACTCTCAAACAGGATTCTGCCTGATTTCAGTTCACAGCTCCGGGAGGATTTTCAACCGTCTACGCGTACCCGCTTCACACCTGACCTCGGACTCGCTGACCGTTTCGACAAATTTACTCGTTCCCATCCACGCTTTTTGATATGCAGATTATACACACGCATCTTGCAATCGGCAAGAGCAAAAAATAAATTCCGGCCACGATCCGCATTAAATCCGAATAATTAATTGTATGTTGACGTTTTTTTATCAGGAAGGTATAATCCTTCTTCGGCATTATTTCAATCAGCAGGAGCATCGATTATGACTACACCCGACAGCGCACCCGCCGTAGCGCTTGAACCAAAGACCAAACTAAACGGCAAAATATTGAAAACCACACTCGCGGGGGCGCTTGTTGACATCGGACAAAGTTTACCTGGTGTCATCCACATCTCACAACTCCAGACCGAACCCGTCAACAAAGTCGAAGATGTTGTAAAGGAAGGGCAAACCGTAGATGTTTGGGTTCGTCGCGTTAAGAAAGACCGCGTTGAACTTACGATGATCGAGCCGCTTGCCTACGAGTGGAAGGAAATCCAGCCCGATTTGATCGTCAAAGGCAAAGTCGTCCGCCTCGAAACCTATGGCGCGTTCGTTGACTTTGGGGCAGAACGCCCCGGATTGATCCACGTCAGCGAATTAACGCACGGGTACGTAAAGACCGCAAGCGAAGTCCTAAAGGAAGGCGAAGAGGTCGAAGCAAAAGTCCTGGACGTTGACCGCCGTAAGCGCCAGATCCGCTTGAGCATGAAAGCGCTGCTCGCTGAAGTTATTGAAGAAGCGAAGCCCGAACGCGAAGATCGCAAAGTGAAAGGCAAGCGCAAGGGTAAGAAAGAGGAAGAGTACGTAATGGAAGCCGAAGTTTCCAACGAACCTCAATTCACAGCAATGCAAATCGCCTGGCAGCAAGCTCTTGAAAAATCCAAAGGCAAAAAAATTCGCCGCAAATCCTACAAGTCAGCCTCTGAGGAACAGGAAAAAATGTTCAACAGCACGCTGGAGAAACGTATTCCAACTGGCGGATAAATCAAAAGAGCGGGCTGATGCCCGCTCTTTTGATTTAATTCACTACCCTGAACCACTCCGCAAATAAGCTTCCATAAACCCATCCAGGTCGCCATCTAATACCGACTGCGAACTGCCGGACTGGAATTCAGTACGGTGATCTTTGACCATTTGGTAAGGATGCAGGACATAGGAACGGATCTGGCTCCCCCACTCCGCCTTCGTGTACTCACCCCGCAGCACAGCACGTTCCTCCTCCCGCTCGGCTTGCCGAATTTCCAACAAACGCGCCCGCAGGATGCGCATGGCAAATTCGCGGTTTTGATTCTGCGAACGCTCGTTCTGGCACGTCACCACAATGCCGGAGGGAAGATGAGTCAAGCGAACTGCGGTTGCATTTTTTTGCACATTTTGTCCGCCTGCGCCTGAGGATCGAAAAACATCCATCTTGATGTCGCTGGGATTAATTTCGATGTCTGCTTCTTCCATTGAAACCTGGGGCAGCACTTCCACCAGGGCGAAAGAGGTGTGCCGGCGATGCGCCGCATCAAAAGGGGAAAGCCGCACGAGTCGGTGTACCCCTTTTTCGGAACGCAAATACCCAAAGGCGTACCGTCCCCCTACAGCAATCGTTACACTTTTAATACCCGCTTCTTCACCGGGTGTGCTGTCCAGGATTTCCGTTGTAAAGCCATGATCCTCTGCCCAGCGTAAATACATGCGTTGAAGCATATCCGCCCAATCCTGCGAGTCCGTGCCGCCGGCACCGGCGTGAATCGCAAGAATGGCATCGTCATGATCGTAGGGACCGGAAAGCATGGCGGCGAAGGACCGCTTTTCAAGATCGATTTCGATTTTGCGAATCTCAGCTTCCAGATCTGCTCGCAAGGATTCGTCGTCTAGCCTGGCAAGTTCGAACAGGTCGTGGATCTGCTGTCTGACTATATTCCACGACTCCACGTCTGAACGCAGATTGGAGACGGTTTTCATCGTCTTCTGTGCTTTCATCGTGTCGTTCCAAAAATCAGGTTGCTCTATATCTTTTTCAAGTTGCGAAAGCTGAACTTCCTTGCCCACCAAGTCAAAGACGCACCATTAATTGCTGAGTCAGGTCTTTTGCAGCCTGCAATCGTTGAAGCAAATCCTGCATGATATCTCCTAGTTGTTCGACAAAATTCCTTCTACAAATGCGTCAGGGTCGAAAGGCGTCAAATCTTCAGGCTTTTCGCCCAACCCCGCAAACAAAATCGGCAATCCCAATTCGCGTTGAATCGCAAACGCCATGCCGCCCCGTGCAGATGAGTCCAATTTCGAGAGAATTACCCCGGTAACGTTCACCGCTTCCTTGAAAGAACGTGCCTGCTGTAACGCATTCTGGCCAGTGGTTGCATCCAACACCAGCCATACTTCGTGCGGCGCGCCGGCAAAAGCCTTGCCGACTACGCGATTCACTTTTTTCAATTCTTCCATTAAATTAAAGCGGGTATGAAGCCTGCCCGCGGTATCAATGATGATGATATCCATGCTCCGGGCGACTCCGGCTTGGACAGCATTGAACGCCACTGCACCAGGGTCAGACTCCGGAGCACCGGCGATCACTTCCACCTGCAGCCTGTGACCCCAAACCTGGAGCTGATCCATCGCCGCCGCACGAAAGGTATCCGCCGCGCCAAGGAGAATCCGTTTCCCTTCGGCCTGATAACGAGCCGACAACTTCGCGATGGTAGTGGTCTTTCCGGAACCATTGACTCCCACGACCAAAATGATGGTCGGTTTATTGTCAAAGACCAAAGCTGGCGGTGTGACAAGACGGGAGCGCAGTTCCTGCTTCAGCGCAGTAAAAAGTTCGTTTGCGCGAATCAGGCCTTCGGTCCGCGTGAGGCGTTTTAGGGAGTCCAATACTGCAGTTGTGGTCTCGATCCCCATATCCGCTTGAATGAGAAGGGCTTCGAGATCGTCCCAGGTTTCATTACTGATTTCGGATGCTCCGAGCACGGATGCAATTTGCCCGAACGCGGCTTTGCTTGTGCGTGATAGACCATCCTTCCAACGCGAGAACAGGCTGTTCATGAGCGGCGATTATATCAGGGAATTTATGTTATACTCCATCGGCTAAATAAGTAAATGAGGAAAGGATTAAAATATGACTGGAGAACCCGTTCACATCACAGATGAGGCATTCGAACAAGTTGTGATGCAGTCCACCCTCCCTGTAATCGTGGATTTTTGGGCGCCATGGTGCAACCCATGCAAAATGATTGCGCCGACACTCGAAAAACTTGCCAAGGAAAATGAAGGCAAGTTGATCGTGGCGAAGGTAAACACCGACGATCATGCCATATGGATGCAAAAGTTCGGCATTCAGGGAATACCAACTTTGCTGTTTGTTTCAGGCGGAAAGGTAGTTCACCGCCAGGTTGGAGCACTTCCGGAGCGCATGCTGCGCGAAGTGGTAGCCCAATTCATGGATGTGGTAAACCAGAATTAGAATTTAGTTCCCGAAGGAGTTGGCGATGAAAAAAATATTTGCCCTTGTGTTGCTGGTGAGTGTTTTTCTCAGCGCCTGCACGCCGGCTATTTTTACATCAGCTGGCAACCTAACTCCGCTTTCTGAGGAAGATTTGCGTGCGACAGCGGCAATCCTCTCTCAGCAAACCCTGCAAGCGATATTGCCCACGGAAACGGCTGTTCCAAGCAAAACGCCAGTTGTCAAAACCCCAACTGCAACGCCAATACAGTCCACTCCAACGGAAACGCAGAATCCAGTTCTGCTTACCCTAACGGCAACATTAGGAACAGGCACTGTGGAACCTGGAACAGAAGCAGCCGCCATGACCGCCGCTGTTATCGCCGGGACTCTGCCACTCACCGCATCGCCAGCCGCCACATCAAACTCATCGGCGACGACACCGCATCCGCAATTTTACGGCACGCTTCCTCCGGATCTGCCATATGGTTCCATTTTTCTGGTAAACAAGGCTCAAGTTGAAGTTTACATTTCCCTGCGCTGTGTTACCAAAGATGATTATGTGACCATTCTCGAGTATCCCGTCAAGAAATCCATTCGAGCAAAAGCTCCGGCAGGCAGTTATACTTATGTAGCCTGGGTCGGCGGAAGGGAATTCACAGGGTCGTTCTCCCTGTCGGCGGAACAGGATTTAACAATCAATTTTTTCAAAAACAGAATTGCAATAAAATAAATTTATTGCACAACAAAAAATGGAGAGATAAATGCTCAAAAAAATATTCCCCGTTCTGGCAGTCCTTGCCATTTTCATCACTGCCTGCGGTCCGCAGGGTACGCCCACATTGGCCCCCGCGGAAGTTGAAGGCACCGCCGTAGCGGCAGCGTGGACCATGGTGGCCATGACCCAACAGGCCATTCCAACCAATACCCCTGTGCCTCCTACGGAAACACCCAGCCCAACCCCATTGCCTACCTTTACCCCGGTACCTCTGCCCACGAACAATACGCCTCTGGTTATTCCCACAGCCACCCTAGCCAGCGGACAGGACAATTGTCTGAAACCCCTAAACGTCGCGGAAGCGGGTCCTCAATCCAATGTTCGAATTGAAAACGATAGCGGTGGTAATGTTACTTTATCACTCAACCTGGCCACAAATTTGTTCGGGCAATGCGGCAATTTGAGTTACACGCTCGCTAAAAAGGAAAAACTTGTAATTTCCCTGCCAAAAGGCGAGTATTTTGCCTATGCCTGGATTACGTACAGTGACGGCGACACAAGCAATGCCTCCGGTTATATTGTCAACCGCGTGGGTGATAATCACCAGTTCAACGTGATCATTAGAAAAGAAGTGATCGTCGTACCGTAACACAAAACAGAAATATAAAAAGAGAGGCCGCGAACGCGGCCTCTCTTTTTATTCAACTTCACGATTGATATTCGCACCCAGCATTCGAAGTTTTTCGTCCACTTTTTCATATCCCCTTTCGATCTGGACAATGTTCCTGATTTTCGATGTACCCTTTGCGGCGAGCGCCGCCAACAACAACGCCATCCCTGCGCGGATATCCGGGCTTTCGAGTTTTTCAGAATAGAGTTGTGTGGGGCCTTGAATTAAACAGCGGTACGGATCGCACAGGATAATCCTCGCCCCCATACTAACCAATTTATCGGTAAAGTACATTCGTCCGGAAAACATCCAATCATGGAACAGTACCGAACCTGATGCCTGCGTCGCAACAGTGATCGCAATACTCGTCAAATCCGTTGGAAAAGCAGGCCAGACGTTTGTTTTGATCTCCGGGATAGCCCCATCGAGGTCTGGGATAATCTCCAGCGATTGGCTGGATGGAACGACCAGGTCATTCCCCTCCACCTGCCAATGAACGCCAAACCGATGAAAGACCTGGCCTACCATTTCGAGATGTTCAACCCCGGCATTATGAATACGGATGCTCCCTTTTGTAACAACAGCCGCTCCAATATAGCTCACCACTTCAAGCAGGTCGGGGCCGATCGTGTACTCGCCTCCGTGCAAATGCGGGACGCCCGTAATATGGAGAGTGTTCGACCCAATGCCATCGATCTGCGCGCCGAGTAAATTCAGAAACTTGCACAACTCTTGAACATGCGGCTCAGACGCGGCATTGCGGATATGCGTAACGCCTTTTGCCAACACAGCCGCCATGACAGCGTTTTCGGTGGCGGTGACACTGGCTTCATCCAAAAGTATATCAGCGCCAATTAATGTGTTTGCCTTGATTTCAAATACACGGTCATAGATTACCGTTGCTCCAAGCGCTTGAAGCGCCAAAATATGGGTATCCAATCTTCGACGGCCAATCACATCCCCCCCGGGGGGAGGCAAACGCAGACCACCCGCTCGCGCCAGAACCGGGCCCGCAATGAGGATCGAAGCCCGGATACGACGGCACAGGTCCGGGTCGAGGTGTGAGGCGGTAAGTTCCCTGGTGATGATCCGCCAGGAATTCGCATCCACCTCCTCGATTTGCGCGCCCAGGCTCTCGATTAATTTGCGCATCGCAAGCACATCACGGATCAACGGGATATTATGAAGTATCACCGCTTCATCAGTTAACAAACAGGCCGCCAATAAGGGCAATGCCGCGTTTTTATTGCCCGAAGGCGTAACTTCGCCTTTTAAAGAAATCCCTCCTTCAATCACAAATTCATCCATTTATCAAATCTCCTTTGAAACCATCAAGATTGTAAGGCAGTTTCAAAATTCCGCCAAGAACATTGCAAATAACTTACACCCAATAGCAACTTAGCGGGGCACTCCAATTGGAATTATAATGATTTCATATGTCCATCTTACTTATTGTACCGATGATCCTGGGCTGGCTGGGCGGGCTGATTGTAAATTATCTGGCCGACGTTCTTCCGGTTACAAGAACATTAAGCCAGCCCACCTGCCCGCATTGCGGCGCAACCTACCCGTGGATGGATTACTTTTTCCTAAAAGCCTGCCAAAACGGCCATGCCCGTAAAATCCGCGTTTGGATTGTTCAGGTTATCGTCCTTGCAATTAGTGTCTACACTTGGGTGCAGCCGCCTTCGAAAATAGGTTATTTCCTCGGATTGATTCTGATCGTTTACTTCGGGCTTGTGTTTATAATCGACATGGAACACCGTCTCATCCTGCACCCCACCAGTATCTTCGGCTCCTTTCTCGCGCTGACAGTTGGTCTGGTTTCTCATGGGTGGATGCCTACGCTGCTGGGCGGGTTGGCGGGTTTGCTTATCATGCTTGCCTTCTATTATTTTGGCATGTTCTTTGCAAAAATCCGCAATAAACGAATGCTTGCAGCGGGACAGGAAGCGGACGATGAGGAGGCGTTGGGAGCGGGCGATGTCATTCTGGCCACAATTCTTGGGCTCATGCTCGGCTGGCCTCTCATCTGGTTTGGCCTGATATTTGCAATTTTACTGGGCGGACTTGTCAGCCTCCTGCTGATCCTTGGCCTGATAATCACCCGTAAATACGAAAGAAACGCATTGATGCTTTTTATTCCCTACGGGCCGTACTTTATCACCAGCGCTTTTTTGATCATTTATTTCCCGAAATTCATCGGGATGATCGTCCCCGGATAAATAGATCGCTATGTTGAATTTCAATTCCCACACATCCAAGAAAACCCAGGCCCAGGCTATGGTTGAGTTCATGCTCGCCCTGCCCCTGCTGGTCGTGTTAATTTACGGCATCATCGAGGTTTCGCGGCTTGTTTTTATTTTTGCTTCCGTCGCAAATGGCTCCCGCCAGGCGGCCCGTTACGGGTCTGCAGCCGGGGAAACCAATAACGTTCATTATTATCAGGATTGCGAAGGAATCCGCGATGTTGCGAACGAGTCGGCGCTGATTATTACGTTTGATGAAATCAACATCACCTATGACCGAGGCATCACTTCAGATGGGACGCAGATCCAAATCTCTGATATTGATCCCAGCCCGGATGCGGATACTTGTCCAATCGAGGATAACATCATCCGTAATGGAGACCGCATCATCGTGCAGGTTTCTGCAAGCTACGAACCGATCATTCCGATCCTCCCACTGGAACCATTTACCGTCGTTTCGGCAAGTGCGCGCACATTTTTAATTGCTATTCCTATTGTCGGCTCTTCGATGCCGCTGGAGTTTGCAGCAGAATCTCCCACACCTTCCCGCGTGCCAACTTCCACAGCCCTCGGATTCAATACACCTACTGCAACGGCCGTCATACCAACCACGAGCATCCCATCATCAGGCGGGGGCGGGGCAGGAACGCCAGGGTCAATTTTTGCGACCAATACCCAACTTGCTCTTACCAGCGCAGCAGGCGCAAGTCCCATTCCTCCTACATTAACTTTTACACCATCCCGTACACCCCTGCCAACGAGCATGCCCAGTATTACACCGACGGCGATCAGCTGTACAGGATTGACCGGTGTTTCCCACGGCGAATTGTGGGTCCATGACAACGTCATGGAAATGAGGATCGATAACCGTACCGGCCACAACCTTACCGTTGCACAGATTTATGTCGAATGGAATCATGACACAGGTCATCCAACCGGCGCCGACGTGACCTTGCACCTCCGGCAAGTGTTGATCGCGTCACAATCCTGGAATGGCGACATTTTCTCACCATCCGCCTACATTCCGGCATTCTACCCCTCCATCCCAACCGGCGAATCGGTCATCCAGTTCGTATTTCACCAGGATTACAAATTAACCGACGGCACGGAAAGAATCATCGTTACCATCGGCACACCCGGCTGTATAAACTATCCAATCGATTCAAGAAAATGAAAATACCAGGTAAAAAATCCATACCCCCCGCAAACGAACGCGGACAAAGTCTTGTTGAACTGGCGGTCAGCCTGCCGGTCATGATCTTACTTTTGCTTGGAACCGTTGATTTCGGCATGGCAATCTTCTCCTATGCAATCATAAGAGATGCCGCCCAGGAGGGCGCATTATACGGTTCATTCAACCCGGGCAACAAGGCTGAAATAGAAAACAGAGCCAGGTATATCTCTCCTCACGGCGAGGACTTGATTTTTTCCTCACCCGTGGAATTGACCGACAAGGAGCTCGTTCAAGTTGAGGTGAAATCCCTGGGAAATTCCTGCCAGGGAATAAAAAACGGAATAGCCAACAGCATTCGTGTGCGGGTACGATATGAGTATCCCTTCTTGATGCCGTTTATTGGAACCCTCATCGGCTCCGACACCATCTCGCTAACCGGGTCTGCAACGAACGTTATCCTTCAACCACCCTGCCCATGAAAAATCCATTTACAAAGTTAACAATCCGAAAGAATAAAATAGGCGAACAGGGTCAGGCAATGATCTTGATCGTATTTTCGATCATCGGTCTGATCGGCATGGCCGCCCTGGCGATAGACGGCGGCAATGCCTATGTGGATAGCCGCCGGGCAGAAACTGCCGCCTCTGCCGCCGCGCTGACGGCTGCCACAACCCGCATCGAGGGTGGGAACTGGCGGGCTGCCGCACTGGCCACCGCCAGCGCAAACGGCTACAACAATGACGGGATCACGAACACCGTGGAGTTGAACACCCCGCCGCTAAGGGAGGATTACGACGGAAACCCGGAATACATCGAAGTCATCATCACCTCTCATCTAAAAACATATTTCGGAGCTGTGATCGGCTTTCCCGAAGTGACAAATATAGTTACAGTTGTCTCCCGGTCAAAACCTTCGGTACTCGGCGAAATGTTTGACGGGTATGCGCTCGTCAGCCTTGCCCCACACAGCAGGTGCGACAAAAAAATTTCGTTTTGGATTCATAGTGAAGCCACCATCAACCTGGAAGGCGGCGGATTATTCATCAATTCCGACAATCCCGACTGCGCATTTATCTCGTTTGGCAGCGGAAGTGTGCGCGTTTTGGATTCGAGTCCCATCTCGGTGGTAGGCGGCGCGCAGGTTCAAAAAACCAAGTTGATCACCCCCTTCCCCATGCAGACCGGGGTGGCTCCGATCCCCTACCCTCCTGCAATAAAAATGCCAAAGATCGGGTGCGGTTCGAAGATCGCGGAAGTGGATGAATTTGGCTCAGGCATGTCCGCCGGCAATTGGGACGAGGACGTTTTCCCGCCGCCGGGAGTCGGCACCCTGGGGAGCGGGGTGTACTGCCTGGCCGGAGACTTTATTCTCGAAGGCGGTAAAAGCCTGGAAGGCGACGGGGTGGTTTTCGTCGTTGATGGGGAAGTACATATCAACGGCAACGCAGATGTTCGACTGAGCGCTCCAAAAACCGGTAACCATGCGGGCATGCTATTTTATCTGCCCATCGATAACCATGGCATCCTTGCTTTGAGCGGAAGCGATGATTCAATATATGTAGGCACCATCTTCGCGCCCGGAGCAGACGTCCGCATTAATGGCTTGAATTCAGTCCGCGGGGCCGCTTATCACAGCCAGATCATCGGATATTACGTCGAAGTGGACGGCTCGGATAATATCACCATCAAATACAAAGACGAACAAAATTACGACGCCCTGAGCATGCCTGAGGTCATCCTTGTTCAATAGTTGTGTCGCAGGATATAAATCCCCTGTAAATGCGCGGTTTTCTTACAGAAATGTAAGCGACGCAAGGCTATCCGCATTACGCTCAAAGACCGCAATGGGATATAATAAGGATGTCTAAAAGTAGTATCGGAAATCCATCGCAGATTCTTCACCCCCTTTTTTTCAACAGCCTAATCCATACGGTTGCATTACAGTACTTATGTCCGGCTGTTGGAATTGCAACTAAAAGATTAAAATGAAAAACATGCAAGGCCTGCTGAAAAAACTGGTATCGTTTAACAAGAACACCAACCCTAATCCCAGGAAACGGATTCGCAAATCCAGGGGTCAGAGCCTGGTGGAATTTGCCATAGCATTCCCGATCATTATCCTTTTATTTTCAGGCGTGGTGGAATTCGGCTTCGCGTTGAATTATTACCTCTCCCTCCTCGACGCCACGCGCTATGCCGCACGCTGGGGAAGCGCCAACGGCGATCCATTTTTAAGCGGCTACAATTCGGCTACAAATGTGCCTTTTTACCAGGCGGTTACCGGGCTTGTCGTCGCCAACCTGGACCCAACCGTGACCAATCCCGGTTATCAAGGACGCCGATTACCCCTGGACCCGGCCCTGGACGATGTCATCATCACGGTTTATGGTTCCTCCGGCGGCAGTGCAGCCGAATTCCCCGTGGAAGGACCCTATCGCTTATACAACAACGGCGGCGATCCCCTGTTCAACGAAGAGCGGATTGAGAGTCGTCTGGTCAGTGGGTCGCCAAATGAAGGCATCCTTGTGGTGGAGGTGCTTTACAACTATCACCAGGTACTGGGTCTTCCCTGGCTCGCGCCTTTTGTACCGGATCCCCTGGTATTACGCGCATACACGATTATGCCTTTGAGTCCCGCTGAACCACCCTAATTTTTTCTTAATAAAACGGTTGGAAGAGATGAAATTTTTTAAAAAGCTACGCACAAAATCCGAACGAGGCCAGGCCATTATTTTGATCGCCTTTGCCATGGTTGGTTTAATTGCCATCGTGGGATTGATGACCGATGGCGGCATCTTGTTAATTGAATATGCCCGATTAAAGCGCGGGATCGACGCTGCCGCCGTGGCTTCTGCCCAGCAATTCCGCAAGGGATTTACAGGGCTCGACTTGACCAGCGCCGCGGAGGAATTCCTGATTCTGAACCAATCCGATGCGGATAATATCGAAGTCTACACCTGCAACCCGGATGGAGTGATCGATACGCTTCACGACCCCGACCTTTGCGGAGTGCCAATTCGAAAATTAATCCGTATCAATGCAACACGGACCATCGGGTTTGGATTCTTGCGTGTCATCGGAATTAATGGAACCACACTTTCCGCTTCCTCCGTCGGCGAAGCGGCCTCGCTCGATCTTGTACTCGTTTTTGATACCTCTGCGTCAATGGCATATGAAACAACAGGCGACCCGCAAAGGAGCGACTCTCCCGGCGACGACCCGGCTTTATGCAACCCGTCTCAATCCTGCGAACCCCTCGAGAGTATTAAGGCAATTGCCCAGGACTTTGTAGATGAAATGATGTTCTTCCCGTATGACCGGGTTGCAATTGTCACAATGACCAGTCAGGTACCAAATGGTTTTCGCGACTCAGTCACTCCACAGGTGCTCTCGGATGATCCGGATGTGGTTCGGGCGGCAATTGATAACATTAAGGTAAATCAACCGGCGGAGTGCGATACTCCCTATGGGACATGCAGGGATACATGCACACAGGATGAAATTGACGCCGCCCCCCCGGGATCAATTTGCGATGGGAAGACTGCCGGCTATTATCTTGGTGAAACATGTCCGGCGCGTTTTGCCCAAGGCGGTGATCGTTCTTCATGTGGTTCCTCGAATGTTGGCGGCGCATTAATCAGGGCGGGCGGCGAATTTACGAGAGAGCCCATGCGCGACGATTCGTTTTGGGTAATCATCGCCCTTGTAGGCGGCCCCGCCAATGCCTCCAACCCCCCCGATGGTGTAACCTTCACCGACGCCAATGCGGATAATTATCCCGACGACCCTTTGTATTTTGGATTTTGCCCGCCCAGCACCTGGGACGTTCCACCCAGCCCTCCATGCCGCGATGCTTCGGCAACTTCCCGCCACCCAGTGGGGGATGCACTTTATGACGCAGATGACTATGCTCGGGATATGGCAGACTTTATTGCCGACCCGGTGGATGGGCAGGGGATCACTATCTTCACAATCGGTTTGGGAGAGCTTGTTCAAAACACAACCATCGGCGACCCGGATGCGGGCGAACAATTGCTGACCTATGTAGCTGAAACCGCTGGGGATTCCCCCGGAGTAATCGCCAACCATGGCTTCTATTCCTACTCGCCTGACGCAGCAGGCCTGGAAGTTATTTTCGGTAAAATTGCCGAGAACATTTTTACAAGAATTTCTCAATAAGCTCGATTACACTATTTTTATTTTCAACCAAGGGTAAAGACATGAACATAGGTAAATGGAAATTATTTAAAAAATCATTCCGCCGCCGAAGGAAGGCGCAGGCCATGGTGGAGTTTGCCCTGGTACTGCCTCTCCTGCTCCTGCTCCTGGTGGGGGTGATCGAATTTTCACGCCTCATGTTCGCCTGGATCGTGATCGAGAATTCCACCCGCTTTGGCATCCGCTATGCCACCACAGGTAATTTTGAAGCAGGGTATTGCGACTCTGTCGGCAATTCCGACGGGGACTGCGATGATGGAGACGATGAAGTTGACGCCGCCCGCATCCCTTCAATCAAGGATGAGACCCGCCGCATCGTGGTAGGCTTCTTCCTCAGGGATGTGTCAATGGGAGATACAGCGACAACCAGTGACGTCAATTATTTCAACATTACCGTTTGTTCCGCCGAAGATGGACGCGTCACTTTCTTCCCGCGCATGGGCCGCCCGATCTATGCAGATTGCCAGCTTGACGGAGTCCGCAACGAGCACCCCGGCGCGCCCGGCAACCGCGTGATTGTGGCGGCAGATTACAATTTCACCTTCATCGTCCTGCCGGTTTTTGGCATCGAACCCTCCATGATCCACCTGGCATCCTATCGCGAAGGGATCGTCGAACAATTCCGCGCCGTGCGCGCCATCAATACCCCCCTGCCGCTGATCGGGCCGACCGTCCCCACCAAC
>JACZJC010000028.1 GCA_014860745.1 Anaerolineales bacterium
GGCTTCAAATCCTGGCACGGCATGGAAGCTGGGCTCTTGTTAGCTGCTTCTCCGTTCGAGTGATCTTTTCCCCTTCAACTGGACACGCTTGTCCTTTGCCCGTTCCTCAATTTCCCCCACCGCCTATGTTACAGAGTCTTCTGAATATTGCAGTTGCAATCTTTTTCTCGGGGGGTATAATTAAACAATCGTAACCGCACCACTGCAAGCCATTCCATCACAAAGGATTTGCATGTGACTACCATTTTCTTCGCCACGGATATTCACGGTTCGGATATTTGCTGGAACAAGTTTTTGAATGCGGGCAAGTTCTACGGCGCGGATCAATTGATCCTCGGCGGCGACATGACGGGAAAGGCGGTTGTCCCGTTTGTGCACCAGGGCGGAAAGAACCATCGCATCACTTTACTCGAACAGGTGTTTGATACAACGAACGACGAAGAACTGCAGGACATGGTCAAACGTGTCCGCAGCCGCGGCTATTATCCCTACATGACCAATCCCGATGAAATTGCCGAGCTTGAAAAAAATCCAGACCGCGTCAGCGAGATCTTTCTTGCTGAAGTGCTCAAGGTCGTTCAGCAGTGGATGGACCTGGCGGATAAAAAGCTGGACGGCACAGGCATGACCTTGTACTGCTGCCCGGGCAACGACGATATGGATGAAGTGGACGCCATCGTTCGTTCGAGCCGAAGCGTGGTTTTGGCCGAAGGGCAGGTGACTACCTTGAAAGGCGGCCACGAGATGATCGCCTCAGGCTGGAGCAACCGCACTCCCTGGGCCACGCACCGTGAAGAGGATGAGGAGCAGCTCAAAGTCAGGTATGAAGCGATGACTTCACAATTGAAGCATCCCCACACCGCCATATTCAACATTCATGTACCGCCATACAAATCCAATCTCGATGAAGCCGCCGAACTCGATGAAAACCTGCGCCCGAAGATGGCCGGACAGGCGTTGAAGCCCGTTGGTTCCACAGCCTTACGTCAGTCGATTGAAGAAGTGCAGCCATTACTCGGCCTGCATGGGCACATCCATGAAGGCCGCGGCGTCTCGCGCATCGGAAAAACTCTTTGCATCAATCCCGGCTCCATGTACGAGCAGGGGACTCTGCTCGGCACTATTGTGAGACTTGGGAAAAACAAGGTTGAAGATTACGTTTTGACTACAGGTTAATTTCCCTCACCCCAATCCCTCTCCTTCCGGGAGAGGAGCTAAAGGGGAGGGTTAAATCACCAAATGAGGAGAATGTCATGACTAATTTGTTTGTCCGAAAAGCGACTGGCCTGGTGCGTTCCTGGTCGGTCATGGACGCGTTCATCTACGCGTTGTTTTCCATCAACCTGATCACCCTCGGTTTGTACAGTTTTAGCCAGATGTACTACTTCGAGGGCGGGATGGTGAATGCGCTGATCATCAGCGCGATTTTCATTTTCTTTGAAGTCATCGTATATGCCGCGCTGATCGCCGTCATGCCCCGCTCGGGCGGTGATTATGTTTGGCAAAGCCGTATTCTCGGCGGTGCGGTCGGCTTCATTCTGGCAGTCACTGGCTGGTGGTTCATTTTGTGGCTGTGGGTGCCGCTTTACGGGGACATGTTCCGGCATATCGTGCTGGTGCCATTGCTGGGCGTGTTCGGCGCAAAAGACCTTGCACTATGGTTCGCCGGCACACAGACAGGCTCCTTCACGGCTTCGATCATCACCCTTGCCATCGTGAGTCTTTTCATCATGCTTGGCATGAAAACCTATGCCCGCATCCAGAAGTTTTCATTCTATGGCGGAATGCTGGGCTTGCTCATCGTCATTGTCCTGTTATTGACGGGTTCTCCCGAAGCGTTCAAAGCTGGCTTGGAGTCGAACGCAGCCTCCATGTTTGGCGCGGCGCCCGGCGTATATGATGCCACTGTCACTATGGGAACGGACGCCGGTGCGGTAACGCCTTTCGCCGGCGGTTCCCTGGCTGTCGTCTTCCTGGTGATTCCCTACATGGTCTTCTTCAATTTGTGGCCGAACTGGGGCGCAACCCTGTATGGTGAAGTGCGCGGCGCGACGGATTTCAAACGCAACGTCTCCGGGATGGGTTGGGCGCTTGGCATTACCACCATACTCGGCATCATTTTGCTCTTCGCCATTCGCAAGACCATTGGCTGGGATTTTTACGTTCAGGCTGGCGGCGCATGGTGGAATTATGCCTGGGGGTACACCGATGTTGCTCCCGCGCTGCCCGTCTGGCCGTATCCCGCCATGCTGGCCGCGTTCCTCACTACGAATAAGCTTGTACAATTCCTTGTGGTGGCTTTGATGAGCCTGTGGTGGTTCGGCTGGAGCGGAACGGTTTTCCTTTCCTCCACGCGCGTTATTTTCGCCGCCGCGTTCGACCGCCTGCTCCCCGAATCCGTTGCAAAGCTGGATGAACGCACAGGCACACCGGTCAATGCTTTGTTGTTGATGGTGGTTCCTTCTGTGGTCGTTGCGTATATGTTCGCCTTTAATATCGCCAGTTTCCAAACATTGACCTTGTGCTCCACGCTGGTCATTGCGGTGACATTCCTTGGGACCACAGTCTCAGCGATCGTGCTGCCATACACCAAGCCCGATCTGTATAAAGCGTCGCCGATAGCCAAATACAATGTGCTCGGCCTGCCGCTGATCTCGGTTGCCGGCGTCATCTTTGGCGGTTTCCTCGTATACCTGCTTTATCAATGGATCATCGACCCGAACGGCTTGTATGGTATTGGCATCAAGAATACAAGTTCGGTATATTACATGCTCGGCAATTACGTGCTTGCCGCCCTTATTTACTTTGGCTTCAAGTCCTACCGCAAGAGCAAGGGTATCGACCTGAACAAGGTGCAGGCTGAAATTCCGGTGGAATAAATTTCAATAAAGATGGCAGTCACCTGCGTGGTGACTGCCATCTTGTCTTTTATCAAGGTGAATGGATGGCTATTACGTCACAAGAGATCCTCGCGGAAATGACACGGCTTATCGCTGCGGCGGAGGCGAAGAGTATACACATCCGCGCCATAGGCGGGCTGGCGGTACAGGCGCACAACAAGAAAAATCATCCTTTGTTCATTCGTGAATTTGCCGACCTGGACTTTGTGGTTGCCAAAAAACAGCGCCGCGAATTCGAAGCATTTATGCCGGGGGCAGGCTACAGCGCCGACCAGCAGTTCAACCTGTTGAATGGCGCAACCCGCCAGATTTATTTTGACGAAAAGACCGGCATGAAAATGGATATCTTCGTCGGCAACTTTGAAATGTGCCATAAAATTCCACTCGAAGACCGCCTCACCGCCGACCCTGTCACCATCCCGCTGGCCGAGTTGCTGCTCTCCAAGGCGCAGATCGTAGAACTCAACCGCAAGGACGCACTTGATATTACGTCCATTTTGTTGAATAATGAAACTGGCACAAACGACAACGAAAAGATAAATCTCGGAATCCTTGCGCAGCTCTGCAGCCAGGATTGGGGCCTATACAAAACCACGTCCATCAACCTGCGGCGTGTCGTCGATCTGGTCAACCAAAAAGACATCGACCTCACAGCCGACGAACGCGGCCTCATCGTCAGCCGCGTGCGCGAGATCGAAAAGACTTTCGTTGAAATGCAAAAACCCGTCGCGTGGCAATTGCGTGACCGCGTCGGCACCCGCATCAAATGGTATATCGAAGTGGAAGAAGTGGATCGATGAACAGGCGTCTTCGGCTTTTGCTTGCAATTATTATTCTTGCAGTTTCATTTTCCATTTTATTTTGGGGATACTGGCCCAATCCTCGCGAAGTGCGTGACCGAAATATTCCGCCCGCAGAGATGCAGCTCCCCACGCCGATCTCGCTTCATTTCTACCTGATACCTGCCGTGTGACCAACAAACATTTCTCCCCCCGATTCATTTCCCTGCTCGCCGCCGTGCTGACAATTATTTTCGTCAACTATGCCTGCGGTGCACCCGCCGCCGGGGCTCCCGTAGACTCTGGTGCCGAACCCATGGCAACATTTCCCGCCCCGCCAGAATTCACCCAGCCTGTGATGGCGCCTGAAACCACGTCAACACAAGCCTCAATTCCGCCGCCCCTCACTCCGCAGGTATTGCCGACGCAAATTTCAGCACCGCCTGCCATCCCGGAATCTCGCCGCCTTACCCTCGAATATCCGCCAAAAATGAAAGCGGGTGCGGAGAGTGATGTAATTCGCCTGACGCTTGAAGTAGATGAGCAGGGGAATGTTACTTCAACGGCTCAGGTGGAGGGCAATATTGTCACTGGTGAAACCGTCACTGTCCCAAATTTATACGAGACCCACTTTGTGACAGCCGAAGCGCGGATCGATATGGCAGGCATGGAGATTCAGCCGCCCGGGGTGGTCCTTGAACCGATGACCCCCGGCCAGCCTGTAAAATTCTTCTGGAGCATTCGTCCGCAGGAGACGGGCTTGTATCGCGGAACCGTCTGGCTGCATTTGGTGTTTGTAGACCGTGTCAGCGGAGAGGAAAGCCGGATGGCAGTATCAGCCCAGGTTGTCGAGATCGAGGCGGTGGATTTCTTTGGTCTCCCGGTCAGCGTGGCGAGGACCTCAGGCGTGATCGGTTCCGTCGTTGGCGGTATCGTTGGTTTTCCTTTCCTTGAAGATATCCTCAAGTTTTTCTTCCGAAGGAGAAGGAAGAGATGATCCTCTCGTGTAGGTGTAGGAGCGAAGCCGGGGAAAATATGACGAAAATCACCTAAAAAATTGACATGCTTTACGGTAGTGCGATTGTTCTCTATGGTACAATTTGCGAACTTGTTGTAATAAATTTCACGACGGAGTGGTAGGAATGAACGAGTGGTTATATGTAGCGTTGTTTATTGTTGTCGGGCTGATCATCCCCACCGGTGCAATTGCGGCAGGTTTCATATTTGGGCCTAAAAAACCAAACCCGGTCAAACAATCAACATATGAGTGCGGTATCGAGCCCGTTGGTGAAGCATGGATCCAATTTAAGGCGCAATATTACATTTTCGCGCTGGTCTTCCTGGTATTCGATGTGGAAGCGGTTTTTCTCTTTCCATGGGCGGTGAAGATCGGGCAGTTGGGTCTTTACGCTGTGGTGGAAGGCATTATTTTTGTCGCCATTCTCGTTGCCGGCCTGGTATATACCTGGCGCAAGGGGATGCTGGAATGGGTGTAAGTTTCAAGTAAATAATTGAGAAGGCTGATCGGATTTCTCCTTTCAGCCTTTTCTTTGTGTATTAAGGGAAAACAGGAGCGATTTATGAATTTTTTGAATGATCCTCTTAAAGTCGCCGCAGCCTGGCTGGAAGGCATATTTACCGGCTGGGGCATGGATGCGGTCGCTGCTCATGTGCTGGTTGTCTTCCTTGGCGTATTCCTGCTCATCGCCATCTTGATGGTATTGGATATCTTTCTGGTGTGGGTTGAAAGAAAAGTGGTGGCGCGTTTCCAGGATCGTTTGGGACCAAACCGCGTAGGGCCGTTTGGTTTGATCCAGCCGTTTGCCGACATTATCAAGCTCATTATTAAAGAGGATACGACCCCGGAGGGGGCGGACAAAGTGGTCTACAACCTCGCGCCGATCCTGTCAATGGCGTCCGTGTTGATCCTGTGGGCGGTTGTACCTCTGGCTCCCGTGATGCTCGGCGTGGATTTGAACGTTGGGGTGCTGTTCCTGATCGCCGCTGGCGCCATCGGAACGCTGTCCATCATCATGGCTGGCTGGTCGTCGAATAACAAGTTCGCGTTGATCGGCGGTTTCCGTCAGGTGGCGGTGATGGTGGCCTTTGAAATCCCCATGCTCACCATGTTGATGATCCCCACCATCTTTGCAGGCTCGATGAATATGAATGACATCATCGAATCCCAGAACATTTGGTACTTCATCATTTCTCCGCTGGGGGCGTTGATCTTCCTTGTTGCAGCCATTGCCGAACTGGGACGTGCGCCCTTCGACCTCGCGGAAGGCGAATCGGAGCTGGTGGCCGGGTTCAACATCGAATATTCGGGCATGAAGTTCGGCATGTTTTATGCGGGCGAACTCCTGCATGCGTTTACTTTTGGTGGTTTCTGGTCCATCCTGTTCTTCGGCGGTTATCGATTCTTCGGTCTGGAGCAGGTTAGTCCCTTCCTGGCGATCCTGATTTTGGTGATCAAAGCCATGGTCGGTTATTGGGTCATCATGTGGATTCGATACACCATGATGCGCATCCGCATTGATCAGATGCTTGCCTTCAATTGGAAATTCCTCACTCCACTTTCATTTGTCCTTGTATTGGTGACCGCGTTGATGAATGCGCTTCTTTCCGGCGCGGATGCCTGGCTCTACATCCTGGGCATGTTCCTCTCGAACGTAATCGTCGGGTGGGTTGCGCTGGAAATCGCAAGGTCCGTGGCGCAGAAAGAACGTGAACGCGTGGAAGGCGCGAAGGCTGTGGAAGCTGCGCCTCATTAATAAACACTTGGGCGTCCGCCTTGCGAAATTCAAATTACACAATTCGTAAAGTGTGAAGCCCGGGAACGGAACTCTTATGACAGCAGAACAAATCATTTTTCTTATCGTCGCGCTCTTCACCCTCGGCTCTGCGCTGATGGTGGTGACAACGGGCAACCTCGTCCATGCGGCGCTGTGGCTGGTATCCACCCTCTTCGGCGTGGCAGTCATTTATGCGCTGTTGAATGCAGGGTTCATCGCCGTGGTGCAAGTGGTGGTGTATATCGGCGCGATTGCCATCCTCTTCATTTTTGCGGTGATGCTGACCCGCAAAGACCTGCGTGACCAGGGTCCGCAAATGAATTCGAACTGGTGGTTGGGGGCCATCCTGGCGGTGCTGGTTTTCGCCGGGCTTGCATTTATGCTTCAGGGTTGGAGCGGTTTTTCGAAAACAGCGGCAGTCCTCCCGTCCGGATTTGATGCGGTGGGCTTGTTGGGCGAACAGTTAACGTCGCCCAATGCCTATGTCCTGCCGTTCGAAGTGGCATCCGTCCTTTTGTTGGCGGCATTGGTGGGCGCGGTGTATGTTGCGTTCAATAAAAAATAGGAGGCATGGATGATCCCTCTTTCCTGGTATCTGATTCTTGCGGCTGCGTTGTTCAGCATTGGTTTGTTCGGTGTGCTGGTGCGCAGGAATGCGGTCGCGATTTTGCTCGGCGTGGAGTTGATGCTCAATGCCGTGAATATCAACCTGGTTTCCTTCTGGCGCTACGCTGACGTATCCGCGATGACCGGGCAGGTCTTCGCGATCATCGTGTTCGCTGTGGCCGCCGCGGAAGTTTCGGTGGGGCTGGCGCTGGTCATTTCTGTGTATCGCAGTCGAAATACCGTAATTGCAAACGATCTTAATTTGATGAAATGGTAGAGCGAAAACCGATGTTCGATATTTGGAACCCGATGATCGAAAGACGATTTATCGAATATCGTTCTTTGGAGGCTTCATGACGACAGAATTATTGATTTGGTTAATCCCCCTCCCGCCCCTGCTGGCGTTCTTTTTGATCGTGTTGTTCACGAACAGAAGCAAAGCGCTTAGCCACACCATCGCTGTGGGTGCGGCGGCTCTTTCGTGGCTTGGAAGCATGTTCGTATTCTTCCGCGCGATTGGCGTGGAACACTTGGGCGAGCATCCTTTTGCTTCCTCGGTGAATTGGCTGCCAACAGGCGAGACATGGCTGAGAATTGGTGTGTTGATCGACCCGGTCGGCGCGGCGGTGCTGTTCTTTGTTTCCATCACCATTTTTATGATCTTCCTGTACAGTGTTGGATATCAAAATTTTGGACAACCAGAAGGCGACCATGATCACGCGGGACTTCCCCCGCATGGCGCAACGGTTGAAGAGCATGGACATAAACATACCGTACCTTCCGTTGAGCCGATGTATTCGCGCTTCTTTGCTTTTCTTGGCTTGTTTGCCTTTGGCATGTACGTGCTTGTGCTTTCTGACAACCTGCTCACACTCTTTGTGGGTTGGGAGATCATGGGGTTGTGTTCCTACCTTTTGATCGGCTTCTGGTACGCCAAGCCCTCCGCCCGCGATGCGGCGGTCAAGGCTTTTATGACCACCCGCATCGGCGATGTGTTCATGCTGTTGGGCATTGCCTTCCTTTACAGCGTTACGGGGACCCTGTCATTCCGTGAAATTCTTACCGAAGAAATATTACACACCCTCGCCTCTGTTCCAACGGGTGTGTTTGGTCTTTCCGCCGCCGGGCTGATCGCCGTTTTGCTTTTCATCGGCACGATTGGCAAATCAGCACAGTGGCCCTTGCACGTCTGGCTGCCGGACGCAATGGAAGGCCCGACCCCGGTCAGCGCCATGATCCATGCGGCCACGATGGTTTCTGCCGGTGTGTACGCGGTCATCCGCATGTTCCCGCTGCTCACAGCCGGCTACGAAGGCCACGGTCTGACTGGCGCCATGGCCTTCGTAGCTTTCATCGGCGCATTCACCGCCCTCTTCGCCGCCACCATCGCCGTCGCACAAAATGACATCAAACGGGTGCTGGCTTATTCCACGATTTCCCAGCTCGGCTTCATGATCGCCGCGCTTGGAATTGGCGCTTACGTTGCTGCGGTCTTCCATCTGATTACACATGCCTTCTTCAAGGCGCTGCTCTTCCTCGGTTCCGGTTCCGTTATTCACGGCATGGAGCACGGCGTTTTACATACCGGCAATCATAAAGTTGACCCGCAGGATATGTTCAATATGGGCGGCCTTCGCAAGAAGATGCCGATCACCTTTTGGACATTCCTCATCGGCGGCTTTGCGCTTTCTGGTTTCCCGATCGTCACTGCCGGCTTCTGGTCGAAAGATGAAATCCTCGCGGATGCTTTTGGTCACGGCCACATGGCTGTCTTCCTCACGCTCGCCATCGCCGCCTTCTTCACTGCGTTCTACACCATGCGCCAAATCACTCTGACCTTCCTCGGCGAACCACGCACAGAAGAAGCCAAACATGCGCATGAGACTCCCTGGACGATGACTGCTCCGCTCGTGGTGCTTTCGTTCTTTGCTGTAACCTACGGCTGGGTCGGCATCCCTGAGCATTTCCCACTCTTCGGCGGACTCGTACCAAACTGGTTCCATGAATTTGTCGGTTCCACTTTGGCGGAACATCCCGAAGCGCTTGAATTCAATATCGTTCCGCTGGCTACCTCTTTATTCGTAGCCCTTGGCGGGTTATTCTTCGGCTGGCTTACGTATCGCAATGTCCGAACTGCCGCGGAAGACAGGCTTCAGATCGGTGTACTCAAGAACAAATGGTACTTCGATGAGATCTATGAATTTCTCTTCATCAAGCCCGTCACATGGTTTGCCGAAGTCTTCGTCTCCAAATGGATGGACAAAGGCTTCATCGACGGCATCCTCCATTTGTTTGGACCAGCCACCGGCGGAGTCGGAAGCGCGATCCGCAATTACTTCGATGTCCCCGTCATCAATCGTTTCTTTGGTGATGGCTCTGCCGATGCAACCTGGTGGGTCGGCAAAAACCTTCGCCCCATTCAAACGGGCCGTATCCAGCAGTACCTCATCCTTTCACTGGCCGTACTTTTTGTCGTTGGCGGCCTGGTTTACTTTTTACTGCTGGCGTAGGAGCGCAAGATGGATTATTTCAACACACATCTCCTCAGCCTGATCCTGTTCCTGCCGGCTATTGCGGCATTGATCATGCTTTTTCTGCCGGGCGGTGAAACAAAGTTATTGCGCTGGTTTGCGTTTGGGGCCAGCCTGATTCCCTTTGTGCTCACCCTTCTTGCATGGATTAATTTTGACCCGAATCAAACGGGCTTTCAATTTCAGGAAAACTATGTCTGGTACGAAGCCTTGAATTCGTCCCTGCACCTCGGTGTGGACGGCATTTCCCTGACAATGGTTTTACTCACCACGCTGCTTACGCCGCTGGCCATCCTTGCCTCATTCAACATCACGGACCGGGTCAAGCCATATATGATGCTCTTCCTCTTTTTGGAAACAGGCATGCTGGGTGTTTTCATGGCGCTCGACCTCCTCATCTTTTTTGTTTTTTGGGAGATCGGTCTCGTGCCGATGTACTTCCTCATCAACCAGTGGGGGAGTGCGAACAGGGATTATGCTTCGCTCAAGTTTATGATCTATACCATGGGCGGATCGCTCGGTTTGCTGCTGGCTGTGCAAATGCTTGGCGTTCTCTTTGGGACCTATGACCTGGTTATCCTTTACGAGCGTTGGAACTCGCTGGATCCTGGTTCCGTTCTGCTCGGTATGCCGGTGCATGTCGTCAAGACGATTGCATTCTGGGCGTTTGTAATCGCTTTTGCGATCAAAGTCCCGATCTGGCCTTTCCATACCTGGCTGCCAGATGCGCACACCGAAGCCCCAACCGCCGGCTCGATGATTCTGGCTGGTGTGCTCCTTAAGCTCGGCGCTTATGGCTTTATCCGACTCGTCCTTCCTTTATATCCGCTGGAAGCGAATATCTTCGCGGGTGCGTTGGCATTCCTGGCGGTCGCTGCAATTGTCTTTGGCGCGTTCGGTTCCTACGGCCAAACGGACTTCAAACGACTCGTTGCTTATTCATCCGTGAATCACATGGGCTTTGTGGTTCTCGGTATTGCAGCGGCAGGGTTGGCTGCCGGTACGCCCGATGCTCACATCGCCATGAACGGCGCGGTCTTGCAGATGTTCAACCACGGTTTGTCGGCGGCGGGAATGTTCTTCCTCGTGGGTGTGATTTATGAACGCACCCATACCCGTAACCTTGAAGAATTCGGCGGTCTTTTCCCGCTTGTCCCAATATACGGCGGCATTCTGATCTTTACTTCCATGGCCTCTCTCGGCCTGCCCGGACTCAACGGTTTTGTCTCCGAGTTTATGGTGGTACGGGGGGCTTACCCTGTGCTTACGATCTATACTGTCATTTCCATGCTTGGTTTGCTCTTCACGGGTGCATATATTTTGAAAGGCATCCGAAAAGTGCTGCATGGTCCCATGAACGACCATTGGGCGCACGGCGAACATAAATTGACCGAGATCAATACACGCGAAGTGGTTGTGATGGTCCCGTTGATGGCTTTGATCCTGGTCATCGGCATTTGGCCTGCGTGGATTCTTGAAGTGATCAATAAAGCTGTGGTTGCGCTTTTCTAATGCGTACATTAGAGATCACGAAGTACGCATTGCGCAATACGAGGTGATTATGAATTTTCCAGTATTAAGTATCATCACTTTTCTTCCCTTTTTCGCAGGAGCCATCATCCTGATGATGCCGGCGGCACGGAAGAATGAAACCCGCGCTGTCGCTCTTGCGGCGGCGTCCATCGCCCTCCTGCTCTCCGCATGGGTTTACCTTCAATACCTTTCGCAAGGCCTGACCGGTTACCAGTTCATCGAACAATATAACTGGCTTCCCCAGCTTGGCATCAGTCTCAAATTTGGTGTGGATGGTATGAGCGCTCCCCTCGTCCTATTGACAGGCATCGTGATGTTTACCGGTGTTTTGATCTCCTGGGGCGACGAAGACAAGCATGTGATGGCCGGCATCCAGGACCGGCCGCGTGAATTCTTTGCCTTTCTCTTCCTGCTGGCGGGCGGTGTTTTTGGCGTCTTCGTGTCGTTAGACTTGTTCATGCTGTTTTTCTTCTATGAGATCGCCGTCTTCCCGATGTACCTGCTCATCGCCATTTGGGGCTGGGTGAAGACCCGCGAATATGCAGCAATGAAATTGACTCTCTATCTGTTCATCGGTTCAGTAGTCTCCCTCGTCGGTGCTCTCGTCATGTATTGGACGCAGTATCAAAACACCGGCGTGCTTTCCTTCGATATGCTTCAAATGGAAAGCGCGGGCTTCTCACCGACTTTTCAATACATTTGGTTCCTCCCCGTTTTCCTGGGTTTTGCGGTGCTGGGTGGCATCTGGCCTTTCCACAACTGGTCGCCGGATGGCCACGTTGCGGCACCGACTGCTGTCTCCATGTTCCATGCAGGGGTATTGATGAAACTTGGCGCTTTCGCCGCTTTGCGTGTCGGGGTGATGCTCCTTCCCGAAGGCGCGAAACAATGGTCCTGGCTCATTATGGCATTTGCAGGTGTGGCGGTTGTGTATGGCGCGTACATCGCGTTCGTCCAGACGGATATGAAATACATGATCGGTTTTTCCTCCGTCTCTCATATGGGATTGGTGATGCTGGGCATTTCAACTCTCAATCAAACCGGTTTGACTGGCGCAGGCGTCCAAATGTTCTCCCACGGCGTAATGACAGCCCTCTTCTTTGCTGTGACTGGAATGATCTACGACAGGGCACATACCCGCATGATCCCCGAACTGGGAGGCATGTCCAAAGTGATGCCCTTCGCCACAATCGGTTTCATCATCGGCGGCCTTGTTTCGATGGGCATGCCCGGCTTCTCTGGCTTTGTGGCTGAATTTCCCATTTTCATGGGCGTGTGGCGGGAACAATGGCTTGTGGCCGTCATCGCCAGCATTTCCATTGTCATCACAGCGGCTTATATCATGATGAATATTCGCAAAGTCTTCTTCTCTGAAATGCCTGAACATCTGCAAGGACACGTGGGCGACATCACAGTGTTGGATAAAGTTGCCGTCGCCACGCTTTGCCTGTTCATGGTTGTGATCGGTTTGTTCCCTGCCGTAATGGTGCCGATGGTCGAATCAGGCGTCGATAATATTATGCGCCTGCTGGGAGGTGCATAATGTTTACCCCAATCGTTTTCGCCTCCATCCTCCCTGAAATTTTGATTCTCGTTTTGGGAATCCTGATTCTCATCTTCGAACCGTTTTGGAAGGAAGACCAGCGCCGTAATGCAGGCTGGCTTACTGCGGGCGGACTTTTTACTGCGATCATCATCAGCCTGTTGTTTGGCCAGCCCGGCGAACCGACAGCTGTGCTGGGCGGGATGATCCGTTTCGACTGGCTGGGCTTCTTCTTTAAATTATTGTTCATGTTCGCGGGCGCAGCAACGGCTCTGCTTTTGATGGATCACGAAACGGCGGGACGCCGCGGTGAGGCCTATCTTCTGCTCCTCGCTTCGCTTCTTGGCATGAACCTGATGGCTGTTTCCTCAGACCTGGTCATGCTCTACCTGGCTATTGAGACTGCGTCGATTCCGCTTTATATTCTTGCCGGCTTTTTGCTCGCAGACGAACGCTCCACGGAAGCAGGTTTCAAGTATCTATTGTTTGGGACGCTGGCATCCACCATCATGCTGTATGGTTTCTCCCTGATCTTTGGTTTTTCCGGCACGACGGATATATATAAAATTGCTGAAATATTTTCAACGGGAAGTATTTCACCGCTGCTTGGGTTTGGCTTGTTGGCTCTGGTTATCATCGGTCTTGGATTTAAGATGGCGATCGTTCCGTTCCACTTTTGGGCGCCGGACGTATATCAGGGTTCCCCGACTCCTGTGGCAGGTTTTCTATCGACGGCCTCCAAGGCAGCGGGCTTTGCTGTGATCGTACGCTTATTCTTTGTTGGATTACCTGAATTCTCCAGCTCCTGGACTCTCGTTCTTGCTGCTCTTTCCGCAATTACTATGACGGTAGGCAACCTGCTTGCGCTCCCGCAAACCAATATCAAGCGCCTGCTTGCGTATTCTTCCGTTGCACACGCGGGATATGCTTTGATCGGCGTGGTGGCATTCAGTCAGCTTGGCGCGGCGAGTGTGGTTTTCTACCTCGCGGCATATATCGCGACTAACCTGCTGGCCTTTGGAATCGTGATGGCGTTCAGCCGCGTGACCGGCCTGGAAGAGATCACCGATTACGTGGGCTTGAGCCGGCGTAATCCTTTTATGGCGTTGATGATGCTGGCGGCCTTTTTGTCACTCGCGGGCATGCCTCCCTTTGGCGGTTTTGTTGCGAAAATTTTTGTCTTTGCGGCGGGTGTGCAGGCGAATTACACCTGGCTGGTTGTGGTGGGCATCATCAACTCGATCATTGGGGTGTACTATTATCTTAATGTTATGAAGTTCGTGTATCTGTACCGGATGCCGGGCGAAGATGAGGAAAAGCACCCCGTCCCGTTGACCAGTTCGTATTCGATTGCGCTGGTTGTTTTGGTAATTGGTGTGATTTTGGTCGGAACTGTGTTTGCGCCGTTCTTTAGCTGGTCGGATGCAGGCGCGTTGAATTTGTTCTAGGAGATTGGTTCGTGGACGATGGTCTATTGAAAAAGGTGTAGAAATATTTTTCGAGACAGGAGCAGGTTAAAGGTCAGGAATGAGGCGGGGTATCCGCCTGGGATAGAAAATCATAAATTTGATTTTCGTTTGACGGCCTTTGACCGTTCAGTTATAATCGTGCGGCATGGCACAATCTGACCGAGAGCAAAATCGTCGAAATATGGTAAACACCCTGTTGATCGTGGTGGTTGGACAGGTGGGATGTTTGACCCTTGCTGTGATCCTGGCTTCGGTGTTCGGCGGGTTGTGGCTTGACAATATGTTCGGGACAAAACCGATGTTTACCCTGGTTTTGTTGTTTGCTGGAATTCCTCTTTCGGTAATTCTGATGCTGTACGTCTCGCGGAGAGCGCTGGCGCGGTTGAAGGAAAAATACGAGACCGGAGAGAAAGAAAATACTGCTTAGGAGACGGACTTGGAGACCCCAAAACGTACCCCCTGGCGGCGCTGGATTGTTCTGGTGTTGATGATCGCTGGCTTTATTTTGGGCGGGATTTTTGTACCTGTTCAACCCGAGATCGTTGTTGCCGCTGAAAAATTGATCGAAGAGCCGATTGCCGAAAACTTTCTCGGCCTTGGCCCGCTGTATTTGGTGAACACACTCCCAACATTGGCGGTGACGCTTGTCCTGCTGGTTGTGATTGCGTTTGCTACAAACCGCTCTTTGAAGAAGAGCCAACAGACCGACATGGTTCCTCGGGGGATTGGCAACCTGATGGAAGCCATCCTTGAGATGTTGTATAACCTGACGGAAGGTTCGGCCGGGCCGAAATATGCTCGGATGATCTTCCCCTGGTTTGCGACGATCATGGTCTATGTGTTGTTTGCAAACCTGCTCAAGTTGATTCCCGGTTTTGAGTCGGTGGGTGTGTTGCATCATGCGCATGGCGAGGGGCATACAATTGCGGAACTCGGCGGCGGTTGGGCCAATCTGCTGCCCGAGAAAGTGGAGGAAGGCGGTTATGTTCTTGCGCCGTTCTTCCGCGGCATTTCTGTGGATTTGAACTTTACGGTGTCGCTGGCGATCATCGCGGTTGTAATGATCCAGGTGGTCGGCTTCCGGGCGCAGGGACTTGGCTATTTGAGCAAGTTCTTCAATACCCGCCGCATGTTCAAGGTCCCGTTCTTTGGCGCGATGGACTTTCTGGTTGGCCTGCTGGAGTTGATCTCTGAAATTTCGAAGATCCTCTCGTTCGCCTTCCGTCTGTTCGGCAATATGTTCGCAGGTATCGTGCTGGTCGCCATTGTTGCAGGTCTGCTTGGCAAGATATCCATTCTGCCCGCGATGGTGATGATGTTTGAGTTGTTCGTTGGCATCATTCAGGCGTTCGTGTTCGGTATGTTGACCATGGTGTTTATGGCGCAAGCCACGCAGGGTCATGGTGAAGAACACGCTGAAGAGCATGCTGTATCCGCACATGAAATTTAAATTATAAGGAAAACCCTAAGGAGGCTTGTACTATGGATGGAAATATTTTAGATGCGATGCGTTATGTCGGCGCAGGCTTGGCAATGATCGGGGCGGCTGGTGCGGGTGTTGGAATCGGCTTGAGTGTGCAGGGTGCGTTGACGGGCATGGCCCGCAACCCCGATACCTATGGTAACCTTTTGACCAACATGATCCTTGGCATTGCGTTCTCAGAGGCCATCGCGATCTATTGTCTGGTGATTGCGTTCCTGATGCTCTTCAAAGTAGTTTAATCCAATAGGAGCATTGAAACATGGAAGCTCTTGGAATTAATCTCGGTCTGCTCATCGTCCAGATCATAGCGTTCATCATTGTGTTTCTTACGTTGAACGCCTGGGTCTACAAGCCCATGCTGGACATGATGGAGACCCGTAAATCAAAAATTGCGCAGGGTCTGGAAGATGCCCGCATCGCCGCAGAAGCCCGCGCGGATGCCGAAAAGGAATCCGCCAAGATTTTGGCAAACGCACAGGTGGAAGCGAGCAAGGTCGTTCGTGAGGCTACGGAGCGGGCCGCCGATGCCGTAAAGGATGTTAAAGCTTCCGCCGAATCGGAGGCTGCAAAAGCCCGCGAGACTGCCATTGCTGAGGCTGAATTGGAACGCAACCGCATTCTCGGCGACTTGCGCGGCCAGGTTGCCGCTCTGGCAATAGCCGCCGCCAATAAACTGGTTGGTGAGGCGTTGGATGAAAAGAAACAGCACGCTCTGCTGGATGAATTTTTCTCTGGCGTGAAATCCGGCAAGGTTGTGATTTTGGATGACGCGGATTTCAAGGGCGACTCTGCTGAAATTACCAGCGCCCTGCCGTTGACCAAGGATGAGGAAGCAACAGTCAGGAAGGACGTGCTTTCAAAGGTTGGGGCCGCAAATGTAAGTTTCCGGGTCGACCCGTCGATTTTGGGAGGTCTCGTCATCAAAGTGGGGGACAAGGTGATGGATGGATCCGTCTCCGGCAGGCTTGAAGGTCTGCGCCAGAATTTGAAGTAAATTCCGCAAGAGGACCCTTGATTATCAGGGTCCTCTTTATTATTTAATCTTTTTGATTGCCCGAAGGTTCGGGCGATCCTTTTTAAATGTGAATAGGAATTTTTGCACAATATCGCGATTTCCACCCTTGATTGTCATGTATTTATCCTGTACAATTGCGGACATTAAAATCCTGGCAGTACTGAGTGAGGTGAAATCGTTATGAACGAGAAGCACATCCAGCAAGTACTTGAGATTGAAAAGCAGGCACAGGAAATACAGGATAGTGCAAGGCGCGAAGCGCAGGAGATTCCTGTGAAAGCGGAGCAGGAAGCGCAGGCATTGATCGCCAAGGCCAAGGCCGACGCTCATGAAGAAGTGCGCAAAATGATCGCGAGCGCACAGTCAAACGATGCCTCCGATCAAGTTGTGGAGAATGCGGCATCCAGAAACAGCGAATTCGAAGCTTTAGCCAGGAAAAACTTCGATAAGGCGGTTGCCTTTGTTTTGGAACGCGTCATCGGCAGGGCTTAACCCATGGCGAGCGGCGTTTCCGGCTATGCGGCAATCAGCACGCGGGTGCGGGCTATGTATTCCGATTTGCTTGCGCCTCAAGAGATGACCCGCCTGGGCGATTCCCCCGATCTCCCTGCCCTTGTCAGCTCTTTGAAAAGCACGCCTTACGGAAAATACCTTTCCGGACTCAAAGACACTGATATGACGCCGCGCCGCGTCATTTTACAGATCAGGAATAGGCTGGCAGACTCGTACTCCAGCGTGGTTCAGCAGGCACCGGAGCAGACGCGCCCCCTGATAAAGCAACTCTTTCGATATTTTGAAGTGGGAAATCTCAAAGCCGTATTACGTAGTATTCAAACAGTCTCATCCTGGAATTCGGATATCGCCGCGTGGGACCGCGTGCGCGAGGTTTTATTTCCATTCGGCACCTTTGCTTCCATCCCTGCACAGGCAATGGTGGAATCAGGGAGCGTCGCTTCGGCGGTGGACCTGCTTCACGGTTCCCCCTACGAGGCGACTATGTCCTTTGCGATGAAGCGTTTCTCCGCTGAGCAGAATCTCTTTCCGCTGGAAGTGGCGTTGGATTTGGCTTATTGGCGGCACCTGTGGGGCGAAGTCAAGACTCTCAAAGGCAAAGACCGCGAGATGGGCGGAAAGTTGATCGGCTCCCTGCTTGACCTGAATAACCTGATGTGGGCGATCCGCTACAGGATTTACCACAACCTTTCGGAAGAGGAATTGATCAATTACACCCTGCCGTTCGGCTACCGTGTGCGGGATGAAGATGTGCGCGCCATTGCGGCAGGCGCGGATATAGCCTCCATTGTGTCGCGTATCTACCCGAATATTCCTGATGTAAACGCGCTTCTTGACCATCCCCAATCTGGTTTGCCCAAACTGGAGCATTTGCTCAAGCAGCAGGTGATGCGACAATGCGTCTCTGCGTTCATTGGTTACCCGTTCCACATTGGGCTTCCGCTGGCGTTCTTGTTGCTCAGCGATTTTGAAATCCAGGACCTGGTTGTCTTGATCGAGGCAAAATCATCCAAACTCAAAGATGAAGAGTTTCGTCCCCTGTTATTGAAAACGACTTTGATACAGTAATACTCCCGGCCCTCTCCCATTGGGGAGGAGACCCATGCATTTATCACTTTAATATTGGAGTTGCCATGTTATTTCCGAAGCAGATGTCCGAAGTTGAGCTGATCATGCCTTCCAAAGACCTTGTGGCGGTGACAAGGACATTGAGCGGTTATGGGGTATTTCACCAGGTTGACAGCGCATATTTAGGGTTGGAAAGCCTGGGTCCAAATGCATGGCAGGATAAAGCCGGGGCTTATTCCGCTCTCGAACGCCGTATTCAGGCCATCATGCAGAATGTCGGGCTTCAGGAGGAATATCCCGCCAAAGCCGAGATCGAATCGGTGGTTGACATGGACGCCGTCCGCCCGGAGGTGGATCGGATCGAGGAGGAAGTCAAAGAGGTCAGCGACCAATTATCGGGTGAAAGGAAGCGACTTGAATTGTTGGAAAGTCAGCTTCGCCAGTTGGAGCCGATTGCCGATGTCGACGTGGAAGTGGGGATGTTGAAAAAATCATCTTTTATGCACTCCATATTGGGCGTCGTTCCATCAGCTAATATCAGCAGGTTGAGAACCAGCCTATTGAGAGTTCCGCATGTGTTTTTCATCCTGCGCGAGGATGCTCAAAAACCTGTCGTTTGGATTTTGGGTCCCAGGAGTAATTCGGATGTACTGGAGCGCGCCGCAAAAAGCGCATATCTTAACCCGTTGAGCCTGCCTGATGAATTTAGCGGCACTCCCGAACAGATCACGGCGATGTTGAGAAAGGAAATCGAATCTGCGAAACAGAAGATTTCAGTATTCGAAGCAGACCTTGCCAGACTGGGCGGCTCTTATAAAAGCGAATTGCAGAAATTACTTTGGGATGTTCACATCAGCCGCGTTATGGCGGATGCGATCGTTCGCTTTGGGCAATTGCGCCATACCTATGTTGTGGTGGGTTGGGTGCCGACCGCGGATTTGGAGGACCTGACCTCAAGACTCAAGGAAGCCTCCCGCGAGATCTTGATCGAAACGATGGCGACAAGCCGTTCGGGGCATCATGCGCAGGTGCCTGTGGCGTTGACGCAAAACAAGTGGCTCAAGCCGATTCAAATGCTGGTGGGCACGTATGGACATCCCAGCTATGGTGAACTCGACCCGACGTTGTTGATGGCTTTCACGTTCCCGCTTTTATACGGCGCGATGTTCGGTGATCTCGGGCAGGGGTTGGTCATGCTGGTGTTGGGCGTTTTGATGCACAACAAGATCATTATGAAGAGCATGCAAAGTCTGGGCTTGCTCATTGCTTACTGCGGGTTCTCAGCGGCGGTGTTTGGATATTTGTACGGAAGCATCTTCGGGTTCGAAGGACATCTCATCGAGGAATACCTTCACTTTCACTTTGAACCGAGTTGGTTGAGCCCCATGCATGATATTTTGAGCGTGCTAAGCATTGCCATTGACGCAGGTATTGTGATCCTGACGCTGGGCTTTTTGCTCGGCATGTTCAATAATATCCGTTCGAGGGATTGGGCACACCTGCTCTTTGGACATTCAGGGGTTGCTGCTTTTCTCTTTTACATATGTTTCCTTGCAGTGGTATTCGGTGGGTTCTTTGGGTCCACAGCGCTTGCCCCTAAGATCGCTCTTGCCATATATTCACTGCCGCTTCCATTCTCAACTCTGATGATTGTATTTGGCGTGCTTGTCATGTTGAGTGGTTTCCTCCGAAACATGGTGGAGGGGCATACATTGATCGAGGGCAAGGGTGTTGGCGGCTTCGCGATGTTCCTTGTCCAATCCGTCATGGATCTGGTGGAGACTCTCATCAGCATGCTCAGCAATACGCTTTCGTTCATCCGCGTGGGAGCGTTCGCGGTGGCACACGGGGGATTGAGCCTCGCAATTTTTGCACTGGCGGGCGAGGAACCCGATGCTGGATTTTGGATTACGATCGTCATTGGCAATCTCTTTATCATCGGCTTCGAAGGTTTGATTGTGGGCATTCAAACCATGCGCTTGCATTATTACGAAATTCTGGGCAAGTTCTTCCACGGTGGCGGCATGCAGTTTGAACCTCTGAATTTAAAATCCGCGCAAGAGAAGACATAGTCTGAGGCATCGCGAGATTCATGCCGCCTGGCAGTGCAACAAAAGCATGTTGTGGACTGCGTTATATCGGTTTGTAAAGCTCAAATAAAAACTTCCATCTAATTAAAAGGAGATAAACAATGTTTTTAGTATTCGCTGTTCTGGTTGGTTTGATCCCGGTAATTCCCGCAGTGGTTTTTTTGCTTCAAAACGGAAAGACCCATCCCGCTCAGGCGGTGTCGCGCATTGTCGGCGGGTTTACCGGATTTAATTTCCTTGTCGGCTTGTTCGCGGCTGGGATTGCGATGGTCTGGCTCGCCTCCCCGACATCCGTGCTGGCGGCTGGCGCGGCCCAGGAAGGCGGTGTGGTGGATCAATACGCCTCGCTTGCAGCAGCTCTTTCCACAGGCCTGGCGTGCATTGGCGCAGGTATTGCGGTCGGAAATTCCGGCGCGGCGGCGGTGGGCGCTACAGCTGAAAAACCCGAGTCGTTTGGCCGTGCGCTGATCTTCGTAGGTCTCTCGGAAGGTATTGCCATTTACGGCTTGATCATTTCCTTCCTCATTCTTTAAAGCAGATGAAGATCCTTGTTATCGGTCATCCTGATGCAGTGCTTGGTTTTTCGCTGGCAGGCGTGGGCGGCAGAGTCGCCACCACTGTCGACGAGGTAAATCAGGCATTGGATGAAGCGCAAGCCAGCAAGGATATTGGCATTGTGCTTGTCACGCAGGATGTGGCTGGGTTAATTCCAGCCCGCATGGAACATCTTAACTTGCGGAGCACTGTCCCACTGGTAGTCGAGATTCCCTCTCGTGGAGGCGTCCCGGAAGGTCAGGCTTCGCTCGGTGATATCGTTCTGCGGGCGATTGGAATCAAATTATAAGCTTTCCTTCGGATATCCACTTCAAGGAAAAGGATTGGATTGAGCGCTATGAAATCTGTAGATGAAGATATTGAATTGCTTGCGCGCGCCATCATGGTGGAAGCGCGGGAGGAAGCCGAACAGTTGCACACCGAGGCAAAAGAGAAGGCTGAAGCCATTTGGAAGCGTGCCCAGGAACAGGCGGAGTCCGAACGAAAGGTCATCCTTGTCCGGGCAAAAGAGGATGCGGATCGCCTTCGCAGCCAGGCATCTGCCACTACCCAGCTTAAGGGGCGTTCCCTGCAATTGGACGAACGCGAGAAAATATTAAACGGTGTGTTTGATGAGGTCCGCAAACAGTTGGATGCTGTGAAAAAACGCCCGGACTATGGCGAAATTGCAGCTATGTTGGCGCGTGAGGCGTTGTCTCAATTACAGGCGACCGAAGCCGAAGTGAGTGTGGATGAAACGACGCAAAAGGTGTTGAAACTGGATGATCTTTCGAAAGAATTGAATGGCAAATTTAACTTCGGCGAAAAACTTGAGGAAGGCACAGGAGTTGTAGTGAGCGCGGCCAGCGGCAAACTGCATTACGATAACACGCTTGAAACCCGCCTAAGCCGCCTGCAAGGCTCGCTGCGTTCCTCCGTTTATAAGCTGCTGATGGGAGAAAAGGTATGAGCGATCAAGTTGGAACGATAACCTGGATCAGCGGACCGGTAGTACGCGCCCGTGGTTCCCGCCATGTAGGCATGCTTGAGCTCGTCCAGGTGGGCGAAGACCGGCTGGTGGGCGAGGTGATCGGACTCAAAGGCGATCAGATGACAATCCAGGTCTACGAAGAAACAGCAGGCATGCAAACCGGCGCGCCGGTCTTTGGCACGGGTTTGCCGCTTTCTGTGGAGTTGGGGCCGGGCTTGATCCAAAGCATTTACGATGGTGTGCAGCGTCCGCTTCCGTTAATTGAAGCGGCGATGGGTTCCTTCATCAACCGCGGCGCGCATTTCGATTCGATCAACCGCGAAAAGAAATGGAAGTTCACACCCAAAGTCAAAGTAGGCGATGCAGTCAAAGGCGGCGCGATCCTCGGTGTTGTAATGGAAACTGAAACACTCGAGCATCGCGTTATGCTTAACCCTGACGACTCCGGCACGATCACCTGGGTTGCGCCTGTGGGCGAATATACAGTTGCTGACACTATTGCCAAGCTGAAGATGGGCAAGGAAGAAAAGACAATTACCATGCTTCAGCGCTGGCCTGTTCGCCGCGCACGGCCATTTACCAATCGGCGTCCCGCGAACATTCCATTGATTACTGGTCAAAGAATTCTCGACACATTTTTCCCTGTTGCAAAAGGCGGCGCGGCGGGTATCCCCGGTCCGTTTGGATCGGGCAAGACCGTTACCCAGCATAGCATCGCAAAATGGGCGGATGCTGAGATCATCGTCTACATCGGATGCGGCGAACGCGGCAACGAAATGACCGAAGTACTGCAGGAATTCCCGCATCTTGTCGACCCGAGAACTGGTCGTCCGTTAATGGAGCGTACTGTGCTGATAGCCAATACGTCCAACATGCCGGTGGCCGCGCGTGAAGCCAGCATCTATACCGGCATCACCATCGCGGAATATTACCGCGACATGGGCTATCACGTTGCACTGATGGCGGATTCAACATCCCGCTGGGCCGAAGCGTTGCGCGAAGTCTCCGGTCGTCTCGAAGAAATGCCGGCTGAGGAAGGTTACCCTGCCTATCTTGCTGGCCGTCTCGCCGAGTTTTACGAACGCGCTGGCTATGTTAATAATTTGAACGACACTCAGGGTTCGGTGTCCATTGTGGGCGCGGTTTCTCCTCCCGGCGGTGACTTTTCGGAACCTGTGACCCAGCACACCAAACGCTTCATTCGCTGTTTCTGGGCACTGGATAAATCGCTTGCATCTGCCCGTCACTTCCCGGCCATTAACTGGCTGGATAGTTACAGCGAATATCTCGAAGACGTAGCCGGGTGGTGGCGCGAAAAGACCGGCAAAGATTGGCTAACCATGCGCAACCGCGCAATGGAATTGTTGAGTGAAGAGAGCCGACTTTCTCAGATCGTAAAGTTGGTGGGTCCGGATGCGCTTCCATACACCGAGCGGATGGTGCTTGAAACCACGCGCCTCATCCGTGAAGGTCTTTTGCAGCAGAATGCAACTGAGACCGTGGATGCATTCTCGTCAGTGGAAAAGCAGATCCGCATGCTCGAACTCGTGTTGTACTTCCACGAACGAGGTATGGCAATTGTCAAGCGCGGCGCGCCGATCAACCTGATCCATGACTTGCCCGTGGTCGATACAATCATTCGTGCAAAATCCACCGTCACGAACGAAGAACTGCACAAATTCGACGACATTCAAAAACAAATTGACCAGCAAATGGGTCAATTGGATGCGGAGTACAGATCATGAGCGAAGTAACAGTACAAGGCGGTCAGGAAGTTGTCGGCGTTGCGCGCATCGAGGGTCCGATCCTCGTTGTCGAAGGCGGGACGAATGTCAGTTATGACGAGGTCGTTGAAATTCAGGATTCCCGCGGTCAACTTCGCCGTGGGCGTGTGCTGGAAGTAGGTGAAGGCTACGCAGTGATCCAGGCGTTTGCCGGGTCCACGGGTCTCTCGATTGACGGAACCCGCGTCCGCTTTTTGGGAACCACTCTCCACATTCCAGTTGCGGAGGAAATGCTGGGACGTATTTTCGATGGTTTGGGCAACCCCATCGACGGGGGGCCTGAACCGCTCACAGACCATTATGCCGATGTCAACGGGCAACCGATCAACCCAACAGCGCGTATTTATCCGCGCGATTATATTCAAACCGGTATCTCCACCATCGACGGCGTGAATACGCTCCTGCGCGGACAAAAACTCCCATTGTTTTCCGGCGCTGGTATGCCGCATGATCAACTCGCAGCACAAATTGTGCGCCAGGCAACCTTGGGCAAACTGGCCGGGGCTCCGCAGACTGAAGGCGAAGAATTTGCCATCGTGTTTGCTGCGATGGGCGTGAAGAACGACGTGGCAGAATATTTCCGCCGCTCGTTCACCGAAAGCGGAGCACTGACTCGTGTGGCGATGTTCCTCAACCTTGCGGATGATCCCCCGGTTGAGCGTATTGTCACCCCGCGCGCAGCCTTGACCCTTGCGGAGTATCTTGCCTACGAACGCGAAATGCACGTTTTGGTTGTCCTCACAGATATGACCAACTACGGCGAAGCCCTGCGTCAGATTTCAAACGTCCGTGGTGAAGTGCCAAGCCGTAAAGGTTACCCCGGTTACTTGTACAGCGACCTTGCTTCTATGTATGAACGCACGGGGCGCATCCGCACAAGCAAAGGATCGATTACTCAAATCCCGATCCTCACCATGCCCAACGATGATATTACTCACCCGATGCCTGACCTGACCGGCTACATCACTGAAGGCCAGATCGTGTTGGGGCGCGAACTTAACTTTGCTGGTATCTATCCCCCCGTCGCGGTGCTGCCGAGCCTCTCGCGCCTGATGAAGGATGGTATCGGTAAGAACCGCACACGCGACGATCATCCGCGTTGGGGCGCACAGTTATATGCGGCTTATGCCAGGACCCAGGATGTGCGCGCGCTTGCATCCGTTATCGGTGAGGAAGAGCTCAGCGACGTGGACCAGAAATATCTTAAGTTTGGACGCGCGTTCGAACGGGAATTCGTCAATCAGAGCTTCACCGAAAACCGCACCATCGAGCGAACTCTTGAGATCGGCTGGAAACTTCTTTCCATGCTTCCGAAGAAGGAACTCACTCGCGTGACGCTCGATGAGATCGCCCAATATTACAAAGGCGACGATGCCTCAAGTTAATATCGCTCCCACCCGCACGAACCTGATTCGCCTCAAAAAGGATTTGCGATTTGCGAAAGAGGGATATGAGATCCTTGACCGTAAGCGCGAAGCCCTGACCGGCGAGCTCGTCCGTGTTGCAAAAGAAGCGGATACCCTTCAAAAGGAAGTCTGGGCATTGCTGGAAACCGCCTACAATGCGATGGAAAAAGCGCGCCTTGTGATGGGCTCCGACCATGTTGAGTGGGCCTCGCTCGCGGTGGATAAAACGGTGGATGTGCACCTGCGCCTGCGCGGAGTCATGGGTGTGGCACTTCCACAGATCGAAGCGCGAGGCGAACCACCCAGACTTCCCTACAGCCCCGGAGATACCTCTGCCGCCCTCGATGAAGCCAGCGATGCGTTCCGGGAGGTGTTATTGCGCATCCCGCAGCTTTCGATGCTCACTGCCGCTGTGTGGCGACTGGCCAATGAATTGCGCAAGACCCAGCGCCGCGTAAATGCACTTCAACATATCTTCATTCCGCAGTATAAGCATCAGATCGAGTTCATCGTTAGCTCGTTGGAAGAACGCGAGCGCGAAGAGACCTTCCGTTTGAAATGGCTGAAAACGAAGATGGCCAGGGCAAAAGCTGAAGGGTAAAATAAAGACTGAAAATTTTCAATCTGAAATTTGAGGTGATATCATGAATATTGCTGTGCTGGGTACGGGACAGGTAGGTCAAACAATCGGCCACAAACTTGTGCAATTGGGCCACGATGTGATGATGGGTTCGCGGGAGGAAGCCAACCGGAAAGCGGTAGCCTGGGCCAAGGAAGAAAACCACAACGCCTTGTTTGGTACGTTCGCCAACGCGGCTGCATTCGGCGAGGTAATCTTCAATTGCACCCTGGGCTCTGCCTCGTTGGATGCGCTATATCTGGCAGGCGCCGGGAACTTGAAGGGAAAGATCCTGATCGACACATCAAATCCGCTCGATTACTCGGATGAAAAGCATTGGAAATTGACGATCTGCAACACCGATTCTCTCGGCGAACAGATCCAGCGCGCCTTTCCCGAAACGATGGTTGTAAAAACGCTTAATACGGTCTATTGCACAGTGATGGTGGACCCGGACAAACTTGTGGAACGGACCGATATCTTTGTCAGCGGCAACAGCGCCGAAGCCAAAGCCACTGTGACAAAGATCCTGCGCGATTGGTTCCATTGGAAACACATCGTCGACCTTGGTGATATCACCACATCGCGCGCTGTTGAAATGTACGCGCTCTTGTGGAGAAGCCTGCGCTTGGCTACCTCATCACATCGTTTCAACATAAAAGTAGTGGCAACCTGAAATTCAAACTGATTTGGACACTGGAGGATTTTGACGATACAATCATCAAAATCCTCTTTTTTTGTTAATGCGTATGATAAACAATCCCACAACTTCACTCCGGAAGATTTTTCAAGACCTGCCGTTTCCTGCCCCGGCGAAAATTCCAGAAACCCAAATCTCGGGCATAGCGATCGACAGCCGCGCAGTAAAACCGGGCAGTCTTTTCGTTGCCATGAAGGGCGGAACGATGGACGGCCATGATTTCATTCGGAAAGCCATAGAGAATGGAGCGGCCGCAGTGGCGGGGGATCGGGAGTTCGATGAACTTCCGATCCCATACATCAAACTCGAGAACCCGCGTCAGGCCCTGACCTGGCTGGCTGCCTCGTTTCACAACTGGCCTGCCCGCAAACTGACAATGATCGGCGTCACCGGCACAGACGGCAAAACCACGACCAGCAATTTGATCTACAAAATACTCATTGCCGCGGGGTTCAAGGCAGGGATGATCTCCACGGTCAATGCTGTCATTGGCGATACGGTGCTGGATACGGGATTCCACGTTACCACGCCGGATGCACACGACGTGCAAAATTACCTGGCAAAGATGGTTGCCGCTGGCCTGACCCATGTCGTGCTGGAGACCACCTCCCATGGCTGGGCGCAATACCGTGTGGACGCTTGTGAATTTGATATTGGCGTTGTCACCAATATCACCCACGAGCATTTGGACCAGCATGGAAGTTATGAGAATTATCGCGCTGCCAAGGCAAGGTTATTTTCAAGCCTCGAGTGGACGAGAGAGAAGCCCCAGGGAAATCCGCGTTTGGGAGTGATCAACCGCGATGACGATAAGTCATTTGCCTTTCTCAATGACCATATCAAAGTAAACAAAGTCAACTATGGATTGGCGGAGGAGGCGGATGTACATGCGGAGGAAATTGAATATAGTTCTGCGGGAATAAAGTTTACTGCTGTCTCCGAAGATTTTCGTGTAGACATATTGAGCAATCTGGTTGGAGCTTATAACGTCTCGAACTGTCTCGCCGCGCTGACTGCCACCGTGTACGGCCTTGGCATCGATCCCCAGGTTGCCGCGCAGGGTGTCGCCGCGTTGGAGGGCATCCCTGGACGTATGGAAACCATTTCGATGGGACAGAACTTCATTGCAGTTGTGGATTTTGCCCATACACCCAACGCCTTGAAAGTGGCCTTGGAGGCGGGCAGGAAAATGAGTCGGGGCCGCGTCATTTCTATTTTCGGGTCAGCAGGCCTGAGGGACAAAGAGAAGCGGCGCATGATGGCGGAGACATCCGCAGAGCTGGCAGATCTCACCGTCTTAACCGCTGAAGATCCCCGCACTGAGTCGCTGGACGGAATCCTCGAGGAGATGGCGGAGGGGGCGAGGTCGGAAGGCGGGCGGGGAGGCGAGACCTTGTGGCGTGTTCCAGACCGGGGGGAGGCTATCAAATTTGCTCTGCGCCTTGCAGTGGAGGGAGATATTGTTCTCTCTTGCGGCAAAGGGCATGAGCAGTCGATGTGTTTTGGTGGGACGGAATATCTTTGGGATGACCGTACCGCTATGAAAGCGGCGCTTGCCGAGTTCCTGGGTGTGGACGGGCCTGCGATGCCCTACCTTCCTTCGCAGGATAAGAAGGAGGAGGAATGGTTAAAGGGATGAGGTTTCCTGTGTTTTGGTTTGGATCTGGTTAACGTCCTGCGAGATTATGATTCACTATTTGCACCGCGAGCAGGTCATTCCCGCCGACATTGGACGCGTGTGGGAATATTTTTCGAACCCGAAGAATCTAAATGAGATCACTCCCGCCGACATGCATTTCCAGATTGTTGCGGGCGGAAACGAGAAAATGTATGAGGGACAGATCATCGAATATCGCGTGGAATTCATTCGCGGGGTCCGTTCCCTGTGGTTGACTGAAATCACTCACGCCAGGGAATATGTTTATTTTGTGGATGAACAACGCGCCGGCCCGTATCGTTTCTGGCATCATGAACATAAATTCCAGCAGGTGGATGAAGGAATCCATATGACCGATCTTGTCACATACGAGGCACCTTTTGGGATTTGGGGCGATCTGGTGACCATCCTTTGGATCAGAAGAAAGCTCGAGGCCATATTTGATTTTCGCCGCCGCAAAATTGCAGAACTTTTTGGAGAATCAAGATGACAGACTGGGTATCCCCAATCACCCTGACAGGAAAACATGTTCGCCTAGAGCCGATGACCGAAGCGAATATCGCTGGCCTGGCTGAAATTGGCATCGGCCAAAACTTTTGGGATTTTATGTTGTACGGGGAGATCAAAACTGAATCGGATATGCGGAACTGGGTGCTGGACATTCTCAGCCGCGCCGCAAAAGGGACGGATCTGCCTTTTGTGGCGATCCACCTCGCTTCGGGACGTGTGGCGGGAGCAACCCGTTACCTGAATATCATGCCCAAAGACCGAGGCTTGGAGATCGGCGGCACATGGTATGGTCTTGATTTCCAGCGCACTCCGGTAAACACGGAGTGCAAATTCCTGCTGTTGACCCACGCCTTCGAGACCTTGAAGTGCTTCCGCGTGCAGTTGAAAACAGATGCGCGGAATGAGCGTTCGCAAAAAGCCATCGAACGGATCGGCGCTACGAAGGAAGGCATTCTTCGCAATCATATGATTTTGCCCGATGGCAGGCTCCGCGATTCCGTCTTTTACAGTATTTTGGATTCGGAGTGGGCGGAGGTGAAGCGGAATCTGGAAGTGTTGATGGCGAAGTACGATGTATAAATCTTTCAGAAATTAAATGTTGAAAAAAGCATACAGGCAAATGTAAGCTTTCGATCTATCTTCGTGGGGATTTTGAATCTTTCTTTTGGTGTATGGCCAGTTTTTGTAGAGTTGTTCGGCGGCACTTGTTGCTGGAGTCAATCCCTTTCCAAGGGAATGATGAATTCTCCCGGAGGGATTGGCTCCCACTTGCCATCGATCCATTGACGTGAATACTCAAAGTCAATTTACACTGGAAGACGCTCTATACAAGCACAGGTTGCTGGCACGGGAGGAGCGATTTGACTCAGGAATTCTACCGTTTGAATTTCTTTAATACGCCATCCTTTTTCAACCGTAAAACGTGTTTGTAATTCATCAATTGAAATTTGGCGGGGTACATTAGGTACTGGAAATTCGATTGCAAACTCATGCAAATAATAACAACCATGTGGTTTCAAGATTGAGGCAACTTCATTAATTAATTGCTCGCATTGGTCTGGATTAAATAAATGATAAAAGCCTGAATCAAAAACCGCTCCAAATTTTTCTTGCAGTAAAGAGGGTTTTAAAGCATCAGCCACTTGAAAACTTATTGATAGGGCAGTTTCATTGGGAAGGGCGGCAACTTTGTCTTGGGCGTTCCTGATGGCAGATTCAACAAAATCAATGCCAATAACTTGATGCCCCAACATCGCTAAATAAATGGCAAGGTCGCCGGAACCGCAGCCAAGATCCAAAATCGGATTTGCGGGCGGACATTTTTCAATAAGAGCAGCCATAGCAGGCTGAGGTGCGCCAATATCCCAAGGCGCAATATTCTGATACACGGAATTGAAAAAATTAAGCGGGTCAGAACCAAATCTACTCACCATAAATCTCCAGAAGGGGTGCACGCTTCGGTAGCCTGCTGTTAATTGATTAATATTCTCCAAAATAGAGACGCGAAGACTCTATTTTGGAGCACAATCATCTCCATCACCAGTGATTAAGCCCAACTGCGTGACTCTCCCATAGATCTTCTCTCAAAGGTCAGGTGAAGCTAGTATAGGATTTTGGTTTCCATCTATGAACTCTATGATCGTAAAATTGACACCTTGAGCAGACCAGGTAAAAAAGCGCTCTTTGCGCGTATAAGAAATTGAATTCTTACCATTTTCGCCGCCTTCGTGTACGGGGTAACTACTCTCGGAGCTGCTTGCAATATAGCCATGGAAACATTCAAAGCCCAATCGATCTCCACTAAGCCGAAAACTTATATAGATTGTATTTTTATTCTCTCGATCTGTATATGAGCATTCGAATTGAGCCTCTGTCGCATTTACCATAACAATTGACGACCACCCGTATTCTTGGCAGGGAAGATCGGCTGATACTTTCAGCAGGATACCTCCCAGCCGTGCGCTCTCAGCCGAGGGTGTTAACAATGCAGGATTTAGAGACTGTGTTGGTGATATGGTGAGAGTATCTATGTTTGTCGGATTCATCGACGGCGAATGGGCAGGAGTGTCAATCACTATCGGGCTCACTGGCGATGCAGGTCTGGGCGTACATGCTGTTATCACGAACGCCAATAGCAGGAGCGGAAATAGTAAATTGTTTTTTCTACTCAATTTTTCTATGAAACCATGGAATGAACATTGATACTTTTTTTCGATATTCTTCATATTGATTTCCAAAATCATTCAATAATCTTTTTTCTTCCATTTTCACAACAACAGTCAACATAAAAGCAAAAAGCGCACCGACTAACACAACAGAGATTATTGAATTAATAATTAGTGCAAAAGCAAGATACATCAATAAAGTTCCAAATAACATGGGATTTCTTGTGTATTTATATGGTCCTGATACAACGAGATTCTTTGTTTTTGGACTTATTTCTATATTTCCTATTTCTACAGGACCACCCTGTCCAATAGTGTTTTGAACAATCATCGACCAAATTCCATATAATAATCCTACAGCAAGCAATATTATGATAATAACCCATCTTATTAGCGTATTCTGGATAATTTCTAATCTATACACATTGTCAAGTAACGAAGTAATTGTATAAATAATTGAAGGTGCTAATACAATAACGAGCAATCCACCTACAATATATCCTGCTATCATTCTTTTATCTTCATTCACGAATACCTCCTTTCAAGTTGTTTTAGAATCTTATCATTTTATACAGCCCACCAATACGACGGGCTGCTGAACTGAAAAAATCCTGAATAATGCCGCCGAACGGGCTTGTGCCCCGAAGGGGTATCGCGTCTGCGGAGCATCCCCCAAAAGGGGACTTTGGCGTTGGGTTAGGCGCATTTTGCTGGAACGGTTCGAAGATCATCCGCCAAAGCATATAGGCGTCCGTACGAAGTTAATCCACACATAGATCGTCAAGGTACGGGTCTCTGAAGATTTGCCTGCTGCTTCGTTCCTCGATATTTCCCTCAACAGATACGTGGACATCCACTTCGGAAACCCAGTGCGGACCACAGCCAAATGCTTGATCATGGAATAAATGGACGAGGTAACCGTCTGTATCGGGAGTGACGTAAGTATCTTCAATCGTGTCAACTTCGTACTTGTAAACAGGGTCATATTGGATGCCGTAAGATGCCGACAGATTTTTTACGGCCAACACATAACTCAGGGATTCATCAGGGGACTCAATGGGCGCAAACAGCTTCCGCAAATCTTCTTCAGTCCTGAGTAATACGAATTCGCCGTTTTGATAAACGATATAGCGGATGTAACTTCCAAACAAACCGCCGGTGTAGTAGAAGAATTGTCCGTTTTCGATTACTGCTTCCAGTTCTTCTGTTCCCTCGCCCGGTATGTATTGATTCGCACAAATGGCGATCGGATAGGACGGTTCCAACCCGCCGATTAAGTTCGACGGTGCCTGGATTTCATCACAACCAAAATTGGCTAAGAGGATATCATCGGAAAAAACATCCATGGAGACAGCAAGGTTTGGCGGAGCATGATTAATAAATTCTGGCTTAGTCTGGCAAGCCGAGAGGGAAATCAGCAACCAGATTGACAGCCATAAGTTCGTTTTGGTTTTCATATTTCCTCTTCTTTGTTCTGTAGCGCCTAACACTTGCGTTCGCACATCGTCCTCGTAGGGGGAAGCATCCCCTAAAAGGGGACTTTGGCGCTGGGGCGGGCGCTTCGACACACTTCGTGTCAGCACAAGCGTGGACTCTGCTTGGGAGCAGAAAAAACTCGAAGCCAGTCTTCCCTCTCCAAATACGACCTGTACACTCTATGTCCTGACCCAAATTTCAATGTCGTATTTGGGGAGGGTGTCCAAAGGATGGGAGGGGCTGCGTGGACTCTGCTTGGGAGCAGTATAAACTCGAAACCACGCTGCGCGAAATGCTTGGCTGCGAAGCGTGCCGCACGCCGCTAAGAGGCAGTCCCCAGGGTTAAGTGTATGGCTTTGTTAGCGGCTCTTTGTCTTTAGGCTTTCCCGTTTTCTGCAATAGCCTCTTTGATAGCGGCGATGTGCACCAAAGGATTGGGAAAGTCTTCGCAATATTGCCAACGATAGGTGAGACGAATAATCCCGCTACGATCTACAACAAATTCACTTGGCATTAGCCAGGGGTTATCTACTATTGGACGATCTGCTTCCCTGCGCGTTTGCGCCAACTTAACGCCTGCATCATAATCGCAAAGTAAGAATTCTTCTGGTGCGTCAAAAAATATCTGGGATGGCTTGCCTTCCAAACACCCATATTTTCGATAAGCAAGTTCTTCGGGGTCACATAAAATAGGACAAGGTACGCCGTACTTTTGGGCGTATAAGGCAGCGCGTTCCGGCTCGCCTTGACCAATAACAACTATTTTTGCGCCTGCTGAAACATAATCGGTATACTCATTTTGTAGGCGTTGAGCGCGATCCATGCCACAGCCACAACCAAATTGACGCCAGAATAATATCAGCGCAGGTTGTTCGCGCCAGAAATCACTTAAACGAACGGACGCGCCAGACGAGTCGAGCATTTCAAAATCGGGAGCGGTATCGCCAACTTGAGGCGGTATCTCTGTCCAACGTAAACGTGTTGGTCCTTGTTTATAATGCTCCATCCATTCCTGTTCGGCAGACTTAATTTGCGACTCTAAATTTGATGACATGATTTTCTCCTAATATGTAAACATGCGGTCATGGTCTAACGACAAGCGAATGAGAACATTCGGCAGGGCAAACTCTGCGGGTTTACCACTCAAATCCGAATCTGTTACACCACGACCTTTGCTAGACATGCCCGATATATAGAATTTCCCGCCACCTGTAACGATGGCATCATAATGTTCACGTAATTTGCCTGTACCAAGCCCCACTAAGTTATCAAGAACAGCGTCACGGATTAATTGAACTGCGTCTCCCGCGAGAAAGAGCGAAACAGTATGTCCCTCATCAGCGGCGCTTTTAGCCACCAAAAATGCTAAAGTTGCACGAGTAGGGTTTTCGGGACCATTTGTTACATGAACCAGTATTTTTGCCATCGTCGTCTCCTTATTAATAAGATTTGGATAATATTGTACTTGCTGTGGAAGGAACTGCCCAATGGCTGCGCGCTGTGTTAGCCCGCTTTTCGCTCACCAGATTCTCGGAACAGCACAACACGCTTCTCTGTTCCCTTGGCCTTATACATTGCTGTATCGGCATTTTTGAAAAGAACATCAGCCGTATCTCCATCTGCGGGGTAAATGGCAATACCAATACTGGCTCTTATGGAAAAAGCAATCCCATTAAACTTGCAGGCTTCGGCAATCCGATTGATCATCTTCTCTGCAAGGCGAGTCACGTCCGCTTCTTGCTTGACTTCCAACAACAGGCATACAAATTCGTCGCCTCCCCAGCGGCTGACTATGTCTTCATCGCGTACAAAAGACTTTAAACGATCTGCCACCATCTGCAGCACCTGATCCCCCAGATCATGACCATAGGAATCGTTGATATTCTTGAATTTATCGATGTCAATAAATAGGACGGCGAGTCCCCAGCCGTGCCGTTGTGCCTGGATCAACCCCTGGTCGAGACTCTGTTCAAATGAGACACGGTTGGGAAGGCCCGTGTGTCCATCCTGAAGCGCATTTTGTTGCGCTTCTTCCGCTTTTACCTGGGCTTTTGATAGATCGTCGTGCGCTTCGGCCAGGTCGGTTTTCGTATTAGCGAGTTCAGTTTCGATGGCTATTCGCTCAGCCATTTCTTCGGCGAGTTTGACGTTAACCAGCTTCAAATCGTCTGCGGCTTTTGCAACCTTCTGTTCGACATCTTCATTCTGAGCGAGAGCCTCTTTCTTAACCTGAACAGGGGCCTTTTTTTGCTTCAGAACTTTATTTACCGATGTGAGTTTACTGGCAGCCTTCTTGACAGTTTCTTTGATCTTCTCATTTTTCTTAAGCACCTGTTTAAGCGGAGCTTTTTTGGTGGATACGGTTTTTTTTATATTTTTTGATTTCATAAGTATCTCTCTTTGCATAGGGCGGGCTAACAGTTTGCGTCTCGCCCCCGAGCGGAGCGACCGGGGTACTAGCGCTGGGGCAGGCGCGGACTCAGCTTGGGAGCAGGAAAAACCCGAAGTCACGCTGCGCGAAATGCTTGGCCGCGAAGCGCAGCGAAGACGGGTGCATTATCCTGGCGTTCATCCAGGACGCTGTGTTGTGCTAGACTCACTGCCTGAAAAAGATACTAATACTGAACTTATAAAATTATTTTACAGGCTTTTATCTTTGGCAAGAACCAAAAACTTGACTTGCCAAAATACTATGTAACTACACCTTCAAGGGTGGCCCAAGTAACTCCATACCATGAGAACGCCATAATTCAGGGTCTTGAGGTGGCATAGCATTTGCTTTGGTAACTTCTCGAAAAAAGGCTTCCATTTTCCCTGCTGGCATAAAAGCAATTAACATTCTGCCAAGACTACCGCCT
>JACZJC010000029.1 GCA_014860745.1 Anaerolineales bacterium
TGAAGATGAAGATGCGGCGAGTTTTGTTGTTGACGAGACCGGGTTTTCGTGGAAGAACCTACGTGTGACGAATTCGGAGATATTAAATGCGCGTATTTACATGACCTCTTTCGGCAGCTGCAGTTTCGACGAACCGCGCGATGATTTGCGGAAAATAGGCATTCTTTAGCTGGTCGTATATTATCAATTTTTTGGGACAAAAATGACACTAAAATCTTTTATAGAAGTTTCCCCTGAATCCGATTTCCCGATACAAAACCTGCCATTTGGAATTTTTTCGACGCAGGCGAATCCTGCTCCAAGGGTTGGGACAAGAATCGGCGATTGGGTGGTTGACCTATCCTTCCTGGATGGTGAAAAAAAATTCGGCAGGGAGTATGGTTTTTTTGCTGATTCAACTTTGAATCGCTTCATGTCCGCAGGGCGGGGGGCGTGGCGGGAGATCCGTCAGCTATTGACCGATTTCTTAACGAGCGGCAACTTTCCCGTTAAGAAAGAAGCGTTCATTCCGTTCAATGAAGCGCACATGCATCTCCCCGTCGCGATTGGCGATTACACTGATTTTTATGCATCGCGCGAACATGCCACGAATGTCGGCATCATGTTTCGCGGCAAAGAAAATGCGCTCATGCCCAATTGGCTGCATTTGCCGGTCGGTTATCATGGCCGCGCAAGTTCTGTCGTCGTTTCCGGTACGGATGTGATTCGTCCGTGCGGGCAGGTGGCGCCGAACGGTCCGCCGCCCGAATTCGTCCCATCGCGTTCGCTCGATTTCGAATTGGAGATGGGATTCTTCGTCGGCAAGGGGAATGAACTGGGCGAACCGATATCAATTGATAACGCGCGTGAACATATTTTTGGCATGGTACTTCTCAACGACTGGAGTGCGCGTGACATTCAGGCATGGGAATATCAGCCGCTGGGACCATTCCTTGCGAAAAATTTTGCGAGCTCGGTCTCGCCCTGGGTGGTGACGATGGATGCGCTGGAACCCTTCCGCGTGCAGGGACCGAAACAAGAGCCTGCGCCTCTGCCCTACCTCAAAACTGATTCAGCAAATGGATATGACATCCGCCTTGAAGTGACTCTGCAATCTGAAAAGATGGATGCGCCGCAAACCATCAGCCGTTCGAATATGAAGTATATGTATTGGAGCATAGTCCAGCAGTTGGCTCATCATACTGTCACGGGTTGTAACATGCGGACCGGCGACTTGTGCGGCACAGGCACGCTGAGCGGGCCAACCGAAGACAGTTACGGCTCCATGCTTGAGTTGACCTGGCGCGGCGAGAAGCCGATTCAATTGCCCAACGGTGAGACTCGCAGGTTTTTGCAGAATGGCGACACGGTTGTGATGAAGGGCTATTGCCAGGGCGACGGCTATCGGGTGGGCTTTGGCGATGTGACTGGGAAGATATTGCCCGCAAAGGAGGAGGTTCGATGAAAATAATTATTTTTGGCGCGTCCGGTGGGCTGGGATTAAAAGTCATGGAATCGGCTCTGGACCTGGGGCATTTCATCACGGCTTTTGTGCGCAGCCCGGAAAAAGTTAAAATTCGGCATCCGAACCTGACGGTGTTTCAACGCGATGTAATGGACTCAGCCGCTGTAGCAAAAGCGATAGCGGGACAGGACGCGGTCATCAGCACACTGGGACCTTCGCGCCCGCCGGTTCCCCACATGATGGAACTCGCTGCGAAAAACATCGTGGCAGGGATGCGGGAGCATGGCGTGCAGCGGCTGATCTCGACCACAGGCGCGGGCGTGCGCCAACCCGAGGACCAGCCGAAGTTTGTCGATAAATTTTTTGGCGTTTTGCTCAATCTTCTGGCAAAGGAGGTCGTAGCAGATTCTGCCAAGAATGTGAAGGTGCTCCAGGTTTCCGATTTGGACTGGACGGTTGTGCGTTTTCCACGTTTGACCGATGGCGAGCACATGGGAAAATATCGGGTTGGATATGTGGGCAGGGATTCAAGCACCCAGTTCTCCCGAGCCGATGCCGCGGATTTTATCCTCAAGGAATTATCGGAAAAGAAATGGGTAAAGAAATTACCTCTCGTGAGTTATTGATTTCGGATGAAAAATAAAGAGAGCCGCGCAGATCTGCGCGGCTCTCTTTATTTCCTTTAATTCGGATTTTATCGGCGGATCAAGCCTACAATGAAAAGCAATACCACTGCTCCGATGACAGCGACGAGAAAACTCCACAGGTCGAAGCCGGTGATCCCCTCGTACCCAAGGAAGTTCATGATCGCTCCGCCGAGGAAAGCCCCGATGATGCCGACCACGATGTTGGCGATGGCTCCCATCTGCTTGTTCTTCTTCATGATGATACTGGCGATCCAGCCTGCCAGCGCGCCGAAAATGATCCATGCGAGAATATTCATAACAACCTCCATAAACGGTTTAGATTTTTTTTATTTTATCATCTTCTTATCGTTGCTTCCCGTTCGGGACCCACGCCGACCCACTTGACGGGCACTTCCACCGCCTCTTCGACCATCTTCACATAATTCTGTGCGTTGACGGGCAACTCTTCGAATGACCTTGCCCTGCTGATGTCCTCACTCCAGCCGGGGACGGTCTGATAAATGGGTTCGATCTTCTCCAGGCCGTAGGAATCCACGTCGGCATAGCGGATGGGGTCACAGCTAAGTTCGTAGCGTGTGCAGACTTTGATCTCATTCAATCCGCTCAACACATCCAACTTGGTCAGGCAGATCTCGGTCATGCCGCTCAGTTGGGCGGCGGTTTTCACAAGTTCCAAATCCAGCCAGCCGACGCGGCGCGTGCGTCCTGTTGTGGCCGCCACTTCGCCGAATTTTTTATAGACTTCACTTTCTGTATCATGAATTTCAGTGGGTAACGGTCCCGCGCCGACACGGGTGGTGTAGGCTTTGGTCACACCGATCACTTGCGTGAGATATTTCGGCGGGATTCCAAGCCCCGCCGATGCAGCGGATGGGATGGTTGTCGAAGCAGTCACAAAAGGATACGTGCCCCAATCCGTATCCAGAAATGTTCCCATCGCCTGTTCGAGTAGGAAATTTTTTCCAGCCTTCAATCCATCCTGTACCAGGGAAAACAACTCTTTGAGGTACGGCTTCAACTTCAAGTAATATCCGCGATACTCGTCGCGAACGGATTCGTATTTCAATCCATCACCACCCAGCGCCGCGATGATCTTGTTCTTCAATTCCAACTGAATTTGCAATCGCTGTTCGAATATATTGCTTGCAAAATCCGTCCAGCGGATGCCGTTGTAACTGACCTTGTCCGCGAACACGGGGCCAATTCCACGCCTTGTCGTGCCTGTGGCGCCTGCGCCTTTTGCCTCTTCGTAAAGCCCATCCAAAATTTTATGATACGGCATGATCAAATGCGAACGCGGCGAGACCCAAAGGCGGCCATCCACGCCCACGCCGGACTTGTTAAGCATTTCGATTTCCTCGATCAGCACTGCAGGGTCCACCACCACGCCGCCGCCGATCAAGCCGGTTGTGTTCTGCGCGAAAATTCCCGAGGGCACCAGGTGAATTTTGAATGTTCCAAACTCATTGATAACGGTATGCCCCGCATTATTCCCGCCATTGAAGCGCGCTACATAATCCGCCCGTTCCGCCAGAAAATCCACCGCCTTGCCCTTGCCCTCATCGCCCCATTGCGAACCGATCACTGCGATTACTGTCATTTCAACTCCTTTGATGTCATTGCGAGGAGGGCGCTCTTCCCGACGACATCGTACCCGTAAGGGTAAGCAATCCCTTGATAGAACGGGGATCCTCCCAATGACATGATCATCGCTTCAGCCCTGAACTGAAACCTGCTCCTGTTTCGACGGATTGGACTCAGCCCAAAGCGTGGACCAGGCCTGTTTTGGAAAGAACAGCCATCGGTTAAGTGCGAGGCGCTCTATTTATCCGAAAGACTCACTGTCAAGCATTATAATTCGGGCGGTTCGATTCTGGACGACAGGAGTCCCTATGAAGATTTTACAAGATACAGCGTTGACCTATGACGACGTGCTGCTCGTTCCGCAATACTCCGATGTGGATTCGCGGCGCGCACTTTCCACAACGAGCTGGCTGACCAAAAAGATCGCCCTGCATTCGCCGATCGTTTCCGCAAATATGGATGTGGTGACCGAAAGTGATATGGCAATTGCAATGGCGCGCGAAGGCGGGGTTGGGATCATTCATCGTTTTATGACAATCGCCGAGCAGGCGCGTCAGATCGACCGCGTGAAAAAAGCCGAATCCTTCATCGTAGACCAGCCCTTCATGTTGACAGACCAGCACACGGTTGGTGACGTGAGACGGATCGTGGAGGAAACGGGCACGGGCGGGATTCTGATTGTGGATAAGAACGATAAATTGATCGGCATCGTCACAACCCGCGATTTATTGTTCGAAAATGCGGATGATAGACCCGTAACCGAGATCATGACGAAGGAAGTGCACAGCGCGCCGCCGGATACCTCATTGAAGGATGCGGAACGCTTGCTGCATGAATACCGCGTGGAAAAATTGCCCCTTAAGGATAAGACCGGCAAGGTGGCGGGTTTGATCACGTTGAAAGACATTATGAAGATCACACAATTCCCGAAGGCGACAAAGGATTCAAAGGGGCGGCTGGCGGTCGGGGCGGCGGTAGGTGTGCGAGACCTGGAAATGCGCCGCGTGGAAGCGGCGTTGACGGCAGGTGCGGATTGCATTGTGGTGGATATTGCACACGGCGATTCGCATATGGAAATCGAGATGATAAAAAATATCCGCAGGCATTTTTCCGAAACCCAGATCATCGGCGGGAACGTGGCAACTGCGGATGGGACGAAGCGATTGATCGAAGCAGGCGCGGATGCAGTAAAGGTTGGCGTGGGACCTGGCTCGATCTGTGTGACGCGGCAGGTGGCAGGTTCGGGAGTCCCGCAGCTGACAGCAATTATCGAGTCCGCAGAAGCGGCGCGTCCCTTTGGAATTCCCATCATCGCGGATGGTGGAATTCGTCATCCAGGCGATGTGGCAAAAGCCATCGCGGCAGGCGCCAGCACGGTGATGATCGGTTCCTTGCTGGCTGGCACGGACGCAAGCCCGGGCCTGATGATGACGCGCCGCGGTCATCGCTATAAGGCTTCGCGCGGCATGGCTTCGCTCACTGCAAATATCGAACGGAACAAACGTGAAGGTAATGATCTTACCCGCGAAGAGATCGAAGATTATGTGGCAGAGGGCGTTGAGGCTGCTGTTCCATACCGCGGCAAGGTGCGCGAAGTGCTGACCCAGCTCATCGGCGGCCTGCAATCAGGGATGAGTTACAGCGGTGCACATTCGATACAGGAGTTTCAAAATAATGCCATCTTCATGCGGATGACAGGCGCGGGGTTGAAGGAGTCGGGTCCGCATGATGTGGAGGTGTTGGGATAATCTGGTGGTTGAGTAGACACGAGCGAATGCGAGTGTCGTATCGAAACCACAATTCGAAGGTATTCTTGTCACATAGTGGTTTCGATACAGGCTTCGCCCTACTCAACCACCGAGTATCTATATGAGTTTGGAGATAACCATGACTGACATAACGCAACAATGGATCGAAAAAGACAAAAAACAATTGCATCCCGTGTATCACCCCAAATCCCATGCCAATCCGTTGGTGATCGAGCGCGGGGAGGGTGTGTGGCTTTACACCACGGACGGACGAAAAATTCTGGATGGCATGGCGGGGTTGTGGAACGTCAACGCGGGGTATGGGCGTGAGGAACTTGCCAAAGCCGCCTATGACCAGATGAAGCAGCTGGCCTTCACGTCCAATTTTTCGGGTATGACCAGCCTGCCTTCGATACAACTCGCCGATAAACTCGCAGGCTTCGCTTACGAAGGATTGAACACCACCTTCTTCACCTCGGGCGGATCGGAGGCGAACGATTCCGCATTCAAGACCGCGCGTTATTATTGGAAGCGCAAGGGTAAGCCAACCAAATACAAGGTCATTGCCCGCAAAGGTTCATATCACGGCATCACGCTCGCATCCACCTTTGCCACTGGGTTGGAAAAATATCACACCATGTTCGGTCCTGCGATGGATGGCTTTGTCCACATCCCCGCGCCGAATCCGTACCGGTATGAAGGTCAATTAAAGGATGGCGAAACCGTCGGGCAGGCAGCGGCTCGGGAGTTGGAATCAGCCATTCTACGGGAAGGAGCGGAGACCATCGCTGCTTTCATCGCCGAGCCTGTGATGGGCGTTGGGGGCGTCATCGTCCCACCCGGAGATTACTTCCCGCTTGTCCGTCAGATTTGTGATAAATACGAAATTCTCTTCATCGCGGATGAAGTCATCACGGGCTTTGGGCGCACGGGCGAGTGGTTCGCGCTCAAGCATTGGAATGTAAAGCCCGACATCCTTTCGTTTGCCAAAGCCATCACCAGTGGATATGCCCAACTGGGCGGCATCCAAATCTCGGATGCGATCCGCGAGACGATGGAAACGGCCGCCGACACTGAGGCATATATGCATGGCTACACTTATTCGGGTCATGCCATGGCTTGTGCGGTTGGGTTGAAAAATCTCGAGATCATGGAAAATGAAGATTACCCGAAGCGCGCGCGCGAACTCGGTAAACGCCTGCTTGAAGGATTGAAGTCACTGGCCGAATTCCCATTTGTGGGCGACGTGCGCGGACTTGGCCTCGTATGCGGTGTGGAAATCGTTTCAGATAAATCCACCAAAACCACCGACCCTGCCATGGCGATGAAGATCTTCAAAGCCGCCGAAGCGAATGGGCTTCGTTCTCGTCCGCTGGGAAGTACTCTTGCCTTTTCCCCACCACTCTCCATAAACGAAGATGAAGTGGATGAGATCATCCGCCGACTTGGCGCGGCAATGGATGGGATAGGGTAAAAAGTTGAAGGTTGAAAGTTACAAGTTTTTACCTTCAACCTTCAACTTTAGACCTGTAACTTAATTATGTCCGTCTACCTTCACGACATCCCCCTTTCCCAAGCCCAAGCCCGCCTGCGTGAAGCCCTGCAGGATGCGGGTCTCTGGCGCACGCTCGGCGTGGAAGAAATCCCACTCGATGAGAACGCGCTCGGTCGTGTCACTGCCGAGCCAATTTGGGCGGAGATTTCCTCGCCGCATTATCACGCCTCCGCCATGGATGGATTTGCCGTCAAAGCAGAAGATACAAATGGTGCACAACCTTCATCACCGATTCAATTAATAGTCCTCAGAGATCAGTTGCCGGTCCAGGCGCAGTATGTCGACACTGGTGACCCTTTACCCGAATGGGCAAACGCCGTCATACCCATTGAGAACGTAGAGTCCCTGGATGAAAATGGGAAAATATCATCAATTGTCCGCGGGCCTTCCTCGATTCGTATTCGCGCCGCGGTTGCGCCGTGGAGTCATGTCCGCCCGCTGGGAGAGGATATCGTCGCCACGCAGCTTGTCCTTCCAGCAGGCCACATCCTCAAGCCTGTGGATTTGGGTGCGATAGCCGCTTCGGGACATCAATCCATTCGCGTCGCCCGCAAACCGAAAATTGCCATTTTGCCGACGGGCACGGAACTCGTCCCGATCGGCTCCAAACTAAAAGCCGGGGATATTCTTGAATACAATTCCCTCGTCCTGGCAGCCCAGGTCAAACAAATGGGCGGTGAACCGACTCGCTTCCCCATCATCAAAGATGATTTCGATTTGATCTGCAAACGAGTTTTGGAAGCCGCGCAGACCCATGATCTCATTTTATTAAACGCAGGCTCCTCCGCCGGCGCGGAAGATTTCTCCGCCAAAGTTGTCGAAAAACTTGGCACACTTCTGGTGCATGGTGTGGCGGTGAGACCTGGGCATCCTGTAATTCTTGGAATGGTACATCGGGAATTGGGAATTGGTACATTGGTTGAAACCAAATCCCAATTTACCAATCTGCCAATCCCGATTATCGGCGTTCCCGGCTACCCCGTCTCTGCCGCATTGACCGTTGACATCTTCGTCGAACCCATTCTTGCCAAATGGCTGGGGCGTCGTCCCCTCGAACTGCCGACGGAAACAGCGATTCTCACGCGCAAGCTGGTTTCTCCTGCGGGGGATGACGATTTTGTCCGCGTGGTGGTTGGCAGGGTTGAAGATAAATTGCTCGCCGCGCCTTTATCCCGCGGAGCGGGGGTCATCACATCATTGGTTCAAGCGGATGGACTCGCGTTGATCCCCAGCGGCACGCAAGGCATGGAGGCGGGTGAAAAAATTCAAGTGCGGTTATATCGAAATCGAAACGAGATCGAAAAAACGATCCTTGCCATCGGCTCGCATGACCTGACTCTCGACCTGATTGCACAATTCCTCGCAGAGCACGACCGCAGACTTGCATCTGCCAACGTTGGTTCGCAGGGCGGTCTGGTGGCGTTGCGGCGCGGTGAGGCGCACCTGGCGGGCTCGCATCTGCTCGACCCGAGCGACGGCTCGTACAATATTTCATATATCCGCCAATACATGCCGGATATTCCCGTCAAGGTTGTCGCGCTGGTTGGCCGTGACCAGGGTTTGATCGTTAAGAAGGGAAACCCAAAGGGAATTAAAAGTTTGGGAGACCTCGCAGGCACAGGTCGAGCTGGAAGCGTTAAGTTTATTAATCGCCAGCGCGGGGCAGGCACGCGCGTCCTGCTCGATTATCATTTGAATTTGATGACAATTCAAGCGGAGTCCATTGCCGGGTATTCTCAGGAAGAGTATACTCATCTCGGTGTTGCAACGGCAGTTGCTTCGGGCCGCGCCGATTGCGGGCTTGGCATTGCCGCCGCCGCACAGGCCCTGGATCTTGATTTTATTCCGCTGTTTCAAGAGCGATACGATCTGGTGATCCCCAAACAATTTGCAGACGACAACCTGCTCGCGCCTCTTTTCGACCTGCTGGCTGATTTGCGTTTTCGAGAGGCAGTATCTCACCTGAAAGGGTACGACGTGTCCGTCATGGGCGCACTTATTTTGGAGGACTAATGTCAGAAGGATTGATCATCGACGACAACCGCCAGACGGCGGACGCATTGCAGCAAATGCTGGAAGTGCTTGATATGCCCGCGAAAGTTGCCTATGGATCGAGCCCGGCCATGGCTGTACTCGGGACTCAGATTCCGCGCTTCGTATGTTTGGATATCAACATGCCCGGCGTGGATGGGACGGAAGTGCTGGCCTACATCCGCCGCGAGCCGCGGCTGATGAAAGTGCCCGTCATCGTCATTACCTCTGACGACCAGCCCGAAACCCGCCAGCACGTATTGAAAGGCGGAGCCCAGGCCATGTTGATCAAACCTGCCACGATCGATGCGCTCGAAAATGCGCTGAAAAAAGCGGGCGTAATAAAATGATCAAAAACGGACGCGAACAGCGTCCGTTTTCTATTTAATAGAATGAATCGTTTTTTTCGCGGGGCGGTATTTACGGCTTAGGCCAGGGAATATCCACAGGCTGGGAATATCCATGTTTTTCAACAGTGTAGAGTTTGCCGTAGGATTCAGCCGCACAGCCTGGTTCGTCCTTCACGCTGTAGCTGGTGGTGAATTGGTCCGCATAAGCGAAGGTCCACCAAAGGTAGGCGCCATCCTGGCAGACAAAGGCTTCGATGAAATAACCGCGGTCATCGTCATTGGTCATTTCCACCTGGTCCCAGGTGATCGTCACCTCGTCTTCAATGCGGGTGGCTTGCACGTTTTGCGGTGGACCGTAGCGGTTACTGCCGATGGATAAGAGGTTCGGCTCAACTTTTTTGATTGTGCTGATATCCCCGACGACACTCACCACCGAAGGCGCGACCCAGCAGAAATAATCGAGTTTATCGAACTTAATGTAAAGCCATTGGCTGTATAAAGCCCGTCCACGGACACTGCCTGTGTCACCGGCGTACAAATCCGCGGCATGCAGGTAGGCAGTGGACGGTCCGTAGCGGCAATGTGCCTGCTTGTTGACCGTTGCCGTTGGAAATGCGAAGGTTGGCGTGGCCGTGATGGTCGGAGTCAAGGTAATCGTGGAAGTGAGCGTAACTGTGAAAGTTAATGTCGCTTCAGGCGTGAGGGTGAATGCCGGTGTTTCAGTGGGAGTCGGCGGCTCGGGGGTGGGAGTTGCTCCAAAGGGAGGGGCGCTGCAAGCAAGCATGGCGAAAGTGATGGCAAGAAAGCTGAGTGGCTTTTTTTTCATTTGAAATTCTCCAGTAAAGTGACGATATTTGTGCCAAGCGCTTCGTTTGCGTACCCGCCTTCCATGACAATGGCAGCGGGCAAGTTTAAACCAGCGACCCTTTTTCCTATTTCAGCAATACCTCCGCGTGTGACATGGAATTTGCCGAGCGGGTCGCCATTGAAGATGTCCATACCGGCGGAGAGGACGAGATAGTTTGGGGAAAATTTCCGCAACATTTCCAGAGCTTCGTCCAATGCGGATAAATATCCTTCATCGCCGGTGTCTTTTGGCAGAGGAAAATTTTTGTGATATCCAAGCCCGGCGCCCTCGCCGGTCTCATCGGCAAAGCCGATGTAATGCGGATATTCGTAATCCGGGTCGCCATGGATGGATATGGTCAACACGTCGTTCCGTTCGTAGAAAATATCCTGTGTGCCGTTGCCCGCGTGATAATCAATATCGAGGATGGCAACCCTGCCTTTTGAAGAAAGCCAGTTCGCCGCGACGGATGCGTTGTTGATGAAACAGTATCCTGCGGCGTAGTCTTTTCCCGCATGGTGACCGGGCGGGCGGCAAAGCGCAAAGGATGATTTGTGAAGGGTGAAGGATGAAGATGCGGCGGTCAGGGCACAGTTGGCGGAAGCAAGCGCGGCTTTATAAGTCCCATCCACAATGCAGGCGGATAAATCCATCAAGTAGTAGCCGCCGCGGCCGAGCAGCGAACTTGTCGGGCGGGCTTTGCGCCGCAATGCAAAGGTTGCCGGCAGGAAGGCATGCTGTTCCGGCGCGGCGGCCGCTTCGGGGTCGGAGGCCAGCCACTCGGTCCAGCAGGAGGCGAGGAAATTGATGTATTCGCGGTCATGCACAGCGAGGATCGGGTCGAGTCCAAAATCGGTCGGCTCAGCCAATTCCACCCAATCAGTTTTATTTAACGCGGATAAAACTCTGTCCATCCGATCCGGATTTTCATAATAAGGCACGCGCTTTCCGCCGTCGAAAACCTCAAAAGGCGGATCGTGTTTGCGATGTTCTTCCGAATAAAAAATTTTCATGGTAAGACAATTTTACCCGCAAGCGTCTTGGATGTTGGAGGAATGATGGAACTATTTGAAGCAATACATGGCAGACAAACAATCAGCAAAGTGAAGCAGGACTTTGTGCCCCGCGAGATGATCGAGAAAATCTTAAGCGCCGCAGTACAGGCGCCGAACCATCATAAAGTGAGACCCTGGCGATTCGTGGTGTTGACAGGGGATGGGCGAAAAAAGTTGGGCGATGTGATGGCCGCCTCGTTTCTGGACCGTAATCCTGCCACACCGCCTGAAGGTTTGGAAAAGACCCGGTCATTACCGCTCCGCGCGCCCGTGGTCATCGCCGTTGGCGTGGATAAGCCTGCGGAGGCAAAGGTGATCGAGATCGAAAATATCTCGGCAGTTTCGGCAGCTGGTATGAATATTTTGCTGGCCGTCCGCGCACTTGGGCTTGGCGCCATCTGGCGGACAGGTGAATGGGCGCGCGATGCAAAGGTAAAAGAGTTTCTGGGTTTTGCGGCCGACCAGTATATCGTCGGGTTTATTTACATTGGTTATCCCGAAGTATTTCCCGAACCGTATGTGCGGCAGGGGTTTGAAGACCGGGTGACGTGGATGGAGTGATCCAAAACCTTTGGAGCGGAGTGTAACGGGCAGTGATGCAAAATTCACTGCCCGTTTTTCATTCGTGGTATTTCAATTCTCCGGCTTCGATTTTTATCGGCAGGCGGTTCTCCCGCATTGGGATGGGGCAGGTCGCAAACGGTGTGTAGGCACATGGCCAATTTTCGGTCAGGTTGAAATCGAGGATGATCTCGTTGCCTTCTGGAACAGGGAGGTAAAATCTTCGGCCGCCGCCATAGGTGGTTTCTTTGTTCGTTCCGTCCGTAAAGTTGAAGAGCAATTTGTCGCCGCTTTTTTCCGCTTCCAATGTGCATTCAATGCCGTTCAATGTAAATTGGGCTTGCCCTAAAAACGAGCTGTCGATTTCAGTACCGATGATTTCCATCACTTTGATGGGTTTGGGTGGGTTGTAGCGGATGTATTTTGCCGCGATGCGGTATTCGGGTTTGACGGGGTAGTAATGAAAACCTGGAAAATTCTTTACGGCTTGAGATTCGCGGTCCCAGATACGCACCAACGGAACTCCGCCGCGGATGATGATCTTCATGGTCAGGGATCCGATTTCGATCATGTCAGATTTTGAATCCTTGTCCGTGCGGAGGGGACAGTCATCGGGTGGATTTCCGTTGACGGTGACGCCGGCGTTGTCGTCGGCATGAAGGGTAACTAGTCCGTTTTTGAAATGGAAGGATCCGCAATTCGCGCCGGGGAAGGCGGGTAAAACGATCTTGTTTTGGCTGCTACTTCCAAATGAATTTTCGCCCTCTTCCAGCCAGAATAGACCGGCCAGGTTAAGCCAATGCAACGGGTCGGAGGATGTTTTCCTATCCCTTTCCGCGCGGAGGTTGTGGATGTTATCTTCGTAGGATGCCATTCGTTTTATTCCTAAATCTTCCGGGTAAATTATGATGCGATTTTACCCTTAAGATTTGACAGCATCTGTGTTTTCCCGTATAAGTGGTGAAAAATATCTGGAGGCGGTATGCTTGCTTTGCGAATGTTGTCTGAAGGCGGGGGCGGCCCCAATACGGAGCTGTTGTGGATGTTGTATGTTGGCATGGCCTTATTCTTCCTAGTGGTCATCGTTGGGTGGTGGACCAGCTTGAGAAAACCGGACCAGCCGGAGGTCCGGCACGAGGCGAAAAAGCCGTCCAGAAAACGTTCCGAGAAGGTGTAAAATCCCAGGCTTTTTATGGTGATTGTTTTGAAACTTAAGCGAATGAACCGGGTCGGTGTATTTGTAACTTAAGTCACTATATTAAATTTCGTAAAGTATTTATAATACCACCCGCTATTCTAGATAAATACCAACTGGAGGTATCTAATGAAGAAAGTGTTGTTTGTTATGTTCGTTCTCTCTGCGATGGTTCTGGCTGCCTGTGGCGGCGGCGGATCAAATGCAGTTGCTACGCTGGCTCCTGTGCCCGCTGAGTTTGCCGGTCAAACCAATCCTCTTGGAGCGGATGCTGCCGCGGCTGGCGCTGAGATTTTCAAGACCAATTGTGAATCCTGCCACGGTCCTCAAGGCCATGGTGATGGTCCTGCCGGTGCAGCGCTTGACCCGGCTCCGAAAAACCTTGCCGAACTTCAGGCCACCGCAGGCGATGATTATTTGTTCTGGCGGATTGCCACCGGTAAGGAAGGCACCTCCATGGTCGCATGGAAGGGTGTGCTGAACGACGAGCAGATCTGGCAGGCGGTTTCATTTATCCGTACGCTCAAGTAATTTAGACTCAGAATCTTTAAACAAAAGGACATGCCGTTATTTGCGGCATGTCCTTTTGTTTAACAAGAAGAATGATTTAATGAAGGACTTCTTTGATCCGTTCAGCAAGTTCGTCGGGATGGAAGGGTTTGGTAATGTAGTCGTTCGCGCCGGCACCGAAAGCCACTGCCCGGCTGTCGCTGTCGTCGAGAGCGGTGACGATGATGATGGGTGTCTTTGCGAAATCCAGCGTTTGCCGCAGCATTCTGCAAAGTTTGAATCCGTCCGGTTGAGGCATCATCAGGTCCAGCAGGAAAAGATCGGGTTTTACGGAGCCGGCGATCTCGATTGCCTTCGAACTGTCGTTCACAGCGGTCGTGTCATATCCTTCGATTGCCAGTAGCTTTTGCAGCAGAGCCGTAACAAGGCTATCATCGTCCACAATCATGATTTTGGTCATTGTGTTTCCGATCACTCTTTCCTGTGTGATTTTTTCCAATCATACAATTAAAGAGGGGGTCTGGCAAGTTATAAAAGGGCGAACACCGGCCGGGAGATCCTCTGAAGCAAGCTGCCTGAATCAATAAAGCCTCCGATTCCAATCAGGGAACGGAGGCTTTATGATCGAAAATGGATTTTATGGCGGTGTTGGGATTGAAGTGGGAGTCACAGTGCCGGTAGGGCCTGTGCCGGCGGCTCCACCGCTGACGATGATCTGGACGTAGACCTCATCGCCAAAAAATTGACCCGCCGCGGTGGACATGCGCCAGTTTCCACGCGCCGTCCCGGACGTGCTTGGAGCACTCATGGGAACGGATATCTCCGTATCAGTATTTGCGGGCACACTTTGAGGAACGGTGTAGGTCGCGCCGTTCATGGCATTTCCGCTGGTAAACGAAAATTTAAAGCCGGCATCCCATGCGCAGGTTCCGGTGTTCTTAACTTTCCATGTTTTTGTAAACGCCTGTCCCGGAGTCATCGTCGTATTGTCCTGTATGGTAACGTCGCTGACGTACGCCATTGCATAGCATGAGCTCGTCGGGTTGGCGGCAGGGATCGTTCCAAAGGGAGTCACATTTGCAATGGTGGGCAGGGGGAGGGACGTGTTGGTCGGTGATGGAGTCTGTGTCGACGCGGCAAGAGCCGTTTGGGTTAATCCGCTTGCGAAGGTTGCCACGGCGAAGGTCTCAATCGCCTTTGGATCCATGGTAGGGGTGGCTTCCGCTTCGCTGCCTCCACACGCGCTGGCAAACAGACTCAAAACCGTCAAGGCGGTTATCATTGCAATTGTTTTTGCTTTCATTCGATTTCCTTTCTTTTCTCCAAAAAAATCCCCTTGCTTTGGCAAGGGTCAGGGTTGTTATTTTACCAGCCTTAAAATGCGCTTCCCCTACGTTACCTGTACATCTGCCCTACTTTTCACGAATTTCTTAGCCTCAATTAATATTATCCTGCTCTTGCAAGAACAAAACCAATCGAGGAAAATATGAACCCATTAATAATTTTAGGAGTTGAGCCATTTCTGACTAGGATGCCTGCACACTACGATTCGAACCTTGCGCAACAGCACTAACAGATTGATAAAAAATGATGAATTTTCCTGCTCTTTTTGAATAATGGAGATCCGAATGGCAAAACTAATTCCAGCCGCAGAGCGCCTCATCCGCGCCCGGCAATTGATCCAAAAAGCCCGCGACCTTCCCCTCCCCGTTGAGATGGGCAGGAATGACCTGTCCTATATAGCAGGTGTGCGGGATTTGCTGCGGATGGCACGGGATATGATCAAGTTCATTTCCATGACTCCGAGCGCCACCGCAGAAGTGAAGGCGGAAGTGAGGCAAATCATGGAAGAGATCGAACAGGCCAACCGCGAAATTTTAGGTTGATTCCTACTATGGAATTCAAAAAGATGTAAAATTGAGGGAGAAACGATCCATTTTGATCTCTTGAATTCTTCAAAAGGAGTGTGTGCAATGAAAAATCAAAAAATCCGAGAACTCCTTGACCAGCTGCAGGAGGAGTTGGATCGAATCGACTCCCAGGATGAAAAAGGGCGCCGCCTGCTGAATAACATTTCCGCAGATATCAACAGCCTGCTGGAAGATTCGAATTATCGCCCGGATGAGCCCATCCTGCAGCGCTTGCAGGATACGATCGACCACTTCAAGGTCGAACATCCCACCCTGACGATGGCCCTGTCCGAAATGCTCGCGATCCTAAGCAATGCGGGCATCTAATCTAAAATTGTAATTATTTCTTATGATCGAGGAGAGGTAGATATGGAGAAAAAGGTATCATACATTTGGGCGCTGGGAGTTGGGTTACTGCTGGTCGTTTTGAACCTCCTCCTGTTCCTGTTCCGCTTTGGGGATATGAACACTGAGGCTCCGCTCACCGATTATTTGGTCATTTTTTTGGCGGGGGGTGTGATCGGGGCTGCGCTGGTTTATTTCCTCCGTCGCAGCGAGACCAAATCCATTTTTAATGCCACGCTGACCGCTTTTGTGATCGGCTTGCCGTTCGCGATGTTCGGCACGATGTTTGGCGGAATTGTGGGCTGGATCGGCATCCTGTTATTGGGCGTATCACCCGCTGTTTTTCTGATCGGGCTTGGATATTATCTCAGCCGGGCATTTGCAAGAAAATAATTCTTTGGATTAAGAGTACCGGACGAGAATTTGTAAATTGATGCGAATTCTCGTCCGGTACTTTGTTTTTTCTCGCGCAGGTTATGGGGTATTGGTCGCTGCGGGGGTGGTGATATCACCCACGACAATGTTGACGGACAATGTGTCCCCGAAAAAAAATCCGCTTTCATCCGCCATGCGCCATGAACTTTGAATCAAACCGCTCTGCCCGGTTGGAACAACAAGCTGCACAGATATTTCCCTTTTGGACCCGGTCTGAATTGCCTCGGTGAGGGTGACGGTATTCCCGCGCATGGCATCCCCGCCGAAGTGCTGGAAAGTAAAGCCCGGCTTCCACGCGCAGCCACCGGTATTTTGTACAAACCAGGTCTTGGTAAATACCTGGCCCGGCTTCATTTGGGTTCCGTCCGGGATGGTTACGTCATTGATATAAAGCAGGTTGTAACAGGGATTGGAAGTTGGCGGGGTGACGAGTGTTACTGTGACAAGCAGCTCGGTGGCGGTGGGTAAAATTGGCAGCGTGGGGGAGGTTGTGGGTTCGGCGACCAGGGTCCCAGTCAGGGATGAGGCGTAGGTGGCAACCGCCTCGGTGCGGATGACATCCAGATCCGCAGTGTTTCCCTGCTCGTTGGAATTTGTCCCGCACGAAAAAAGAAGAATCAGCAAAATGCCAATTATCAGGATGGATATGAATTTGGTTCTCATTCGTTAAGTATACAACTTTAATTTCGACTCGTTCATGTGTAATTTGTCTTTTCAAACTGCTCCCATGATAAAATACGAACCAATTATGGCAAAGCATCTGGTTTTGGTGGCAGGGAACATCGGTGCAGGCAAAACAACCTTGACCGAGCGGATGGGCGCTCGCCTTGGCTGGTGGACAGGATACGAATCTGTCGCCGACAACCCGTACCTTTCCGATTTTTATGGGGATATGCACGCCTGGTCTTTTCATTTACAGATATTTTTTTTGGGGCATCGTGCCGAACAATACCTGGAGGCATCCCGCGATTCGCGTTCCGCCATCCTTGACCGCAGCATTTATGAAGATGCCCACATCTTTGCCCGCGCCTTGCACCACATGGGAAACCTCGGCGAACGGGATTACCTTGCGTACCGTAGATTGTTCGATGTGGTCGTGAACGGGCTGCCGCGCCCAGACCTGCTGATTTATTTGAAAGCGCCGGTGCCTGTTTTGATGGACCGCATCCGCAAACGCGCCAGAAACATGGAGACTGGCATAACGCCTGAATATCTTTCGCTTTTGGATTCCTTTTATGACGAATGGCTCGGCTCCTTCGATCTTTGTCCTGTTCTGACCATCCAGACAGACGACCATGATTATGTGAATCACCCAACCCACCTCGACCTGGTTGCCCAGCGCATACAGGATAAACTCGCCGGCAAAGAAGTGATGGACCTGAGTAAAAAGTAGACTGTGATATGAATAGTAACCTGCTATCAAAAATCCCCTTGTTTGCCGGCCTGCCTGTTCAGGAATTGGATGAGATCATATCCACGCTGGATGTACGGGATTTGGCGGATCGCGAAATTCTCTTTCGCGAAGGTGAACTGGGCAAACATTTTTATGTGGTGTTGAACGGGGTCTTGGAAGTGTTGATGGCGGAGGGCACGCCTGAGGAGCTTTTGCTCAATGTTTTGTATGAAGGCGAATACCTGGGTGAAATGAGCTTGCTCATGCCCGGCGGACATCGTACGGCAAGCGTCCGCGCGAAGGGGAAATCCACTCTGCTTTCGCTTAGCCGCGCACAATTCATGGATATTACAAAGAAACATCCCGAACTTGCCATCTCAATGGTACGGGTATTAAGCCAGCGATTGGATGCCACCAATGCAGCCACTTTCCGCGACCTGACCGAAAAGAACCGCCAGCTCCAAACCGCCTATGATGAATTGAAAGCCGCGCAGGCGCAGTTGATCGAAAAGGAACGCCTCGAAAGAGAATTGCAGGTTGCGGCCGATATTCAACTAAGCATTCTCCCGGATGTACTCCCAACAGTGGACGAGTTTGATTTCGGTGCGCGCATTCTTCCGGCACGTCAGGTGGGCGGCGACTTCTACGATGTCTTCATTCTCAAAGACGGCCGGGTGGGCGTGTTGATCGGCGATGTGGCGGATAAGGGTGTGCCCTCCGCCTTATTCATGGCGCGTGCCCATGCGCTCATTATGGCCGAAGCCGATATTGGCTTGACGGCCGGCGATGCGCTCCGCCTGGTGAACACGCACATTACCCGTTTGCAGAAATCAACCCAATTTGTAACGGTCCTTTATGGCATTCTGGATTTAACGACCCGTGAATTTTCTTTTGCGCGGGCAGGTCATGAACCGCCCCTGCTTTTGCATGTGGATGGAAGCGTGGAGAGAATCCCTCACAGCCCGGGTATGGCGCTTGGTTTGTGGGATGCAATTACGTTGGACGAACGAGCGGTCGTGCTTGCGCTCGGAGATACCCTGCTTTTGTATACTGACGGCATGACCGATTGCCGCGACCCGAAAGGGGAGCCGTTTGGCCTAGAGCGCATTAAAAATACAATGAGCGATTTTTCGGACTCTAATGCGCAGCATATTTGCGATCATTTGCTGGAGACATTGAAAAATTATCAGAATGGCTCCAAGCAGGATGATGATGTGACCTTGGTCGCAGTCAGCGTGAAGAAATAAAAATCGACCTCCCAAAAGGGAGGTTCTTGTTTAATCGAGCGCCTGTTCCAAATCCGCGATCAGGTCATCCACATTTTCAATTCCCACCGAAATACGCACCAGCCCGGGGTCAACTTCAAGGGAAGAGCCTTGCGTTGAAAGATGAGTCATTGCGGCAGGGACTTCAATGAGAGACTCCACTCCGCCCAATGATTCTGCCAGCGTAAATATTTTTGTAGATTCTGCGACTTTGACAGCCGCGTCCTTCCCGTCTTTCATCACGAACGAGATCATCCCTCCGCCATTTTTCATTTGCCGCTTCGCTATCTGGACCTGTGGATGGTTCTCGTGAAATGGGTAGACCAGCCGTTTGACATTTTTCTGCTTCTCCAAAAACGCCACGATCGCCTCCGCGTTCTGAGCGTGCCTATCCATGCGGATTGGGAGGGTTTTAATTCCGCGCAGCACGAGGAACGAATCCATTGGGCCTTGCACTCCGCCGATGGCATTTTGTAAATAAGCGAGCTGTGCTCCGAGTTCTTTATCTTTACCGATAATTGCACCCCCGACAACGTCCGAATGCCCGCCGAGATATTTCGTCATCGAGTGAACGACCAGGTCGGCGCCCAGTTCCAGCGGACGTTGAAGATAGGGCGTTGCGAAGGTATTGTCCACGACCAGCAGCGGCTTGTTCGGATGGCTCTTCACTATTTGAGCAACTGCACGTATGTCGCTGACTGCCAATAAAGGATTCGTGGGAGTCTCCAGCCACACAATTCGCGTGGACGGGGTTAATGCCTCAGCTAGATTCTCTGGGTCGGTTGTGTCGGCAAATGTAAAGTCCAGGCCGAAGCGGCGCAGCACTTTGTCAAACAGACGGAATGTGCCGCCATAGACATCGTTACCTGCGACCACATGATCGCCTTGTCCAAGCATGCGCAGAACAGTATCAGTCGCCGCCATGCCCGAGGCGAAGGCCAGACCCCACTGTCCGCTTTCCAGTTCGGCGAGACAATCCTGCAAAGCCTTGCGCGTGGGGTTAAGCGTGCGCGAATATTCATATCCCTGCCTCGGTTTGCCGATCCCATCCTGTTTGTAGGTGGAGGTTAGATAAACGGGCGTCATCACTGCGCCGTTGTTTGGGTCGGGCTCCTGCCCTGCGTGAATGGCTAAAGTTTCAAATTTCATTTAATTTCCTTTTAGAGTTGTGACTGATGCTTTCGTATTTCTACAGAATGATTGAACAATATTATTTTACCCGCTTCAACTTCAAACAGGTGCACGGATACCCATTATTATCGCCTGCAAAACGGCTGATCTCCTGAAAGCCTTCGCTCTCGTACAGGGCGATGGCTTTTTTATTTCCATCGAGCACAATCGTCCATGCGCCTTCGCCGATCTCGCGGATGCCGATGCGGAGCAGTTCGCGCCCGATGCCTTTGCCATAATGGTCTGGGTCAACGTAAAGCCATGCAAGGTAATCCTCGTCCACGCCGACAAAGCCAACCACTTTTTCTTCTTCACAAGCCACAATTTTTTTACTAAGCTTTAGGTCTTCTACTTCCTTGTCCTGTTCGATGGGAATGAATCCGCGAGGGTCACAGGAGCCGATCAACTCATCTGGCCGCGCACGGTCATGGATTTGGCAAATGGCTTGCCAATCTTTGTCTTCGTAGTTTCGGTATATGATCATGTTTGAAGTCTCCTATTTATAAATTTTTTCATCACGCGCCAGCCATACATCAGATGCAAAGCGCTCGATGAAATTTCTGTCATGCACAGCAGCGAGAAATGTCCCGTTGAAGTTTTCCAGCGCTTCCTCGAAACGCTCACGGGAGGGGATGTCGAGGTGGTTGATGGGTTCATCCAAAATCAAGAAAGTACATCCTTGCGCAACCAGCAGAGCCAGTTGCAGGCGGGCGCGTTCGCCGTAGGAGAGCTCACCTGCAGAGCGCAGCGCAGCATCGCCCTTGAAGAGGAAATAGTGCAGAAAGTTGCGCGTCTCGGTTTCATTGATGGGTAAGGCGTCTTGAATGGTTTGAATCGGATTCAAAGCAGGGTTGAGTAATTCCTGTTCCTGTGCCATGTAACCGAGTTTGGTTGCACCGCCCAGGCGGAATGACCCTGCCAGTGGGGGAATCTTGCCAACAATAGTTCGAATAAAGGATGTTTTGCCTGCTCCATTTGGACCTGTCAGCACGATTCGCTGTCTGGCACGGATGAACAAATTAATGTCTATTAGCAAAGGCTTGTCTTGCGCGTAGCCAATTGAGAGGGACTCGGTAACCAACACATTTTTCGATTGATGCTCAAGTTTACCGAAGTCCAATTTGAGCTTCCATGAATCGTGCGGTTTCTCGATTCTTTCATCGGTGAGGAGTTGCTCGATGCGGGCTTCGATGTGTTTTGCCCTTCCTGCCACGTTCTTGGTGGCGCGGTTGCCGAAAAAGCCCTTTGCAAATGTATCGCCGCTATCGGCTTTGCCGCCTTTCTTCATGATGGTCAGGTTGCGGATGTGACTCGCTGCGCGGCGTAATTGAGCGATCTCGTCCTGCTGGCTTTGGTACGCCTGCGACTGATTATCGTATTCGAGCAGTTTCTGCCCGAGGTAGTCGCTGTAGTTGCCATCATAGGCGCGTAGGGTGTGAGATGCCGTGTCGAGATCAAGAATGGTACTGACGGTGTTATCAAGAAATGTGCGGTCATGCGAGACGATTAGTACAGCGCCTTTAAAACGGATAATCCATTCTTCCAGCCATTCTAGCATTTCGATGTCGAGGTGATTGGTGGGTTCATCCAATAATAAAAGATGCGGGTCTTCGAGCAGGACTTTGGCAAGTTTCAGGCGCGTTTTCTGTCCGCCGCTGAGATGGGCGAGGGGCGTTTCTCCAGGAAAATGGGCAAGCCCTAAAGGGCCGAGGATAGAGGAATGAAGACTATTAGCGATGGACAGCTTATGCAGGGTGTTGTCGTATTTGTTTTGAAGGTCGGCATCGTTTGGATTTTGTGAAAGGGCAAGGGCGAGGGACTCAACTTCAAGAGCAGGGTCTGCCCGGGTGGATGGATCAAGTCCGAGCGCGGAATGAAGCGTTTGTTCCGAGTCAGATTCCATGCCTTGGGAAAGATATCCTGTTCTTAAGTTTGGTCGCGTCGATACGACAGTGCCAGAATCGGGAGATTCGAGACCTGCAAGGATGCGCAAGAGCGTGGTCTTGCCGGAGCCGTTCGCGCCGATGAGGCCGATGCGTTCTCCTGCGCTGATATTGAAATTGATGTTTTGTAAAACGGGCTGGATGCCGAAATTTTTCGAGAGGTTGTGAATACTAAGCATATAGACTCCTAAACTTTAAATAAAAAAACCAAGGGCAAGCCCTCGGCTGAATCATCACAGCAGGGTTACCCGGAATGAAAGTTTAGAAAGTCTTCTCCATGTCAGCGTCTCCTTTTCGACGGTCCGAATTGTAACATAAAGGGGTAAACTTGGTGATTGTTTGCGCGTCCATATAGGGACGAAATCCCAAAGAAAAATGTTCCAATAAATTTACGAGGTGAATATGACGAAAAAAATTTTGGCGGTGCTTGCACATCCCGACGATGAATCCTTTGGCTTGGGCGGGACGCTGGCATTATACGCGCGGCGCGGATACGAGACCTATTATATTTGCGCCACACGCGGCGAGGCGGGTTCGGCAGACGAGGAATTTTTGAAAAATTATAAAGATACCGCCGAAATGCGCACCGACGAGTTGAATCGCGCTGCGCAGGTACTCGGTTTGAAAGAAGTGATCTTTCTTGGCTATCGCGATTCGGGCATGCCTGGCATGAAGGCCAATCAGCACCCCGATGCGCAGATCAACCATCCCATCGAAGAAGTGGCGGGAAAAATTGTGAAGCACATCCGCGCCATTCAACCCGATATTGTCATCACTTTTGACCCGATCGGCGGATACAGGCATCCCGACCACATTCACGTCCACAAGGCGACGGTACTTGCCTTTGCCAACGCGGATAACGCCTCTTTCTACCCCGAAGCGGGTGACCCTTTCAAGCCGCAGGCATTGTACTTCCAGGTATTTCCGCGCTGGTTTTTGAAGGCCATGACTCGCATCATGCCGCTGATCGGCAAGGACCCGACCAGGTGGGGCCGCAATGGTGATATCAACCTGAAGGAACTGGCGGAGGTGGATTTTCCCGTACATGTGCGCTTGAACATCCGCTCGGTGGCGGAGATTAAACGCAAGGCCGGAGAGCAGCATGCCTCACAAGGCGGGATTCAGATGCGCCGCGGACTGATGGGCTTTGTCTCCAGGGTGTTTGGCGAAAAGGAGGATTTTATGCGGGCCTATCCTCCGCTGGAAGAACCATATAAGACGAAATTCGACCTGTTCGAAATTTAGGCAATAAACACATTACAAAAGTTACATTTCTTTTATCCTGGAGGTATGGTAGGATGGCGATAAGCAACCTGCTATAATGGATTAATAAGGAGAGTATTATGCCTGAACGAAGGACAGCTCCGCGTAAGAATTTTTCCTTTTACATGCGTGTTTTGGATGATGATACGCAGGAGATCCTCGGGCATATGGTGGAGGTCAGCGCGGTCGGGCTTCGATTGGAGACCGTTGGGCCTCTTCCGCTAAACAAGGATTATTACCTGCGGCTCGAGCTGACCCCGGACCTGGGCAACCTGCCGTATATCGTTTTTATCGCCCGTTCGAAGTGGTGCAAGATTGACGAAATTCAGCCGAATTTGTACCGGGTTGGGTTTCAGATCGTTGAGATCATGCAGGAAGACCGGGAAGTCTTTCTACGGATATTGATGAAATTTGGCTCTTGAAAAAAACGAATCAAAACCCTGCCTTTGTGCAGGGTTTTTGTTTGCCCAAGCTTGGATGAAACACTAGCGGCGAACCCAGGTAAACAGTCCAGAGAGAGGCGGGAATGGAAGGCATATTTGGCGGTGGTGCGAAATTATTATCCATATCTGGCACTTGTAATTTTAGAAAAAATGTTCTAAAATAAATCAACTTTATCCAACTACCCAAAGGAGAGTGCCATGTCAAAAAGAAACATTGTCCATGTCGAGATACCCGCCGTAAATATGGAAGGTGCGGGAAAGTTTTATCACGAATTGTTCGGTTGGAAAATTCAGCCCATGCCCGAAATGAATTACACGATGTGGGAGGTGGGTGACGGTGATGAATACGGAGGATTTCCCCTCGTTTCGGATGAAAACCCGGCCGGCCAGGTGCTGGTTTATTTTGCCAGCGATGATATCGAGGCGGACTTGAAGAAGGTTGAAAAACTCGGCGGCAAAGTTGTGCATCCGAAAGCTGAAATTCCGGCACGGGCTGGTATGGAGTTTTTCAGGACCCGACCGGGAATGTGCTGGCTCTCTATACAAGCATGAATCCTGCGGGTACATAGGTATGCCATGACCGCTGACCAATTTGTGCTGACGATCAACCCCGACCCGACGAAACAGGGCGTACGCATCGAAAAAGCCAAGTATGAGGTTGTGCGCAAGGCGATCCTTGAGAATTTACGCGCAAGCGGACCCATGACCTTTTCTCAGCTTGGCGCTCTGGTAGTGGAGCAGTTGCAGCCGACCTTCGATGGTTCGGTTATGTGGTATTTCACAACCGTAAAATTGGACATGGAGGCACGCGGCGAACTTCGCCGCGTGCCGAAGTCCACTCCACAATTGATCGAACTTCGTGGCGGTTCTTGATTATGTATGCAATGACTGGAAAATTAATTGCGCAAAACGGAAAACGGGATGAACTTATTTCCATTCTGATACAAGCCGCCGACCTTGTTGGGATCTCGCCTGCGTGCAGGTCGTACATTGTCTGTGAAGACATCTCAAATGAAACTCATGTGTGGGTGTTTGAAGTCTGGGATGATAAGCAGTCGCATGATTCCTCCCTGAATGATGATCGAGTTCGTTCATTGGTTGGGCAGGCAAGGCCTTTGCTCATGGCTGCACCTGACGGCGCTGAGTTGAGAGTGGTGGGCGGTCACGGCCTGTAAAATCGATTCTTAATAAATAGTAAAATAGAACAGTCAAATCTGCTGTTCTTTTTTGTTGTAACCCGTTATATAATTTTCGTAGGGAGGAATCTGGTTTTTCGCGTTGACGCAAAACATTTATTTAAATAGATGTTTGGGAGGGCGTATGACTGATTTATCTTTCGGTGCCGAGTCTGGGTTGTTGGGGTTGGAACGTCAGCTTGCCCAGCGTGAGGCGGAGTTGCAGATCATCAACAGTGTCCAACAAGGGCTTGCCGCCCATCTCGAAGTTCAGGCTATTTATGATCTCGTGGGTGACAGGATCCGTGATATTTTCAATGCGCAGGTTGTCATGATCTCAATTTACGATCCGCAGACAGAGACCATAGAACATCTGTATGCGATCGAACGCGGCGAGCGCATTTATGCACCCGGGCATCATCCCATACGTGGATTTCGCACCCAGATCGTCAAAACGCGTAAGCCTGTGCTGGTCAACACGCATGTAGCCGAACTGGCGGCACAACTTGGGCAGCCCACACTCCCAGGAACGATCACTCCCAAATCCTGGCTTGGTGTGCCTATGATCGTTGGCGATCAAGTGACGGGAATTCTCAGTTTGCAAGATGTGGACAGGGAAAACGCATTCGGTGAATCAGAAGTGCGTTTCCTGCAAACACTTGCCGCTTCTATGAGCGTTGCGCTTGAGAACGCGCGTCTTTGGGAGCAGGAACACCTGTATCGCAAAGCGCTTGAGCGTGAATTTGAGATTGGCCGCGAAATTCAACTGGGTTTTCTGCCGCGCAGGCTGCCGCAGCCGCGAGGTTGGGAGATAGCCGCTTCGCTTAAATCCGCGCGTGAAGTTGCTGGGGATTTTTATGATGTGTTTTTACTGCCAGATAAAAAGATTGGGCTGGTCATTGCCGACGTGTGCGACAAAGGATTAGGCGCTGCGTTGTTCATGACCTTGTTTCGTAGTTTGATCCGCGCAGTATCGAACATGGATTATTACGCCCGCGTAAAATCGGGCGATGCGAATTCTTCAGAAGCGCGTCTGGTAAACGCGATCTCGCTGACCAACAACTACATTGTGAAAACCCATGGCAGAACGGGTATGTTTGCCACCGTCTTTTTTGGAATATTGGATCTGCGCACAGGCGTGTTGCGGTATATCAACGGTGGTCATCTGGCACCCATGCTAATTCGCAAGAACGGCGTCAAGAAGATCCTGACATTGACAGGTCCCGCGGTGGGCGTTGTCCTTGATGCGGACTACGCCATTCGGGAAATCAAAATGGAAAAAGGTGATTTGTTATTTGCCTATACCGATGGGCTGGTCGATACCGAAAACCCTGCAGGCGAGTTTTTCAGTGAAAAAGAATTGATCCCTGTCTTGCTCAAAGACCAGTCGTTATCCCCAATGCTCACTCAAATTCAGAAACGTGTTGCAGAGCATGCGGCAGGCGCAAAGCAATTTGACGATATTACCCTGTTGGCGTTGCGGCGGGTGAAGCACGAATAATCCACATTTGCTTGACGCACATTTCTCACGGTGGTATCCTTGCGCGCAATGTTCGGCCAATTCGTCGTTGATACCGATAATACCAATCGTAACACCTGCACTTATGCAGTGACAGGGCGTTGGTATTTATCTGGCGAGCATGAGCAAGTCCATTCATCCTAGATAGGAAAACCAAACGCCCCGACATTCGGGGCGTTTTTCTAACCCCCTCCGTCCTTCCCCCTGCGGGGACGCGGCGGACACCTCCCCAAATCCGATGAATTTCCATCGGATTTGGGGGAGGGAAAAACACGAAGGAGAAATCATGTCTATATCAAATGCCACTCCCGTCCTTGCTGTTGACGAAAAGAATCTTGTCCCCGTCAGTGACCATCTCACGCAAATGGCGGATATCCCACCTTCGCGCATGTTCCTGATCAACAAGTCATTGAAAGTATATGTGGAGAAAAACCCCGGCGCGAAGACGTTTGATGCGTCCCAGGGCGACGGAGGAGCATCACTGCCCGGAACCCCAAAAGCGATTTTAGAACGCGCGCTTCAACTTCAACTGGAACATGGTACGGCCTACGATATGCCCTTCGGCACTGATGCGTACCGCAAGGCGGTCATCGAGCAATATTGGAAATTAGATTCAAACAGTGGTTGGGGACCTGCCAACGTGCTCGGCACCGCCGGCGGACGGGACGCCCTGGTTAAAGCCTATCAGACCATGCTGGCACTCGGTCATGGGCGTCAGGGCGATCTGATCATGGTTTCTCGAGTCCCGTGGATTTCGTACAACTGGGGTCCCTATGGAGTCGGCGCGAACGTCCTTTGGGCGCCCGGCGACCCTGCGCAAGGCTGGGCCTATTCCGAGGATGCGATTCGTGAGAGCGTAAAATTCGCCGAATCGAAAGGACGCAAGATTGCAGGCATTGTTATCACCAATCCTGACAATCCCACGGGTTTGACCATCCCTGTCGAGAAGCAGGCCTCCCTTGCTAAAGCCGCACTAGAGGCAGGCGTGGCCTTCGTGCTTTTCGACTGGATGTATCACTACGTCACCGACGAATCGCCGATGGATTTAAACTCATTTCTCAAATTCTTCACCGCCGGGGAACGTAAAAGATTGATGTTCCTGGATGGGATCACAAAATCACTTGGCGGTTCAAATATCCGCAACTGCCATTTGATCGCGGACGAAACCGTCATCAAATTCATAACAGCGCGCGCCTCGCATGGGGTTATTCCATCGTTTTATTCTTTAGCTGTTGCCATGGCCGCCTACGAAATGGGATTTGAAAAAGCCACGAAGACCATCATCGAGCCTACCAATGCCAGCCGCATGGTCTTGAAAAAATTATTAACCGAACAGGGTTTCCAACATATCATCGGTAAGGGCTATTACGCCTTCATGAATGTTTCTGAATTCATCCAAGCAAAAGGCTGGGCGGATAGCGAACCGCTCGGACAATACCTTGCCGAAAATCACGGCATCGCCATTGTCCCCGGCGCATTCTTTTCCCCTTTTGGCGCAGACTGGATTCGCTTCTCCTATGCCACTCCCGCCGAAAGAACTGAAGGCGCGTTCAAGAGATTGGTTGAAGGGTTGAATTCTATGAAAGCATAGACTTTCAAGATTTACGGAGACGAAAATCGGTTATGTAATAAGTAGCCACGCCGAGAATTAATGCGTAGTTGAGGATGTGAACGGGTACGTCTGTGTGTATGATCGTTCCAAAGTAAAAAGACAAAACCGCAATAGCAATGCCCAGGATAACAAATGCATTACGCGCGGCTTGATCGTTGATTTGTTGAGTGTGCTCATCCCGCCGTAAGGCAGTGATTCCAAATTCGGGATGCACCGCATAACGCCCGCTATGTGGTGCCCAAAGAAACCATGCAAAAGCAACTGAACCAATCAGAATCGCCGTCCACAAGGAAATTCCAGAAAGATAGCATAACCCTCCGAAACCGATTGATACGACAGCGCGACTGGCGTAATAAAGCGACATTCCATGCATTGTTCTTTCTCCTTACTTGTCGAGCCAGAACACCGACTCAAGTGGTTTATTGAGAGCGTTCGCGAGTTCCAACGCCAACTTTACCGAAGGGACAAATTTTCCTTTCTCAATGGCGATGATTGTCTGTCTGGTCACTCCGACCATTTTTGCCAGGGTTTCTTGTGTGAATTCTTGTTTCAGACGGATTTCTTTTAGACGATTTTGAAGTGTCATGTGGCAACCATAATGTAAAGTTTAGATTACATTCTAATTATAGTTATTATTTATCTAATGTCAAGTATGCATTACATGTAGATTTGAAAGTAAAACAGCCGATTATTGAAACGGATTAATTTCATTGCCCCAAAGGATTATCATGCCCTCACAAAAATTCGCTGACAAATACCTCTTAGCAACCGAACAAGCCGCCAGGGAAAAACCGCAAGGCGGACTCAATGGCTTCGAGCAGGAATGGAATCTGTTGGATGAAGAACTGCGCCCCTTGCTTACGGTGGGTGCGGGTCCCAGCCAGCAATCTTTTGTGGATTATCTGCGCGCCGAATGTACCCCGCCGTGGCAATCGCAGTTCAGCCAGCTGGAGGTCTTCCACTGGATGATCGAGTGGGCGACCCGTCCGTATTACACTCCGCGCGGCACGATCTACGAGGCGCGTCTCATGGAGGCTTCGCTCATCAATGCGCTCCATCGCGCAGGCGTGAATTTTGGCGAACGCCTTCATCACTGGCATGGAAACCTTTTATTCCTCACCGACATCAGCCACGAATCCCTGCCCGGGAATTGGAGCATCGCCAAGCGCCGCTATCTTGAAAAGTGTATCGACCTGTACGGCGATACGCTTGCCACTGCGGGTATTCACTCGAATCTTTCTCTGCCCGATCCGCTCTTTGCGTGGGACTTCATGCATCTTTCCGCCAGCGACCGCGGCAACCAGCACCTCGATGAATTCAAGTCCGAATTTTACATCACGGCCACGCGCCTTCTGCGCGCCTTCGCATCGCTTTTTATTGCAACTGCTGCGTCCACGCCGATGCAGGCCCAGGTCAAGGATGGACGCGCGATGGTGGTCCTCACCGAACATGATTCGGTCCGCAATCTCACCTTCCCCAATCCGCGCGAGTTGGACCTTCCCGATCTTTACCGATCATATGATGATTATTTGCAGATCTCTTATGACCTCGTGCGCCGCGGCGTGCGTTTTGGAAATAACAACTGGACTCCCGTCCGCGCCCGTTCGTTTGCGGAACCGGTGGAACGATTAATTTCGACGACAAGCGATGAGCTGACGCATCTTTATACCCGCGGCCTGTTCGCTGTGGGTCAGGCGACTCCTCCCGAGGAAATGGCCCTCCAAATCGAAAAGCAGAATCTGATGGCGCGGATCAATTTGCCGATGGGGCGCGTCGAAGTCCGCGTGGATGACGGCGGCCACAGCCTTGACACTGACATTGCCAATTTGACCCTCAAACATCTTTTGCTTCTTCGCATTTATTCCGACCCGCAATTTGCGCGCGCTTTCCGCTATGATCGCGAGGATATTTCCCGCGCTCGAAATAATGAAAGCCATGCGGCAAAATTCAGCTTGCGCGCGGAGATCGAGAATCCTTTCACCGCCAAGCCTGTTGCCATGCGTGATTTTCTTAAATGGACTCTCAACGAGGTAAAGCCATTAGCCGAAGCGTTGAACTTGTGGAAAGACCTCGCTCCGCTCGCAGAGATGTCCGAAGGCGGCCGCAACACCGCGGAAAAGATCCGCGCCCGCTTGCAAAGTGAATTAGGCGAGGGCAGCGAAATCCCGTTGGAAGTTTTGAAAGAATTGCACTTCGAGCGTGAGGCACAGGTGAAAGGTGATGTGGAACGTATCGCTTCTGATTTTGGGTCGCTTGGCGAGGATTCTGCCAAGATCGCCGAATACCTGCAGCGAGGACGCGATGCCGCCCGCCAGACCCAAAATGCGCCCATTCAGTTCTGTCCACGTCCACAGGCAGTGATTGAGGTCTCATATCCTGATAAGACCAGCGAGATTATTGACCTTGCCCAGCAATTGATTCGCATTCCCTCGGTTACTGCGTCGCCAAACGAAAGATTGGATGAAGTCCATCGCGTTGGATCGTTGATCGATGACTATCTGCGAAACGCAGGACTCGACGTCAAATTTTTCGATGGGAAATATCCCGCGGTCTACGCCACCTTCCCAGTCACCAATCTCCAGTCTCAACGTGAAGCGTCCAATTCTTCCATCCTCTTAACAGGTCACTTCGATGTTGTCGAACCCGAACCTGACGACTCGCAATTCATCCCGCGCATCGAAGGCGATTACCTCTTTGGCCGCGGCGCGGCGGATATGAAGACCGTCGTTGCCACGTATCTGGTTTGGATGAAAGATATTTGCAGGGGCAACTCTCGCAGTCGCCCGAACATTGCATTGTTATTAGTCGGCAACGAGGAAAACGGCGAAGCCGAAGCTTGGGGCACGCCGCATGTTTTGAAGAAATTGGATCTCAAACCGTCCCTTTTTATTGCCGGTGAACGGACAGGCGAAAAAGGGGATGAACTCTTCGGCGAAATCTGTGTGGAGAACCGTGGTGTGATGCGCTTCGATGTGATCGCGCGCGGGGTGAAGGGTCACTCTGGGGTTGCGGGCACAGGTGATTTGAGCGAACGACTCATCGATGCCCGCGCAACACTGAACGATATCTTCGCAAAGTATCTTACTCTCAAAGCCGCAGATGGATGGCAGTCACAGGCCAAATTCCCCTTTATATCTGTCGGTACTCCGGGCGTGTATAACGTCACAGCGGCGGAGGGAATTTTAGGCGTTGAGATTCGTCCAATTCCACAAGACGATGTCGAAGGTCTAAGGTCGAATGTCGAAGCTTATTGTGCTGAAAATAATTTGGAAGCGAAATTTTCTGTGATGGAAAATGGCGTGGCTTGTGACCGGAATAATCCAGCATTGAAGGCGCTCATCGAAGCGGTCAAACAGGCTGGGGCGGGGAAAGAAGCGAAGATCGGCAGGAAGCTTCCCGGTACAAGCGCGCGATTCGCGCCCGGCGGGCAGGCCGTCGTTTGGGGTCAATCAGGCATCGGCCCGCATGCCCGGAACGAGGCGCACTTCATCCCGAGCATCGAGCCGTATTACCGGTCGCTGAATGAATTGGCGGTGTTGTGGAAATGACCGAGTTCATGCGTGACCTGTTTTAATCGGTCGCACAAATTTTGCATCAAAGCAAGGCTCACTTCGGGCCGTTCGCGAAGCAGGCTCTCAAAACTGAGACGGTCGAGGCAAAGTACGCGAACATCGCCATCGGCGATGACGGAAGCCATGCGGGTATCGCCGCTGATAATGGACATTTCGCCCACTACATCGCCTGCCGTGCGGCGGGCGATTTCATTTTCTTGCTTCCCGCCTTCTCCGATCATAATCCGCACCTCGCCCGAGGTGATGACATACATTTCATCGCCCAGTTCCCCCTGTTCACACATTACCTCACCGTCCGTAAATTCATGCTCGGTGCTGATCTCCGCCACGCGCTGCAAATCTGGGGGAGGCAGAACGGAGAGCAATGGCACTCGCCGCAGCAGTAAAACGCGCTCCATGATCGATAGGGTTACAGGGTTTTCCATCTGATTTTCCTTTGAATAATTTTCGGCGGCAAATGCGGCGCAGGAACGCAGCCAGTCGTCCTGCCCCTTCATCAATTCATCTAAAACATCCTGCGGGCTCATTGGGCTCCGTGACTCGCGTTTCCTTTCCCAAAGCTGCAGGGCGGGACGAAGTAGTGCAGCCTCCCGCGTTGACTCGAGCGCTTCGAGCGCGTTGGAAATTTGGATGCTGTTGTTGCTTTGCAGGCTGTCGATCGCAATCGATATCGTTTCGCGGTCAGTGAGCAGTTTCAAAGCCATCAACGAGTTGATGCTGCAGCGACGCGCGCGATGCTGGAGCGAGTCGGCCAGCAATTGCATTCGGTCGTTTTCGATATTCTGGATGGAGAGCCGCAGCTCGTCGAGGCGGATGGATAAATCGATCCGGCTTTTTGCATAACTGCGGATGCGCTCCGCTTCTTTCCACGCCGGTAGCTGTTCCAGCGCGAGCAGCGCGCCATACTCAGACGCGGGGTCCGTTAGGGCATCGAGAACTTCGGGAAGGGTAACTTCCCCGATCTTTCCAAGAGCGGAAGCTGCGCTTGATTTGAACGCGAGATTTTTAGATGCCAGGGCTTTTGTCAATTCTGGAATGGCCTGTGCTCCGCAGGATCCCAACGCAGAGGTGGCGGCGCAACGGACTGCCGTGGGTGCGTTTTCATCGTTCAGTTCATTCGTGAAAAGAAGGAAGGCATTTGGGTCACCCGCCTCTGCGAGGCCGTTGAGCGCCAGGATACGCTGGTCTTCATTCCCGGCCATCGACATATGTCGGAGTTGCCCGCGGGAGGGGTGGGATGGGTCGATGGAGAGCAGGGCGACCATCGCCCGGACTTGAACGAGGGATTCCTTGTCTTCGAGCAGGGGCGGAAGCAAAACATGCAGGCTGTGAGAATAGGGAGTCAACGCCAGGAGTGAGTCCACTGCCTGGGCGCGGACGGCAGGTTGAGGATCGGAAAGAAGCGCGGCGATCTCGAGCAAGGCGGAAGATGCCTGCAAACGAGTCAGCCCTTTCAGGGCAGTGAGCCGGACGTCCGCGTCTTCATCTTGTAACGCCTGAACGACCGCCTCTGTGGTGGAGAGGGTTGAACTTCTGCCAATAATTTCAACCGAGATACGTCGCACCACGGCGTCGGTATGTTTCATGCCTTCGAGGGCGATATTGAGCATGGCGGCATCGGGTTGACTCCCTGAATCAAACAAGTTCGGCCGGCCTTTGCGCAGCGATTCAACCAGAGCAAAGTTGTAAGCGCGGCCGGCGCGCCAGATGACGAAAGTTGTCGCAATGGCTGCGGAGAGACCGGCAATTGCAAGCTGCTGGGATGAAAAACTTTGCTCGCCGATGAAGAGAATGAGGCCTGCGATGAATGTACCCGCCTGGGAGGGCACGCCATCGATGAAGGCGCGCACCTGGTCGCGGCGCGCAGCGGGTATGGCGTTGAACATGGCCTGGTAGGCCGAGTCGGCGATGCCTGAAAGCCAGAGCATTTGGAAAAAGCGAAAGAGAATAACGATTATAAAAGCGTCAGTGAGAACAAGCCCGCCGAAACCGATCAAATAAATGACCGGCAGGGCGAGGAGCGCATTCATGATGCCGATCTTCGCATAGAGGCGGTTGGCAAAAAAAGCGGAAGCGAGGAAGGCGGCGGCGGTGGAAAGGGCATTGAAGATTCCCAGAAAACCTGCCAGGTCGTTTTCGTTGGGGTATTGCGCGGCGGCGGTTTTGGAAAAGGGCAGGGCGATAGAGAAATACAGGATCGAAAACAGGATGGCGGCGATCGAAATCCATTTCATCAAACTCGAGCCGCGCACGAATTGATAACCACGCTGCATTTCACGAAGGAGGGATGTTGGATTTTTCCTTTTGCGGGAGGGAGCCGAATCCGCCTGGTGGATGGGATGTTCCCGCATCAACACACGGATGCAGGCATAGGCCAACAAGAGCAGACCCGCCCAGAGCAGCAGCAGGTTTTGTGTCCCTATGAGGTTGACAAGGAGCCCCGTGCCTAAGCCGCCCAGTACGGCGCCGAGAATCCGCCCGGCATTGAAAAGCGGAAAGAGTCGCTTTGATTGACGTGCATCACAGACTGCTCCTGCAATGCCCCACACTACGAGAGTGATCAATGAATTGACGACTTCCTTGCCGAGCCAGAGCACGGGGTACGCAAGAGCCAGTCCGCTGAAAAGAATGCCCCAGCCAATGACGGTAAGAATGGCAACAACGATTGGCACAAAAATATAAATGGTTTCACGGCGGACTTTCCCAAGCAGAGCGGTAATTCCCAGTGAGGTGAGGAAGGATAGTGTGCCCAGGATCATATACATGTAAGGCAGATATTCCACCCCAAAGCGGGCAAAAAATAAGGCTTCGACCCCCGTGCTGCCAAGGGTAAACCCCGCTGAGGTGAGCAGCATCACTGCGACGACGAGCAAGGCCAGGCGGCCTTCCCCACGTTTTATAGACAGGAGAGATTCGAGATGCACCATTAATGATCCGCGGTGGCAGTTAAATAAACGAGCTTTTCAAATGTCCGTGGATGTAAAGCCAGGAGCTGCGTTTTCAATGAAAATGTCCTCTGGCTCATGAATTCTCCAGCTTCTTCATCTCTTCGCCGGCCAGACGTGCGGCTTCGCGTAGAAAATAATCGTACTTAAAAAACCGAGTCATCAGGATTTTAACTACAGGCCGCCGGATCCATTTGGGCAATGGAATATTCACAACGATATGATCGTGGACACGCGTGCCTCCGTTAGGCAAGGCGGTCAGGCTCAGGGTCTCTTTCATCTGTAGCTTGCCGTTCTGATAAGACTCCATCGTGGCGTAATCGAACGGGCGCCAATCCAGCACAATTTCAGTGCTGACTTTTTTGCCATGCGCACAATGGTTGCTGGCGCCGCTTGAAGTCCGGCCCCTGGGGCGGTCGCCGCGGGACCAGACAACATCATGGCCCCATTGATTCCTTCGCGCGGGGTCGTGCAACCATTCCCAGGTCAGGGGCGGAGGCGTGGAAAAATCAATCTCCATGCTGAAATCTGCGTCCCCTGCAAAGATAATCTGCTGACGTTGGGCCATGATCTCATCATAACGTTCGCGCATATCCATGCTGTAAGTCATGGTTTCGCCAAGATGTTCATACGCCTCAAGCTGTGGGTGTGCATTCTCCAATTGCATCCCCATATGTTCCAGGCTTTTCTCTGTAAAGAGCGCGTAAGCCTTCCAGCCAGTGGTATCGGCCACGTGATTTTTGAGCAGTCGATGGGCAAGGTTCACGTCTGAGCCAACCATTTCCTTGATATCCCGCACATGCTGAATAATGTAATCGCCGTGGTGTACGATGAATTTCAGATCCAGTGAAGGGATATTGCGGCAGGCATTGCAGGTGCAGGTTGTGGCACGCTTGATGTTCGTTTGCCTGTCACGGAAAGCCGCGTAGGTGGATTCAACCAGCTCCAGGATTGTTTCCCCGCGTGTGATTTTTGCCTCCGGCGCGTAGGCGAAGACTGCATCCCCTTCAAGTTTGTGGATGGTCAGCAGGGACTCGATGCGTACGCATATCGTCTCGAGCAGGTCGCTGAGAATCTCATGGGCGTGCTCCAATTCCGTGCCCGCGACAAAGGATGTGTAGCCGCTGATGTCTGCAAGGACAAGATAGCCATGTTCGGTTTCAGTTGTCATTTTTCCTCACGATTGAATAGATGAAAAACGGCACATTATCTCCATCCAATGAATTTCCTAACTTAACGCCAACTGAATCGCCTGCTCCATCGTCATGGACTTGCCCTCCGCCCATAACGAAGCAAACAGCTTCTCGTCCATGTTTGTTTTCAAATCGTTGACTTCACGCTCGTATTCCACGCGTTCCAGCTGCGACATATCTATATTGATGAGTTCGCGCAGCGCCTCCGCCGCGCCGAGTAATTTGAGGGCGCGTTCGGGCTGTTCGTGGGCTTTGGCGATAAAGGCGAAACATTCCAATTGATTGGCGACGGCCGCGCGATGACCAAGCCTCTTCCACTCCAGGATGGTCTCGCGGTACATGGACTCGGCAGATTCAAACTTTCCTTCTGCGCGGTCCATATGCGCCATTTCGCTGTTGACCATGTTGGCGCGGTGATAATCGCCCATGCCGTGAAAGATTTCCAGAAGAGGCGCGAATTGCGCGCGCGCCTCCTCATACCGCCCGTTGAACCGGGCGGCCATCCCCGTCCCAAACAGCAGCATCGAATGCCCAAAGACGTTTTTATCATCCTTCATTGTTTCGAGGCCGCGCGCCAGTAGTTCCCTGGCTTTGGGGTCGTCCTGCCCGAGCATTATCATGCGCGTGCCGACCATTCCGTACGCATTGCCCAAGGCGAAGGGATGGTTCGACTCTTCGCCAAGCCGAAGGACCTCTTCCGTGATGGCATCGACTTCGTCGAAGTTCCCCGACATCATTTTGGATTCCGCTTCGAAGGTCAGCACGAATACCAGCAGGGGAATATCGTCCAGTTGACGCGCGACCACTGCGCATTCACGTGCTGCAGCACTTGCCGCTGGGACGTTTCCCTGGCTGAACGCCAGAAAGGAGACTGCTTTCCAGGCGTTTGCAATGATTTTCATCCGCTGGCGGGACTCGTCCCCCTCGACCTTCGGCTGGCGGGCTGCGTGTTCGAGCGCGTTATAGAGCAGTGACAAGGCCTCCGCTTCGTAGCCGCGTCGAAACCAGAAATACGGCAGTGCGCCGCACATGCGCAGGACCGAAAATACATTTGTGTCCAGACCCCATTCGAAACAAGCCCGCAGGTTGTCGTATTCGGCTTCGAGACGATACACCCAATCCAATGCGATGGTGCTGAAAAGTTCCTTTTCGGCGATTTCGGTCAGCCTGACATAATAATCCAAATGACGGTTTCGGATCTCCTCCGCCTCGCCCGATTCCAATAATTTGTCGCGGGCATACTGGCGGATCGTTTCGAGCAGACGGTAGCGCGGCTCATTGCCTTCCTCGTCCATCACCACCAGCGACTTGTTCACCAATTGCGGCATGAGTTCCAGTACGTCCATATCGCTGAACATCGATTCTGCCGCTTCGAACACCCATCCACCCGCAAAGACCGAGAGGCGCTTCAACAACTTGCATTCATCTGGACTCAGAATATCGTAACTCCAGTCGATCAACGCGCGTAACGTTTGTTGGCGCGGCAATGCTGTGCGCGAGCCGCCGGTGAGCAATTTGAATCGGTCGTCGAGCCGCTTGGCGATCTGTTCGGGAGTAAAGGCGCTCACGCGCGAAGCGGCCAATTCCAAAGCGAGGGGAATGCCGTCGAGACGGGAGCAGATTTGGGCGATGTGTGAGGCGTTCTCATCCGTCAGATGAAATTTTGGATTCGCCGCCGACGCGCGTTCCACGAACAATTGAACAGACTCGAATCCCATCACCGCTTCACGCGTGACGTTAGCCTGATTCGGCAGCGATAAAGAAGGCACGCGATAGACATTTTCCCCGCCGACTCCCAGCGCCTCACGGCTGCTGGCAATGATCTTGATGTTCGGCGCATTGCGCAAAAATTCATCCGCAAGTGCGGCGCTGGCTTCGACGAGATGCTCGCAATTATCGAGAATGAGCAAAAGATTCTTCGCCCTTAAATAATCGTTGACGACATTCTCAAGCGGCATTCCCGCTTGCGCGCGCACGCCCAACACCGACGCGATCGTTTGCAGAATCAATGCGGGGTCGGCGAGCGGCGCCAGTTCGATGAACCACACGCCATCCGTGAAGTTGGGCAGCATCTCTATGCCGAGTTGCAGCGATAAGCGCGTCTTGCCTGTGCCCCCGGGACCGATGAGGGTAAGTAATCTCGCTGAGGTGAGTTTTTCACTTGCCTCTCTCAGTTCGCGCTCGCGCCCGATGAAGGATGTGAGTTGTTGAGGCAGGTTGTTCGTCGCCGTTGGAATCGTATTGAGTGGAGGGAATCCTCGCTGCAGATCCGAAGCAACGACTTGATGAATCTTTTCTGACTGTGCGATTCCTTTGAGATAGTGTTCGCCCAGGTCCATGAACGATACGTCAGCCGCGAGATGCTCTCTCGCCACCTGAGCGACAACATCGGAAACCAATATCTGCCCGCCGTGCCCCGCCGACATGATGCGCGCTGCGCGATTCAAGGTCTGACCGAAGTAATCGCCTTCGCGCAATTCGGCTTCGCCGGTGTGCAATCCCATGCGAACTTTAAGTGCAAAAGATGAAGGATGAATGATGAAGGCGCCGTCCTGAGCTTGTCGAAGGGATGAATGAAGTTGGCGTTGCGCGGTAATGGATGCGTTGACCCCATCAATGGCAGTTGTGAAAACCGCATGGACTCCATCGCCTGTGGTTTTGATGATGTGTCCATGATTGGATTCGATGGCTTCCTTCAGTATCGAATCATGTTTTACCAACGCGGCTTTCATCGCTTCGGGGTGTAGCTCCCAAAGCTTGGTCGAGCCTTCGATATCGGTAAATAAAAATGTCACGGTGCCGGAGGGTAGATCACTCATAAAATTCCTTTACCAATAAAAATTTAGGGGATATTGTACCCCTTATCGTGATTGTCAGTTTATCGCTACTGGGATAACATTCCCGGTATGACCGATGCTGATGAAGCGGGCGAAACCCAAGGGACCATTTTGTGCACGTCTTGCGGGCTGTGCTGCACGGGTCATTTATTTATCTGGTCTAAGCTCAGGTCAGTTGAACTGGACTCTGCCAGGGCTCTGGGGTTGAATGTAATTCGTGAACCGCGGGGGCGTGGGTTTAGCCAACCCTGCCCGCTCTGGCATGGACAGTGCACGATCTATACTTCCCCTCAATATCCGCGATTTTGCCACACCTATAAGTGTAAACTGCTCAAAGAAGTCCTTGATGAAAATACCCCGCTGCCCAACGCGCTGATGGTTGTTCAACAGGCAATGGAATTGATTCAAGAACTCGAAGTGTTTTTACCGCCCTCCTCCGAGATTAGTTTTCGTGAGCGTCTGGTCACATCCATGCAGCAGGGGAATACAAACACGGACTTCCAATTGAAGGCGAATGCGTTATTGGCTTTTGTTGAAAAATATTTCGGGGTACGTGACTTCTTCGATTAACCGTATGTGGAATAATCCAAGGAGAAATTAAAACTTGAAGTGAATAAATATCCGCCCAAAATTTTTATCGTCCTTTTCAACGCGATGATACAGCTTTTTGATATGGCCCTGATTTAGAAAACGTAGGACTTTTTTCTTCAATTGCCCGCTCCCTTTGCCGGGAATGATCTCAACCAGCGCGATTTTCTTTTCAATGGCCTCTTCAACGATGCGGTTGAGCTCCGCGTCAATTTGATAGCCCTTGTTGTAAATCTCATGCAGGTCAAGCTTGAGTTTTGCCATGTTTTCTTCTTTTGCTTCAACAGGAGTTCAAAAGTTGAACGACGATTCAACTTTACCATGTTTCCGTGCAAATCACTGGCATGGATCACCGCGAGCGTGGTTGGGTAGGCGCGAAAGACAATCACCATGATATTTTGCGACTTAACAAAGAGCACTCTGTCGGAGGCTTGACCCCCGACAGAGTGACGAGCGTTTGTTAATATACTTTCGACTGCAATTTAGCGGCTGAGAATCCCGACCAATCCCAGAATTCCAATGAGAATCGCAATGAGTTTTGGCAGTCGATAATGGACCGTGGACCTTGATCTGTAATAGGCCTGGCTTATCATTCCTTCCTGCCGCAGGTCATTAATTTTCTCTTTACCTCTTATTTCATAAAAGGATTGGTTCATGGTTTATTCTCCTTATTGCGAGCAGTCACGATAATTTGAGAGCAGGTGAATCAGCCCGCCATCCAAGCCAGTGGGACCGTCTTTTGTGAAAAGTAACCAAACGCCCATATCCTCTTTGTACGCAGAGTGAATGGATGTGCGGGCGGGTAAACTGGCGCACTCTGCCGCCTTTGTCGGGTCACCATGAGATTGGTCGGCTGCGATGACAACCGATGTGGCTGAGGCTTCTCGAACAGTGAACCCGACAAGCACCACCAGTGCAATGACGATCAACAGATTGAACACACGATTTATGAACATTTTTTCTCCTTTGGCTGGTTGAATTTGCGCTTCATTTGCGCGCCAGTCATTTGATACTCTAAATTTAGCATCCGGGAGATTACCTGACTTGCCAAATCCTGCCAAAATTCTCCAATATGAGGAAAGTATGCTATTCTGAAATCACAGAGACGGCTTTTCTCCTTAATTCAGGAAGGTATGCATGTCCACTTCAATCCCTGTCAGCACATTGGAAAAATTCACTACGTTTGGCGATCTGCTTCGCTTCCTCAGACGCCGCGCCGGCATCACTCAAATGGAATTATCCATTGCGGTTGGATATAGCGATGCCCAGATCAGCCGCCTTGAGCAAAACCTCCGCCTGCCTGATATCACCACGATAGAAGCCCGTTTCATTTCCGCTCTTGGGCTGGAGGAAGAACCCAGGGCGGTCTCCCGCCTGTTGGAGCTGGCTGCCAATATCCGTCGTGAAGATGCGCCCGGTCTAGGGTTGTGTCCGTATAAAGGGTTGAGTTATTTCGAAGAAACGGATGCAGACCTGTTCGTTGGACGTGAAGCGTTGACCGAAAAATTAACAGCAAGCGTTCTTTCCCTGACTTTGAGTGGGTCGCTGAACAAGGGTCGTTTTCTGGCTGTGGTGGGAGCGTCTGGGAGCGGTAAGTCATCGCTTGTGCGGGCAGGTTTACTCCCTGCATTGCGCTGGAATAAAACCTCTGCTGACTGGAATATTCACGTTTTTACTCCCGCCACGCACCCGCTGGAGAGTCTGGCTGCAAGTTTGACTCGCGAAAACAATTCCGTCATGCCAACAACGACCTTGATGGATGACATGGGGCTTGACCCACGAAGCTTGCAAATCTTTGCAAAACGTAAATTGGGATTGGAGACCAACGCCCGCCTGCTCTTGGTCATCGACCAGTTCGAGGAATTGTTTGCGTTATGCCGTTCGGAGGATGAAAGGACCGCATTTGTTGGTAATCTGCTCACGGCTGCATTCGAAGTTAACGGGCCGGTGATTGTTGTCATCACATTGCGTGCAGACTTCTATGCCCATTGCGCCAACTACCCCCCATTGCGTGAGGCTTTGGCACAAAATCAGGAATATATTGGTGCCATGAGCGGTGAGGAACTTCAGCGTGCCGTTGAGGAGCCAGCGCGCCGTGGCCGCTGGGAGTTTGAGCCGGGACTGGTTGATTTGCTGTTGCATGAGGTGGGTCATGAGCCGGGCGCTTTGCCCTTGCTTTCCCACGCGCTTATGGAAACATGGCAGAGGCGGCGTGGGCGCATGATGACTCTGAGCGGCTACACTTCATCGGGAGGTGTGCGCGGCGCGATTGCGGAGACGGCCGAGGCGGTATTTGCAGATCAGTTCACACATGAGCAAAGGGAGATTGCCCGTCGAATTTTCCTGCGCCTGACGGAGTTGGGTGATGAAACTTCCAGTGGTGATACACGCCGCCGCGCCTCTTTTAACGAGTTAGTCCTGAAGCCGGAAGATGAAAACACCACGCGATCTGTATTGAAAATATTGGCCGATTCAAGGTTGATCACCGCCGGCGAAGATACGGTTGAAGTGGCGCACGAGGCTTTGATCCGCGAATGGCCCACATTGCGAGGCTGGCTCGAAGACAACCGCGAAGACTTGCGCCTGCACCGGCATTTAACCGAGACCGCCCACGAATGGTTCGTGTTGAACCGTGAATCTGATTTGTTGTATCGCGGTGCGCGTCTGACACTGTCACACGAATGGGCAATCGCACACGAGCATGAGATCAACGTGCTGGAACGCGAGTTTCTGGCGGCATCCATTGAGTACCGTGAACGTGAAACTGCTGAACGTGAGGCACAACGACAACGCGAACTCGAGACGGCACAAAAACTGGCCGAATCTGAAAAACAGCGCGCAGAGGAACAAACCCATTTTGCAGGACAATTAAGCAGGCGCGCAAGGTATCTGACCGGCGCATTTGCTATTGCACTGGTCATGGGTTTTATTGCTTTGTTCTTCGGTTCACAGGCGCGCCAGATAGCGGTCACAGCTCAGAATGAACGACGGATTGCCACCGCACGCGAATTGGCCTCTGCCTCGCTTAACAACCTGTCAGTGGATCCCGAGCGGAGTATCCTGCTTGCATTGCAGGCCATCTCAACGACAGGATCCATAGATGGGACAGTGCTTCCCGAAGCAGAGGAAGCGTTGCATCGCTCAATAGTGGCATCACCAATACGGCTGACTCTCAGAGGTCACGAGACCAAGGTGTTATCAGCGGCTTTCAGCTTGGATGGAAAACGCCTCGCTACAATTGGGGGCGATGGAACGGTCATCGTTTGGGATTCCACAACTGGCGCGGAACTGCTCCGCTTGCCGGGCACCACCAAACCAAGTGATCTGGTGACAGAGCAGCGCATTGCGTACAGCCCGGATGGAAGACAACTTGCCGCCTGTGACAGTGATCAGCTAAAAGTTTACGATCCAGTTACGGGCGAGCTCCTGATGGCATTATCCGGTCATCAAGGGGACGTTTTGTCTGTTACTTTTAGCCTTGATGGAAAATACCTTGCCACTGGCAGTGGGGATACCACAGTGCGTATTTGGAATGCCAGCACAGGTGACTTACTCCACGTTCTGAAAGGTCACACCGCCGAAGTTGGTGGTCTGGCCTTTAGCCCGGACGGGGAGTTTCTGATAACCTCCAGCGAGGATGCCATGTTGAAAATCTGGGATGTGGCTACGGGGGATCTGTTGCGCGACCTGCCTGAGTTCACAGTTTATAAGGTCAGTTTCAATGTTGACGGGACACAACTCGCAGCCGCCACCGCCAATGGGATACAAGTGTGGAATATCGCACCAGAGTCGGATGATGTTGTTACTTTCGACGAGAACCATGCCGCACTTACCATCCCGGAAGGTGGTCCAATGATTTTCAGCCCGAATGGAACGCAACTGGCAGCCGTCAGCTTGAGCACCGCCAGCGGGAACGCAATCAAATTGTGGGATGCCACGAGCGGTCGGGAGTTGCTTACCCTTGCTGGTCATACTGGTTGGGTGATGGGGATCGCCCTCAGCCCGGATGGTCAACAGCTGGCAAGTACAAGTCTGGATAGGACGATAAAAATATGGAGCCTCACACCCGGCCAGGAAACAATCGCAGTCGTGAGTGCGGTAACAGGCTATGGGACTAGAGTTGCATATAATCCGAATGGGCAGGAATTTGCAACGAATGGAGGGGATGGCACGGCAACATTATGGAATGCCAAAACAGGCGAGCCGCGATTGATATTTCGTGGGCACGATATTGAAGTTTTGAACGTCGCTTTCAGCCCAGATGGAACACGTTTTGCCACGGGCAGCCTGGATGGGACGGTGGTCATTTGGGATACTGCAAGTGGTCAGAAATTGCTCACTCTCATTGGGCATGAAGTTGGGGTCCGTGATATTGCCTTCAGCCCGAATGGTAGCCTGATCGCTACAGGCGGTTTCGATGGTACGGCAAAAGTCTGGGATGCAAAAACAGGGACTGTCATTTATGAGATTACCGGTCATGACGGCATTGTGTTGGGTGTCGCCTTCAGTCCTGATGGGACACGTCTTGCCACATCGAGCACAGACGCGACTGCGAAAATTTGGGATGTAAAGACAGGCGAGTTGTTACTTACGCTTAGCGGACACAACGCCGGTCTGCCGGATATTGCCTATAGCCCCGATGGCTCGATGATTGCAAGTGGAAGCGGAGATGGGACTGCCATTCTCTGGGACGCGGCAACTGGCGCCAAATTGCAGACATTGATTGGTCACAGTTCCCAAATCCAATCGGTGGCATTCAGCCCGGACGGCAAATTGCTTGCCACAGGCAGTGAAGATAATACGGCAAAGGTATGGGATGTTGCCAGCGGTGAAGAAATACTCACTTTACCTGGAAATCTCGGCGGCGTGAGAGGTGTCGCGTTTAGCCCTGTGACGGACAGCACCCGCCTTGTTGTTGCCAGCTCAGACGGGGTCACGCGCATATTCGTTCTTCCTATAAATGAACTGCTCGCCCTTGCCCAATCCCGCGTAACGCGCTTGATGACAACGGAAGAATGTCAAAAGTATTTACATGTGGAGCAATGCCCAGTTACGAAACCGTAGAAACCTGGTGTTTTTTATTGCCGTTTTTTATCCCTCGGCAGAAAATCGAAAGGCGGCCGCTGGTTCAGCTTGGCTAAATGAGCTCCCGATTCATTGGCGTGCAGCATGGTCAGCGAACCCGTGTCGCAGCCCAGCCGTTGAAAGTGATCGAGCGGCAAGCCTAGTAAATGCGATACCGCCAGTTTAATGGGATCTGCATGGAAGACGACCACAATAATATCCTGCGGTTTATTATGTTTTTTTATCATCCGTTCCAGCGCGTTTGCGATCCGCGCCTGCATTTCTGGAAACGACTCGCCCTCCGGAAAGCGAAAACGGGAGGGGGCATTCAGCACGATCTTCCATGCCTTTAATAACCGCAGGACCTTCCACGATTTTCCCTGCCATTTTCCCACGTCCGTCTCCATCACCCCAGGTTCCTGGATGATCTGCAATTTGCGCGCGGATGCGATTGGCGCGGCAGTCTCCATCGCCCTCTCGAGCGGACTCGAATAAATCGCTGTGACCGGCACATCTTTGAGCGCCTCTCCCAGCGCCTGTGCCTGCTTCTGTCCCCGTTCATTGAGATGAACCCCGGGCAGGCGGCCTGCCATCTTCCCTGTTTTAACAAAGTCGTTTTCGCCGTGACGGATCAGCAGTAATAAAGGCATTATTTGATCTTCCTCTTCATTTCCAGGATTTGTTCTTCGCTCAAATCGGGAATATTTTCCACTTTCGAAATCCCCAAAGCTTTTCGTTGGGCTTCTCTCCACATCTCAAGCCTTGTTTTAACTTGTGACTCATAACCCTCTTCCGATGGTGAGTAGAAATACGTGCCGAGCAGCCGTTTGGGTAAATATTGCTGCGGCGTGAAATGACCCTCAAATTCGTGCGGATAAACGTAGTCCTTCCCATGTCCCATCGTATCGGCGTCGCGGTTGCCGTCCGCAAGATGGCGTGGAACGGATATCTGACCTTCATCCTCTATTTTCTTCATCGCCTTGAAATATGCCCCCGCCGTGTTGGATTTCGGCGCTGTGGCAAGATACAGCGTGGCCTCCACAATTGGGTAAATTCCCTCGGGCAGACCAATGAAATCAAAGGCCTGGGCAGCGGAGGATGCGACGACGATACCCATTGGGTCAGCGAGGCCGATATCTTCACCGGCGAGAATGATCAAACGGCGGATGATGAATTTTGGGTCTTCACCCGCGTAGATCATTTTTGCCAGCCAGTATAACGCTGCGTCAGGGTCCGAGCCGCGGACGGATTTGATGAAGGCGGAGATCGTATCGTAGTGCGCGTCTCCGTCCTTGTCGTAAAGCACCGCGCGGCGTTGAATTGATTCCTGCGCCACATCCAATGTGATATGGATGACGCCATCTTTATTTGGCGCAGTGGATTCCACTGCCAGCTCGAGGGCGTTGAGTGCGTTCCGTGCGTCGCCGGAGGAAACTTCAATTAAGTGGGAGCGGGCCGCAAGGTCAAGGAGGATGCGTTTGTTTCCGTAGCCGCGATCCCTGTCGGTGAGCGCACGGTCGAGCAGAATGCCCGTCTCGGTTTGATTCAAATTACGCAGTTGAAAAACACGCGAGCGCGAGATCAATGCTTTGATGACTTCAAAATATGGGTTTTCGGTCGTCGCTCCGATCAAGGTAAATGTCCCGTTTTCCACGTGGGGGAGCAGCGCGTCCTGTTGGGCTTTATTCCAACGGTGAACTTCATCCACAAAAAGGATGGTGCGTTCGTTGTGCAGACGCCGCCGTTCAAGCGCTTCGTCAATGATCACCCGCAGGTCCGCCTTTCCTGCGAGGATGGCGGAAATTGTAACGAAATGACTTTTGGTCGTGTTCGCGATAACTTGTGCAAGAGTGGTTTTGCCGGTGCCCGGCGGTCCCCATAAAATGATGGACGAGAACAACCGATCCGCTTCGATGGCGCGGCGCAGGAGTTTTCCTTCGCCCACGATATGTTCCTGTCCGATATATTCCTCCAGCGTGCGCGGACGCATACGCGCGGCAAGCGGCGCTTCGCTTTTCATACGTTCCTGCATGGCGTGATCGAACAGGTCCTGGGACATTGGGATGATTATAGCAAACTATGTTCCGGGGAAGGCTCTTGGATTATCTTGTACCAGCCGTGTAGTATAATTTTGATAAACTAGATTTTCTTTATAAATATTATCCTTATTGGAGATTGAAGTCGTATCATGTCCGTCAGTGCCGCAATGCAACGTTATGCCGCAGAGATCTACCGCCTGCAACAGGATCATGAACAGGTTCCACTTTCGCTATTAAGTTCGCAGGTTGAGTCATCCGCGCAGGCTATTTCAACGATGGTGAAGCGGTTGAGCAAAGGCGGCTACCTGGTGCATGAACCGTATCGCGGAGTACGGCTTACATCGGCGGGTGAAAAAATTGCCATGCCATCGCTGCGCCGTCACCGCCTTACAGAGGTTTTTCTCGTGAAGGTGATGGGTTACGACTGGGCCGCCGCGCATGAATTATCCGATGTGTTTGAAAAGGGAATCAATGCCGAGTTGGAGGATCGCGTCTTTGAACTGGCCGGCAAGCCGACACGCTGCCCGCATGGCGAACCGATCCCTTCGAAGGACGGCGTCATGCCGATTGTGAAGGATGAGCCGCTCGTCAATGTCCCTTCGGGTTCGGATTGTCTTGTCAGCCGTGTGCGCACGCACAACCCCGATAAACTGCGCTACATTGCGGAACTTGGTTTGGTACCGGGTGTATCCTTCCACTTATTAAGTTGCGCCCCGTTTCAAGGACCTTTGCGCCTGAACATGAAACCGCACGACCACATCATCGGATATGAACTTTCGCAATCGCTTTGGGTGGAAGTGACCCAAAAAGGCGAAGGCAACAAACTCCCGCCTCTTAAACGACCGTAGGGCTGTTGGCACACAATTGGCAGAATCCACGCTAAGCGTGGGTTCTGCTTTTATTAACTCCCCTTACGCACAAACAAATTCATCTAAACATAGAATTTCCTGAACTCTGCCAGTGACATCCCTATATCATATTTTTTGCAACCTGCGGCTTTTTTGCCAATTTTCTGAATCTTTCAACCACATCCGAACCGCAATTGCCCGCCGCCCCAAAAGGGACAAAAACAAACTGGGCATAGTGTCTCATGCTATGCCCAGTTTGTAAATCTTTGCGATATATGATCTACGGAACGGCAATGTACAACGAGGCATCCAGGTAATTGCCCCACATCCCAAAATAGATCGGGATCAAATAACTGTCAGACAATTGGGACAACGGCAGGCCCATCATCTCCGATTGACCATTGTACTCGCCGACGCCTTCCGCCCTTTTCAGCTCGTACAGCGAGGCGACGATTTTCGACCCCACATCGCTGCTCACCACGATCGGACCTCCCAGTACATTGTATACTTCAAAGCGGCTGCCGGAGGGTCCCAGGAGATAGGATCCCACCACGGCTCCACCGATCTTCACCGTGATCGTTCTGGGCACACTATCGACATTGGCCATCAGGACCGCGTTGTATAAGGCCGGATCGGTGCCGTTATAGCGCGGTATCACATAGCTGTTCGAGATCTTTTCAAGCGGCAGCGCCATGGATTGCGCCACCCCCGTCCAGCCGCCTATGGGCGCCGGCCGGCGCCATTGGTTCAACGAGGCCACGATCTTCGCCCCATTATTGCTGCTGATCTCCACCGGACCGCCATCCAGGGTGTACCTCACGACCATGCTTGTGCTTGGCTGCATGACGTATGTTCCCTGGGTTACTCCGGCGATCTTCACTGTTACCGTGGTGGCTATCGTATCCACATTCGCGAAGGCCAGCGAGGCATCCAGGTAAAGCGGCCAGTTTCCAAAATAGATCGGGATCAAATAGCTGTCGGATAATTGGGACGACGGCAGGCCCATCATCTCCGATTGACCAATTGTACTCACCGACACCTTCCGCCCTTTTCAGCTCGTACAGCGAGGCGACGATTTTCGCCCCCACATCGCTGCTCACAACCAGCGGACCTCCCGTAACATAATAGACTTCAAAGCGGCTGTCGGAGGGTCCCAGGAGATA
>JACZJC010000030.1 GCA_014860745.1 Anaerolineales bacterium
CATCGCCCGCATCAAGGTGGATAACTTCGATGTGCCCAATAAATTCGACGGCATGATCCCCACCCAGGCCGTCGAGGAAATGCTCGTCCTGCTCAATGAGCAGCGCGTCCTCTTTGAACCCTACCAGCATCTCGATGCGAAGAAACTCAAGCTCTCCGATGAAGAGGAAAAGGGCGACCGCCCCGTGCAGGGCATTGCCAAGGTCCGCAAGAAGGCGCTCGACAATGCTTGGGCTTATTATCGGCTGGCCGTCCAATGGCTGGAACTCGAGTCCGATCTTCAGAATGCCGAGGTGCGGTTGGCGGCTGCCCAGCGCGATTACGACGCCCTGCAGGATCCTTCCTTTGCGGAGGATACGGCCGGCACCCGCGCCGCTTTGGCGAATGCGGAAATCCGCGCGCCTTTCTCCGGTGTGATCACGAATTTGGACCTCAAGGTCGGGGAATTTGCCTCGTCCGGTCAATCGCTGGTGACGATCGCGGATATGTCGAGCTGGGTCGTCAAAACCACCGAACTGACCGAGATCGATGTGGTGGACATCGAGGAAGGGCAGCCGGTCACGGTCAAATTGGATGCGCTGCCCGGTATGGAATTCAAGGGCAATGTGCTGTCCATCGCCGAGGATTACACCATCAACCAGGGCGATGTGGTCTACGAGGTCACCATTCTGCTGACAGAGATGAATGCCGCCATGCGCTGGGGCATGACCGCCGTCGTGACGTTTGCAAAGTAAAGGCACGTTTCCAGCATCCTCACACACTTGTATAAGAAAGGAGCGCCTGGATGGCCCTCTCTCAAAAATCGAACGGCGCCTCATCTGATGGTCATTTGATGATCGATCTGCGCGACGTGCATAAATACTACAAGACCGCTGTGGATGATTTCCACGCGCTCAATAATGTGGATCTGCAAATTCATGCGGGCGAGTTTGTCAGCATCATCGGCAAATCGGGCAGCGGTAAAAGCACGCTGTTGAATATGATCACCGGCATCGACCGCCCCTCATCCGGCGAAGTGTTCGTCAACGGCATGGCGGTGCATGAATTGAACGAAAATAAAATGGCGCGCTGGCGCGGCAGGAATCTCGGCATCGTGTTCCAGTTCTTCCAGCTCCTGCCGATGATCTCCGTCATCGAGAACATCATGCTCCCCATGGATTTCTGCCGCATGTATTCGATGCGCGAGCGTGAAAAGCGCGCGCTGGAACTTCTGGAGATCGTCGAGCTAAGCGACCATGCCTACAAACTTCCCACCGCCCTCTCCGGCGGACAGCAGCAGCGCGTGGCCATTGCCCGCGCGCTCGCCAACGATCCGCCAGTGGTGATTGCAGATGAACCGACGGGAAACCTTGATTCAAAAACTGCCGAATCCGTGTTTGCATTGTTCAACGATCAGGTGGCAAAAGGCAAGACCATCATCATCGTCACCCACGACAGCGGGCTTGCAAAACGCACGCATCGCACAGCGCTGATTGCCGACGGCGAGATCGTCAACGAATATGTGGCGAGAGCCATGCCAACCCTCACGCGGGAGCAGCTATTGCAGGCAACCCATGATGCAGTGGCAAAGAACTATGCGGCCGGATCCATGATCATCGCCGAAGGCACCGACGCGGATGCTTTCTATATCGTGACGAAAGGGACAGTGGAAGTGGTCCTGCCGCGCCCGAATCAATCGGATGTGATCGCGGTTCAACTTGGACCGGGGAAATATTTTGGCGAGATGGAATTCTTCCATGAGAAGAAGCACCGCGCCTCCATCCGCGCCTCGGAGCATACGCCTGTCGAGGTGCTTGCCATCGGCTATGACCGGCTGTCAGAATTACTGAATCAATCCGAGGTTACGCGCGATGCGCTGCACCAATTCGCAGACTTGCACGAGGCGGAAAATATCCGCAAGCGCGGAGGTTTATCATGACCAGCCGCTGGAAAAAGGTCTGGGCCGATTTTTGGGGCAGCAAAGGCCGCACCATTCTCACCATCCTCACCATTGCCGTGGGTGTCCTGGCCGTTGGATTCAATAACAACATGCGGCTGTTCATGGTCGAAAGCATGGATGGAGACTTCCTCTCTTCGAATCCTTCCGAGGCAATGGTTTATGCCTACCCCATGGATGAAAACAGTGTGAAGATCGCGCGCCAGGTTGCGGGAGTGGATGCCGTGGAAGGGAAAAGCATCATCGCCGCAAATATCGTTATGGAAGGCAGGGACGAGATTCGCATTCAGTTCACCGCTATTGAGAACCCGAATACTCTGACCGTGAATACCCTCAAACCTGCATTAGGCGAAACTGGAATCGCTGTGCCTGGAGAGAAGGAGGTCTTGATCGATTCATCCGCCGCATCGCTGGGATTTAAAGTCGGCGACACGATCACCGTGGAACTCGACAATGGAAAAATTCGAAAACTCCGCCTTGCAGGTTACCTTCATTCAGCCACGGGCTATCCTTACAACCTTACGAGGCAAGTCACCGCCTATGTCACACTGGATACGATCGTCTGGCTGGGCGGGGATCGCAGTTTCAATGCGCTGGCGGTCAGCGTATCCGAAAAGCAAACGGATACAGACCACGTCACCGAAGTGGCGCAGGCTGTTGCCGACCGCATAGAACGAAGTGGAGCGACCGTCGATTTTGTATATATCAACCAACCGGGCCATCACTATGCATACACCACCGCGCAGGCGATGTTCCTGATTCTCGGTGTTCTGGGCTGGCTTACGGTGTTATTGAGCGGTGTCTTGATTGTCAACACCATCACCGCGTTGATGTCTCAACAGACGCGGCAGATCGGCATTATGAAGGCGGTCGGCGGAAGAGGGACTCAGATATTTGGAATGTATGTGGTTCTGATCTTTTTCTTCGGCCTCGGCGCGCTCGCCATTTCTGTGCCTCTGGCGAATAATGCGGCGAAGACCATCGGCGACGGGATGGCCGCCTGGTTGAATTTTTTCCCTGCCGAATATCATGGGTACCGGTCAACCCTCGTTCAACAGTTGATTGTCGCCCTCGCAGTTCCGCTTCTTGCCGCATGGATTCCCATGTACGACAGCGTCCGCGTGACGGTACGCGAAGCGCTTACCGATTATGGCATTAAAGGCGCCGTGAAACGGAAGGAGAAAAAAGTAAGCAGGGCTGCCCTGTTGATTCCCCGCCCGATGCGTTTGTCCCTGCGGAATGCGTTTCGCCGCAAGGCACGCCTCGCCCTCACCTTGTTCACCCTTGTCCTGGCAGGTGCGATCTTCATCAGTATCTATAATCTCTGGGCTTCCTTCGACCAAGTCATCCATGATATTCAAGGATATTTTTTGGCGGATATCAACATCGGTTTCAATCGCGGCTACCGTCTCGAAAGGGTTTCATCGGCGGCGCTGAGCGTGCCCGGCGTCAGTGGGGTGGAAGGCTGGCTGGAATATCCTGGCACCATTGTGTCGGAAAACAAGGACGAAGCCGGCCGCCAAATCATGTTCGTCGCGCCGCCCTCCAATTCCACGTTGATCGACCCCATCATCTCCGCGGGTCGCTGGCTTACAACAGGAGATGAAAACGCCATTGTGGTCGGCAATCAAATCCAGAGCATATTCCCCGGACTGAAAATTGGCGGCACGATGAAAATCAAGATCAATGGAAGGGAGACCGAATGGCATATCGTCGGCTTCTACACTATTGTTGGCAACCCCGATGTGCCTCTGGCCTATGTCAATTATGAATACATCAGCAGGATCATCGGCCAGCCCGGCATCGTTTATGCCCTGCGTGTGATTACCACCGAACACGACTCTGCCACCCAAAACAGGGTCAACGATCAACTACAGGCGCTGCTCGAATCACGCGGTATCCACGTAACGGATGCCCGGCTTGGCGCGGACTTTGTCCGCGACCAAACCGCCCAGACGGATATTTTTGTCTACTTTATGCTTGTCATGGCCGCCATGATCGCCATTGTGGGCGGGCTTGGATTGATGGGTACCATGAGCATCAACGTGCTGGAACGCACCCGCGAGATCGGTATTTTGCGCGCAACGGGCGCATCGAATTTCGACATTCAAAGCATCGTGATTGTGGAAGGTCTGGTCGTCGGCCTGATCAGTTGGATGATCAGCATCGTGGTCTCCATTCCCATCACCAACATCCTTGCCTACGGCGTGGGTATTTCGATGCTTCAAGCGCCCATGCCGGTTGTGTACGGCACGACGGGAATCGTTGCATGGTTGCTCTTCACGATTGTTCTCGCCACGGTCGCCAGTTCCCTTCCCGCCCAGCGTGCTTCGCGGTTGACCGTAAAGGATACTCTCGCGTACGAATAAATAGTTCGCGCTTTTTGCGGGTTTGTGTAAAAAATGACGGATGGGCGCAAGCCTTCTGTCATTTTTTACAGTACATGAGATAAAATCATCGGAAGATGAAAATAGATATTTATAGCGGTATAAACGAATTAAGTCAGTCGGCAGCCTCCTTGTTCATTGAAGTCGCACAGAAAGCCATCGCAGACCGCGGGCGTTTTCTGGTTGCGCTCTCTGGGGGGAGTACACCGATGAAGTTATATGAACGGCTTGCCGGGAATAAATTGGATTGGACCAGCGTGCATTTCTTTTGGGGCGATGAACGCTGCGTGCCCGCGGACGACCCGGGGAATAGCTATGGGCAAACGAAGCAGGTTTTATTTGATAAGATCGGTGACACGAATATCCACCGCATCAATTCGGACCTCGCGCCTGATTCTGCTGCGACAGACTACACCCGCACCTTGAAAGCTTTCTCCGAACCTCCGCTGGACTTCCCGCGCTTTGATCTTGTTTTACTCGGCATGGGCGACGACGGGCATACCGCCTCCCTCTTCCCTGGCTCACCCGTGGAAGTTGATTCGCCCGCACTGGCTGTAACCGCCAATTATCAAGACCGCCCCGCCAACCGCGTCACGTTGACTCAAACGGTCTTTAATCAGGCGCGGGAAATCTGGTTTTTAGTGGCTGGTGCCAACAAGGCCGAAACCCTGCAAAAGGTACTAAAAGGCGAATTTCAACCTAAGGTTTTTCCCGCACAACGCATCAAACCAGTGAACGGAAATCTGGTTTGGATGATCGACGAGGAAGCGGCGAGTCTTTTGTAAACTAACCCTCATCCCCAACCCTTCCCCCTTTGGGGGAAGGGAGTCCCCTCTACCCTAACGGGCACACGTCCCGAAGGGAGAGGGCTAGGGTGAGGGAAAATCCAAAGGAGTTTTATTAAGATGGAACTGGCATTGATCGGTTTGGGAAAAATGGGCTTGAACATGGCCACGCGTTTAACACGCGGCGGCCATCGCGTGGTTGGGTACGCCCGCACAAAAGAGTCCGTTGAATCCGCGGTGAAAAACGGCGCGGAAGGTGCGTTTTCGCTCGAGGAAGCGGTTGGAAAACTTAGCTCCTCCCCGAAGATTGTCTGGGTCATGGTGCCTGCCGGCACAGCCACCACAGAGACAATCGAAAAAGCCTCCGCATTGTTGAAAAAAGGCGACATCATCGTAGACGGCGGCAACTCCAATTACAAGGAAACCATCAAACATGCCGAAATGCTCGCCGCAAAAGGCATCGACTTTGTAGATTGCGGCACCAGCGGCGGCATTTGGGGTCTCACCGAAGGGTACAGTCTGATGATCGGCGGCAGGCTTGAAGTAACCGAAAAATTGCGCCCCATTTTTGAAACCCTTGCTCCCGGTAAAGACCTCGGTTGGGGGCGGGTCGGCCCGCATGGCTCCGGTCACTATGTGAAGATGGTCCACAACGGAATTGAATACGGCATGATGCAGGCCTTTGCCGAAGGTTTTGGCATTCTGAAAGCCAAAAAAGAATTCGATATGGATCTTGCGCAAATCTCGCACATCTGGCAGCACGGAAGTGTCGTCCGCTCGTGGCTGCTCGACCTCGCCGCCAACGCCCTCGACGAGGATACCGAACTGAAAGACATCAAGCCCTGGGTGGCAGACTCTGGCGAGGGCCGCTGGACGGTTTTCGAATCCATCGACCTCGACGTCCCCGCACCGATCATCACCCTCGCGCTGCAAATGCGTTTCGCCAGCCGCGACGTGGAAAATTACCCCGCCCGTATGCTGGCCGCCCTTCGAAATCAATTTGGCGGCCATGCCATCAAGAAATCCGAGTAAGAGATTTTCACCACGGAGCACACTGATTCCACACAGGTTTTTTTATTGGTCTCCTCCGTGCACTTTGTGATCTCTGTGGTAAAAGGCATCCATGAATAATTTAACTAATAACGGTTTATTAACGACGATCATCATCTTCGGCGCATCCGGCGACTTGACTCAACGCAAGTTGATTCCTTCGCTGTTTAACTTATTCCGCAAGCGCCGTACCCCCAAAAAGCTCAAGATCGTTGGCTTCGGCGCCACCTCCTTCACCGACGAGCAATTCCGCGAACATCTCCTCAAAGGATTGAGAGAATTTGCGGGCTTTTCATTTACAGACGATGAATGGAATATCTTTGCGCCGAATCTTCATTACCTCTGCGGCAAATACACCGAAGCAGGTGATTTCCAAAAACTGGCCGACACTCTTACTGGCCTTGAAAACGGCGAAGCCAATCGCCTCTTCTATATGGCCCTGCCGCCCACTCTTTTCCCAACCATTATTGATAATCTCGGCGCCTCTGGTCAACTGCATGAAAACGGAGCCTGGCGGCGTGTGGTACTAGAAAAGCCATTTGGCACAGATCTCGCCTCCGCCGTTACGCTAAACAAACAAGTCCACAAGGCATTGAACGAAAATCAGATCTACCGCATCGACCATTATCTCGGCAAGGAAACCGTGCAGAATATTTTATTCACACGCTTTGCCAATACCATTTTCGAGCCGATCTGGAACCGCACCTACATCGACCACGTCCAGATTACCGTGGCGGAGAAGGTTGGGCTTGAACACCGCGCGGGTTTTTACGACAGTGTCGGCGTATTGCGCGACATGTTCCAAAATCATCTTTTGCAATTGCTCACCCTGGTTGCCATGGAACCGCCCGCGTCTTTCAGCGCAAGTCACTTGCGGAACGAAAAAGTAAAAGTCCTCAGCGCAGTGCAGCCCATGACTCCCGAACAGGTATCGGCAAATACGGTGCGCGCACAATACAAGGGCTATCGCAGTGAAGAACAGGTTAATCCCAAATCCACCACGCCTACCTATGCGGCCTTGCGGCTCTACATTAATAACTGGCGCTGGAATGGTGTGCCTTTCTATTTGCGTTCGGGCAAGAATCTTGCAGAAAAACAATCGCAGATCATTATCCAGTTCAAAGAACCGCCGCTCGCCATGTTCCCCATGCAAACCATGAAGCCGAACATGCTGGTCTTGTATTTGCAGCCCGATGAAGGCCTGCACGTCCGCTTCGAAGCCAAGGCGCCTGATACGGTTGCTGAAACCCGCTCGGTGGATATGGAATTCCACTACGCCGATTCGTTCGGTCAATCTGCGATTCCCGAATCCTACGAAAGACTTTTGCTCGACGCCATTCAAGGCGATGCTTCGCTCTTCACCCGCGCCGATGAAGTGGAAACCGCCTGGTCGCTGATCGACCCCATTCTCCAAACCTGGGAAACGCATCAGACTCCGCCGCTGGCTGGTTACAAACCCGGCAGCTGGGGCCCGCCCGAAGCATACGACCTGCTCGCGCGCGACGGGCGCCGCTGGCTGAATGAGGAAGCCAGCATGATGCTGGAAAAATAAAACACTCCTTTAGTGGGGGTTCAAATTTATTGGTTTCCCAGATAATAAGAAGCGCCCGCCGACCATTCGGCTGATGCTTCTTATTTACGTGCAACCGAATTTCAACTTTCCCGTAAATAGACCAGAAAATCCACCCCCATGCGGGAGAAACACTTACAAAGGAATATCAAGATGAAACACATAAAACCATTAATATTGATCCTCGCAGCAATCACGCTCGCAGCCTGTGGCACTGCCCCCACTGCCGACTCAGAGTCAACGCCCATCCCCACCGTCGTGGCGGATGACACCATCATCTCGGAAGGACGCCTCGAGCCAATCCATTTCACCGACCTTGCCCTAGTTTCCAGCGGCATGGTCAGCGAAGTCCTGCTCGAAGAAGGCGATCCCGTGGCTGCCGGCGATGTCATCGCCCGC
>JACZJC010000031.1 GCA_014860745.1 Anaerolineales bacterium
CGCAGCCCTTTCTCGATGACTGCGAGCATCTGGCCGAAGGTTTCACGCTGGACACCCGTTAGTCGTTTGAAATCACTATCTTTTAGATATTCGATTGTTTCGTAGTTCATGTGCCTATTATGACACACTTATGCAAGAGGTCTATTACATCAGTCCCTGCCATGACGGTCATTTTGATATGGTTGGCAATGTGGTTAGCGGTCCGCCACCGCGTCCTCTGGATGAATTCACTGCTGAAATTAAAAATGGCAATCTCATTGTTTCCCTTCCGGCTATAAAACGGAAAGGGTAAAGGAAGGTTCACATGAATAAACGTCACATTTGAATTATGCTGCTTTGCTGCTTGCTTCCCATTCTGGGTCTGGCAGCCGTCTTTCTCCTGAAAATTCCCGTCAATACAGTCGTCTATGTGGGGCTCGCATTGCTTTGCCCGCTGGCGCATTTTTTCATGATGGGTAACATGCACAATCACAACCACCAGCCGAATCAGCATCACGATCATTCCGTCCATGACAAAACATCCACTCACTCGCCGTGATTTTCTAAAAATCTCTGCGTTGGGCATCGGCGGATTTGCTTTTCGACCATTTACCTGGCAGGGGATTTCAGAATTACAACCGTCGGAACTGTTGGGGCGTATCACGGTTGGCAAGGTGGATGTTTATGCCCGTCCTGATGGGAACGAACAGATCGTTGGCGCTCTGTATGAGGATCAAGCTATCCCCTGGATTCGGGAGGTGGTTGGAACCATGCCTGGCAGGATCAATCAACGCTGGGTCGAGATTCCCTATGGCTATGTATGGGGAGGAAATCTGCAGCCTGTTCGCAACTTGCCGAATTCGCAAGTGTCCACCCTGCCAAGCACAAGTCTGAGTCATGGCATGTGGGTCGAAGTCACCGTTCCTTATGTGGACTTGATTCTCGATAACCCACCATCACGCGCTCCCTGGCTCCAATACCGCGAATCCATAGGCTTGCCGGCGCGGTTCGTCTATAGTCAGGTGGTCTGGGTGGATCAAATTCGCACCGACGCGGATGGCAGAGTCTGGTATCGGTTAAATGAACGTTTCGGGTCCGGCGACCTGTTCTGGGGTCCGGCTGAGGCGTTTCGTCCGCTGACTGCGGATGAAATCTCTCCCATCAACCCGGAAGCAGAAGAAAAAAGGATCGTGGTCAACATTGATTATCAAACCTTATCTTGCTTCGAGGGAAAGAATGAGGTGTATTTTGCACGTATTTCCAGCGGTGCTCTGTATGACGCCTGGGGCAATCCTATGGATGCATGGGCAACTCCGGTGGGCGAGTTTCCGATCTGGCGCAAGGCAATCTCATTGCCATTGAGCGGTGGGAGCGCATCGGCAGGCTGGAGTCTGCCGGCAGTTGGATGGGTAAGCCTGTTCGTCGGAACGGGCGTTGCCATTCATTCCACCTATTGGCACAACAATTATGGGGAACCATCCTCAAGGGGTTGTGTCAATGCCAGCCCGGAAGATGCAAAGTGGATATTTCGCTGGTCCCAACCACTTGTACCGTATGATCCTGGAGATGTGACCGTTGGGATGCCTGGTGGAACCAAGGTCGGCGTAGAAAAGAAAGAGTTTTAAGTCTGAAATATGGAAGTACAGGTGCTGGAATTTGCAAATCAAGTAAGAGAATTAATTGGGATCAAGGTATGGCTTTAGTGATCTTACTGAGTTATGTGGACTCGATAACTTGAGATTACTTCCAGGCGTCTTTGTAATCCATCACATACTGGCTGAAGGCGATGGGTTTGTTACCAGTTAGTCGCTCAACCTGATCCGTGATCGGCTCCGCCATCCCAAAGCGCGTGGGCGTATACAGCCCCAGCATAACCAGCGCAAATACAAACGGCATCCCCCTACGCATCGTCTCGATCAGGAAATGGATTGGGTTCGGGTTGCGGTAGGCGATCCTGCGTTCCAGCATCTCGCTCATGATCCTCGCTACCTCCCAATAACCCAGCTATTCGCTGCCGGACAGGTCATGGTTTCTGCTGGCATGTCCTTCCTCCAATAAAGCCACCGCCGCGACAGCACCGATGTCACGCGCATCTATGAAGGCGTTCTTTGCCTTTCCCACGGGCACAAAAATCTCGTTTCGTTCCTTGATCTCCCTGCGATGGGTGGCTTGTGGGTCATATTCATTGACGCAGCCGATTGCAAACGGCTCGCCCGTTCCCAAATCCACAGCCACCGGTACCGGTCGTTTGTCTCCCCTGCAAAGCTTGGACACTGCCCAGGTCGTTCTGCGTACTTCCGCTTGACGCCTGGCAGTTTCAGCACCCCAATCGCCATGAGGAGTTCCTTGCGATGGTTTCTTCCTCATAGTCCATTCTTGCAACAAGTTTTCCCCTAATTTCGACTTTTAAAGCATTAAATTCCTACTTTAGAGAATGAATCTACAACAAACCTCGCGGTTAGTTCAATCGAGTTTTGTGCCAATCGATACTTGATGAACGCAATATTAGGATTCGCTTATGCGGTGATTGTATGAATGGACATAGATAAATCTCTTCAGAAGTAATCTGCTATCAGTGAGTATCATACATCATTTCTGGTGATTATCACGCACATCTATCAAATTGAAATGCCGTCAAGGTACGGCTGGGCAAATTTCCACATGTAAATATTTCTCACACTCTTCGGGAGTCAATGAACGAGTCAGGCGTGAACGGGCAAGCGCGACCAGATCATCCGTTTGCAAGACATAGGTGCGCACTGTTCCGTCGGCTCCTGCAGTTGCCAAATGATTTCCATCCGGACTGATTGAGACACCAAAGACATTACTGGCATTGCCGTACAGGCTGGTGAATTCCTCGCCGGTTGCCACATCCCATACTTTGGCCAGCCGATCGAAACCGGCGGAAGCGAGGCGCTTACCATCACTGCTGAACGCGAGACGCAATACCAGTCCCGCGTGACCTGTCAGCAGGTGTAATTCCTCGCCGGTCTTCACGCTCCACAGATGGATGTTCCCATCCTGGTCACCAGCAGCCAGCAGGCCGCCATCCGGACTTAGCGCCACTCCATAAACCTCTTTGCCATCGCCGGAAAAAGTCTGCACCACTTGACCGGTGACAGCATCCCACTGATAGACGAATTTGTCATCTGCCCCGGTGAACACCGTTTTCCCATCCGGACTGAAAGCGATACCAGTTACCAGAGCAGTTGGAACATGCCCCGTAAAGGTAACGATTTCGTTCTGTGCTGACAGATCCCAAGTCTTTGCAGTCCCATCCCATGCAGAACTCGCAAGCCGCTTCCGATCTGGACTGAAGGCGAGCCCTACTACCATGTTTTTATGTCCAGTGAGGCTGGCTACAACTTTTCCACTCTGACTATCCCAAACGGTTATCGTTCCGGAAACATTCCCTGCCGCAAACAGTGTTCCATCCGGGCTGATGGCAAGACTGTTGAATCCATCAGCTGGGATATCGCGACCAGAGATGGAAAGCAATAACACACCTGAGGACGCGTCCCAAACCTTGACGGTCCCATCCACGCTCGCAGAGGCAAGACGATTTCCATCGGGACTGTAAGTCACATTCCAAATGATTCCTACATGGGCCGGAATCGTCATCAGTTCCCTTCCCGGGGAAGCATCCCAAATCCGCAAAGTACCATCATAAGCGCCGGTGAGGATTCGTTTTCCATCCGGACTGCCATCCACACTAATCACGGTGCTGGTGGGACCTGCCAGTAGGAGCAGTTGTTGACCGGTGAGCGGATCCCAAATATGGGTGGCGCCATCCTGTCCGGCAGTGGCATACCTGCCATCAGCCAGGAAGGCAATATCATACATGCCGGATTGGCGCGGCGGGTTGGAAACTATTTCTCCTGTCTCCGCATTCCAAACTTTGATGCCACCATCCTCGCTGGCTGCGGCTAAGTAAATTCCGTCCGGGCTGAAAGAGACGCTATGAATAATGCCTCCCAGGTTTAGGGAAGTTAATTCCGTGCCCTGCTTCGCATCCCAAATTTGCACGATACCCTCATCTCCCCCGCTGGCAAGGAGTTTGCCATCCGGACTATAGGTGATGGCCTTTGGAGGTTGCATTTCGGCCAAAAGAGACAAAACCTTGCTGAATGTGCCCATATTCCAAATCGTGGGCAAGCCATCCATATTTGCTGTCGCCAGATACTTCCCATCCGGGCTGAAACTGATCTTCCCCACCCCAAGGTTATAGCCGACGGTATTATCAAGCGGCCGTCCGGACAGTGTAGTGATTTCTTCTCCACTTGCCATATCCCATAAAACCACCTGGGTTTCGTACGCTCCAGCGAGGATGTGTCCATCCGGGCTGAAAGCAAGACTTGCACCAAATTCATCTGCCCCAATCAAAGTGCGCAATAACTCGCCAGTTTTTGCATCCCATATTTTGACATCCTGCCGAATGCCCATGCTGGCAATGAGACTGCCATCCGGACTGTAAGCCACATCAGGAACGCCGCCGGAGTGGGCGGGTATGTTCATTAGCATGTGCATCTCAGGAATGGACTGGCGCAATGCATTGCGCGCTTCCAGCGTATCGGATGTATCCAGGGCCTGCAATGCCAATAGCGTACTTCGTTCCGGGTCAATTTGGAGGTTGTTGATTGCGGCGGCAGAAAGTTCACGCGAAGTGGCAAGTTTATTGGACTGAATTGAGTTCCGCCAGAATAACCCTGCAACCAACGCAAGTAAGCCTGTCATTACAAAAGCTGTTGTCAAAACGATGGCGCGCTGCCGCAGGCGCTTATTGGACTGGAATTGTTCCTGCGCGCGCATCTTTTCAGTCTCAGCCAGTTTTTGTGCAGACACCAGTTCGCGTTGGCGTTGTGCCTCACGTTCAGCGGTTTCTTTTTCAACAAGAGTTTGTGATGCATCAAGGAACGAACGCTCGAGCAGGTTTGGGTCATCTGCATGTTGGGAAGCCCATTCACGTGCTTGTGCCAGGCGTGCTCCACGATACAGGATGCTCGGATCGTGATTTGATGCATCCCACTCCTGGGCGGTCACAGTGAGATGACGATGGAGACGCAAGCCCTCACGATTCTCTTCCAGCCAATTACGCAAGGTGGGCCACTCGCGGATGAGCGCTTCGTGCGCCACTTCCGCCACATCCTGATCGGTGGTGATCAGCCGCGCATCTGCAAGGGTGACCAATACTTCGCGCACAATATCGCGATCTTCCTGTTTGGAGACCAATTCATCGAAACCGACTCTCCGACGCGTGTCGGCGGTTGAGGCATCCCCGCCCAATTCGGTCAGACGCAGGAAGATCTGACGCGCAATGTCCCGCTGATGCTGATCCAGTTGATCGTAAAACACAGCCTCGGCGGTTTCCGCAATCGCGCTGCGCACACCGCCTGACGCAATATAACCTCCCAATGTCATGGTATGTCCGCGGCGACGCTGCCATGTTTCAAGCAGGGCATGTGAGAGTAATGGAAGCGCGCCCGGCTCCGGGGCACGACCGACATCCGCGCCCACATCATGGAGCAGGACCTCCACCAGCCCGGGCTCGATCTCCCAGTGACCGCGTTTCGCGGGTTCTTCGATGGCACGCCGCAGATCATCCATGCTCATCGGTCCGATGTATTCCTGATAACTGGATACAGCCTGACGCAATAGATCGAAGTGCGCGCAATGCGCATAGAAGTCAGCACGCATGGCGATCACCACAAGGGATTTGCCGCCGGGCTGGAACGCGGCAGTCAATATATTCTTGATGAACGCGTGCTGCTCCATCTCATTGCGGCAGAGTGTGAACAACTCTTCGAATTGATCGATCACAAGCAGGATATGTTCTGAACCGGCAACACTTACCAGATGATCCAAAGTTTTATGAAGAGATTGAGCAGTGCTGGCAAATTCTTTGACCAAGGCTTGAGTTGAATTATGTCCATTGAGCATTTCCGCCAACGCCTTGAGCGGATGGGTTGTAGGCGTCATCACGTAGACGGTCCAACTCGCTGACTGCGGCCGCCAACGCAAAGCAGGGATCAGCCCGGCTCGGACAAGCGATGATTTGCCACTGCCCGAGGCGCCGATCACTGTCAGGAAACGGTGACCAGCCTCAAGTCCAGATAGGAGCTGTTCTACAAGGGACGCGGTCAGATTCTCACGCCCGAAAAAAAGTTCGGAGTCAGATTCGTCAAAGTAGAACAATCCTTTGTATGGAGGCAGACCGGAAGCAGGCGCGTCTTCCCTGCGGACAGTTGCCGCGAGTTCCAGCAGGCGTTCAGCCACCTCAGGCTGATCCTCCAGCATCATTACGGGAAGGAAGCGGGCTGAGATCGTAGCCACATCGGGCAGGCGTTCATTTTGTTCAAGGCGGGAGATTTGAGCATCGCTGTAACCGACGGCGATGGATAGTTCACGCTGGGTGAGCCCGGCGCGGCGGCGCAAAAATTTGAGCAAGTCGCCAAAAGTGGTGAGGCGCTCAAGGGCAACGTCAAGACTGGCAGTGGGCATACTACCTCCTCGATTGCATTCAATATCAGTATAGTGACTTTTTGCTCTAATGGGGGATTTTGTCAAAAAATGTCAAGAAGCATGGGCGTTGAAATGCTAGTATGAAACTGCCTCTTCCGATTCAATAGCCATTCAAAAGGAGATAAAAAGATGAAAAAAATGTTAGTACGCACCACAGTTTTTCTTTTCGTTCTGTCTTTGGGTATCACGGGGTGCAGCGGACAGACAATCCAGCCTACTCCTGTTCCAACCCCATCGGTTGTGCCTTCACCAAAAACGAAGTCTGAAACTCCATCTGAAATAATAATCCAGGATATGGTAGCCCGCATGAATGCTGGCGATGTCGAAGGATCGCTGGCTTACTTTGCCGACGATGCCATGGTATATATCATCGGGCTGCCGCCTACAGGGATGGAAGTCTATGCGGGGAAAGAACAAATCCGTGCCTTGTGGCAGGATAGTGTTGCCAACCATTTCCAGTGGGAAGTCGAAACTCCATTTACCACTGGAAATATTGTCAATGTCAGAGCTAAAACCTGGCATGACTTTACACGTCAACTCGAGGTTGCACCGCTTGAATATGCCGATGTCTATGAAGTCAAGGATGGGAAAATCACCACCTACGGGACGACTATCACTGCTGATGCGCTTGCAAGATTCAAGCCAGCCTTTGCCGAAGTTATGCCTCCGGATGAGCCTGCCGCGCCCTCAACCGAACAACCCGTATCTGAAATGACGGTCACCATTGCCGGTGGAACCTGCGTGATCGATAACCCTGCCCCGCTTCAAGCGGGTGAGATCAAGGTAACATTGAATATCAAGGATCAAGACAAGGATCTGTACGCATTGACAATGTTCACCCTGGATGCGGATAAGGACATCCTTGATCTTATGGCATCCACTGTCGGGATGCCGCCTTCCTGGGCGGATATCTTGTTAATGGCGGAACAGGAACCGGGCACGAGTAAAATCTACAACATTAATGTCGAAAAAGGCCCGGTTTACATGATCTGCTGGTCCAAACCACCGGATCTTCCCATCGGGAACACAGGACCAATTGAAGTTCAAAAAACTCCATGAGTTGATACCACACAGAGATTGGAGTCTCATGGAGAATCGTTTTAGTAAGTAGACAATCTGATATTCCAGTGAGCAATATAATTACGCTCCCAGAAAAGAGGGAGCGTAATTATTTAGATAGTTTTGTCTTTGGCGACCTTTGTCTGTGAGCAAGACCAACCTCGCTGTTACCAAATATTGTGTTCCCTTGAGATTACATCGCCAAGGCAATATTAGGATTCGCTTGGGCAGTGGCAGAAGAGGGTTTCATGGCAATTTCTCGTTGAAAATGGGTGGTTTTTAGGCTAATTTTGCAAAAAACTGGCAGTTCCCTTGCGCTAATATTGCAGGCTTCAAGTTTTGGGGAAACAAATCAAGTTTACCATGTTGAAATTATCCCTTGCCGCATAATAGTCGTGACCCAATAATAAGAAACCGACCATCTGGGATTTGCATTCGCCAGAAGAGCGGTTATATGTGCCGACTCTTGCAAATATGTTGGAGTTCTTGTTAAACATATTTGCCTTCCATTTGATTGAGTTAAAACCTTGTAGTTTTAATTTCAAAACAATGGTTCTGCTCACAAGTTATCGTGGAAATCGATAGTTGGCATAAAGTGCCGCTAATAAGATCGGGAAGATAAAGTCCCAATACAGCACAACGCCCGCATTGCCCGGGGAAAAGTTCCCATGCTCAAGCATGTGAACAATATGTGTATACCCCGCTCCCAGCATCAGGCTGGATTTAGCGATGATGAACGGCAGCCAAAACTCTCTGTTCCAGAAACCGATAAAGCCGGTGATTCCAATTCCAATCGAGGCGAATGCCAGTTCCATTTGAAAGCCGCTGTTGAGGGGCCAGCCGATAGAGACGGCGACTTCATCGGCGTATAGAATATGACCGAAGATGCCATTGACGATGGAGAACCACCCTGCCAACCCGATAGTGTAGATGGTAATCAACTCCACCACGGACTCTTTGCGAGGCTTGTTGTGTACGGCAAGCAAATGGATGGAGATGGAGATCAAGGTCACTGCAAGTTGGATATAAATATTAAGACCGGGAATTTCAAAGAATTTGTTCATCTTGGTTTACCAATCCAGACCGGCAAATTAATCTGTCAATGCAACCGCCTCGAGGCTGGTGCTGTTTGCAAGGATGGCGATTCCCAAGCCTTCCTGCGGATACAGACGCATGATGGTGGCGAAGCCGGGTCCGCCGCCAATGTGTTGGATGTAGGGACGCTCCCCCAGGTGATACTCCGCCCACCCCAGCGGACGTTCGCCGGGTAATTCGCCCGTTGACTGCATGGCGGCTTGCGAATCCAGGGATAATAACATTTCACCTGTCAGCAACGATTTCATCAACAAGCCGACGTCGTGAGTTGATCCGATCAGTCCGGAAGACGGGGTGACATCCAGATAGGTGCGATTTAGCCAAAGAATTTTCCCTTGTTGTTCCTTGACAAGCGGATTCAAATCCAGCAGGAAGGGCAACATGGGTGTAAAGATGTGAGCAATAGGGTGTGAACCATCAGCCTCATGCCTTGCCATGTCCGCTGAATAGAGAAAGCCTGTGTTGTTCATACCTGCAGGGGTCAAAATATTTTCGGTAATGTATTCTTCGTAACGTTGTCCCGAAACTGCTTCGATTACCGCGCCGAGAACCATATAGCCTAAATTGGTATAAGTAAAGTCACTGCCCGGTGCAAAGAGCAGTTGGCTATATTCAGGCAAATACTTTTTCACTTGTTCGGTCTGGTTGTAGATCTCATCTTCATAATGCACCCAACCAATAATCGCTGGAACCACATCCCGCACGCCGGAGGTGTGATTCAATAACTGCCGAATAGTAATTCCTTGAACCGGCTCACCTTTGTATTCCACCTGAAATAGGGGCAGGTGTTTTTCGATGGGGTCGTCAATGCTCAATACACCTTGTTCCTGCAACTGCATGATGGCGATTGCAGTCGAGACTTTGGTCATCGACCACCAGTGATAAGTTGTGTCCATGCTGGCAGGAGCCTGTGTCTGTCCATTCGTCACGCCAAAGGAGTTGGCGTACACGACTTCATCATTTTTCACAACAATCACCGAAAGACCCGGCGGAACGTTGCTATGCGTCAATTCGGTCAGATGGGTTTCCACCTCCGATAAACTGGAAACGGACTTGGGCGGTTTGGGAGGCTGGACAGCAAGAATTACAGCCGAGAGTACGAATACAAATACTAAAAAAACGATCAGAAATATTTTCATGTGTTTATCCAGACTTTCTTGAAGAGCGCAAACTGCATGTGCCATTCAAATCATTAACCCAACCAGCCGAACGTGCATCTTTCATTTCTACTCAAGCCCCTTCAAAAACGTCTTAATTGCCACCTGGTCGATTTTCTCAAAATCGGCTTGAAAATCGCGCAAGTTAGTCAGCCTGAGCATGGAAGCGCCGTGAATGAGCGCCCACAGACTGTAGGTGATCTCCTCGGCATGGATTCCTTTGGGACGTTTGATGTCTCCTGACTTAATGGCGGCACTGACCGCGTTAAGCACAAGCTTGTACGGTGAATTTGCTGAAACGGGTTCATCCAATGATTTTCGCTTCGAAGGCAGGGAATTCATCAACTGGAATTTGGATGGATTTGAAACCGCAAAACGGATGTACACCTGCCCCAGTTGGACGATCCGCTCCAGGGGCGGTAAAGAGGCGGGCACTTCGTTCATCAAAACAAGCATTTGATCACCGATCTGTTCGCTCAATACGAATAAAATATCCTCCTTGCTTTTGAAATATTCATACAACGCGGCTGGGCTGTAATCTGCCTGGCGTGCGACTTCGCGCAGGGATAGGTTTTCATAGCCATTTTCCACAATCAATTTTGCGGCAACATCCAAAATGACTTGCTGGCTTTTCTCGTGTCTCTTTTGGCGGGGGGATTGTGTCATCGCTTCCATCTCTTGTTTGATTTCCGAACACTGTTCGGTATTTTATGTGGGAAGTCAGCAAAAGTCAAGAGTAGGAGAGGAGAGTTTGCACTTCATCTCTGGTATTTTGAAAAAGTTCAAGGCTGAATTCACACATGTAAATGGTGACGACTTTTGGGAATAGTCTACGGATAATCAATAACTCCCCTGGGCTGTAAAGAACAATGGTAGATTTATGGTGGTGGCTCTTTCGCTAAAAAATAAGCAGGACGCCCCAGCAAAAGCTGGGGCGTCCTGCTTATTTTCACCATTTGCACTTGTACCTCCCTTGTACTTAGTCAAAACCAGCCTTGCGGTCACCATATACGGTGTTCCATTATGACAACATAGCGAAGGCCAAATTGGGGCGACCAAACCAGTTCTACTATTTCCAAGGAAGCAGTCACCACCCTGCTTGGAACGACTTCCTTGACGACAGGGTAGTGACACCAAGGTATCAATCCTACTAAAATTGGATTCGTTGACGTCAAAACTTTCAATTTTCTGTCTCACAACCGCAATCTAATCTGTCCGGCGGGGTACATATCTGGTATACGGGTATAAATTCAGGCCACAAAATTTTGTGCCCACCAAATAGAGAATAAAAAGCCAAAAACGAATGAACACCCCCACGTATAGGGGTGTTTTCGTTTAAAACATTCCCGTAAACGATCAAGCCACTTCTTGATGTTTATCGACAGACTTTCCAATCCCAGAACCTACCTGCTTTATACTGATACTATCTATTCATCACTACAGGCAGGTTCTATGCAGAATCATTCAACCGTTTTAGATCAAATCACATGGGGAATTCATCTCAACTTCGAGGGGCACTTCGCCTCTCCACCAAACTCTCCCTCCTGGCTTACACAACTTCAGCAACAAGATTGGCAGCGGCGAGGGGTTGTCCTATGGGATGCAGATCATCGCATCGTTGCTCATCTATATGCAGGATATGCGCTTGAACTCCTTGAGCATCTGCAAGACAATAACGCATGGAAGACCAAAGGCTTGGTGGTTGGTTCACCAGCCTTCCAACTTTCAAGCAATAGTGAAAACATTCCATCAACAAAGGTGGATGGAGAGTTGGTGCTGAAAAACCAAATAGAACTTAGTGCAGATCAAGCAAAAACTCTTGTTAAATTTCTCTCAGCACAGGAAAGCTTGTTGAAACGTATTTCATCGTATGACAAGGAAGATGCGAAACAAGCCCTCAACAAGGTGTATCGGCTAATCGCTGGCTACGGCAGAAAAGTGCGGGAAAGAAAAGGAGACAGAGAACTGATTGAGAACCGGGAACCGAAAGTCATACCTACCTCAATCCCGCGCGGAAATTATTTTACGGTGTATCAAGCCGCACAGGTTTGCCAAGTCACATCAAAACAGATCAGAGCCTAGATCCGCATAGGCAAACTTAAAGCATTCAATCTACCAGGATTAGGGATCATCATTGAAGCTGGGAATCTAAACAAATTCTTGGACAGGAGAATTTCGGAGTCCAACTTGTTATCGCGATGAATCCTTGTCCATGCAGATACTTTAATGACCCACAAAAGGCCTGTACGTGTGCATCTGCCGTCGTTACCAAATACCAAAAACGCAAAACTTTCCAGCACCATTGCAGATCTGGCAGGTAACGAAGAGATTTAATCCACACATCTGGCGGAGGTGTTGCAATATCGTCCAAAGTCGATGATGTAACAACCTCTCCAATTGCATGAAGGTTGTAGAATTTACAAAAAAATACGAGAGCCGGGTTCTGCTCCCGTATTTACAATCACGATGGAATGATATTGTCGATGAAACCAATCTTTTAAACCCCAAGGCATCCGATTAAGGATGCCTTGGGGTTTAAAAACCATTTCGAGTGTTCGGGCAATCACCTCATTAAGTTGCCCTGTGCAGGAGTGCTCACAGTAACCAATTACCCATTGAAGCGATTCCTATTGTGCAGCTTATAAAAACTTCTCGGTCTCTTGCAAGTGGGCTGGATGTTCCAACACAAAACGGATTAAAGTTACCGCTTCCTCAAATTGCCCATGCGATTGAGCAGTCTCTAGACCGGCTAACAGCACCGTGTCGAACTGTCCATCAGATGATGGCAATTGTGATGGGTCAGAAAATACCAAAGCAGGTGAAAAAGAGGAAACCCGTAACAGTTCGAACTGGAGGAAAAGAGAAGATTTTGTTGAGCTCACGCTTTCATAATTGTATTACGCCAATCTATCACTCATATAGGTCAGGATATAAAATCCTGCAGGATGGTCCGGGTTGAGGTCCTACTGGGACAAGCCATTCAGGTAATTGATAACTGCATCCAAAACGGCTGTACCGCCGCCGCTGCCGGGAGTTTGCCCGGTCATTCCTTCTGCGGCTTGTTTGGTTGCGCGCTCTTCTGCAGAGAGACCCATGCCAGAGCCAGGCTGTCCCCCGCCTGAACCGAGCGTGATCCCATTTTCTGTCGCCCACGTCTGCATATCTGCGAAGGTCAGTTTCATGTCACGAATGGCAGTGATCTGTTCAGCGGTCATTGCGCCTTCGATCTGCGAAAGCAAGGCAGATATTTCTTCCTGTGATGCGCCTCCGCTGTTCGATGTACCACGCAGGGCTTGATAGAGTGGAAGTAACTGTTGCGCCTGTTCAGTTGTGACCGCTTGCGCACTCCCATCCAGTTTCATGGTGCCAATTGCAAGCTGATTGCGAAGCGGCAGTGCATCTTCGTAATCAGTGGGAATATTTACGCTGGTGTATGTATCACCTGTTACTGGTGTTGTACTATTTGCACCACAGGCTGAGAGTAGAAGAGTGGAGAGGATCAGGGTGAAGAGCAAGATACGTTTCATGTTTTAGTTTCCTTTTGATAATTTTTATTCGCGCCGCAGTGCTTCGATGGGATCGAGTTTTGCAGCTTGGGTTGCAGGGTAATAGCCGAAGAAGATACCCACCACTGCCGCTGCGCCAAAAGCCAGTGGAATGGATCCGGGGACGATCGCGGTCTGCATTCCGCCGAACATACCGAAGAGATAGGATCCGCCAACCCCAACCCCTACTCCAACCAGCCCGCCCACAAGGCTCAGAATGATGGCTTCGAGAAGGAATTGCAGGAGTACATCCGATGCCCGTGCCCCGAGTGCCTGACGCAAGCCGATCTCTCGTGTTCGTTCTGTGACCGAGACCAACATGATATTCATGATGCCGATACCGCCCACAAACAGGGATACCCCCGCCACCCACGCAAGCAGGTCTCGGAAGGCGGCAGTAGTCGCTTCCTGTGTTGCGATGATGTCCTGTTGGGTTTGCACAGTGAAATCGGGTTGAGACGGGCTGACATCGTGACGTTCACTCAACAAGGCTGTGATCTGGGTAATGATGCTGGGAATGCTTTCCTGGCTGCTTGCTTTGACATAGATCGTGCGCACGCGGTCGCCACCGATCGGCATTTCCGACATGAATTTTTGGAAGACAACATTGATGGGAAGGTACACGCGCCCGTCATAATCAATATCGGAAACCATGCCTTTGGTTTCCATTACTCCTATGACTGTTAATTTCACTGAGCCGACCATGATCGTTTGCCCAAGCGGGCTGACATCGCCAAAAAGGTCTTTTGCGATCCCCGCGCCTAATACCACCACCTTGGCTTTGCGTTCATCTTCATCGGCTGTAAAGTACGCGCCCGATGCGACCGCATAATCCCTCACATTAGGGAAGTCGGCAGTCGTGCCAATGACTGCGATCGCATCCAGTGTGACACCATTCCCCTTAACCGGTTGAGGAGCTGGTCCCTGTTCGGCGGAGATGCCATCAATCCCAATCACCTGTTCCTCTATGGCATAGGCATCTGCGATCATCATGGTACGGCCGGCACCAGGAATGCCGCGCATCGGTGACACGATGATCAAATTCGCGCCAAGAGCATTGATCTGCTCTGCTATCGCGGCTTCTGTTCCCGCACTGACGGATAACATCACGATGACCGATGCAACCCCAATAATGACGCCAAGGATGGTAAGGAAGGAACGCACCTTATTGAGCATCAGACCTTCCCATGCCGTGCGGAATATCTTTCTGAATTTCATAACGACCTCTTGTTCAGGCAGGGATTATTTCCGCTACGTCCATCGGAGAGGATCATTCCATCCTTCACGCAGACCACACGCCCGGCATGTTCAGCAATATCCGGTTCATGCGTCACCATCACAATGGTGGCGCCGTTCCTGTGAAGGTGATGCAGAATTTCCATGATCTCCACGCTGGATCGGGAATCAAGGTTACCGGTCGGTTCATCCGCCAGAATGAGCGGCGGATTATTAACCAATGCACGGGCAATCGCCACACGCTGCTGTTGTCCGCCTGAGAGTTGATTGGGATGGTGATGCAGACGATCACCCAACCCAACCGCCTGCAGAGATGCGATCGCTCGTTTTTCTGTCTCTTCATCGCTGATGTCTTCTTCCATGTTGTAAAGCATAGGCAACATGACATTCGCCAGTGCGCTCAAGCGCGGAAGCAGGTTGAAGGATTGAAAGATAAAACCAAGCTTTTGATTGCGGACTTCGGCAAGTTCGTTTCTGTTCAATCGGCTGACATCGCGCCCATCGAAGATATAGGTTCCCGAGGTTGGACGGTCCAGACAGCCAAGGATATTCATCAAGGTGGATTTTCCTGAACCGGAATGCCCCATGATGGCAATGAATTCGCCTTTATCTACAGTGATATCCACTCCAGCAAGAGCATGCACGGTGGCTTCATCCATGCCGTAGACTTTTGTCATTCCTTGAATTTCAATTAATGGCGTGCTCATTTCGTCTCGACGTTCCCTGTGCTAACCACATCGCCAATATTGAGCCCACTCAAAATCTCAGCGTTGGCATAGTCTATCAACCCCACCTGAACGGGAGTGAGAATCAAAGTGCCATCAACACCTACAAGAAATACTGCATATTGACCGGGTTCCAATTCACGTAAGGCTTGTTTGGGGAGCAGCAGCGTGTCCTTTGATTCAGCCGCAATCACTTCCGCTTCAAGATTCATCCCCGGCAAAATAGCCAACCCTGAATCAACAGGCAGAGCCACCCATGCAGAAACCACCGGCGAACCATCCACACTTTGCAAGGCAGGCTCAACCAAAATCACTTCCCCAACAACAGAAGTATCTGGATAAGCATCAAAGGTGATCGTGACGAGTTTACCTTTGGCGATTTTATCCAAATCAGATTCATCCAGATAAATATGAGCGAACAGTTCATCCGTCTTTGCGATCGTGATCACAGGCGTTGTGTTTACGGTCTGCCCGGTTACTACCTTCAACTCGGTCACAGTTCCATTGAAAGGGGCGGTCAGGCGGGTATTTTCTACGGCAAGCCGGGCTTGCTCCAGTTTGGCAGTCTGCGGACCAAGTACAGCTAACGGAGAAGTAAAAGATGAGGGGTCAGTTAGAACAACTTCGAGCGCGGTTTGAGCGTCGAGCAATTTGACCTTCGCAGCCTCACGATTTGCCAGCACAAGGCTCATATCCAGTTCAGATATATCTGTGCGTAGACTCAGGAGGTAATCACGGCGCGAACGAGCGTCATCCACACGATTCTGTGCCTCGTCTCTTTGACTTTGGGTTGCTGCTGCATCGAAAGCATTAAGCGCCGCCTCGGCATCTTCCAATTGCGATTCCCAGTACCAGGCTTCATCGCCGATCACATAAGCATAGGCGTTGGTCGCATTATCCAATTCAGCCTGTGCATCAGCAAGAGCAAACCTTGCATTTGCGACCCCGGCTTTACTAAACAGCGCTTGAAAATCTGCTTCCGCTTGAATGTTCTCTTCCAAACGCGCCAGCACCTCGTCGGAAACGACCTGGTCGCCAAGTTGGATATTCAATTCATACAACACGCCTGCAGAACGGAAGGCAAGATCAACCTGTGCGGCAGGTTCAACCACACCTGCACCACTGGCTGTGATGACCATGTCGCCCTTGCGAACTTTGGCAGTCTGTACAGTGGGTGTTCCATCCTCTGCCGCGCTGGCGGAATTTCGGGAATATAAAACCGCACCGGTAATAACCGCCACAAGGACGATTACAGTCACGATTAGATTAAAGCGACTTTTGAAATATTTCACGTGTGTGCTCCTTGAACTTGCCTAGTTTGGCAAGATAATAAACTTCCCCCGTAAAGAATAATTGTCTTTAATGTAAAGAATTTGTGAAGAAATTACCTAGTTCGACCTTGAAAGAATATAAGCCCCAGGATCACGATCCAAACTACCAGTCGAAAGATCATGGCGGCAATGCTTTGGACTGCAACTTGATCGCGAAAAACAGTCAGCAGGAGTAGAAGCACAAGCGTGTGGATGCCAAGCGTTGCGATCGAAGCCGCCAACGCGTAACGATGGTTGACCCAGAGAAGAATGGCGGGAATGAGAGCGAGCAATCCCATCACAAAGTTGTAGACAGGCAGCCACGAAAGGACGGAATACCCGGGGTTCCAGCCTTGCATGGCTTTTCCACCTGCAACAATGGACATGATGCCGACAAGGAATGCGAGAATGGATGCAATTCTATATAACGTCATGATTGTTATCCCATTATGAATACAGTTTCCGGCGCGCCTGGGCATACAAAAGAACCAGAATGATGATCCAAACTATCATTCGTACGGTCATTGCAACAATACTGTCAATCGCCACCACACCCCGATAGGAGGTTTGTAGAATAAGCATGACCAACGTATGCAATCCAAAGGTTGCAATGGCGACTGGCATGGCAAGTCTGTGTTTGCTCCAAATGAGAATGGCGGTGACAAAAACGGTCAGGATGCCAGCCGTATAGTTATAGACAGGCAACCAATTGATCACATAATAGTCAGGAAGTTTGCCGAGCAAAACCTGCCCGCCCGCAAACACTGCCATTGCGCCGATGATGAACGCGAGAATGGCTGCGATCTTGTTGAGATTTATTTTCATGTTACTACCTCTTTCTGATCCTGCTTCTTGTTGATGGCGCGTTCGAGAATATCAAGAAATTCGTTCAAGGGGACGCGATGGATGCGCGTCGCCCATTCAACGGTGACCGCCTTCGCCGCCAGCATTCGCAGGGAGTATCGCCCCACACGTTTGATGCCGAAGACTTCCATTACATCAGCGATGTCGCCGTATTCTTCGAGGATGGCGGAGACGCGCGTGTCTTTGGTGATTTGCATTTTGGATGCTCCCGCGGCAGCCTGTTGACTCACAACCTGCCGCTTCATTTCTGACCTGTTACTTGCCAGCCAGTTGCTTGCGCGCTTCCACGCCCTTGAGCGGATAGCCCAGCGCGGCGCCAATCAGGCAGAAGTCGAACACGCCGCCCGAGAGGGGAACCAGCCCCACGATGGACATGATCGTGCCGACCGTTCCCTGCACAACAAACATTCCGAGGCTGATGATGACGAGTCCCAACACGACGCGAGCGGCGCGACCCGCATTACTGGTCATAAATTTGATGAAGTTCATTTCGATCTCCTTTTTGATTGGTTGATTTGATTAGGTGCTTCGCAAAATGAATTTTGCGGTACTCTTTTTATGCGGATTCGATTTTCTTGAACCCATCGCGGACGATCTCGAACAGTTCTTTCACTGGGTAGATCAGGGCGATGGCGTATAACGCGAAGCCGATTCCGTACAGCACACCTCGCGCAGGGACGATGAAGATGCTCGCCCACACGAAGATGCTCCCCACTGTTGCCCCCGCAAGGCTTACCCAATTCCCGCCAAGTTGTGGATTCTCTTCCTTGAGGAAGAATCGGCGGGCAATGTATGGGATGAGGGCAATGCCAAATTGCAGTACCCAGCCATAAATCAAGGCTTGAGGCGCAATGGATTCGATGGGACCCGCTTCAAAGACTCCGAGCAAAATAAATGGAGCCATCCCGATTGGGGCGATAATCCAGAGATAGGAAGAAACCAAGTGCCATGCACCTGCGCCCTTCAACCTGCCGCTTTCTTTGAAAACGCGGATCATCAAGATCACCATCCAGATCGTTGAACTCAAATGCAAGACCAACCCTGAAACGGTGGGGGGTAAGCTGCCGCCGAGCCACGGACCCAGCACGAGACCGAACGCGCCGAGAGTCATGCCCCAGTAAATGAGTGAAATATTTTTTGTCGTGCTGAGCGGACGACCTGTGATCATCGGGACGAAGTCCACGAGCAGACCCGCGAAGACGAGCGACATGAAGCCCCAAGAGTTGGCGTGGATGTGCGCTTCGAGCGGGACTTTGATGTAGAGCGCTTCGCTCCAGTTGAGCCAGAGACCTGTGCCGATGATGATGCCCACGAGCAGATAGAAAATACCCGTGATGTAAAACTTGAGCGAGGCAGGAGCGTCGCCGCCACGCACGTTCCAGAGTTGGAGGATGAGAAGCGTCGCGGCGGTGAAGATCAGCGTGCCGCCCGCAAGGATCATCGGCTGGTTCACGCCCGCGAAGCCAGCCACAAGGGAAACGAAGCCGATATTAAGGGTTAGCCAGATATCCCAACGCATGGCGGGTTTTGGTTTTTTGGAGAGTGAAGCGATGAGCAGGGGGAGTAACCCGAAGATCACCTGTGAGAGAATCCCTAGTGTGATGAAATGCACGCGCACCCAGCGTAACGCGGGGAACGCGCCGATCAGGTTCAGGCTGACGAGCGACGCATCCGCCGCGGCAAGCAGCGCCACGAATGTGAACATCAATGTTGTGAGTAAATATGGAATAGGCATTTTATTTTTCTCCTTTAGATTCGTTCTTCATTTGTACGACTGCCACGCCCAGTAAAACTGTGGTGAGGAAGATGGGTAACTTGCCAGAACCAGCCAGGTACCCATTTCGCAAAAATCTTTCTGCTTACGGCATCAAACCAGAGTTGCCAAGACGGTCATGAATATCTGTGAATGCATCTGCCTGAGCTTGAGTAATGATTTTTTCTTCCACCAATGCTGCCAGGATCGTCGCTTCACGCTCTGTTGCGTTTCCACCGCTTTGTACTACTTCTGGGTGAGCAAGTCGATACTGCTCCACGGCATCATGGACGGTTGTGAATGTGTCTGCTTCTTCTTCAGTAATCACATCCTGCTCTACAGCTTTAGCCAGAATCTCAGCTTGTTGCGCAGCCTGGATCTCGGGATCATATGCTGCGCCGCCCATGCCACTAACGGGTTGAACTGTTCCATCACCAAGCGCGCGCATGTAATTGATCAGGTCCCAGCGCGATTGCTCGTCAAAAACCGTCCAGGCAGGCATGGATGTGCCAAAAGGTACTCCTCCCTCGCTGATACGCCAGAACAAATAATCATCTGCCATCATCTGACTGGAATGTGCTATGGGCGAAGGGGCGGGATCAAGCGCGGAGCCCGCAGGTCCATCCCCCATACCGCCATCTCCATGACAACTGGCACAATTCACGGTATAGAGTTCCCCTCCGCGTTCAAGCGATTCCGTGTCAGCAGGGATGGGGTTGCTCAGCCCTGCATATTCGGCAGGGATCACGGCATGATGTCGTTCCATCATGCCATTTCCACCCATTCCAGGACCCATCCCGCCGTCTTGAGAAGCACAGGCAGCGAGAAGCAACATTGGGATTACAAGCAGGATAACTTTTTTCATATCCAGTTACTTTCCATACCACATGCGGGGGAGGAGGTTATCCTTGAGTAGAAATTGATGGTAAAAAGCTGCGCCCACATGCAGAAGGATGAGCAGGAACAGGGCGGGCGCGATGAAACCGTGCAACATGCGCGCCGCGAAGTCAAAGAAGTCTGCGGGAAGGGATGCGCCAGATCCGAAGAAAACAATGGATGGAAGTCCTGCTTGTAGGGAAAGCGATATGCCACTGACCGCCATCAAAAAGACCAGCAGATACAAGGCGTAATGCACGAACTTACCGAGCCCGTCGAGGAAGGCGTTCCCTGTTGAGGCGTAGGCGGGACGCGGGACTTTCATCCGTGTGATGAAGCGGACGATGATCACGAGCAGCATGGTGACGCCCAACATCATGTGAATCCGAAGCGGCGCGATCTCGCTCGCGTCGTTCGGAAGGAGGCTGGAATATTTACCGAAGATGAACGCCGCGAAGACGAGAGCAACGGTCAGCCAATGTAAAGTAACTTGCAATGGGTGATAGCGTTTGGGTGAATTGGTAGTCATGTTATTTCTCCCCTTTCGAACCGAGAAAGATCACGCGCGTCTTCGCGTTCATGCCGCGCTTTGCTCCGCTCGGCACGACCACCGTCACGCCAGGTTTGATGGCGAAGGCTTCATCGTCAACAGTCATCAGCCCCTCGCCTTCGAGAAAGTGATACATTGCCGCCTCACCAGGGTGAACGGGAATTTGTCCGCCCGCCTCCAATCCGACCACCAGCGCTTTGAATTGCGGCGTATCGGACAAGAATTGCGGTTTTGGACCTTCTGCCGAAAAGACAGCTTTTGATTTTGTGTCTGAAAAATAGATATCAGGCATATCGTCTCCTTTTTGATATGCCTGACTTTAACCTTTCCTCCCGCTTCACGCCCCGACTTTTGTCGGGTTTTTCAACCCAATCCTTAATCTCCCTGAAGCATGGCTCGCTCCGCCAACCCTGCGCGGTTCAGGATGCGGATGTGCTGTTTGTCCATTTCGATCAGCCCCGCTTTCGTCAACTCGCGGATGACGCGGCTCAACACATCAGGCACTGTTCCAAGATGTGACGCCATTTCAGTCTGAGTTGTCCAGCGGCGGCGTTCGATCACATCGTTCTCGGCGGAATCCAATAATAGTTTGGCAAAGCGCGCTTCAACTGTTTTGAGTGAAAGATCTGATGCAAGTGTGACCAGACTGATGATTTTATCTGCCATGTTGCCGATGATCTGCAACGCCGTCTGCGGATATTTCATCACAACCTCTTCCAGTGCGTGGCGTGGAATAAGCCAGATGCCCGATTCTTCCAATGCCACCGCCGTCACAGGGTTGGGGCGTTTCGCCAGCACGCCGATCTCATTGAATATCTCGCCCGCATCCAAAAAACGCAAAACCTGTTCTCGTCCATCGGGCGCGGTTCGCAGGGCTTTCAAGGAACCATATTGCAGGTAATACAAATTGGACTCAGTATCGCCCTCCCAGAATACGACGGCATTAGGCAGAAATACTTTCCATGCCGCACTGTTTGCCAGATCTCGCAGAGGTGTTTCATCCAACCCGCGCAGGAAGTCAAAATCTTGCAGTCGTTTGAGAAGCAGGGTGGGGTCTGTCATGGCGGGAAGTGTAGCACGGAAAATTATCGGGCGGGCACAATGCTTGCACCCGCCCGATCAAGCTCAGGTCAGCGTTTGAGGCGGGCGAGGGTGTGGAGTCCTTTTGAGATGAGGGTAAAGGCTGAGGCGAGGAGGATGCCTAGGAGGAGCAGTATCCGCCAATCCAATAAAGTGGATGTTTGGGTGCTGCCGTTTGCGTGGGTGGAGATGGTTGGGTTGGTGGTGTTTATGGGCAGCAAGCCGAAGAGAGTTGTTTGCGTTGTGGCTGTGGAATTATTTCTCCACGGCGGTCCGCCTCCACCGGGGCGGGTGAGGGTGGCGACTTCGGGAGCAGTAGATTCCCATTGACGGATGAAACCGACAATGGCTTGGATCTCGGCTTCGGTCATGCGGTCGCCCCAGGTGGGCATGGCGGTGCCAGGCACACCCGAGGTGATGATCTGTTGAATGGCTTGATCGGATCGATCGACGAAGAAGGATTGGACGTTAAGCGATGGCGCGCGTGGCGTGCCTTGCCCATCGGGACCATGACAGCGCGAGCAGTTTGTGGCGTAGAGTTGGCTGCCAAGTGCAATAGATTCTTCCGTGGTCGGGATGGGGACATTCGGTGCGGGGATGGTGCCGAGCGGCATTTCCTGCCAGCGTTGAATGAGGGTGATGAGTGCAGAAATTTCTTCGGGGGTGAGGGTGTTGCTCCAACCTGTCATAAGCGTGCCTGTGTTGCCATAGGTGAGGGTGCGGGTGAGTTCGTCGGCGGTTTTGGCGCGAGTATCTTCGTCATTGAGGACGGGGGCGATGCTGGTGCCGAGTCCGTCTGCGCCGTGGCAGGAGACACAATTTGCGGCGAAGAGTTGCACGGCAGTTTGCAGGGTGGCGCCATCGGGCAATGCGCCGACTTGTTCCAACAGGGCGGGGTCGGCTTCGGTGGTGAAGGGTACGAGCGGGGCAAGACCAAGGTTGACCACGCGGTTGCCTGTTTCTGCCCAGTCGCCGTGTTGAATGAGGAGGACAAGTTCGTCGATCTGATAATCGCTGAGCGGACCGCCATCGAGGAGTGACCAGGCGGGCATGGCGGTTTGGTAACGTCCACGGGCGATGGTTTTTTGGATATCTTCAAAGGGCATGGTGACGAGGGCAGGGTTGTTGAGCGCGGGAGTCGCGCCGATGCCTTCCGCGTTCAAGCCGTGGCAGATGGCGCAGTTTTCGGCGTAGAGGGTCATGGCTTCGTCGAGTTGAATGGCGAGAACTTCTTGCTGCGCGGAGACGATGCGGGTCGGTTCGTTGAGCATGTACCAGCCGAGACCTGCGGCAATGAGCATGGTGGCGCCCAAGCCGATGAGGGATTCGATGAGGTGAGATTTTGGGTTCATATTGTTTCTTTCTGTCATTGCGAGGGCGGTGCTTTTCCGCCCGAAGCAATCTCGTGAACATGGTTGTAGATTGCTTCGTCGGGCTGTAGCCCTCCTCGCAATGACGATACGGCTTTACGGATAAACAACCTGTGCGATATCGTAGGTTTGGCGTTGGATGATGTTGCCTGTGTCCACTTTGACTTCGCCGTTTTCGATGGTGAGGGCAAAGAGATCGAGCGGGCGCGGGGCAGGGGGATTTTCCACGGTGCCTTGCTGGTCAAACTGTGAGTTGTGGCAAGGGCAGACGAATTTTTGTGCGGATGCGTCCCACGGGACGGTGCAGCCGAGATGAGTGCAGCGATGATAGACAGCGAGGAATCCGCCGTCACCGATGCGCACGATGTAGAAACGTCCGTTCGGGATGTGGGTGACAGAGTTTGCAGGGAAGTCATCCACCAAGCCAGCGGTGATGATAGAGCCGAATTCGCCTTCAGCTAAACGGGGTTGCAGATAGGCGAGGAAGACGCCTGCAGTTTCGAGGGCAACGACTCCGCCGAAGAATGCCCAGGCAATCTTGAGAAAGTCGCGGCGGGAGAGAGGGGAGGGAGAGGTTTCAGTCATGTAAGTATCCAGTGGTCAGTGACCAGTAGTTGGAGATTGGTAATTGGTAACTATGTAACTATTCAACTAATGAACTACAACCGGCATATTCCACGGTAGGTATAGGTTCATGCCGGGTCCGCGGAAGTAGATGCCGATGAGGGTGAGGACGATGAAGGCGGTGAAGAGGAAGGTTGCAATGAACAGCACACGCTCTTCAGTGTCTGCCTGAAAGATTTTGTGAATGCGGTCGTCGAGCAGGATGAGCGGCAGGGCGATCACTGCAAGGGGGATGAGTCCGTTCGAGATGAGCGTGTCCCAAGTGGGGAGCCAGAGAGTCCAGTTGAGGAGGTATTCATCGAGCAAGACCCAGATGGGAGTGGCGATGAGGGCGATGCCAACAGCGAGAACGGTGAGGGCACGTCCGCGTTGGGAGCGGAAGTAGACGCCGACGCTTTTGAGATTCAAGTCAAAGAACGGGAGCAGGAAGATACCTGCAATCGCAAGCGAGGGAATGATGATCGCGCCGACCAACGGGTGGAAGTGCAACAAGAGTTCCTGCAAGCCCATGAAGTACCACGGCGCTTTGGCAGGGTTGGGAGATAGGGCTGGGTTGGCGATCCCTTCCAATGGAGCAGGAACAAGCATGGAGAAGAGAAGAAGCGCAGCCGTCCATGAGAGGGCGAAGATCATTTCGCGGTTGGTCAGGTTTGGGATAGTGGTCACGCGTTCGGGTTTGGGGTCTTCAGTTTGCTTTGAAGATTTGGGGATGGTCAGACCGCCGTCTTTGCGGACGCGCCAGAAGTGATAGGACATCAGCCCAAAGATGGCGAGCGGGATGAATGAGATGTGCATGGAGTAAAAGTTGAGCAGGGTGTTCGCGCCCACTTCGGGTCCGCCAAGGACGAGTTGAGTGAGCCACTGCCCGATGAGTGGCACGTAACTGATGATGCTGGTACCGACGGTGATTGCCCAGTACGCAAGTTGATCCCACGGGAGCAGGTAGCCCGTGAAGTTCGCACCGAGGACGAGCAACAGCATGGCGACGCCGATGAGCCAGTTCAGTTCACGTGGCGGGCGGTACGTGCCTGTGACGAAGACACGAATAAGATGAAGCACTGTGACGACGATCAGCAGGTTCGCGCTCCAGTGATGCAGGTTGCGAATCAGTTCGCCGAACCAGACGTTGGAGTTGATTTCTAAAATGTCGAGATAGGCTTGCGGCGCGACGGGGGTGTAGTTGTTGATAAGGATAATGCCCGTGCCGCCGAGGATGGTCATGAGCAAGGCAGAGAGTCCGCCCAAGCCCCAGGTGTAGGTCCACTTCATGGAGGTGGTTTCCACTTTGGCAGGATGAATGTGCAGGATCAGGCTTTCCATCACCATACGCATACGTCCGCGGTCATCGGCTGGGACGCCCTCAGGGGTGAGGCGTTTTCGCATTCGTTCAAATAATGAAGGTTCGGGTTGGGGTGTTTGTTCTTCCATGTTTACCTCTACTTTGATGTTCCATTTTTATCAATGCAAGTTGTAGAGGTGTAAAAGAATATGTGAAGGTTTGGTAAAGGACTACTGTCATTGCGAGCCGCGTCCTTGTTCTTCTCTGCACAGAGCGCAGGACGGTGCGCGGCGAAGTAATCTTGGACATAAGCATGAGATTGCTTCGTCGGGAAGATCACCCTCCTCACAATGACATCTTTTTCGAGTCTTGAAGGGATATTTACAGAGCCTTTACATGAAAGTTCTAAGATGGGGCCATCACAAAAAACGCCGCGTTTCAAGCACGACGTTGAAATAAGGAGAAAAATCATGTTCAACAATATCAAACATATCCTCATCGGCATCCTTTCAGCGGTCATCGTGATCGCCGTGGGCGCGAGTGCCTACAATGCCTTTGCCTCCCCTGCGGCTCCATCTATGGATGCGGCGGCCGCTGCTCAGTATGGTAATGGAAACGGAAACGGCGGCTCGACGGGCGGAAGCGGTATACAATTGACTGCCATCCCTGCTTCAGACTTGAGTGCAGAAGAAGCTGCCGCGCTCTTGTTCATGCGCGAAGAAGAAAAACTCGCGCGCGATGTCTACAATCAAATGTATGCGCTGTGGGGACAGCTCGTCTTTCAGAATATTGCGGCCAGCGAGCAGGGTCATATGGATCAGATCAAACTGCTGATGGATCGCTACGGTCTTGCCGACCCCGCGCTTGATCCTGGTCAATTTACAGATGCCAACCTTCAGGCTTTGTACAACCAACTGATCGCGCAAGGTTCTGTCTCTGCGACCGAGGCGCTCAACGTTGGCGCACTGGTCGAGCAGACCGATATCGCAGACTTGCAGGCTCGTCTTGCTCAGACCGACAATGCCGATATTCAACTGGTGTATACCAACCTGATGAACGCTTCGTACAATCACCTCGCTGCTTTCACAGGTGAACAAGGCGGTAATGGGAACGGTTATGGCGGCGGCAATGCTCAGGCTGGGCAAGCAGGTCAAGGTCAGGTGGGAGGCGGGGTTCCGCAGGCGAATGTCGCGGGCGCGGTTACCGTCCACGGTGTGGTCACTTCCTACGACGGTATGGGTATCAGCTTTACCGCCGATGATGGGCAGGCTATTTATGTAGGCACAGGTAATATGCGCTACAGTCAGTCCATTGGGTTTGCGCCTGTGGCAGGTGACGGTGTGACGGTGGTGATGTTCTACGGAGACCAGGGTGTGAACAGCGCAATCTCAGTCACAATGGACGCGACAGGGATGACATACACCTTCCGCAGTGAAACGGGTCAGCCGTTATGGGCAGGGGGAAAAGATAATGGGAATGGGGAGAACCACTAGACTACAAGCAGATAATAAAATGAAAACAAACCGCCTGCGCTTAAAAACGAAACTCATAAATGGACCCTATTGGATCGATGCTGCCCGGATGGAGCCACAACGGACTACCTACAAAGTCTTAATCGATCTGGAGACTAAACCTATTTCCTACAAAAGTTTTGAGTCGATTTGCGGCGACACTTATAAAATTGCTGATCGCTACCCAACTCCAGGAAAACTTGCGAATGATATTCACCTTGATGCTGGTCATTTCCAAATCAGCCAAATGCTTGGAGATAATTCCGAGCATTTTCGGTTTACCTCACTCACAAATTATTATCAACAAACATCAGTGGCAGAGCAAGCCCAGCAAGTCTGGAATCAAAGCCGGATATTACAATTGTTCAAAACAGGAGAAATCGTTCGCGGACGGTTTGGATATCAGGAAGTCGAGACAGGATACATTACCTTATTGGGGGCATGTGGACAGGCTGACCGTGTATGGCGTGAGGAAGAAAACCGGAGTGAATTTATGGAATGGTAGAGGAAACTAAAATCGGCAAAGATAGAACAAAAAGAACCGACTTTTTTAGGTCAGTTCTTTTTGTTCATTTTGGCGATCCAATAGGGGTTTGTCCTCCCTTCTCCAGTCTTCAATGACCTGACACCCAACTGAGAGCCATCACCCCCGATGGTGACCATCGCTTCGATCTTGTGTTCTGTCAGCACAACGTTTGCAGCGTCCTTCTTCAATTTTGAATTCGGGATAACGGGCGCTGCCCAGCATGGTTCCGCCTTGCTGGATGATACTGCTCACATCGCGGGCACCCAGCGAAATGACGTCATTGGTGATGAGACCGGCGTAGTCACGTCGGTTACCCATGATTTACCAGCCCTTGTCAATACCGACGCGCACGACTGACCGGATAGCGGCGTTCATACCGGGAGAATCGCCCCCACTGGTAAGAACAGCCAACCGTTTCATGTTATTCCTCTCCGATGTGTATCATTCGATTTCATAATGGTCATGCATTTTTATAAAAACAAATACAATCCGAGCCGATAACCAAACCAGGCAATCGCCAGTCCACCAAGCGGATCAACCAGGTAATGTTGACGGGTAAACAGCGTTGAAAGCACAACGATGGACACAATCCCAATCCAAAGCCATGCGTAGCTGGGATACAAATGGTTATAGAACAGGCAGATCAAGGCTGTCTGATATACGTGTCCGCTGGGGAAAGCGTTATAGTCGCCATCGTTTCGATAAACCATTTTCAAAATCTGCGTTGCCCAGTTGCCTGTGGTCAGGATCGGACGTTTCACGTATGTTGGAAAGAAGTAAAAAAACAACATCGCCGATACCTGGACGAACAAACACGCACTGACGAAGGAACGAAAAAGTTCTTCGTCCATCTTCCATGCAGCCCAGATCAAACCGCCAGCCCAGACTGGCAGGCATAGCAGATAGGGAACCACCCACACGGGCCAGAGTGGAATCCAGGCGTCAAACCGCGTGGAAAAATCGAAGCCGCCAGTAAGTTTCCGATTGAGAGGAAAATACAGGCTGGCAATACATACTACAAGAATCGTCATTCCCAGTCGAAATATCATATTGAAGATGCTCTAATTTGGATAGTCTGCTCGCGAAGTCCATTTTGGGCACGAGCCTTGCTGAGTCTTACCGCTACCACAAGCGCGAATCCCCATGTCAATATCACAACCAAAAGCGGAAACCAAACAAGCCAGACGCTACCCAAGGTCACAAGTAAATATAGGGCGAGTGGAATATGAAATATTGCATTCGTGCTGCGTAAATTTATTTGTTGCATGGAACCTCGTTATATGGATACGTTTGCGCACTTTTCTTCTGCCAAGCAACACTTTTTACCGCGAAGAGCGTTAAGTTTTATAGGTTTTCTTCGCGAACTTTGCGAATTTTGCGGTTCAACTTTGGCATTTGTCCAATAGCGAATTCACTGTCAGATGTTATGAAGCCACAAGTTTTTCTACCTCCCTCGCAGTGAACTCCAAATTTTCCTTTCCACGCTCTACGTGGATGGTCTCACCTTCATGAAAATCGCCGCTCAGAATCTTAACCGCCAGCGGGTCTTGCAACTCGCGCTGGATCGCCCGTTTGAGCGGACGTGCTCCATAATCGGCGTCGTAGCCGACTTCAGCCAGATAGGCGCGTGCCTCAGGGCTAATGACCAGTTGATATCCGCGTTCTGCCAACAGCGCAGAAACATGCCGCAGTTGAATCTCCACCACATGCACAAGGTCTTCGCGGGTGAGCGCATGGAAGATGATGATCTCGTCAATACGGTTCAGAAATTCAGGTTTGAAATGCGCCTGCAAAACATGCGTGATCGAATCGCGCATTATATTGACCTCCCTGCCGCCCATCCATAGTTCACCGCCCAGGTTGGAGGTCATGACCACGAGCGTGTTGCGAAAATCCACTGTGCGCCCCTGACCATCTGTCAGCCGCCCATCATCCAACAGTTGCAGCAGCACGTTGAATACATCCGCGTGTGCCTTCTCGATTTCATCGAACAGCACCACGCTGTACGGACGGCGGCGCACCAACTCGGTCAACTGTCCGCCTTCCTCGTAGCCGATGTATCCAGGAGGCGCGCCGATCAAACGGCTGACGGTGTGTTTCTCCTGATATTCGCTCATGTCAATGCGGATCATGGCGTGCTCGTCGTCGAACATGAATTCAGCCAGCGCGCGTGCCAGTTCGGTCTTGCCGACACCAGTGGGTCCCAGAAAAATAAATGAGCCAAGCGGGCGGTTCGAGTCTTGCAGTCCAGCCCGCGCACGGCGCAAAGCATTCGAAACGGCTTTCAGCGCCTCCTCCTGCCCGACCACTCTTTCACGCAGACGATCTTCCATGTGCAGAAGTTTTTGGGTCTCACCTTCGAGCAGTTTCGCAATTGGAATGTGAGTCCAGCGCGAGACGATTTGGGCGATCTCCTCGGCGTCCACTTCCTCTTTGAGCAGTGCCCCGCCCTGAGCCTGCAACTCTTTCATGCGCATTTCCCCATCTGCGAACTTCTTTTCCAACTCGGGCAGAGTCCCGTAACGCAGGCGGGCGACCTTTTCCAAATCCGATTGCCGCTCGGAGCGTTCGATCTCCTGCCGAGTTTGTTCGATCTTCTCTTTGTTGGTGCGTAGTTCAGCGATGGCTTGTTTCTCGGTCTGCCAGCGTGCCTGAAGTTCATGCGACTTTTCCTTCAAGTTCGCCAGTTCTTTTTCGATGTTGCCAAGCCGTTCTTTTGAAGCCTTATCTTTTTCTTTTTTAAGCGCCTCACGCTCAATCTCAAGCTGCATCACCTGCCGATCAACTTCATCCAACGCCTGTGGTTTGGAATCAATCTCGGTACGCAGCCGCGCAGCCGCCTCATCGATCAGGTCAATGGCTTTGTCGGGCAAAAAGCGGTCACTGATATAACGCTGCGAAAGCGTCGCGGCAGCCAGTACTGCGGCATCCGTGATCCGTACCCCGTGATGGACTTCGTAGCGTTCCTTTAATCCGCGCAGGATGCTGACTGTGTCTTCGACAGTTGGCTCTTCCACCACCACAGGCTGGAAGCGGCGCTCCAAAGCGGGGTCTTTCTCGATGTGCTTGTGATACTCATCGAGTGTGGTTGCGCCGATTAAATGCAGCTCGCCACGCGCCAGCATCGGCTTGAGCATGTTACTGGCATCCATCGCACCTTCTGCCGCGCCTGCACCGACGACTGTGTGCATTTCATCCAGAAACAGAACGATCTCCCCTTCTGAATCTGTGATCTCTTTCAATACGGCTTTCAATCGCTCTTCAAACTCGCCGCGATATTTTGCGCCAGCGACCAAAGCGCCCATGTCCAATTGGACAAGGCGTTTGTGTTTGAGTCCTTCGGGTACATCGCCGTTAATAATTCGTTGCGCCAGTCCCTCGACGATGGCAGTCTTACCGACGCCAGGTTCACCGATCAGCGCGGGATTGTTCTTGGTACGGCGGGACAAAATCTGGATCGTGCGGCGAATCTCTTCGTCACGCCCGATGACTGGATCAAGTTTGCCCTGACGAGCCATCGCGGTCAGGTCTCGTCCATATTTTTCCAACGACTGGAAAGTGCCTTCGGGATTCTGTGATGTGACACGCTGAGTACCGCGCACCTGTTTCAGCGCGGACAGAATCGCATCCTTGGTTAGACCGAATTGAATCAGCCGTTTACTTTCATTGCTATCTGCCAGACCCAGCAAAATATGCTCGGTGGAGACGTAATCATCCTGCATCCCTTTGGCGTAGCGTTCGGCGGCAGACAGGACATCTGCCGTTTGGCTTGACATGCTGACATCTAAATTGACGCCCTGAATCTTTGGTTTTTTATCCAGTTCATTTTTCAGCTCATCTTCAATGGCTTGTGTCCCGCCCGATGCCTTGGTGATGATTGCCCGCACGATGCCGTCCTCCTGTTGAACAAGCGCCAGAAGCAAGTGAATGGGCTCAACCACCTGATGCTGATGATCCTGTGCCAGATGTTGCGCGGCGAGCAACGCCTCCTGCGATTTTTGGGTGTATTTTTCCAGGTTCATGAAATCCTCCGTACTATCTCAGATGAGATGTACCGTCCCGAAGGTTAACGCGATCGAAATTATCCATCTTTCAAAACCTCACCGCACTGGTGCGCGGCGCAAGTGTCGGGACGTTCTATTCCAATTCGATTCAGATGGCTTCGAAATTGACTTCGCGATAGCGAGTCAGACGTAACTGCTGGCTGTCATACTGTGCTGTTAGTTCGGTTTCCAATTGGCGAATATGCGACTGCAATTCAACTACCTGCCTGCGCAGATGCAGGATTGCTTCGGCAGCAGCTTCGTCAACGCCCAAATCTTTTTGAAGACGGCGCTGGCAGCGCGACTCATAGCCTTCGTATGAACCATACCAATATTTTTTTTGGTGTGGATTTTCGGGAATCATAACTTGACCTCGCTTGGTTTAGCATGTTTTTGACGGGCGGATGCCAGTGCTGTAATCCCTTCAACTTCCTGATCGGTCAACGAGTCAGGTAGAACCAGTTTGACGCGGGCAAACATGTCGCCGCGTTTGCTGGGTTCGCGCAGATAGGGCATGCCTTTGCCTCGCAAGCGGAACGTGCGGTTGGCGTTGGTGCGCGGCGGAATCGTCAGAGTCAGCGGGCGTTCCAGGGCGGGGATGCGGATCTCGCCGCCTGCAATCGCCGTGAAAATATCAACCGAAGCATCAAAATGCAAATCATCACCATCGCGTTCAAAAATGTCATTGGACAGAACCTTGATGATTAAATATAAATCCCCAGTCGTGCCGCCGTTCCTACCTGCCTCACCGCGACCAGCAAGTCGAACCCGCGTTCCAGTGCGAACCCCGAGCGGAATGCTTGCCTGAACGCGATGTCCATCTATTTCCAACGCGCGTTCTGTGCCACGGAAAGCCTCTTCCAGCGTCAGGTCAACTTCGTATTCGACATCCCGCCCTCGGCGCGGACTGGGCGGTGTACGTCGTCCGCCGCTGGCTTTGCCGCCAAAGATATTGGAGAAGAAATCGGAATATGGCGATGCGCTTCCGAAGAGGTCTTCCAAGTCTTCGGCGTTGGCATATTGGGTACGCGCTCCTGTAGCAGGTTGGGCTGACCAGCTTTGCCAGTCGAAATCCTGCTGCTGCTGACTACCCGTCTTTTGCCATTGCTGATATTGAGCGCGCAGCTCATCATATTTTTTGCGCTGTTTCACATCCGATAGAACCTGGTACGCCTCATTGATCGTCTTGAATTTTTCTTCGGCGTCTTTATTACCCGGATTTACATCAGGATGATGTTTGCGCGCCAACTGACGGAAGGTTTGCTGAATCACCTTCTTGTCGGCAGTTGGAGCTACGCCCAAGGTTTCGTAATAGTCTTTGAAGTCCATTGTTCATCTTCTTGTTCATCATCAAAAATCTTGCCGCTTTTGGACAGCCATCTTTTATGAGCAGACTTAACTTCCTCTTCCGCGTGAATATCACAGATGGCAAGCGGCTGATGTTCAGATGGCACGATATGACCGTCAGAGCTGGCTGCGGTGCAACCCAGCAACTTGCCGTCTGGGGTGTACACAGCCAGAACATTGAAAAGTTTGGCGCGGACAATACAGCCATAAATCTCATCTACAATTTTATTCTCAGAAGTGGTCATAATAGATCATCCTCCTTTTTGAGCCAGCCTTTCTTTTGCCATGAATCCAAATATCTGGGCTCGGGCCAAAATTTTCCGGGAATGAAGTCGGAACACTCAACAGGATATATGCCCCCGCCACGGTTTGATTCTGCCCAGCCAAACTCGATCTCGCGGTCACAGCCTGCGCAATTCACGTAAAACTTGTCGTTACCCGGGTTATCTTCTGACTCGAAAACTTCATAATCTTCCGGTTTAGAAGAAGAGTCGTCTTCTGCGAAATCACCGAAGTCTCCCCGCTCGACTTTATCGTCTTTATCTTTCTCAACTTTTTCCTTGAATTCAAAGGCCCATGTATGATCCGCTTCGAGCGGTCCCCATTCCTGCCAGGTTTCACTACCAGGTCCCGCGAGAATGTTCCAAACGCGATAAACGGTCAATTTATGACCGCCGCATGTTTTACAGGTAAACTCCCAGAGTTGATCATCATTCATAGTCATACTCCTTTCATAACGATATCAATCACCCGGGTTTAATAGTTTCGCTGTTGTTTTCGGTGTTCACGAACCTGGCGTTCAACCGCATTTAAAGCGCCGTCCAGCGTAGATTGAAAATGTTCGCCTTTTTCGGTGGCAGCGATATGATCTGATCCCATATAAACAACAATCGTCACTTCGTTTATATACGACGTCTGATGCTCCTTCGCAGGCTGCTTGAAGTTAACGGCCGCGCCTGATATATCCGTGTGACCTTCCGCCAGTTTAGTAAGTCGATCTACGGCAAGGGTGTAGTATTCGTTCTCGCTTTTCTTTACCTCGTCAATTTCGTTATTAAACTCAACAGGGAAATTTGCTTTGTCCATTTTGTACTCTCCTTATCTAAAAGCGGAAAACAGCCGCGATGGGTGAGTCCGTTGGCATTTCATCCTGGGAAAGGGTGCAGACTGTTCCGCCATTTTGCAGGGTATTCATCGCCGTGAAATCCAGCAGCGCGAGGTTGTATTTTTTACTCTGCCCTTCTGGACTGCGAACCACTTTTCCATCTTTGGGATTGAACGCGCCCCAAATCTGATGCTCGACGGATAATATGAGTTTGTCCACGCGCCCATTGAACGCGGCGGCAACAATTTCCTCGACGTTATCCGTCGCTTTATTTGTATCGGCGAGTTGTTGATATTGCTCCACCGTCTTTTTCGTCTCCTGCTGGAAATAGGTCTCTACAATGCGCCAAGCCTGTTCCTGTAATTCTTCAGGACGTAAATGATCGGGGTTGCCAGTGATCCCTTCTTCCATGATGTTTTGGTATTCGCTGACCTTGCGATACATCGGTAACAAATAGTCAACGCCCGCCAAAATAAGCGGCGCATTTTGTTCGCGAAAGATTTCTTTGAGGCTGGCATCCACCAGGTTGAGATATTGCTCGATCCAGATTTTTTGTTCCTCATCGCCGGGTCCCTGTCCGTGGAACATACCGCCACCGCCGCCGGAGTGCATCTGCAGCGATTTTTGTGGACCGTCAAGCCTGAGGGCTTCTTCCATATTTGCAGGTATTCCGTCAGGCAGAGCCATTTGTCCCACGCCGTAGCGCGTTCCTTCAAACAGTCGAACTTCATTCAGGCTGATTGCTAAAATGTAATAATGCCCATTATTCGTGAACAAGGGCAAAACAGGCGTGACGTAATATGATTGCGCAACGACCAGCATCTCCTCGACGCTAAATGGCAGAGCAAAGTAATGGAAATCATCTGCTGCCATAAATACAGCCAGTCCATCTTGCTGATGATTCCAAAAATTGGCATCAGCCAACAATGCCTGCGCCGGTTGGAGAAGCGCGCCCGCTTCGCGCGGTCCCATCCCGTCGTCCAGAAGTTGCTTTTCCGCATCTCGCAGAAGATTCTTGAAGCGGATGGGATCTTGCTGTGTTTCCCGCCCAGCGCGATGTGTCGGCAGAAAAATAGATATGCTTGGACTTGCCGTTTGCTGTGCGAGTTCCTTGATCTGATCCAAAGTAAGGTTATTCATTAGTTGCTCCTTTTTTATTTTCGTTACATGGTTAATCTCAAAATGGTCATTACTTCGCGATGATATAAATGTAACAGTCGTACAGCATTGTAGATATTAAACTCAAGTAATCCCGCGCATCAATGTGATCCCGGCTTCTCCAAATATCGCTGATTAATCTTTTCTCTTTTGGCGTATGAAAAACTTTGAGATAATTTTCCAGCATTTGGTCGCCTAAATGGACGAACTTCTCATTGTCGTACACTTCCGAACCTGCCTCGAACTTGGATTTAATCTCACTCAACAGCGCTTCGCCTTTTAGTGCTCCGCCGATTTTTCTTTTCCCCGGTTCCAATATGCCAAAATGTGAGTTGTGTTTATATGAAAGCGTGTTTCTTTCCGCTTGCGACAGGGAGCCAATCTGGCTCGGCGACCAAAATGTGGAATGGATAAACAAGGACTTTTGCATCAGGGACTCGTATAATCCGCTTTTGGTATGGAACTCCGGCGCGACGTAATACGCTAGGTAGTTCATATCCTCCAGATGTAGTAATACTTCGTGCCTTTTGTTCTTGTTTTTTGGATGGATGAGGAAACGGTAATAGGGAACTCCCCAATCATCCTGCAATGACGAGGCAGTACCAACAATATGTTCGCTCAATTTGTATTGAAAGAACAGCAGCACGCTTTTGGCGTTCATGTCGGTTTGATAGATCGATTCTTTCCGCAACGAGGGAAATATGGGCGCGCCCAGCGTCAGGAAATCATATTGGGTAACCAACTCGAAAGTGAGCGCCATACTGTAGGAAATATCCGTTATTTCTGGCCTCATTATCTTCTCGTTTCATGAACGGAATAAGGACTGAAGAAGTGGCAGGTTTGGCTATTCTGCCTCACAACCGTCCTTCGAATCCATCATACTCAAGCACGCCTTAATTACAACCATCATCTGGGGAAGTTTTGTATCCGCCACTTGGGGGAGGGACTGCCAATTGCCCTCATGCCGATTTTTTCCCGCTTCTTTCGCGCTGCATCGTCGTTATCCAATACCTGGATCAATTCTACGGATACATCTAATCCATTTGCCTTTAAAACAGACTGAAGATTTTTTAGACCTGACTGCCAGGATGGGCAGCCGTCAAAGTAAAGCAATTCGATTTTCATTTTATAGACTTTCGCTCTTTAATTCCAATCCAAACATCCTGAATTGGCCGTAGTTAAATTCCTGACCCGGAAATTTATCGTCAGGTAAATGCAGGCTTGCCAGGCACGATTCTGTAAAAAGAACATAACCGCGCCAGCTGACAGAGGCAGACACCGACTCCTTCCAACCGCGATTACGGACAAATGTCGGATCCGAACCATATAGTATTTGTTTTTCCTGGACACTGGACAAAATGTATTCACCATAGTGAATCATAAATTTGAGGTCAAGAGATGTCACATTCCGACAAGCAGCACAATTGCAGGTAATGAGGTTGCTGATCTCAGTGAGATTTCCTTTGAACTCGACATAGGTGTCTTCAACACGCATGAATAGATTTTCGAAACGAGGAATTCCTGCCTCGGGCACAAAGGCGAACACGGAATCAATATTGAAATCCTGCCCACGAAAGACAGGCTCAATTTTCCGAGAAATACTCTCCAGCAATTTTTGCAGGATACCGCCCGCATGTTCCAATTCGACCCCCGCCAAGTAGGAGGAGAATCCTGAAATATCCGCCAGAAAAAGATACCCGAATTGAGATTTGGTTGATGTCATGTTATTTTGGACTGGTTATATTGGCATACGACACATTGGATTGAAAAGACTCCAGCGCATGCGTTCATCATACTTCGAATTTCAACTCAACCATTCTTTTGCAGGTACTGACGCATCATCAAAGCCACGGTAGCTCCCTCACCCGCCGCGGATGCCGCCTGCTTGGTGGAACCTGCGCGTACATCCCCCGCCGCAAACAAGCCCGGGACGGATGTCATCAATGTACCATCGGTGATGACAGAACCCCACTGGTCAACTTCCGCCTTGCCTTTTGCCAGATCACTATTGGGCGAGAATCCCACAAATACAAATATGCCGTCATAGTGCCATTCCTTTGACTCGCCCGTAGCGCGGTCCTCAACAAACACCGCATCCAATTTACCGTTTTTGACTCGCAATTCTTTGACAGCATGGTTGACAGTCACAGACATATTTTGCATCTCCGCCACTTTATCTCTCAGCGTCTTGCTGGCTTTTACCTGTGGAAGAAACTCGACAATGTCCACCTGGCTGGCAAATTTGGTCAGAAATAAACCCTCCTCAAATCCACTGTTGCCACCACCGACCACCAACACCTTCTTTCCTTTATAGAAGGCTCCATCGCAAGTCGCGCAAAAATGGACATTCGAGCCGATCAGTTCCTCCTCACCAGGGATTCCCAATCTGCGATACCGCGCACCAGTGGCAAGAAGTACTGCGGTTGCGCCATACTCTGATCCATCGGCGGTATGCACACATTGATACTGTCCATCCTGCTCAATGGATGCCACATCCTGCGCTTGCAGAATTTCCGCGCCAAAGCGTTGTGCCTGCCGGGTCAAACGGGCGGCAAATTCTGCGCCAGGGATTCCCTCATCAAAACCAGGGAAGTTATCCAGTGTTTGGGTAATGCCCGCCTGCCCGCCCAGACCCGCCTTTTCGATCACGAGCGTTTCCACACCCTCGCGCGCCAGGTATGTCGCCGCAGTCAGACCCGTCGGTCCGCCGCCGATGATGACGGCATCATAAAAAGCCCGCTTGGCGCGAGTCTGCATGCCTAGTTTTTCTGCAAGCTGTGCATTGGATGGTTCGACCAACACGCTTCCATCGGGGAAGACGATGGTGGGGATGCTGCGTAAGCCATTGTTGGTTTGTTCAACAAATGCAATTGCTTCAGGTTCATTGTCAATATCCACATAATGATAAGGAACACGTTGTTCGCCAAAAAATTGCTTGGAGCGTTTACAATCCGGACACCAACCTGTCCCGTACAAGGTGATGATTTCAGGGGTCGAGCGAGAGTCGGTCATCAAAAAAATTTCCTTTCGAGATTTGGGAGTTCCAGACAGTCTGTTCATGGCAGACTGTCTGCCATGAGGAGAAGGTTATTAGAAGTTAGAACGCCGAGTATACGAGCGCGATCACGATACCAAAGATCATGTGACCAACCCACCCGCCCATGAAAGCCATGAGTCCGCCGTTGTTGGTCATCCATAAGCCAGGCGCTTTGACTACACCACTTTTGATCCCCACATGCATCATCGGCATCATGCCCATGACCATACCGACAACCAGCCACTGCACCGCGCCGAAGATTAATCCGCCCACCCACGTCGCGCCGCTGATTCCCGATGACCAAAGTAACGCATAGATCAAAGCAAAGACAATGCCCATCATCAGATGCATCGTCCAGCCCAATGCTTGATTCGACTTGGCGCTGAACATACTACCCAGCAAGTTGACAATGTCCATCTTCGGCATGCCCATTCGGGGCGCCATTGCCAGGACAATCGAGAAAACGAGGCTGGCAGCCACGCCAGCAATAACTGCATTAAGAATATTCATTTGGATCTCCTTTTGATCTTGGTTTCATACCCACCTGATAGCGAACCACCTGATTTCTCTTACCCGCTTTCAAAGTCGATAGTTTATTCCTGCCTTTTGCATGGGATCGCATTATTTATCATATTCAAAATTTGTAACAACACCTACCCGCCTATACTAGCAAAAGTTAAATCAAAAAAGCCGCCATCCAACTTTCATATGGACACCGACTTTTCTTTACGAAATATATATTGAAGGTCGAGATATTACAGCCAGTAATTACGCCGTGGCATTCAAAATACTTTCCAAGACCCTGTACTCTTCCCTGCAATCTTCACACATATCCAGGTGTTGTTGTACCAACGGCATCAACTTCCTGACGTCCTCTCCCTGCGCCGCGAGTTCAGTAAATTGGTCAAGCAGGGCGAATACCTCGTCACAGGTCAATTCAACTTCCCGAGTGTTGGAGAGCATCGCCATCATCTTCTGCATCTTTTTAGACTGACTCGCCGGCATCCCAACTGATGCCGTTTTTTGTTTTTTGGAACCGAAGATTCTAAGGATAAATTGTTTGATATTCATGCTGATAAATTCCTTCCACAAATGGATAGTAATGCCTGCCCAGTCTCTTACTTGCCAGCCTGCTCAAATACCGCCAATATTTCCTGCGGCGTCAATCCTTCTTTTTCCAGCCTCTTCTTGAGCCGCAAGCGGGCATCATGCAGCATCTTGTAAAGCGCGTTTCGATTCGTTCCCATACGTTGGGCAGCTTCTTCCAACGGGAAGCCCTCCATGATTCCCATTAATGCCTTACGCTGTTTCTCCGTCAATTCTTCCATGATGATCTGGTTGACCCGACTCATCATTTCAGTACGCGATAGCTGTTCTTCCGGACTTGCCTGTTCGTCAGGCAGTTCACGATAAGAAGTGTCAGCCTCGTCGTTCATCTCCATTTCGGGCAGGGGTACTTCACGCCAGCGCACTCGTCGCAACTCGGTCAACGCGGCGCGTACGGCGATTTTATGAGCCCAGGTAGTGAATTGACTGCGTCCTTCAAAAGTATCCAAATATTGCAGAACACGCATCAATGTTTCTTGTACCACCTCTTCGGTCAGCGCTTCCGATTCGGGGCTGTTGGGATTCAATCTTCCGGCAATGGCATACGGCAGTCCCCGCAGGATGATTGCCCGCAGATCTTCCAGTGCCAGTGCCTGTCTGTCACCCCCGGCTCGTAAATCCGCAACCCATTCTTCGTTGGTTCGTTTATCCATATCTGCATTATACCCAGTAGGTAATACTTTTCACTCGAAAGCTATCCCAGATATAACCCTTGCGGAGAAAAACATGTCATCAAATCACAATTCCATTCCAGCACTGACCACCGCCCAGATGATCGAAGTGGATCGCGCCATGATCGAGGATTATCACATCGAATTGATCCAGATGATGGAAAACGCGGGGCGCAATTTCGGAGAACTGGCGCGCCGTCAGGTGGGTGGAACGGTGAAAGACAAAAGCATAGTCGTTCTCTGTGGGAGTGGGAACAACGGCGGGGGCGGAATGACCGCCGCGCGTCATCTGCATAATTGGGGCGCACAGGTCATCGTCGCATTGCCAAAGCCAGCGGATGAATATCGCGGCATCCCCGCCCATCAACTGGATATTCTGCAACGGATGAAGATTCCCATCGTTGATTCCGCCTCGCTTCTCCCTACCCCAAGCCTGATCCTCGACGCAATCATTGGCTACAGCCTGAGCGGACCTCCGCGTGGCGTCGCGGCGGATTTTATTCGCTGGGCTAATATGCAGGATGTTCCAGTTCTCTCGCTGGACACGCCATCTGGATTGGATGTTACAAGCGGAACCGCACATGATCCAACCATCCGCGCAACCACCACCTTGACATTGGCATTGCCCAAACATGGGTTATTGAACCCGCAATCTTCCGCATTTGTTGGCGACCTTTATCTTGCCGACATCAGCGTGCCATCAGAACTGTACGCAAAGATCGGTATTGCTGTCCCGCCTTTGTTTGCTGAGAGCGCTCTTATACAAGTGCATTTAGACGGGTAAGAGAATCTTGCAGGTTGTTCTCTTTACATTGAAGAAAAGGAGCAACAATGAATACACCCATCCATGTAACTGATGCGGAATTTGAAAACACTGTATTGAAATCGTCCACCCCTGTGGTCGTGGATTTCTGGGCGCCCTGGTGCCAGCCATGCAGGATGATCGCACCCGTCCTTGAAAATCTCGCAGGAGAATATGCGGATAAAGTGACCATCGCAAAAGTCAACACAGATGAAAACTCCCAATGGGCAAATACGTACGGGGTACAGGGCATCCCAACCCTGCTCTTTATCAAAGACGGGCAGGTTCAGGACACCATTGTAGGTGTAGCTCCTATCTCACTGATCAAATCCAAAATGGATGGATTATTGAAAGCCTCAGTGGGAGCTTAGTGGTATGACAAACGGACAAAAGAAATACGATGTCGCCATCATCGGCTCTGGCATTGGCGGTTCGACCCTGGCGAGTGTATTAGCTCGCCAGGGTTTGTCTGTCATTGTTTTCGAGGGCGGGACACATCCGCGTTTTACCATCGGCGAGTCGATGATCCTCGAAACGTCTGAAGCCATGCGCGCATTGGCGGAGTTTTACGATGTGCCTGAGTTGGCGTATTACAGTTCGGAAAATTATTACCAGAACATCGGCACGCAGCATGGCGTGAAGCGGCATTTCAGTTTTGTGCATCACACGGCGGGACAGCATGTGAATGTGGAAAAAAGTTTGCAGGCAGTGATTCCTCGTTTGCCATATGGACATGAGATTCACATTACGCGCCAGGACTCGGATTATTTTTTGACCTCGGTGGCAATATCGTACGGCGCGACCATTTTGCAGGGTACATTGATAAAAGATATCAACGTGAAATCGGATGGCGTGGAGATCATTACCACGAAAGATGTGATTTATGAATCGGAATACGTGATTGACGCGGGCGGAATGAAATCCATCCTTGCGCAAAAAGAAGGCTGGCGGCATCGCGATTGCATGTCGCATTCACGGACGATCTTTACGCACATGATCGACGTGCCATGCTTCAACAATGCGGGACCTTCGCAGGCAGAGTTTCAGCATCCATACCGCTTATCCGAAGGGACGCTGCACCACATCTTCAAAGGCGGCTGGCTGTGGATCATTCCTTTCAATAATCATCCCGATTCGACAAACCCATTATGCAGTGTCGGCTTGCAACTTGACCCACGCTTATATCCGCAACGCGATGATATAACCCCCGAGCAGGAATTCCGCGAGTTCATCAAACAATTTCCCGACATCGAGGCGCAATTGAAGAATGCCCGCGCCGTGCGAGATTTCATGCGCATTGACCGTCTGCAATATTCCGCACATCACATCGTCGGTGACCGCTTCGCCTTGCTCGCGCACGCGGCAGGCTTCATTGACCCGTTATATTCAAAAGGCTTATACGTCACCCACGCGCAGATCTTCCTAATGGCAGACTTGATTTTGAAAGCCAAAAAGACGGGCGACTACTCTGCTGGCGCGTTCAAAGACCTTGAAACGATGACACTCAATTACATCAACATGCACGACCGTCTTGTGGCAAGTTCATTTAAATCCTGGCACAACTACATGCTCTGGCAGGTCTATTCGGTGGTCTGGCTGCAGGGCGCTTATCTTGAATATTTGCGGCTGATCATGAACCGCTTCCGCGCCAAAGGTGACCGCGAAAAATATTTGCAGTTCATGAAACCGCATCGTTTGGCAGGAGGCGGCTTTGGCAAGTTCTTTGAAATTCAGGAACAGATCGACGCACTGATGGACAAGGTCAACCCTGAAGATGAAGCAGACGTGGATCGCACCGTCGCTGAAATTCGCCGTCTCTTTGACGGCTTCCCGTGGATGCCCACCACGATCCGTGTGTTGCTGGATGGCAAGAATCATTTGCCCGATAACAAACTGCGCCTCAATCTCTTGAATCGCAAAGTCGGCTTCATGGGCAGCGGCATCTATCGCGAGCACATGTTCGGCGACGAGTCGATGCTCAATTTGCTGATCCTTGCCGCAAAAGATGAAATGAAATATTCAAAGCGCGGTATCCGCAAACAACGTAAGACGCGCGCGCGGTTATCGTGGCAGATCAAGTAATGTTCGACACGCCTCTTCGCAAGGTCAAAGATCAGGTTGGTGCTCCGCTCGCCCGACGTCTGAGCCGCGTTTCTCCCATCACGATTTCGCTGATTGGTCTCATCGTCGCTTTACTTGCCGCGTGGTCTGCCTATCGTCAAATCTATTTCGCCGCATTCGCATTATGGATTCTCAACCGTGTGCTCGATGGGCTCGACGGCTTGCTGGCACGGATACACAACAAGCAATCGGACTTCGGCGGATACGTGGACATCCTGACCGATTTCGTTGCCTACGCCGCGCTTCCCATCGGACTGGTAGTGGGTTCGCCTTCGAGTGAGCGTTACCTCGCCTTAGCCTTTATGCTCGCGTCTTTTTACGTCAACACCGCCTCATGGATGTACCTCGCCGCGATTCTCGAAAAACGCGCCCAGCATGGGGACGACACCCAAACCAGCATCGTCATGCCCGCTGGTCTCATCGGCGGATTTGAAACCATCATCGCCTTCGGAGTCTTCACCCTTTTTCCCGCCTACCTCACCATACTCTACATCATCTTCACTGTTCTGGTCTTCATCACTATCTTTCAAAGGCTCATTTGGGCAAAACGCATTTTAACCTGACACCTGGAACCTGACACTTGAAACTCAATCACCCCGCCCCCACCTTCACCCTCACCTCCGCCGAAGGCGAGCAAGTCTCCCTCAGCGAAGTCCTTAAAAGCGGAAACGCTCTGCTCGTCTTCCTCCGTCACCTTGGCTGAATACCCTGCCGCGAACATGCCGTACAGTTGTGCGCGCGCCAGCAAGAATTTGCCAAACTCAACACCCGTGTTTTCATCATTTCGTTTGGAACACTTCCCGCCCTCCAGCAATGGATGAACGAAGTCTGCGGTACATTTACTGTTCTGCTTGACCGCAACCGTACTGCCTATAAAGCCTATCAACTCGAATGCTCGCGTCTGCGGTCACGGCATCCGCGTGTGGTGTGGATTTACATCAAACGCTGGTTCCAACGCGGTCAATTCTACGACTCGCACGGTGACGATACATCCCAACTCGGCGGCGATTTCATAGTAGACAAGAATGGCATCCTGCGTCTTGTTCATGCCAGCCATGATCCAACGGATAGACCAGCGGTGGAAGAATTACTAGAAACGCTTGAGTTCCTCCAAGAGGCATGACCATTCCTGGCATCAAATCTTTAAGGAACGGACGCCAAATCTTTATGAATTCTTCATATCAAATCAACCAACTCAGACTACAATCGTGCGAATTCTCAACCAAGGAGTCTCTAAAATGAAAAAACAAACTTTTACGGTGATTGCGACCACCGTTATCACCACGATCATTCTGATTGCTGCCTTCGTCTACTTTATGCCCATCATCGGACCGCGATATCTGCACCCCATGATGATGGGTGACCAACCCGCGCCGAGCAATCTGGATACATCCGCCGCGCGGACTTCCGACGCGGGGTTGTTCAATGTCTCATGGAGTGCGGATTCTGGTGAGCCGCCTCTCAACCAAATCCACACATGGACGTTACACATCGAAACTGCCGAAGGTCAGCCCGTGGAGGGCGCAACAATCACTGTGGATGGCGGGATGCCACAGCACGGTCATGGTTTGCCAACCAGCCCCGAAGTGACGAAAGACTTGGGCGGCGGCAATTATCGCGTCGAAGGCATGAAATTCCAAATGCTCGGCTTTTGGGAAGTGAAATTCGACATCACCGCCAATGGGCAGAGCGATTCGATCACCTTCAATTTAGTTCTCGAATAACCATGAAACGCGTCTATTCGATCGTTGGCGGAATCCTGCTTGTGGTGGCAGTCGTGGTTTGGTGGGGCGCAACCCGCTCAACGTCGTGGAGTGAGGCGGAGATTTCCATCCTGCGCGGGTTGTGGATCGGCAACCTGCCTGCGTTGCCTCCCGATCCATCCAATTTGTATGCGGATGATCTGCAAGCGGCGGAGTTCGGGCACAAATTGTTTTTCGATACCCGTTTCAGTTCGGATGGTGCAGTGTCATGTGCTACCTGCCACCAGCCTGAATTGATGTTCACCGATGGTTTGCCGCTCGCTCAGGGCGTCGGCACAACCGACCGCAAAAGCATGACGATCATCGGCACGGCATACAGCCCCTGGCAGTTTTGGGATGGACGCAAGGACAGTCAATGGGCGCAGGCGCTTGCCCCGCTTGAAAGTGCGGTGGAACATGGCGGAACACGGACGCAATATGTGCATCTGATCGACGAGTTTTATCGGGATGAATACGAATCGCTTTTTGGACCTCTACCTGATTTCTCCGACCCTGAACGTTTCCCCGCCTCGGCTGGACCTGTTGACGATGAAACCGCCCGTGCCGCGTGGAATTCGATGACTCAGGATGACCGCGACGCGGTGACACAGGTGTACGTCAACATGGGCAAGGCGATTGCCGCGTATGAACGTTTGATCCTGCCCGCACCTTCAAGATTCGATCAGTATGTGGAAGCGTTATTGAATGACGATAAGCAAGCCATGCAAGCCGCGCTCACAGACAATGAAGTGGCAGGCTTGCGTCTTTTCATCGGGCGGGCAAATTGCATCCAGTGTCACAACGGTCCGTTATTTACCAACAATGACTTTCACAACACAGGCGTCCCCACCGCCCAGGGATTGGTTCTTGATGACGGACGCGCATCGGGCGTGATCAAGGTTCTCAACGATGAATTCAACTGTCTGAGTCCGTGGAGCGATGCAAGCGAAAACGACTGCGGTGAACTGCGTTTCGTCACTTCCGAAGGCGAACAACTCGAAGGGGCATTCAAACCATCCACGCTGCGCAACGTCGCCGAGACCGCGCCCTACATGCATGCAGGGCAATTTACAAGCCTGGAGGAAGTGCTGGCGCATTACAACCACCCGCCCGTTTCGCCTATCGGTCACACAGAATTGGAACCGCTCGGTTTGACCCAACACGAAATGGAGAAAATTATTGCCTTCCTGCGCGCCCTAAGCGGCGGCGTGGACGCTCCCGCGGCATTACTACAAGCGCCGTGATTTTGTGAACACCGTCCCCTCCCATCTCGTCATCAACGCCGCCATTGAGAAGAAGTTTGGCGCAAAATATAAACTTGCCAGGTCCGCTTTTCTGTGGGGTTCGGTTGTACCCGATATTCCTTTTGGTTTGCTTTCGTGGGGAACGCTGGCATACTCCCGTTTTATCCTTCAGCAGGACACCAGCAGTGTGATGGAGAACGTCATCCATCCCGCTTATTTCAACAATCCCTGGTGGATCGCCTCCCACAATTTTCTGCATTCGCCTACCGCTCTGCTTATTTACACCCTCCTGCTCTGGCGCTTCGTGGACAAACCCAACACGCGCGGGCATGGATGGCTGTCCTTTGTCTTTGGCAGTATGGTTCACTCGATCGTGGATATTTTCACTCATTACGATGACGGACCCGTACTGTTCTTCCCCTTCGATTGGTACACACGCTTTCACAGTCCAGTCAGTTACTGGGACCAGGCGCATTATGCCAATGAATTTTTTTGGATTGAGCTGGGAATCAATATAGTTTTGCTCGGTTATTTGTTTCTACCAAAACTGATCCAAGGAATCAAGAAAATTTAATAACCCGCCATCTCAAATAAATATTCTTTCGGAAATTTCACATATACCTGTTCGCCGTGCGGGAACATCGGCGCGGGCATGGGCATGCGTGCACGCACACTCATCTCACCCACCGCAACCTGATACTCCACATACTCGCCGCGAAATACGCAATCGCTCACCATACCTTGCATGGATTGCTCACAACCGTCCTTTTGCACGCGGATATGTTCTGGGCGGATGGCAAATATTTTTTCTGATGAAGACCACGCTTCATTCTTAACTGTAAGCTGGTCGCCGCTCAAGAAAGTGGATACGCCCATGAACCTTGCCGCCGCCAAACTGCGCGGACGATGAAATAGGTTCTCAGGCTTATCCAGCGCGACGATCTCGCCGTTCAACAACAACGCCATACGATCAGACATTGCCATTGCTTCGCCCAAATCATGTGTGACGAAGATGGTGGTCACCCCCAGCTCACGCTGAATCACGCGAATGGCTTCCTGTAAATTCATCCGCACCTCTGTGTCGAGACTGCTCAACGGCTCATCGAGCAAAAGCAACTTGGGGTTGGTCACAAGTGCGCGCGCCAATGCCACCCGTTGACCTTCTCCTCCAGAGAGTTGACCGACCTTTCGCTTCTCAATGCCTGGCAAGCCGATCAAATTCAACATGCGTTTGACTTCCGCGCGGATCGTTTGCGAGGAAGCGCCTTGAACTTTGAGTCCGAAACCAATATTATCTTCCACGCTCAGGAACGGAAAGAGATATGATTTCTGAAACATCAATACCGCGCCGCGTTTATTCGGGTCGATCTTCAAAATAGATGAATCATCAAATTGAATATCACCGCTGTCAGGGCGCTCAATGCCTGTGATGAGTTTTAGTAGTGTGGACTTCCCCGTGCCCGAGGGACCCAGCAGGGCAACCATCTCACCATCCATGACAGAGAGCGAAAAATCCTTCAATACAGGTGTGGGTTGGTTTGGATAAGTCTTTTTGACAGAGATGATGTTTACGGTTGTCATTAGTATTGTTCTCGTATTTCATTGCCATGCTGATTTAGCTGCCGTGCGGTAGCGGCAATTACTACAACAGGCGGGGCGATAAACAACAGCGACAATACAGCAATGGTGGAAGGATTGCCGCTTGAAGCGGCGGAGAATAGCAAAATGGGAAGAGTGATCACCTGCCCGCCGCCGATCAGCAAGGTGAGAAGATATTGGCTCCATGAGATCAAAAACGCGAACAAAGTGGCAACGATAAGGCTAGGCGCCAGCATTCGCAGGGTCACTTTGAAAAAGATGTGCCAGGGACTGGCTCCCAGGGCAAGCGCCTGGAATTCGTAGTTCTCGTCGAAACGGGCAAAGGCGCTGGACAGGGTAAAGATGGTATAGGGAAGAGTCGGGATGATATGCGCCAGCACCACACCTGCAATGGTCCCTGCCAAACCGATGCGCAGAAATAAAATATTTAATCCCATACCAATCGCCAGAGGCGGAATGACGGTGGGCAGAAAAAGAAGAAGCCACGCGAGTTGACGCCCGCGAAATTTTCGCAGTCCCAGCACACGCGCGGCGGGCAACGCCAGAATCAGAGAGAGGAGACTGACAAGAACCGCTATCCATATTCCCTGTGCCATGCTGGACAAGGTTCGGGAATCGTCAATGGCGCGTTGAAAGGTTGTCAATGTCCATTCAACAGGAAATGGCTGAGGAAAAAACCAACGTGTCGAAAAGGCATATGCGATAAACAGCAATAATGGCGCGATGAGAATAAGATACAAGATCACGCGGAGAGAATAGCTCGCAATATATTTCATTCCTGCCGCTCTCCAATCCGTAGACTGATGACTGCAACGAGGATGACGATCAGGGTAATGATCAGGCTGATGACCATGCCTTCGGAACGGGCACGCAGGTCTGGGTCGAGGAAGAAGCGTAATGCTAGAACAGGTAATGCGCGTGGGTAACCAACTCCCAACAAGGCAGGGACTTCGTAACTGCTGAAAATAAATCCAAATACCAATAAATAGCCAGCGAGCAATGCGGGTAGAACCTGTGGGATCGTCACATAGCGTAATTTCTGCCAGCGGTTTGCGCCCAGATTTTCCGCAACGACATCATAACCAACGGATTGCGAACGCAGAACGGAGAGAATGATAATGGTGAGAAACGGAATCTCCTTGCCGATGTAACTAAGGATGACGCCGATCCCGAAACGGTCACGGACGAGGATGGGGAATTGATCGGAGGCGGTAATAAAGCCGAGCGACGCCGCCCAGCGTGCAAACAACCCGCTTTGCGAGAGGAATAACAACACTGCCACCGACCAAACCAGATGCGGGAAAGCCAGATTCCAATTGAGTGCCAGTGTATCCATGTTTCTGCGCCGTTCGGAAAGCCAGACGGCTAGCGCAAGTGCAACCACCGATGAAATCGTTGTGGAAGCAATGCTGATCCACAGTGAAAAACTCAGCGAAGTCCAAAACTCCGAGTTGAGATCAAGCGTTGCACGGTACGCACTAAAATTGATCTCATTCTGCCCGATGACGCTGACATAGCCTACGCTTTCAGCAACCGCGTAGAAAAGGCTCGCACCCAGCAAGACCATGATGATAGTCAGCGCTGGGGCGAGGGAGATCCAGGGAGAGAAGAGTGGGTGGTCGCGCATAGCAGGCAGTTATGGAGTGATCAGTTATCAGTGTTCAGTGTGTTGGAAGGACTGATTACTGATGACTATCCACTGATCACTGACTTTGCAACACAAATTTCAACCAATCCTGTTCAAGCAGGTTTTGATATTCGGCGGCAGAGTCACCGACGAGGGAGTTGGCGAGGTCGGAGGCGGGGGTGGCGGTGTCGCCTAATTGGGAAGCGGCAGATTGAAGGGCGGAGAGAGCCGTTTCATCCGTCACACGATTCACATCAATGGCATAGCCGAGTCCGAATCCGTTTTCGGGAAGAATCTGCGCGGCTTGGAATTCGGGTTCGAGCAAAAGATTCGCCAGCACGAGCGCGGCGGCTTTGTTGGGCGCATTGAGCGGAATGGTGACGTAGTTGAAATCGCCGATCATGTAATTATCGAAGACGAAGGCGCGCGCGGTTTTGGGCATGCGTCCATCGGCGATCCAGCGACCTGCGCCAGTGATGTCGTTGGTCATGCTGAGGTCAACTTCGTTGTTGGCGAAGAGATTGACAAGTTCGGATTCATCTTTTGGATAGGTCTCGCCGTTGCGCCACAGGCAGGGTTCGAGTTCGTTGAAGTAATCCCATAAAGCGGACGAGTGTTGATCCCAAAGCGCCTGATCGAACTTCTGCCATTGTTCCGCGCCGCCGCTGATCTCATACAGCGCACCCTTGGCGAAGCGCGTGCCGAGGAAGCCGCCAGGTCCAGGCGCAATATAAGTGAAGCGACCAAGGTTGGCACACGCCCAATCTTTGAGTTCGGTATACGAGCGTGGGAGATCGTCTGCGTTCGTGCGAGCTGAGTCATAAATGAATTGGAACTGCGCCGAAGACCACGGGCTTTCCATATTATCCACTGGATTACCAAAATCAAGATTGATGGCGGGGTTATCCCAATTGACCAGTGCGCTGTTGGGAAGTTGTTGCGCCCAGTCCTTGTAGAGCATGTCGGCTTGCTTGAGCGTGAAGAAGTTCTCGCCATTGATCCAGATCAAGTCCACTGCGCCAACTTCTTTGCCAGCCTGCTTTTCGCTCAACACTTGATTGACCGCATCGGCCGTATCTGCAATCGGGACGCGATTCAATGTAATGCCATATCGTTCTTTCAACGCTGTGCCATAGAAATTATCCACATAGGCATTGATGCTATCTGAGCCGCCCCAGATATACCAGTTGACGGTCTGACCTTTGGCGGCAGAGAGAACACTGTCCCAGTTGTTGATGTCGAACTCGCCATGAACTGCGGTCGCATCAATGACGACGGGTGGGTTGGTCGCCGCTGGTTGGGCAGTGGTTGCCACGCTGGGAGCGCAAGCCGCCAGCAACAAGGTTGTTACAACAAGCAAAAATATAAATCTTTTCATTTCTTTTCTCCTAAATATTTTCACCACAAAGGGTCACAAAGGTACACAAAGGATTTTGTTTTTCCTTAGTGACCCTTCGTTCCTTTGTGGTTAATTGCTTTTCGCAAAACGGTATTTCAAATATGCGCCAATCTCTTTTCCAAGATTGGGCAGTGTCTCGCGCATGAAAAAGTCTGCCACTTTCAAAATGCCGCTTGAGAATGTCGGATACGGATAAACCAGACGATAAATTTTATAAAGCGATATTTTTTGGCTTATGGCAAGCGTGAAGAATGAAATCATCTCAGAAGCACGCGATCCCACGATGGTGGCGTGCAAAATTTGTCCCGTGAGGCGCACAACGTCCACGATGATGAATCCGTTTTCGATGCTATCGGTGTAGCCACGGTCGGTGTGATCCTTGAAGTCCACGCGGATACGCTTGATCAATTGTGGATGGTATGTTTCATCCAGTTCTTTTTGTGTCAATCCAACCGCCGCCACTTCGGGGTCACTGAAGGTCGTGTTCGGAAAGATCGGTTCCTTCTTCACCATTGGCAAAAATGGAAATGCGATTCGTTGGACAACCCTTCGACCTTGTGCATTTGCCGAATGTGTAAAAGCGGAAGTGGGAGTCACATCCCCAATCGCATACACACCCCTGACATTGGTCTCACCAAACGAGTTGACCAGCACCCCCGTCCGCGCATCCCACTTGACCCCAGCCTGATCCAGTCCAAGCGAGTCAATATTCCGCGCCCGACCGACTGCAACTAAGACCTTATCTACATCGTGAAGCGTAATTTCTTCATCGCCAGACTGCAAAATTAACGATTGTGTTGAAACATCACATGCTTTTGCCACTGTACCGCAGTACAGCGTGATACCGCGCTTATCAAGTTCCGCCTGAATGGCTTCTGATGCTTCGGGAATGGCGGTCATCAACGGTCGCCTATCGAATGCAAACATGGAGACCTTCGTTCCAATTTTTTGGAAGGCAAAAGCCATCTCCAAGGCAATCACGCCCGCGCCTACAATCACCAAATGCTTCGGCGCATTCGTCAGATCGAATAGGGATTCGTTTGTCAGCACCATATCGTCGGGCAGACCAGGGATGTCGATCATGCGCGGACGCGCGCCCGTAGCGATCACAATATTGTCGGCAGTGACCTTGCGGATTGTCCCATCTTGAGTCACACTCAATGTTTTCGGAGCGGTGAACTTCGCCATGCCGCGAATGAAGGTCAAGTTGTCCATGTGCTGGACTTCTTCCGTTTCCTTGTCACGCAGGGCATCGCGCTTGCGGATGACTTCCTGCAAGACTTCATCTTCGCTCATGCCTGGTCTGAAATTCTTCGCCAGATAAATCAATGTTTTCGATGGTACACAGCCGACGTTCGTGCAATCCCCGCCGACATGATTTCCTTCAATCAGCGCGACCTTGCGCCCCAGTCCTGCC
>JACZJC010000032.1 GCA_014860745.1 Anaerolineales bacterium
GTGGCTGGTTTGTATGTCAACATTAGATTTGTTCCTTGATGCTCAAGTTTTTACGTGAAATGCGGCAGTATTTGAATGCCCAACGGTTTGCGTAAGTCCCGCATGCTCTCTGCGGGATACTGGCGCTGGGGCGGGCGTGGACTCTGCTTGGGAGCAGGAAAAACTCGAAGCCAGAAAAATACTAAAAAACGGGTCGAGTCCCACCTGTCCAGTGCACGCTTTGTTGGGCGCACGGCTGCTTAGAGACTCCTTAGCAGTTGCATAATATGTTGAGCATGGTCACGTTCATGCCACAAAGTTCGTCGCACTATCTTTCGCGCAGACCATAGCTCATCGCAATTCTTTGTTATCTGTTCGTCGCCAGTCAATTTGACCAGTTGCTCTTGAGTATTTGCACGCACTATTGCAATCTTTTCCAAAGGGTCATCGGGAAGTTTCGCCCGCTCTAAACCACAACTTAACTGTTCAAAATACCAGTTTTCGGCAATGGCAACATGATTTAGTATGCCAGTAATTGAACCACGTACTTCACCAGAAATTGCTTTTGTAAGTTTTTCTTGAGTAACTGACTGAATCACGCTTAACAAGTCTTGGTGAGTCCAATTCAATAGCCGTAAAGCAATTTCAACATCCCAATATTCTAAAGGACGGCGGTCATCATCAAAAAAGGCATTGACGATATATTCAGGGTCATCGCTGCTTGCAAAGGAATGAAAAGTCTCAACAACCTCAACTTCAATTGGCTGATTAATAGCAGGTAATAGATTATTATGTGTCAATAGCCAAGAAAAATATTCTGTAATCTTTTGGGGAGCATGGGCAACGGCGTCTACCGCTGTGGTTGCAGAACTAAAGCAAGCAGGCAGATTAATTGCCCATGCAATCCAGTGATTGGGTTCCATATCTTCTACTGCAAGATAAATACGCATTTTATTTACTCTCCAGTGCGCCCAACGGTTTGCGACATCGTCCCCGCAGCGAAGCGGAGTGGGACATCGTCCCCGTAGGGGATTACCCATTCTGGGCACACGACCCGCGCTGTGTCTCGACAGGCTCGACAACCAGGGTGGGGACGGCGAAGCCGTCCAACTGGAAAAATGCTGAGGCGTGTAAAACTGCTTGAGATTTGCGCACGCCCTTCGGGCAGTCCCCAGCGCGTGTCCTCGGCGCTCTTCCGAGGGTCAGGCCGCTCGCCCTCGCGAAGCATCCTGTAAGGGCGCGGAGCGTAGCGAAGACGGGGTGCATTATCCTGGCTTTCGTCCAGGACGCTTTGTTAGGCGCGTTTTGCATTCTGGCCGAGAATTCGAACATAATCCATGTACGCATCGACAAATTCAACTTTGGATTCGTAATATAAATTTTTTCCGAAATAAGGGACAATTTGGTCAAGATATTCATTTAATAATACCGCCATTCTTTCAAACTGTCTTTTCTTATTCCAGAAGTGATTTCCATTAAAACTACCAACAAAGTTTTTCCCTTTGCTTAAGAAGTAAATCATGGTTTGAAGACCAATTTGGTGATTGTAGTCTCTAGATTCAAACACAGGAGAAAATGAGATTGATATTTCAAATCGGTCTTGGACAATAAAGATTACACAATCTTGCGATTCGAGTTGGATGCCCCAGTTTCCAAAGTGTTGATAAGCATAATATGCACTACAGATTTTATAACCCTTTTCAAACAGAAATCCAAAATAGTGCTTTATATCTCTGACAACAAAATTCAACTCAAATTTTTCCACCTTCTTGGGTGCAATATATGCAAAAATATGCCAGCTAACAAAATAAACACAAGCAACTCCAGCTATACCAGCTATTCCTATAAACAGCCAATTTGAGAACTGACTATTCATTTCTAATACCATTATTTGTTAGCATAATTATTTTTTCTCAACAGTTTTCAACTCTTAGCCAGCGCCTAACGGTTTGCGACATCGTCCCCGAAGGGAATACCTGCGCTGGGGCGGGGACGGCGAAGCCGTCCAACTGGAAAAATGCCAAGGCGTAGGAAACTGCCTGAGATTTGCGCACGCCCTGCGGGCAGTCCCCAGCGCGTGTCCTCGGCGCTCTTCCGAGGGTCAGGCCGTTCGCCCTCGCGAAGCATCCTGTAAGGGCGCGGAGCGTAGCGAAGACGGGGTGCACGCGGTGTTGGGCGTTTCCACATGCCTTGGGACACCTGTCTATAGAAGACCTATTTGTGCTCACGTGCTCTACGCCTCCGCCATTTTTCAATCATTCGCGTATGTTGGTTGATATGGCGCCAATGAAAAGTGACGAGTGTTTCGACTGAATCGGTATCGGCAGCAGCAGGCATGGCGGGCTTTTCCACTGCTGCGTGTTTCCACGGCGTTACGCCACGCTTTCGGAAGTCTTGAGGCTCCAAGCACATGATGAGTTGGACAGCTTCTTGGTAATCTTGGTCGAAGTCAGCCTCGATGTGCTGCCATGTCCAATTACGCTTGCGCGCGATCCAATGCTGATTCCATTGATTGAAGTCATCATCTCCACTGATGTGGCGTTCGTAACCAGGATGCTTGCCATTCAGGATCATCTTGATATCAGCTCGGAACTCACAATCCCAGGAAACAATATGTCCGAGGATGTCCTTGACTGTCCAATCGCCTATGACGTGCTCGGTGCAAAGCGTGGCTGGGTCTAGGCCTACGATGGAATTGAAAAAACGATCTTTTGCGTTGGCCAAGCGTTTAAGGAGCCTGCTTTGCTGTGCGGTTTTAGTTTGACCCATTTTGCCCATGCCTGACTCACAGAATGTGAACAAACGCCCAACGGTTTGCGACATCGTCCCCGAGCGGAGCGAGTGGGATACCTGCGCTGGGGCGGGGACGGCGAAGCCGTCCAGCCAGAAAAATGGTAAGGCGCAGAAAACTGCTTGAGATTTGCGCAGATCGGGTGAGCGAGCCTCCAGCGAGCATCGCCCAGAACAAGCGCATTGGCGCTCGGCATCCCCAGCGCGTGTCCTCGGCGCTCTTCCGAGGGTCAGGCCGCTCGCCCTCGCGAAACATCCTGTAAGGGCGCGGAGCGTAGCGGAGACAGGTGCACGCTGTGTTGGGCCGCTTCTTGAAGGTTGCGCTTCTGATTACCTACCCGTGCCTTGCTATTCACTGGTTCCAAACCCATTATCCTCATAGAGTGGTCCATCCCGATTAATAATTTCCGTCTGTACAAAGCGTACCCGCAATTCTACTTCTGTGCCATCAGGGGGAGAAGGCAATTTGGTTTCCATCGCCGCGACCTGTGCGGCTGAAGGCGGATTGGGACCACGCACTACAGCTCTGACAATGGTTGTCCCTGGGATCGTCTCAAATTGAACCACTACCAGATGGCTTCCCAGAGAGCTATTGATTTCCTGTTGCAGGGTGAACTGTGTTGTTGTCTCATAGATTTGCTTGGCGACGACTCGCTGGAGGCTATTTGTTAGAACAATCGCCAGCACCAACAAAATGGCAATGCTAACAGTGTTCCTCCTTACAAATGTGAACAGGGAGTGCCCTGAAATTCGGGTAACATGGCGGAAACCGCTAAACCACAGAACAACAGAGAAGGAGAACTGGATGGCTACCATGTTGGTAAGTGTCAGCAAAAGGGCGCCAATCCCCAAACCAACTTCGCCACGTGCGAACAGAATACCAGCCGAAGATAGGGGTGGAACCAAAGCCGTTGCAATAGCGACACCCACGAAAGCAATACTCAAACGCGGAGAAACGGTAGCATAAGCACCCGCTGCTCCACCTGCCAACGCAATCATCAAGTCCAATAAGTTGGGAGCGGTACGTGCGATAATCTCATTTGTAATGGGAATACTTTTGTGGATGGTGCCTACGATGAACGCGCTGACGATGACCCCGCAGGTGCCAGCAAGCAATGTGGACAGGCTTTTCAAGAGGAACTTCATATCACTATCCACCAGGGCCAATGCAATCCCCGCAATTGGCCCCAGCAGCATAGCGACGATCATGGCGCCAATGACAACGGCCGGGCTATTGGCAAACAATCCGTAGCTGGCAATCGTAGCGGCCAAGACGTTCATCAGCAAATATGCCCTATCGAACGTCGCGTTCTTACAAATACTTTCGCGTATAGTTTCCTGGTATTGGTTCTGTGGAACTGGGATTGTTTTCATTTCTCTTTTGTATTACCTTCACAAAGCTAATTTGAAAAGTGTACATGGAGCGGCCTGACGGTTTGCGATATCATCCCCGCAGCGAAGCGGAGTGGGACATCGTCCCCGTAGGGGATTACCCATTCTGGGCACACGACCTGCGCTGTGTCTCGACAAGCTCGACAACCAGGGCGGGGACGGCGAAGCCGTCCAACCAGAAAAATGATAAGGCGTGGAAAAGGCTTGGGATGTGCGCACGCCCTACGGGCAGTCCCCAGCGTCAGGCCGCTCGCCCTCGCGTAGCATCCTGCAAGGGCGCGAACGAAGTGAGACGGGGTGCACGCTTTGTTAGGCGCGGTTTCGGTCATGGAATCATTTTCACATCATCTATCTGAAATGAACCTGAAGTCTCATTGGGCCAACCCATTTCAATGTAGCGACTAAAGGTGGTTTCATACAACTTTGCTGCATCCTTCGGTATTTTTTCTCCTAATAAACTATTATCGAGAAAACAAGACACTTTGTAATCATACGGACTTATTTCGAGGCGTAGGGTATGCCAATCATTATATGTTGTTCTTACATCCTTACGAAATTCTTCGGTATTACTACCGTCTGTATTAATGGAAAATACGCCCGCGAGCCAGCCAGGACCAGCATGCAAAGCGCATGAAATATGCCCACCTCCACCAGAAAAAGCCTCTGATGCAATAGTTAAAGAGATAGCCGAGCAACAAACTCCTTGAAAATCGTTTTTCACTAGGAATTTAGATTCAAATAACTCGATTCTGTTTCCTCCAACACCTTCAAAAGGACCACTAAATGAACAACCGCTGTAACTCTGTGAAGAAGGTTGATGATCAATTAACAAGAAACCATTCCTTTGTAGGTAATTACATTCGCCAGAAACCAACCATCGAGTGTCATCGATTTTTCCGTCATATGCAGGATTGTTAAAGTCATCATAAATATGAGTTATCGGATTTACTAGACTATTTGGAGTAGGAGTTGCAGTTGGTTCGGGGGGCGAATTGATTGCAGTAATAACTTGTGGAACGAAAACAATTCCTCCCACTATTGCTGTCATTACCATAAGAATGATCAATTGCCTTCGCCTATCTGGGTAACTTAAGGCAATAATGAGCAGGATTATTTCAATAAGAAGAGCAAAGAAAATTTGTAGGAGTTCTGTGGACATGTTTGAGTTGTCTCTGTTTGGCTGAAAGGCTCTGTTGCCTTGCATCTTTTACTTTGTTAACTTACTAAGCGCCTAACGGTTTGCGATATCATCCCCGCAGCGAAGCGGAGTGGGACATCGTCCCCGAAGGGGATACCTGCGTGTGGGCGGGCGGCGGAATGCCGTCCGACTGGAAAAATGCTGAGGCGTAGAAAACTGCTTGGGATGTGCGCAGAATTCCCAGCGTCAGGTGCATGCTTTGTTAGCTGCCCCTAGTTATACCTGAAAGTATATTTTGGAAACAGACTTGATAATTCATCAAGAGTAATAGTTTCATCGTATTGAGGCATTAACACAAAAGGAAATTTTGTTGATGAGCCTTCCTTTTGCTGCTCAGGGTGTAGGATAGATACAATTTCAACTCTATCTAACTTAAGATAATTTGCATACAATTCATTAAGCAGGTTTTTGGGGATAACCGTAATTGCCTTCCAAGCATATGACTGTGGTACAGAGTCTATTTTAACCATATTCGTTGGAGAAAATGTCAGTCTATTTTTAGTATTTATATCAACTACAACGGTCTCAATTCCGCCCATTGCGTCAATAGTATCGCTAATTTTCATTGATGGAAAACTGCCACCACATCGCCCACCGCTAGGATTTAGACAAATTCTCATGTACTTCGGAAGCATTTGGCTATTATCCTTGAAATATAACCAGATTGTTAAGTAGCGAATATATGCTGTTGCTTGAGTTCCATTTTGTATATTGAATTCCGAAAGAATAATATAATGGTCTCGTAATTCGGCAATCACATTTTTCTCTAACTCAATAACAAACTCCTTTTTTGCTTGTTCGATTCGAAATTTATTTACTTCAAATCTATATGCTTTACGGGCGTAAGCAACAGAGATAACGCTAACAGCCAAAGAGGCTAGTGCAATTAATATGGCAATCTCAGTTGAAACATCCATAAATCACCTTGAAAATATACTATCTGCGATCAGGCAGCTAACGGATTGCGACATCGTCCCCGAGCGGAGCGAGTGGGATACCCGCGCTGGGGCGGGCGTGGACAATGCTTGGGAGCAGGAAAAACTCGAAGCCAGAAAAATGCCTGTAAATCGCGCAGACTCCCACACGTCAGGCCGCTCGCCCCGCGAAGACGGGGTGCACGCTTTGTTGGCTTGCTTATTTTATAGTAACTAAAAATTTCTGCTCATAAATGCCTGGAGAGAACCATAAATCTACGCCAGCTTCATGCGAATCGCTTATGAGACTATATTGAACAGACCAGACAATATCCTTCGTAAGGGCTAGTTTTGTTGTCCAAGTTTTACAGAGATTTGCTCCATCATTATATTCTGAATAAAGAAAATTCTCGGTTATGTCACAAGCCCCATATTCTCCACTGCGAAGAAATATTGGATTTGAGGCGAATACATCATTGCTGCTACAACTTTGGAATCTCCATAGCCAAGTACTGTTTATCGGAATTGATATCTGATGAATTACACTTGATGGTCTTGTTTGAGTGCAAGTTTCTGAAGCTTGTAAGAGGGGTAGTGATTGCATTTCATCCAACGTAGGCTTAAGAAAATCCTTTGGTATTCCGAACAATTCTTCAACCGATTCTTTGTAACATTCATCTATTGCAAATTCTAATGGGAAATCTCCTGTTTCCAATTGTCCAATTGTGCCAGGTGGAGGCGGAGTATAAGTCGGAACGGGAGTTCTAATCGGGGGAGTTGTTTTTGTAACATAACGAGTTGGAGCAGGATCGGCAGGACATTCGGGTAGCGATAAACTATGAGTATTGGTTGGCGTGAGATTAGGAAAAAATTCTTTGATACTTGGTTTGCCAGAAAAGAAGATCACAATGCCTATAATTGATCCCACTAAACTAATTATTACAATAAGGGGTTTGTTCCCCCAGTCATTATTGCTAAGCTTGGACATAATTTGCTTATTTTTCCTTTTCTATTATGCGGGGGCAAGCCAACGGTTTGCGACATCGTCCCCGTAGGGGATTACCCATTCTGGGCACACGACCCGCGTGTGGGCGGGCGTGGATTCGCTTTGGGAGCAGGAAAAACCCGAAGCCACGCTGCGCGAAATGCTTGAGATTGCCGCAGACTCCCCAGCGTCAGGCCGCTCGCCCCGCGAAGACGGGGTGCACGCTTTGTTAGCTTTCGGATTTACCTTTATAGTAAGTTGCGCAATAAGCGTTTTTTGTCATCTTTCCAACTGTAAAGAGCGATAATGCAACAGCAGGGGCAACAAATGTCGCAGAAAATCCTAGCTTTGCGCCAATCGCAGCAGAAATTACCGATATTAAGATTGTTTTGGTTAGAGGAACTTCATTTCCAAAATCCTTTTTCTCGTTTTCGTATTCAGACTCATCACAAATAAACTTATTGAACTCATAAACAAAGTTCTTCCAAAAAAGATTGGTGTCTTGTATGCCACCAAAGGGAATAGTGTTGATAGCTCCATGTGAAGTAAGCCAAAGTTTGGCAACATCGTTAGGCTCGTTTGATTTGAGTAATTGATTGATTGAATTTCTTTGATAAGGTTTCAATTCAATAATCCATTCTTCTATGCTAGATTCTGGTATTTCAATTGACATATCAAATCATCTCCTTTACATATTCAGCAGAAATGCAATGCGTTGTCTGGTGCAATTCCCGAGGATTTATTCCTCCAAGTGAAATTCCACCATTGCTTTGCGGAGCATATGCGCCCATAAGAATGCCAGAGATACTTTGATTTTTTACGGAAAAAATCAAAGACCCCGATTGTCCTGGTCTGGCTTGAATATTAATAACCGCATGTTTTGATTGAATTCCATTTGAAGATAGTAAAATTTTTGAGCCAATTTCTGTATTTTGAAAAGTTAAAGCTCGCCTACCTTCAACACAATGGGGAAATCCAAATATTCCTACCTCACTTCCAACAGTATCGTTGTCAAAAGAACCAATTGCGGGTATTGAACCGTCAAATGTAATTGGAGCTTGTAAGATGGCTAAATCTTTAATTGGGTCTATTTCTTTTATTGTAACTGGAATGGGTTTGCACGATAAATCTGACATATTCTGGTATGCATTGATGTCTGTTATGTGTGGAGCAAGAATTACAAGACCTCTGTCCTCTCCTGAAACATTATGTGCTGTTGTAGCAATCAACCCACTTTTGCTGATGATGAACCCTGTCCCAAGCATATTTACTCCTTGAGGAGTAATGCGTCCAACAATCAAAACTAATTGAGTGAAAATATTCATATTGTCAGCTTTCAGTGAACTTAATATCATGTGTTAGCCACGATATATCACGTGCAGGAGGTGATATGGGAATTTTTTGAGTTATGTCGCGCATTACACTCATGAGCTCGAATAAATTTGATGAATTATATTCCAACACACGCTGTAAGTTTTCATCAACCCAATCCCAGATTTCTTGATCCTTTTCATCGAAAATATCAGAAAATATATCGCGATATGCTAATAGTAATTTTTCCTTCCGCTGTGTTGGCGATGGGTGAGTATTAGTTGGCGTGTCTCCAAAAATGGACATAACCGACAGAGCAAATAATGGTGCAAATAAACCAAATTTAGCAAAGTAATTATCTTGTTTTAAGCTCATAGATTTAATCATACTGTGACGAATGGCAATTGAAAGACCAATTTGATCAGCCTCAAATTCCATAGCATGATTAGCATCTCGGTTATTGGTATAACTCGTATGATTATGAAGAACGTGCCCTAGTTCGTGCCCCAACACAAATGAAATGGCAGATAGTGTCATAGTTTCACTAAGTTCCCACGAATCATTAGTACGCGGGTAAATGTCGGGAAGTGGGGTGATAGTTTGCAATCCATTCCATACCCGCATAATATATTTACAAGTTTCTGCAAGGCGAACAGGGTTGTCGGTAAGATAATTATTACCTTCCTCAAATACACGCAGATACCAGAAAGACCAAAAGTTCAAAGTAACCCCTAGGGCTTGGTGTAGGATAATTACACGGTCTCCGCGAGGCGTGAAACCAGCATACCCGTTGAACTGATGTGTGGGAAAGACTGCAAAATTTGTTTCTAAAAACACTTGGCGCTCATTTGACTGAAGAATTGGCTCAATCTGTTCCGTATATGTCTTCATTAATTCATCATATATCTGATAGGCTGGACGACCTTGTCGTGAATTCCATACTTTGCGCGCTTTTCTTCGATCTTTAGCAGGAAGATGGGATATAAGGCTATTGAGCCAATCATTAGGCACATGATAGGGGGTAGTATCGGTCAACCCGTGTTCGGCACGGATATGAGCGATCCACTCAGACGGTGTCATAGCTGTAACATCTTTTTGGGACATTAATCAATCCTGCTGGAAAATTACTAGAAAGCTAACGGTTTGCGTTACCCGCGCTGGGGTGGGGGGCGGCGGGACGCCGTCCGACTGGGAAAATGCTGAGGCGTAGAAAAAGGCTTGGAATTGCGCCAGAATCCCTAGCGTCGGGTAGTATCATAAAAAGTGGACATGGCAGATCGATGTCGGGTAGGTCCTAGCGAGACCGTCGTGCAGCAAGATCGCCATGTCCATTTCGTCAGGTGATCCTCCCTACGGCAGTTGCAAGGTCTCGAAGACCGAATACTAGCGTGGGATCAACTCCTATTATACAAAACGGAGGCAGGAATGACAACTAGTAGCAGAAAGATTGTAGGGATCGATGTAGCGAAAGAGAAGTTGGATATCGCAGTGCTGGGGGAGAAGAAAGCCAGTCAAGTGGGGAATGACGAAGACGGAATCGCCAAACTCATCAAGAAATTACAAACGCTGAACCCAGAGCTGATCGTCGTGGAAGCCACAGGCGGATATCAAAGAGCGGTGGTGTTGGGATTGTACGAAGCAGGACTGCCCGTAGCCGTAGTGAATCCATCGCGAGTGAGGCAGTATGCCCGCGCCAGTGGACTGCTTGCCAAGACCGACAAGCTGGACGCCTTCAACCTGGCAGAGTTCGGCAAGCAAATGAAACCGAGACGGTTCGAGGCAAAAAGTGAGGCGGGAAGGTATGTATCTGCCCTAATGGTACGTCGCAGACAGGTAGAAGAGATACTAAAAGCAGAAAAAAGCCGCCTGCGGACGGTTCATGCTGAAATGCGAGGGTCAGTAGAGCGGATCATCGAGGTCTTGAAGGAAGAGATCAAGCGCCTCGAAAAGGACTTGGACCGGTTCATGAAAGAGAATGAAGAATGGCAGGAACAGGAGCAGATCCTAACCAGCGCCAAGGGAGTGGGGCGGGTGACCGCCGCGACCCTGCTGGCAGAGTTGCCAGAACTTGGAAAGCTGGACCGAAAGAAGATTGCCGCTTTGGTGGGCTTGGCACCGATGAACGCGGACAGTGGCAAGAAACGCGGGTACCGCAAAACGAAGGGCGGACGAATGGAAGTGCGCAACGTGCTGTACATGTCAACCTTGGTGGCAACGCGCTACAACCCGTTGATCCAGGCGCAGTATCAAGAATTATTGAGGAGGGGGAAGGTGAAGAAGGTAGCGCTCACCGCATGCATGCGAAAGTTTCTAACCATCTTGAACGCCATGATGCGAGACAAGGTCCCGTTCAGGCAGACGGTCACCGCCTGAGATGGACTGGGTTTCCCTTTAATGGTGGTTTTTGCTCTTGACTTTCAAGACAGTTGCTGCACGCTTTGTTGGGCAGTTTTACTTAGGTTGAAATATTAAACAATACCTTAAGTAGCCATTTGAAGAAAAGACTGACAGGTTCCTCAACTAGAAATGCGAGTGCTGCTGTTGATAAAATAATTTTAACAGTAGACCAGAAACGACGGGCAAATGTAGGTTTTGTGTTTTCATGTACCCATTGAGTTATTTGACTCTGTTCATTAGGGGTTAATTGACCGAGCGAAGCCATTGCCTGAGCCATTACAATGGTTCTCTTATTATCGACATGTGATGCTAAATTAATGCTTTTTTCTAAATCTAAGTACCCCCCTATAGCCCTCATATACAGAGATGGATTTCCTCTAATTTCATCAATACCTGCTAAGAACACAAATAGTGATAATAAAATTACAGGAATAATAAAACCAGAAGGATAAATAGTATATTGATTTGTTGAACTTAGAATTATAAACATGATAGGATAAAGTATGGAGCCAATGTTGAATAAAGTTTCCAAGACCGATACAGTCTTTGTGCTTGAGCGAAATCGAATTCCAAGTATTATCATTGTGGCTAATAAGAAACCAAATAATACTATAAGTCCTTCAAATATTTTCTGAGGACTAAGATAATTCCAGCCGATAGCACTATACAACACGAGATTATTTAAACCAATCACGAAAATTAATACGAAAAATGAGATAAAGACCCATCTAAGAACGTTAAGCGATAGGCGATTTACGCTGTCATTTTCAGGCAACACATTTAAAAAGACCCCAAAGGCAAAACCGATTAAAAAGGCAATGGAAATAAACCAGCGGATTGATTCTAAGGCAACAATAATCATTCCTGATGTAGAAATATTCTCATTCGATAAGAAATAAAAATAATACCATGATGATTCAAACATTTTTATTGATACGAGAACATCAATAACAAAAACCCCAACAAAAAGCACTAAAACTGCTATCGCAGTTGTCCATTTAATAATAATTTGATTCTTGCTAAGTTTTCTGTTTTCCTGTAAATTTCTAAAAACAGAATCTATATATTCTATTATGGATGTCTTTTGAGAATCTGGATTTCTTTTTGGAATATCATTCATGTTGTTTCTTTCCTTTGAATTTCACATAATGAACTGCCCAACGGTTTGCGACATCGTCCCCGAAGGGGATTACCCATTCTGGGCACACGACCTGCGCTGGGGTGGGGACGGCGAAGCCGTCCAGCCAGAAAAAGGCTAAGGCGTAGGAAACTGCTTGAGATGTGCGCACGCCGTCCCTACGGGCGGTCCCCAGCGTCAGGCCGTTCGCCCCGCGAACGAAGTGAGACGGGGTGCACGCTTTGTTGGGCGTTTTTTGTTGTGCAGGACTCGCCGCCTGAAAAAAAGACACTGCCGCCAACATGACAAGATTTTACACGTAACTTAACTATTGGCAATGATGAAAAAATACGACATGCCAAAACGCTAATTAACCAAAAGCCAAAATTACTGTCTCCTTAGATTTAGCTAAAAAATGTGGTTCCATTTCTTAGCTGATTTCTGATCCATACGTACATAAGCCCCAATACCCCTCCCATGATGGCAAAAATAAAAACAGAGATACTTTTGCCAAGTAGTGTTGACGAAATACCATTATCTGCGCTACTCATGAAATTGATATAGATTGCCAAAGGGATAGCAACAATCGCCCCATGAAAGACAGCGATTTTGAGCGAAGAAACCTTAGCCAAGTAAACCCCCAGAACACATCCAACCCCTAGAATATAAGGAGATTGAACCACAAAAATATACAGGAGTAGGGTTACGGCAATGCTGATAGTCAGAGCTAGGATAGATAATTTGAGTGAGTGTTGCATAATTACTATTCTTCCTTTAAAACTAAGCAATTCAACAAGACCTTATAGCTATTGTAAGACAAACGCCCAACGGTTTGCGTTACTGGCGCTGGGGCGGGCGTGGACTCTGCTTGGGAGCAGGGAAAACCCGAAGCCACGCTTTGCGAAATGCTTGACTGCGAAGCGTGCCGCTCGCCGCGAAGACGGGTGCATTATCCTGGCGTTCGTGCAGGACGCTTTGTTAGGCTGTGTTCTATTTACCGCCACCTAAGACTGCGCCCAAAATCATTAATCCGATAATGCCCGCTATGATATAAAGAGCAATTATGATTAATGTAACTCCAAATGCAATTATTAAAGCAACGCTAAGAGAAACACCTGCATTGAAGCCCAAACAATAACCCCAATGTGATAAGCCCGCCTCTGCCCCTCTTGTCTTGACATTGTAGTAGGAAATTATTGCCTGTCCAAAAAGACCTTTAGTAAAAAGCGGCAGAGATGAACCTTGCGCCCAATTATAAATAGGCTCTGCAAACACTACCAAAATAACCCCCATGAAAAAATAGAAGCCTGCTGTGATTTCAAGAATCTGAATTGTTGTGCTGCTCATGGTTACTGTTCTCCTTTTTTCTTGTGAAGCAAACCGTACTTGATTATTATGTCTGCTTCAATAATTTTGATTCTCGCTTCTGCGTTTGCTCGGTCTATTGCAATTTCAATAGATGCTTTTGCATTAAGCGGAATTGACAGTATTTTTGACAACTGGGTGGAAGAATTTGCTTTTAGCAGCTCTTTTTTTATTTTTTCAATATCATCATCGCTATTAGCCATGTTTCACCTAATCTGAATGTAACAATACCTGAAATTGGCGAGTGTAATCCTGTTTAAGTGTATCTAAATATTCTTGTTTCATTTCATCTGTGAAAAACCATATCTTATCTGCGTCAAACATAGCCTTGTTATATACTTCAGCAATATTTATAAATTTATTGACCTTTACTACTCTATCTGCTCTGTCGCTAATAATCCTTATTTCAGCACGAAATTCCATAAAATGGATAATAACCTTTTTTACAGGCTCAGAAGAGATTTGTGCTATTGCTTGAATTACTGTTCCGATTAGACCTATTGGCACAGGAACATTGCCTGCAAGAGCACCACTTATTTCGACTCCAAAGGTTGGCTTTATGCCAAATTGACCGCTATCCATACTCATTTCTGCCTCCTATCGTTATTAGCGAAACTTTATGATGTTTATTGGTCTGTATCAATTCAACATAATCTTGCAGAATTTCTGCATAATCATTTGCCATTTTTTGAAAATCAATTTTAGGGCTACCCCATGCCGCTGTGCGTGTTGGCAATGTTTTCAAGGCGTATGCTGTTGCGCCATCAATGAAACTGTCTAAGGATTGTGTTTGACCTTTAGAAAAACCTTTATCGCTCGCATATATGTATGCCTTTTCGCTTATTTGACCGAATTTGTATTTGATGAATACATCTGCACCTAATCTTAACATTGCTTCATCAATGATACGCTGAACAGATAATTGGTAATCCTTTATCAAGGAGACAAAGAATTCCTCTTGGATGCCAGCGTTTAAATCCCTTCTACGAACTGTATCTAAAAGGGCATTTTTTGACACCGATACCTGATTTATATATTTCTGTGTATCAACTTTTGTAATCACGCCTTGTCTATGCAGCCCATCTAATTCTTGCTCAAATCTCTTTTGGATTTTGAGCGTTTCTTGCTCTAACTCTTTCAAATTTTTTGACATGCTCATCTCCCTTTCTTCAAAACTTTGTTATGCAAGGAACAGCCTAACGAGACTGTCGAAAAACCCTTAGTTCGAAAAATGTTCAAAAAATCTCCCACAACATGCCAAAAAACAGCCAGAATATTGCCAAAATGTTGTGCGGAACACCAAAAACTGAACGATTTTCAGCGTTTCTCTCCCACTTTTCAAAAATTATTTTTGAAAGGGGACTTTTTCGACAGCTTCAACGGCTTGCGACATCGTCCCCGTAGGGGATACCTGCGCTGTGTCTCGACAAGCTCGACAACCAGGGCGGGGACGGCGAAGCCGTCCAACCAGAAAAATGCTGAGGCGTAGGAAACTGCTTGAGATTTGCGCACGCCCTACGGGCAGTCCCCAGCGCGTGTCCTCGGCGCTCTTCCGAGGGTCAGGCCGTTCGCCCTCGCGAAGCATCCTGTAAGGGCGCGAACGAAGTGAGACGGGGTGCACGCTTTGTTGGGCAGTTTTATGTTTTAACCTGTTTTCGCCATGCAGACTTAAATCTTGCTCTGTCTGGTACTGGTTCTATAAGACCTTTTTCTTGCATTCTTTTGAAGATGCCTTTCATTGAGTTCTCTGACTTGATACCGCAAAGACTTCTTGCGTGCCGATTTGTGATTTCTGGATTTGTATCAAGATATTCCATGATTGCTTCTTGTGGGGAGGCAAGTTTTTGATGAGGAATTGTAACTAAAACTGATGAAGGTAATTCAGTGATTTCAGGGTCTTTCAAACGCAATTTACGCATTGCGTCAAATGCTGTATTAAGACCTTCTCCTACGTCTTTATTTGGCGGATTTGGAAATTTGTTAATCAGACGAACCAAACGCTGATTCCGAGCAAATTGAGTGTAAAGTATATTGTCAATCGTAACGTGTCCTGGAAGTCGCCCTGGACTTTCTATTTCAATGCGATTGTCAAAGATACGAATTTGAATATCTGATGCGATACTATAATCTCTGTGAAGTATCGCATTTGTGATAATTTCATGCAAGGTTTCTGTTGGATATTGCACATCTACAAGCCCAGTTTCTCCAAGACGTTTCATGGTTTCAATGATTTCTTGTGTTTTTTCAACTGCATGATAAGTCAAATCATACGCGCAACCTTCAATAGTAAGTGGCGTAAAAGCAAGGTGTTCTCTTTCTGGCGCAGGTTTATCTGTTTTATAGCGGAATATCTTTATTGCGCTCCTTTTGGGTAAGGCAATTTGTGGTTCTTCAGAAAACAATAAAACACCCGCGACTGTTGGCTTATCATTAAGAATTAATTTTTGCTTTTTTAGCCATGCGTCTGGTTCTGCTGTAGGAATTACATTAAGTAGGAATTCTATAATTTTTGACGAATTTGTAATATCTGACAAATCAGTATTAACTGCATAATCTTCGTAAGATGAAATTCCTTTGTCTAATTTAAGCCGTTCCATTGCGACTTCTGTATCCACAGGAACTTTTTGAGCGCCTTTTCTAATAAATACCTTTCCGTCAGTTGATTTAACTACAGTGCTATTTTTTAATACCTCAATTTTTAATACCAAGCCAAGATTGGCAGTACCTTCAAGCATAGACGATGACAGAAAATCTGCTAAAGGGGCTATTTGATTCAACATTTGCAAAAATGGATTGGCTTCTTCTACATCTGAAAAACCACGCCAAGTTCTTCTTTTTGGGGTAACTGATTTATCTTCTTCAATTCCAATATAAATTTCCCCGCCATCGGCATTGGCAAAGGCAGAAATACTTTCGCTCAATTTAGAGGGCTTGATATCTTTGCTTTTGACATCGTGAAAATGGTCTTCGCTAACATTTAAGATTAAAGAACGTTGTGTTGCTGAAATACTACTTACTTGCATGTTGCTCTCCCTGAATAATGTTTGCAAGGAACTGCCCAACTATGTATTAACGGAACCGTTCGGCTTTATCCCCCCCTGCGGGGTGATATACCGAATAGTTCGGTATAATATCCTATGTACGGATAACCAAATTATACGCCACTCCTATTCAAAGGGGAATAAAAAATGCACAAAAACCAACCTCAAAACAACCCCAAGCTAATAAGCAAACTCCTCTACGGGAGCGGCTTGCGCCTCATCGAATGCCTGCGCCTGCGCGTCAAAGACCTCGACTTCGGCAGCCGCCAGATCATTGTCCGCGAAGGCAAACGGGTCAGACTGTAGGCCCCGCATCGATCACTTCCTGAGGCGTGCCGTCGGTGAATTTGCCAAAATTTTGTTTAAAACGCATGGCAAGGTCTTTATAACGGCGGTCATATTCCTTCCGGTCGCTCCATGAAGAGGAAGGCAGCAGCACCTCATCCGGCACATTCGGGCATGTGGCCGGCACCTCAAAGCCAAAGATGGGATCCTGCTTGTATTCCACATTGGCAAGGTTCCCGTTCAAGGCCGCATGCAGCAGGGCGCGGGTGTATTTGATGGAGATTCGCTTGCCCACGCCATACGGTCCCCCCACCCAGCCGGTGTTGACCAGCCAGCAGGTGACGCCGTATCGTTCGATCTTCCGTTTGAGCAATTCGGCATATTTATAAGGATGATGCACCATGAACGGGCCGCCAAAACAGGCGCTGAATGTGATCTCCGGCTCCTTGCCAAGCCCCACTTCCGTTCCTGCGATCTTGGAAGTGTATCCGGAAATGAATTGGTACATCGCCTGGTTCGGGGTCAGCCGCGCGATGGGCGGCATGACTCCGCTCGCATCACACGTAAGCAGGATGACGTTCTTTGGATGCCCGGCCTTTTTCTCAGGGACGGCATTTGCAATGAATTCCAATGGATAGGAAGCGCGGGTATTTTCGGTGAGCGTATCGTCGTCCAGGTCGATCAGCCGCGTCACAGGGTCAAATGACACGTTTTCCAGGATCGTGCCGAAGCGTTTGGTGGTCGCAAAAATTTCAGGTTCGGCGGATTCTGAAAGGCCGATCACCTTGGCGTAGCAGCCGCCCTCAAAGTTGAACACTCCTTCGTCGCTCCACCCATGCTCATCGTCACCGATGAGGCGGCGTGTAGGGTCGGCCGATAGCGTGGTTTTGCCCGTCCCGCTTAATCCAAAAAACAAAGCCACATCGTCCGAATTATCGGGGTTCACATTTGCCGAACAATGCATGGAGAGCACCCCTTCCAACGGCAGCAGATAATTTAAAATGGTGAACACCGATTTCTTGATCTCCCCGGCATAGGCTGTGTTGCCGATGATGGCCAGCTTTTTATCGAACGAAAGACAGATGAAGGTCTCGCTGTTGGAACTATCCACAGCCGGCACAGATTTGAACGAAGGCATGGCCACGATCGTAAATTCAGGCACAAAGCGCTTGTACTCTTCCAGCGATTGCGGCAGGATGAACATATTGCGTGCAAAATGCGCATGCCAGGCCAGCTCGGTCACAATGCGGACCGGCAGCCGGTAGGATTCGTCGGCTCCCGCGTAAACATCCTGGACGAAGACATCCCGTCTCTGCAAAAATCCCAGCATGCGGTCGTACAGGACCTCGAACTTGTCCGCTGAGAACGGGCGGTTATATACCCCCCACCAGATATTCCCCTCCGAGTCTGCCTCGCGCACCACAAATTTGTCGTTGGCGCTGCGGGCGGTGTGCCTGCCTGTATTGGCCACGAAGGGTCCGCCGGACACCAAAGCGCCTTCGTTTCGAAAGACGGCTTCCTCCACCAACGACTCGGTGGTGAGATTCCAATAGGCCAGGCGCAGATTGCTGACTCCCTGGTTGGAGAGGTTGAAATCCGCTTTGCGGGTCTGTGCAATCGGCTCGGCGGGAGTTTTGATATTGAGTAAATTGTTCATATTTTTTCTCGTTTCCATGTCGTTGCGAGCGGTCTCCGCGAAGCAATCTCCTGTGAAATACTGGGATTGCCCACCCTCACGGGTACGATGTCGGCGGAAAGAACACTGCCTCGCAATGACATAAATTAGACCCCTTGCACAAGAGCTCTCGCCGCAGTCCTCGGCGGCGGGGACGCCGCCTTGAGCAGGGTAAAAATCTGACTTTTACAAGAAGTCTATAGTATTTACATCCAATCGCGGATCATTTTCCTGTCACCGATATAAATTTCATTGGGCGAAGTGGCATCCAGCGCCCATTTGATGCGGCCGATGCCCTCGGTAATATCTTTTACCGACCCCGCAAACGAAATACGGATGTGTCCTTCCATGCCGAATTCCTTCCCGGGCACGGTTACCACCAGGGCTTTCTTCAAAAGGAATTTGGACAGCTCGACCGAATTGTTGTTGAACGCGCGCAGGTCGGGCAGGGCATAAAAGGTTCCTTTGGGCTCGATCAGCCGCGCGCCGTTGAATGTTCTCATCTCCTGCAGCACCACATCGCGGTTGTTTTGAATCTGCAAACGCAGCGCTTCCACAATCGACTGCAGGCCGTTCAATGCGCCCTCCGCCGCCGCCTGCGCGATCGGCGATACGCACGAGGTCGTCTGTGCGAGGACGTTCGTCATCACACCCACCAACTGGCGCGGCGCAACCACCCAGCCGATTCGAAAACCCGTCATGCCGTACAGTTTGGCAACGCCGTTCACCGCGATGATATGCGAATCTTCCACATCCTTTTTGGAAAAAGAATAGGCCGGCGGAGCAACATTCCGATCGAAAGTTAATTTGTGATAGATATCGTCACAGATCACGTAGATCCCTTTTCGCTCGCAGAAGTCCACGATCTTTTCGATCAGCTTCGGCGGGTAGATTTCGCCGGAGGGGTTGTTCGGGCTGTTAACGATGATCGCGCGCGTGGAAGACGTCACCGCCCGCTCGATCTCCTCGAAGCTCGGGGTGAACGTCCCATCTTCAGGCGTCACGATGACGGGAATACCCAGGCACATCTTGATCATTTCAGGGTAGGAGACCCAGTACGGCGCGAGGACGATCACCTCGTCCTGTGGATTCAGGATCGAATAAAAGATATTGAAAAGCGATTGTTTTGCGCCGTTGGTGATGATCACATTTTCGGGGGCCACGAGGCGGTTGTAATTTTCTTCGGTATAGCGAATGACCGCCTTCTTCATCGAAGGCAGGCCGTCCGGCGGAGTGTACTTCACCTCCCCGCTGGTTAATTTCGCACTGGAAGAAAGCACGGCTGAAATGGGGGTTTTATTCTTCGGTTCCCCGATACCCAGGTTGATGACAGCCTCGCCCCGCTCGCGCAGCAAACGCGCCTCTTCATTTAAAGCCAGGGTCGGCGACTCGGCGATCTCGCTTGCAAGTTTACTTAATCTCATGAAATCTCCTTGATACAAAGACTTCGGAAGACAATTTTCCCGCTTTCATATTCGAGAATTGTTATGCATACTTCCGCAGCCCGCTGTTGTAAAACAAAAATCTGGTCAGGCATGCATGCCGACCAGATACACGTTCTCTACCGCAGGAAAAGCGGCGCTGACAATTCGATTGCCAGACAGGGGTTCATGAAGATAATTATACTATATGGCACAATCCCCTCTTTTGAACAAAGATAACCATTTTCTCCGATGGATGTAACCATCAAAAGTTTTATTCACATGAAAATAAAGCAGGTGCAACATCCTGCGCCTGCCCCCAGAGCTTATCGAATTCCTGCAGGTACAACGCCGCGATCTCGGCATTATCCAGAATAAGGACATTCTCTTCATTCGATTCATCCGCGTTGGACGAATAATTCAACGAACCGGTCGCAACGATATTTCCATCAATAATGATCAATTTGTGGTGCAGGAAACTTCCATTGCCATCCTGCCGCACCGGCAGACCGGCGCACCAAAATGTTCGCAGCTCCGAGTTCGGGCTGTTACTTCCAAACGTCTCGAAAATCCCTCTCACATCCACCCCGGCCCTTGCACGGTCGATCATCACTTGCGCCAGCGGATAATCGGTAAAGCTGAAAGCCAGAAAACGAATGCTTGCCTGCGCATCATTCACCAGCGCGATCAGGTTGCCGACGATTTTATCCTCCGGCGAGAACAGCACCTGGATTGGCGTGCCGTCCACAATCGCCCACTGCGTATTGACTGTGGACGGCGCACGCGGGCCGAATTGTCCGTTCCACATTTCCTGAAATTCCCGCTCATAGATGAAAGCGATCTCAGGCGAGCGGATGACGAGCACATTGTTATTTTGCTTGAAGATTCCATTGGAGGTGATATTCGTGGACCCCGTCCACACGATTTTCTGGTCGAAGATCCAAAATTTATTGTGCATCAAAGCGGAACGCGCATCATCCTTGACCTCGATGCCTGCCCCGATTAGCAATGAAAATTGTCCACGCCCCGGCTGGATATCATAATCGAGGCCGTTCTTGTCGTCCGTCATCCATTTCACATCCACGCCGCGATTCTTTGCCGCGATCAACGCATCCGCCACGGGAGTAAGATTGAATTCAAAAGAAGCAATATGAATGCTGGCCTGGGCTTCATCGATCATTTGGATCAAGCGCTCCTGGATCGAACCAGCGGGGTTGTTCGCGTCGTTCATGGTCAATGGATCGGTAAAATATACCTCCCACCATCGATTCACCTGAGCGGGGATTGGCGGTTCTGTTGGGACAATCGGGGTGTCTGTAACTATTGGGAGAACAAGCGGCGTATCCGTGACTGGAACAATGATATTCGGCGTATCCGTCACGGGGACGATAAAGGGCGGCGGTGTTTCAGAAGCAAAAAATGGGATTTGTGTAACAGGGGTGTATGTCCCCACCGGTTCACAGGATGCGAGAAATAAGGATATTGCGAGAATTGAAACGATAAGCTTCTTCATTGATTCTTCGTTGTGGGTTGTTCAACAGCATACCCCATCGGGCAATCGAGCCGTTGGAATTCAGGATTATTCCAACGCAGTGAAATCGGCAGGATTGCCGAGCGGATAGACGGTTGCGCCGTCTACAATACGCTTGATTAATCCGCCAAGGACAGAGCCCGTGCCCACTTCGACAAAAGTGGTGATGCCCTGTGCCGATAACAACTTTACCGAGTCGGTCCACCGCACGCGGGATTGCATTTGTTCGATGATGTCCGCGCGAGCGGCAGCCTCATCTCCGAGGGTCGCGGCATAAGCATTCCCCACCACCGGTATTTGCGCATCCGAAAAATTGGCTGCCTGCACCGCCTCATTCCATTCCGCTTGAATGGCCCCCATCAAAGGTGAATGCGCGGCAATGGAAACCGCCAAAGGTAGTGCCCGCTTTGCTCCAGCAGCCTTTGCCCCCGCCATGGCGCGCTCCACAGCCGCTTTAGCACCGGAGATCACCACCTGGCCCGGACAATTATCGTTTGCCACCTGCACAATTTCATCGGATGTGCTGGCTTCAGCACAGACCTGATCCAGCGTGGGGATATCCAGGCCGAGAATGGCGGCCATGCCGCCGGGAGTCAGGGTGCCGGCGTGCTTCATCAACTCGCCGCGCTTGCGGACGAGGCGCAGCCCATCCGCGAAGGATAATGCTCCAGCGGCGGCCAGAGCAGATAACTCGCCAAGCGAATGGCCCGCCATTGAAGCAGGTTTCAGGTCCGGGTAAAGATGCGTAAAAGTCCGATATGCCGCGATCGAATGCACATAAAGCGCTGGCTGGGTATTGACTGTGTCGTTTAACTCGGCATCAGGTCCCTCCCACATGAGCCTGGAGAGCGCCAGGCCGAGGATGGAATCTGCTTCTTCAAAAATTTGCTTCGCCGCGGGGTAATCCGCGGCGAGGTCTTTGCCCATGCCAACGCTTTGCGACCCCTGACCGGGAAAAACAAACGCTGTGTTTTGAATATCGAGTTTCATGGCTTCTCCATTTTATGAGACCCCAAAGGGGAGTGATTCCTTCAGGGTCCTTGAAGATTAAAACACAAACGGGTCGTGATAGTCACGACCCGTCAGATGTTATTCAGTGGTTTTCTTTTCTTTTTTAACCTGAATGACTTCGCGGCCTTTGTAATATCCGCAGTTCGGGCAAACCGTGTGGGGCAGGCGCTTGGTTCCGCAATTGGAGCAGGCGACTGTGTTTACCGCGGTCAAGGCGTCCTGTGAACGGCGGCGGTCACGGCGTCCTTTGGAATGTTTGCGCTTTGGATGTGGGGTCATGAATACTTTCTCCTTTATACATACATCAGACGGGCTTATGCGCCCGTCTGGATTGGTTTTTCAATGAAGCCCGCTGATTATATCGGCAGGAGGCAGTGACGTCAAGGCGGATTCGATGTAAAATCGAATCCATGGAGATTCAAATCGCAGTTGCCAAGATCAATAAATATGCGGTCTCCGAAAGCGGGGACACGCTGGAGGTGATCGAACGCCCCACTGGCGGACTCTCCGTAGTGCTGGCAGACGGGCAAACCAGCGGCCGGGGTGCAAAAGCCGTTTCGATGCTCGTCGTTCGCAAAGTGATCGGGCTGATCGCGGATGGTGTTCGCGATGGCGCCGCCGCCAGGGCCGCCTCAGACGCGCTTTTCGCAGACAAGGCCGGCAAGGTTACCTGCACTTTGAATATCGCCTCGGTGGATTTGCACAGTAAAACTATTGTGCTTACACGCAATAACCCAGTCCCGATGTATATCTGCCGCGGTGAACAAATCGATTCGCACAATGAAGAAAGCATGCCGCTTGGAGCATCCAGGAATGTCCGCCCGGTCATCACCGAGCTTGTGATCGAACCGGGCTTGACGATTGTGATTTTTACTGACGGCATCAGCCACGCGGGCGAGCGGCGCGGACAACCGATGAATATCGGCGAAACCATTCGCTCCGTGATCGAAGACCAGGACCCTTCCCCGCAACAGCTGGCAGATACTCTCCTTGCTCAGGCAATCCACCTGGACGATAACCGCCCCGCGGATGACATCAGCGTGCTGGTGGTAAAAGTCATCCACCGAAACGGAGATGAAGTGCGGCGCATGAATGTCAGGCTTCCAATCGATGCTTATTCATAAAAATAAATTGGCGAGCCATCGGTGGCGGCACTTCCAGGCCTCGGTTCGGGATACCGCCATTCTGCTCGGCGAGTTTCGCGCTCCTCTTTTATGGTTCTCGTTCGCCATCATCGGCGGCGGGATCTTATACGATTTCATTTCAAAATTGGTCAATGAGCCGGTATACAGTCTCGCGGAATCGATCTATATCGTTTTGATCGCCACATTTTTACAACCGGCAAACCGCGATTTTCCGCACCACATCGCCTTGCAGGTATTTCATTTTTTCATGCCCATCGTCGGGCTGGTTGTGCTCGCGCAAGGGCTGGCAGATTTCAGCAGCCTGCTTTTTAATCGCCGCGCACGCACAAAGGAATGGGAGATGGCCGTCGCATCCACACTTCGAAAACACATTATTCTCGTCGGGCTGGGGCATCTCGGCTACCGGGTCGCCCTTAAACTTCATGAGATGGGTGAACAGGTCGTCGTGATCGAATTCAATGCCGATACCGACACGTTAAACGCCGCCCGCAAACTCGGCATACCTGTAATCCATGACGATGCGACCCGCCCCGCCGCGCTCGAGGCTGCAAATATCAAAGATGCCCGCACCATCATCATGGCCAGCCAGAACGATTCGATGAACTTGCAGATTGCGCTCAAGGCGCGCAGCATTAACCCCGGGATTAGTGTCGTCCTGCGCATTTTTGACGACGACTTCGCACACGCGCTTCAAGAGCAGTTCGGCTTTATCGCGTTGAGCGCCACAGAAATGGCCGCGCCGGTATTTGCCGCCGCCGCTTCGGGCGTGGATGTGACCAACCCGATTTCGGTCGAAGGTCAATTGTTAAGTCTTGCGCGCCTCACCGTTTCAGGAGGTGCCCCTTTTGCCCAAAAAACAGTCGGTTATGTGGAAGATAATTACCATCTCAACGTTGTCCTTTTGCGCCACGACCATCGATCTGAAATGCATCCCACGGATAAGAGTCCGCTCCACGCCGGTGATGTGATCGCTGTGCTGGGCGGCCCCGAGCAATTACAAACCCTCCTTTTCGACAATGAAGGAAATTGATCAACGGCCGCTGATCGGAATCGTCGGCCCATGCGGGTCTGGAAAATCCACCCTGCTGGCCGGGCTTGAAAAACAAGGCTATCGCTGCCGGCACATCGCACAGGAACATTCCTACGTTAAATACATGTGGAAGGCCATCACAAATCCGGACTTTCTTATTTTTCTGGAAAGTTCCTTCGAAAACTCCACCGCCCGCCGAAAATTAAACTGGCTCCCTGCGGATTATGAAATTCAATTGCAAAGACTATCGCATGCGCGAGCCCATGCTGATCTGGTCATTGATACCAACCCGTTAAATCCGGACGAAGTCCTCCGCCGCGCATTGGATTTCTTGAACGGCAAAATCCCATAAATGACCGGCACCGCCTCCCCCTCGACCCCAACCTGCCTTGCCGGCAAAAAATCGAATCCACTCTCAGGCTGATTCCCATTACCCAAAAAATCAATCAAAGGGAGTATAATGGCGTCCGCGCCAGCCGAGAGCTGGCATTTTCGTGGATGGAGATATTTAACGCATGATTCGCAACTTAACCAATCGCATCATCATCACTGTGATCATTCTGGCTGTCGCGCTGTGGGTGGATCTCAGCAACGAAGTTAAGATCCTCAACCCGGTGACGGATGAAATCCTTTTCTCTCAGGACCTGACCCCCCGGCTAGGGTTAGACCTGCGCGGCGGCTTGCAAGTTCTGCTTGAAGCTGACCTGCCCGAAAACGCACAAATCGACACCGCTTCGATGGAAATTGCACGGGATATCGTCCAGCAGCGTACCGACGCGCTTGGAGTGAATGAAAACGTCATTCAAATTGCCGGTGAGCGCCGCATCGTCGGCGAATTCCCGGGGCTGGAAGATACCGAGTCTGTACTCGCAACGATCCAGCAGACAGGCTTGCTGGAATTTGTAGACACGGGCGACCTCAATCCTCAAGAAGGAAGTGTTCTTGTCACAGATTACAGCCCTGCCGGCGTGCCTACAGACATAGTCGCGGACGGCATCACGGTTTTTCACACCGTGATGACCGGCGCAGAGCTTGCATCTGTCAATGTTTCCCAGGACACCCTTGCCTCGAGATACCTCATCAATTTTGTGCTTAAGTCTGATGGCTCAAAAGTTTTTGCAGACCATACCACCGCCAATCGTGGAAAATTCCTGGCCATCCTTTTGGACAAGCAGGTTATTTCAGCGCCGATTATCAATGACGCAATAACCGGCGGCCAGGGACAAATCAGCGGCAATTTCACCTATGAATCCGCCAATGCATTTGCCATCCAATTGCGCTATGGCTCCCTGCCTGTCCCATTGAAAGTTGTAGAGACCCGCATCATCGGCCCCACCCTGGGTGCCGACTCGCTCAATAAGAGCCTTGTGGCCGGCCTGATCGGCATGGCGATCGTGGTGCTCTTCATGATCATCTATTATCGAATGCCCGGTATTGTGGCGGTACTCTCCATCATGATCTATGCCGCGATCACATTCGCCATTTTTAAGTGGTTTCACTTCACGCTCACCCTGCCCGGCATTGCAGGCTTCCTGCTCAGTACCGGCACCGCGCTGGATTCCAACATCCTGATCTTTGAGCGCATGAAGGAGGAACTTCGCAGCGGGAGAACCCTTAACCAGGCCATGGACCTGGGATGGACACGCGCCTGGTCTTCCATCCGCGATTCCAACCTTGCCGCGATTATTACATCGGTGATTTTATTTTGGTTCGGCTCCTCATTTGGCGCAACGATCGTAAAAGGCTTTTCATTAACCCTGGCCCTCGGTGTGCTGATCTCGCTGTTTACGGCAGTCTACATCACCCGCACTTTGCTCGCGCTTTTCATTAAAACCTTTAAGCCTCAAAATTTTGAGCGCTGGTTTGGTGTCTAGTAGAAGCGCATCAAGGATATTTTATGAACATTCTCGGTAAACGATACTACTTTTTCGGATTATCCACGCTGCTGATCGTCTCAGGCCTGGTATTACTGGCCATCAAAGGAGTACCTCTTTCGATTGACTTCACGGGTGGAACCCTACTGGAAGTCCAGTTTGAAGCGGGGAAGGAACTTGATGCGTCAGCCATCCTGCCCATCTATGAAGATGCGGGAATTGCCGATGCGCAGGTCACTGAAACCGAAACCGGCTCCCGAATCATCCGCTCATCCTTCCTGACAAACGAAGCCCGTGATGCGGTGTTGAAGGGCATGCGGGAACAATCTGGATCCGAAGTTTCCGTCATTCGGTTCGACAGCGTGGGCCCAAGCATTGGAAAACAGGTGACCCAACGCGCCGCCGTAGCCATTGCGGTCGCATCCATCCTTGTCGTGTTGTTCATCGTCTGGTCGTTCCGTAAAGTGGAAAATGCTTTCCGCTATGGGGTCTGCGCCATCCTTGCCATGCTCCACGATATTGCGATCATTTTCAGCATCACCGGTATTGGCGCATATTTTTTTGGCTGGCAGATCGACTCTCTCTTTCTGACAGCCCTGCTCACGGTGATTGGCTTCTCCATGCAGGATACGATTGTAGTGTTCGACCGCATTCGTGAAAACTCAAACATCCTCCGCCGCCTGGAATATGAGAAACTGGTCAACCACTCCATCGTACAGACACTCCAGCGCTCGATCAACACCCAGTTGATGACCGTGGAATTCCTCCTGCTTGCGCTGGCTTTGTTTGGCGGCGTCACCCTTCAGGAATTCGCCATCATCCTGCTCGTCGGCCTGTTGAGCGGAACCTACTCATCCATTTTTGTTGCGGCTCCCATTCTTGTGCTTTGGGAAAAGCGCGAGTGGCGAACCTGGTTTAGGCGCAACGCTGAAGCCTGATTTCTGGAAAGCAGGACGGGGCAGGCTTTGAAGTCTGCCCCGTTTTATTTACCCAGATATGAAACTACAACACCCTGTTATTTTTCTAGCCCTGCTGCTCCCTTCATGCGGACCTGCGTCAGCTGTTGTCACATCAGCGGCCGTCACACTGCCGGTGGATGCCTCACTGCCGCAAGACATCGTCACACCCCCAAACGGAACATGGCAAATTCAATATGCTGGCAGGATCGATACCAGCCACGATGTTGACATCTACAACCTCGACCTGTTCGACACCGACCCCGCCACCATCAAAGATTTGCATGCGCGCGGCATCTTCGTCATGTGCTATTTCAGCGCCGGATCCTTTGAAGGTTGGCGGCCCGACAGCGATGATTTCCCCGCTGAAGTTCTCGGCAGGGAGGTTGAAGGCTGGCCAGGGGAAAAATGGCTCGATATCAGAAATATTGATTTGCTCAGGCCGATCCTGTCTGCCCGCCTCGATCTTGCCGCCCAAAAAGGATGCGACGGCGTAGACCCTGACAACGTCAACGGCTTCGCAAATGACACAGGATTCTCGCTCACCTTTGAAGATCAACTGCAATACAACATCTGGCTGGCCGAGTCTGCACATGCACGCGGCCTTTCCATTGGCTTAAAAAATGACTCAGAGCAAATCCCTGACCTACTGCCCTATTTTGACTGGCAGTTACAGGAGCAGTGTTTCCAATACAATGAATGTGACCTGCTCCTGCCTTTCATCGAAGCGGGTAAACCCGTCTTCAACATCGAGTACTCGCTGGCTGCAAAGGACTTTTGCTCACAATCCAAAGAACTGGGTATCAATTCCATCCGCAAGAATTTGGAATTGGATGAATATATCGAAACATGCCAATAACTGATCAAGGCGGGGTGATCCTGACTTCACGCTGCCTTGAATGGAAAACATGATGATATTCCTTCGCGCCTTTCTTATCGGCATTTCGATCGCCGCGCCGGTGGGCCCCATCGGCGTGCTGTGCATCCGCCGCACTTTATCCAGCGGAAGGCTGGCGGGGTTTTTATCCGGGCTGGGCGCGGCCAGCGCAGACATGGTCTATGGCGCTGTCGCTGCTTTCGGGTTGACCGTCATTACCAATCTATTGGTGGAGAATGCATTCTGGCTCCAGCTTATCGGCGGTCTATTCCTTTTATACCTTGGGGGGAGAACATTTTTTGAAAAGCCCTCAAACCGTGCCGCAAAAGCCGGGCAGGGCGGAATGTTCAAAATGTATCTTTCCACCTTTCTTCTCACCATTACGAACCCGCTCACCATCATTTCATTTGCGGCGATTTTCGCAGGCACCATGCTCGGTAAAACCATGGGCTCGCCGATCGTAATGGTGGCGGGAGTATTTGCGGGTTCAGCAGCCTGGTGGCTGACGCTCAGCCTCGGGGTCGGCTTGATGCGCGACCGTCTAACTCGAAATCATATGGTATGGATCAATCGCTTCTCTGGGACGATCGTCTTTTTGTTCGGGATTTTTGCGCTGTTAAATCGCTGATTCAAAACGCAAGGCAGATGACCAGATCGTTGACGTTCGTGCCGCTTGGGCCGGTTTTGATCAAATGGTCGATCTCCGCAAAGTAGGGATACGCATCATTATTTAACAAGTGAGCTGCCGCGAACATCCCAAGTGACTCAGCCCTTTGAGCGGTTTCCCCGGTCACAAATGCGCCCGCTGCATCGGTGGGACCATCCTCGCCATCGGTCGCAATCGAGACCAGCATCACATCTTTTAATCCAGCAAGGATATCCACAGCGGCAAGCGCCAGTTCCTGGTTCCTCCCGCCTTTTCCATTTCCCCTGATCGTCACGGTTGTTTCACCACCTGCCAGCAGGCAAAACGGACGCTTCAACTCCCCAAGCAGCTCTTTCAGAAGAAGCGCCACATTCCTTCCGCGCACATGAGCTTCCCCTTCCAAATTTGACTCAATGATTTGAGTTTGGTAACCAAGAATTTCTGCTCGAGCCCGCGCTGCGTGCAAGGCAATCGCATTGCTGGCAATAATAGAGTTATGGACTCTTCTAAAAATGGGGTTGTCTGGCTTTGGGGTTTCGGTCAAAGCAGGGAGAATGGAAGCGGGAATAATTTCCTTCAATCTATATTTTTCGAGAATGGAAATGGCGTCAGCAAGAGTCGTCGGGTCTGGGGCAGTGGGACCGGAGGCAATCGCTTCGAGAGCATCGCCGGCTACGTCTGAAAGCAAGAGGGAGTAAATCTGTGCGCCGTTCGCCATGGATGCCACTCCCCCGCCCTTTAGTTTATCAAGATGCCGCCGCAGGGTGTTGATCTCGTCGATGCGCGCGCCGCATGCCAGCAATGCGGATGTGATGCTCTGCAAATCCTCAAGCGGAATGCGCGGCGCGATCATCAAAGCCGAACCGCCGCCGGAGATCAGGCAGATAAGCAGGTCGTCCTTTGTTAATTGCGAAAGGAATTTAATCGCTGCGGTTCCCGCATAATGGCTGTCCCTGCCCGGGATGGGATGATTTCCTTCGATAACCGTAACAGGTTGAACGGTGAGGGGTGAAGCGTGTTTGGTAATGACAAGGGCATCTGCGAGTGTAATTTCTTCCGCCAATGCCTGGGTCATCGCGCAGGAGGCTTTTCCCAATCCGAGCGCGAAAACTCTTTTTGAAGGAGGAAGCGGGGTGTCGTGCAGATATTTTTTGACGGCAGCGCCGGGCTCCACGGCATGGAAGGAATGCGCCAGGATCTCCGCCATATCCCGCCCACGCGGATGAGACTGCAAAGCATTTACTAGAAACCGTTCTGCGGCAAACAAAACTAACGGTCGTCCTTGCGGCGATGGCGGTTTTCGTTTTTATGGCGATACATCGCATCATCCGCCATGCCGATCACTTTTTCGAGGGAAAGCCCCGGCGCGCTGGTGGCAGCGCCCACCGAAATACTCAATTCCGGTTCGCGGTAATATTTATTGTTCAACGCAACCAGGGTCTGGATTTGTTTGGTGACCTCCCCGGCGGCCTCTTCATTCATATCGGGCAGGATGGCGGCGAACTCGTCACCGCCGATGCGGGCTACGACCGTATCGGGATCGAACGCAGCATTCACGACCTCTGCCATGCGGCGGATCAATTTATCGCCCGACTGATGCCCGAGCGTATCGTTGACATGTTTCAAGCGGTCAAGATCGAAGATCACAATGCTGATCGGCTCGCTGCGCTGGTTATCGAGCTTGATGATGGTCTCTTCGAAATAAGCGCGGTTGTACAATCCGGTCATGGCATCGTGTGTTCCCAGATAGCGCAGATAGTCCTCCGCTTTTTTTCGGGCGGTGATATCTTGAATCGACACCAGCACCCAGCTGAAATCATCTTCATGCCCCGGCATGACGCGGAAATCCAATTGAATCTCGATCGGTTCGCCGTCGAGTGAATAATTGATGCCCTCGCGTTCATAGGCAAGCTTTCCGTTCCACAGGTCCACCAGTTCGTCGGAAAAATGGACGGTCATATCATCCCGAAACACCTGATGTAAATTCTCTCTGAGGTTTTCCAGGGAATCCGCTTTGAACAATTCAAGGGTCTTCCAGTTCGCGTTGATCAATTTGATCAACCCGGCAAAATGACCCACCAGGTCAGGGTGTTTTTGCAAATGGACCTGCAGGTCGGCAACTCCCTGTTTTCGCAATTCGTCGAAGCGGGTTTTTATGGCGCTGTAATCCTCTTCCCACAAAGAGATGGGCGAGGATTCGAAAAGGTTTTGGAAGCGCCGCTCTGCCTGCTTGCGGCTGGTGATATCTTCGATGGTCACAAGCACCCTCTCCCAGTTCTTTTCGTACTCCGGTAGAATGCGCCAGTGCAGGAGGATATCCAGCGCATCGCCGCGCAGCGTGTAATTGACTCCCTCGCCCGACCAATTCACATCCCCTTCCCAAAGCGCCAGCAATTCCTCCCGAAAATGATGGCGCATCCCGTCGCGAAAGACGCGCCCGAGGTTGGAGATCAACTCGGTTTTGGAGCCTGCCTTGAGCATGCTGACGGTCTGTTGGTTGACGTTCAAAACCTTGATCTGCTGCATGCAGTCATCCACAAAGGAAGGATGTTCGTCCAGGTAGGGCTTTAGGGATCCGACCCCGTTCTTTCGCAATTCATCGAAGAGGCGCTTGATGCCGCTGAAATCCTGTTCCCAGAGAGAGATTGGCGCATATTCAAACAAGGTAATCAAATACTCCTCACCTGCGGGGTTAAACATGGCTCATCCTTTTGCAGTTTGAGATGGAATAAGAAATTGAAGTGATTATACTATTTACACAACACGGTTAGTGATACCCACTCCCCATCTAATTTGGGGTGATCCGCATTCACCAAAACTCCATTCTCCATTAACTTATTCACCGTTCTTTTCACTACCTCATTCCCCCAGCCGAATAACTTGTTCACATCCCGCAATTGGGCAGCGCCGACCATGTTGAAATATAGCTCCAGCAGTTTCGCGCGCGCCTGAGATTCTTTGATGGCGCGTGCCTGTTCGGACAGGTCGGGGTAATGACGGGTGACGATCTCGTAGATGTGCGAATACTTCCACGCGCCTGCCTGCGCCACACCGACGGGCAGAATTTTAAAGTCCCTTTGCAATTGTTCCAAAGCCTTGTTGAATTCAGAATCCTTCGCGTTGGAGAGTTTCGCCATCTTGCGCAAGTCCAACGTGTTCAATGCGCCGTTATCGAGCAGGGTTTCATAGACTTGCTTCGAGGCCTGCGTCAGGCGTCCCTCGTGATAGGCGATCAGATAATCCTCTTCGGGCGAGCCGTAATTTTCGGAGAGCGCGTAAAAATAAGGCGCGACCTCCAGCGAGATCAGCGTGGCTTTGCCGCGTAATATTTTTGCGTAATACCATTTTTTCTTATCCAGCGCATCATCTTTCCAACCCCAGGTGATGTGACCCGGGTCGTCGTGTTTGTCGGCCACGGGACGGATGCCCGCAACGGCTGTCCACAGCGAGGGCAGGTCGATCCCTTTGATGGACCAGAAATACACAAAGCCGCGTCCGTTGACGAAGGTCAATGCCTGGGTTGGGGATGAAAGCCTTTTAGCGGGAGGCAGGCCAAATGTCCGCGTGCGATGCGCAAGTAATTTCTTTAAATTTATTTTTAGCATGGATCCAATTGTAATACTTCTACCAGACAATCTTGGTGAAAATCACCAAATATCCCCTGATGAAATCTCAGGCAGGTTCAATTCGCGATTTAAAAAATTGATTCTTGAAAAAGACTCCATGGAGGGATATAAAGAATATGCACATCGAAAAAAACATTTCATCCAAACTCGATTGTGCAGGTTGCCAAATCGAAGATTCCTTGCGGAAGGAAAAAAGAAAAGGAAATTTCAAGATGAAACTAAAAATATCCCTTATATTGACAATTTTGGCTGTGGCGATGTCCGCTTGCGGCACTGCCCCCGCGTCTGCCATCGAACCTACCCCCATCCCCACCGTGGTGGCGGATGACACCATCATCTCGGAAGGACGCCTCGAGCCAATCCATTTCACCGACCTTGCCCTAGTTTCCAGCGGCATGGTCAGCGAAGTCCTGCTCGAAGAAGGCGATCCCGTGGCTGCCGGCGATGTCATCGCCCGC
>JACZJC010000033.1 GCA_014860745.1 Anaerolineales bacterium
AGCCAGGGATGTCCAACATTCGTGGACGTGCACCTGTTGATATGACAATGTGATCGGCGGTCAATGTACGCGTGGTCCCATCCGACATGCTTACCTTCACCTCACGTGGGCCGGTAAATTTTGCCCAACCAGGAACGAAGGTTACATTTTCCAAGTGCATAACTTCTTCAGTTTCCTTGTCACGCAGAGCATCGCGCTTGCGCGTCACTTCAAGCATGACTTCATCTGGATTCATCCCAGGCTTGAAATTCTTTGCAAGATGGATCAGATTTTTCGATGGGACACAGCCTACATTTGTACAGTCTCCGCCCACATCTCCTCCTTCAATAAACGCAACCTGTTTGCCCAAACCTGCCAGCCCGATGGCGGCAGTCATGCCTCCTGAACCTGCCCCAATTACAATGGTGTGAAAATGTTCTGTCACTTTGAGATCCCTTCCCGTTTTTTGAATATTCTTGAAAGCGCAATGCTCACGATGAAAATAGCCACAGAAAAACCGAGGGTGACGGGATTCAATTTTGGCAGTGCCCCCTCAAAGGTCTCGATGGAAGCGCCGAATCCAATGAAGGCGATTGTCCCTGGGATGGAGCCGAGCGCTGTTGCAAGGATGAATGGCCAAAATTTGATCCGCAAAAATCCCGCCAGATAACTGACCGCGTCATACGGCAGGAAGATGAAGCGCATGATCATCACGGTCTCGAAGCTATTCTCGCGCATCCGCCGTGCATAACGCTGGATGAGGCTATCCGAGCCATCGTCTTTGAATATGCCCTCTCCGAAATAGTGCCCGACAAAAAAAGCCATCGTGGATGAAATGTTACTGGCGATGATCGTGTAAAGCACGCCAAGAACGGGACCGAATACAAAACCACCAGCCAATGTCAATATGGTGGATGGAAATAAAATCAACGGGCGCACCGCGTAAAGAATGATATAGATCAACGGTCCCCAAAAGCCATCCTTCAGAAACCCCAACATTCTTTGAGCCACTTCCAGGGAGGAAAGTCCGTGGCTGTTGGCGTACCATTGATAGAAAACGATCAATAAGACCCAAAAGAATAACGCTCCAATTTTCTGAGCATGTCCTTGAAACCAGTTTTTTGATTGTGGAGCACGATTCGGATTTTCCATGTGGATGCTTCCTCCCCGAATAGAGGAAAAAGGTCTACTATTTCTTACCCTTTCAGGAAACAAGTTCAGAAAATCGTAAGAAATATTTGATAAAGGAATTTATCTGTATTGAAGCAATACTCACATCGGATGATATTTTGGCGCAAATTGGGTAAGGAAAATTGAGAGATGCTCCTCTAACCGAATAAAGAAGCACTGATGATTAGAAACTGGATCATTTGGATTCTCGCGGCTGGATGGACGCTCTGCGTCGCCGCATGTACTTCATCTCAATCGACCGACTCCGCTTCACCCTCCCCCCAGCCTGCTTCATCTACTGAATCATCTTCTTCCCCCTCTGCTTTGCTCACACCCACCTTACTCCCTGAAGAGCCGCCTCCCGCCCGCGTCGAAAGTGAATTCACCACCGACTTCAGCAAACATTCCGTGCCGTATAGCGAAATCCTTTCGGGAGGTCCGCCCCCAAACGGCACGACCCGAACGAGCCACCGTTCATTCCTCCGAATGAACTTTTCGATGATGTGGACGAGGATGGTGAAAGAGACTTGTAATCATATTTACAGAAACAGGGTTATCGCGGGGTACAAATCTGGTATACGGGTATAAATTCAGGCCACAAAATTTTGTGCCCACCAAATAGAGAATAAAAAGCCAAAAACGAATGAACACCCCCACGTATAGGGGTGTTTTCGTTTAAAACATTCCCGTAAACAATCAATCCATTTTTTGCTATCTACATGTCGTTCGACCAATCCAGCAAACGGCGCTGGGGCTGAAAATTAGAGAGTCCCAACCCGGGGCGGTCAACCGCTATCAAGCGGACGTTCAACGCTTGCAGCAAATCATCGCCGAAATATAGATTCGATTCAAGGTGCGAACTCGGCGAGCCGTGAAAGTAAAACAGCGGTTTGCCGTTCGATGCGCCATGCTCGTCATAACCAAGCCTACGACCATCGCGGAGTTGGATTTGCTGGTTAAGTTTGGACATTGCCAACTCCTACCTCACTCGTAACACGTGTACTGTTCCATCGCTGTCTCCGCAAACGGACGGTCGCTTTTGCGATACACCTCCGCCATCTTTTCCATATCCAACGGGATGCGTCGAAACTCCAGGTTGACTTGCGCGCCTTCCACGGTCAGCACGGCATATTCTGCCCAGGGGTCGAGCAGCCCGTCCGGATTGGTCTGCTCGTGGTTGTATGCCACACCAACGCTGCCTGGGTTGAAGAAAAAGTTCTGGCTGTCGCGCAGGCGGCGGGTGTATTGCAGGTGCATGTGTCCGCCCGTGAGGATGTGATCCGCATACGGCTTGAGGATTTCCTGAAATTCATCTTCAGGCGTGGAGGGCAAAAGGAATTGGTCAAAGGAGGTGGGCGAGCCGTGGAACGCCAGTAAACTTCTGCCTGCTCCCAAATCCATGCTCACTGTGAGCTGAAAGGTGTTGATGAACGCGCGATCTTCTTCATCCAACTTGCTCAACGACCAATCACGGACAACATCTAACTTCTTGCGGCGCTCTTCAGGGATGAGATGCGCGTCCGTTTCAACTCCGGTCATTAGCCATGCGTCAGAGTTGCCCATTACAATGGAACAATTCATTTCACGCAGAAGCATAACCGTCTCGTGCGGCTGGGATCCGCCTTGTACCATGTCGCCATTACAAACGATATGATCAAAGCCGATCTTCTTCATGTCTGCGAGGGCGGTTTCAAGAGCAAAACAATTTCCGTGGACGTCAGATAAAACAATAAGTTTCATTTCCTGTTTCTCCTTGGCGAAATAAATATGGTCTATCTTCCTGCAAATTGGTCATGTTCTTAGTATGCTTCATTTGTTGAAATTCAGCATCGTACTATGGAATCAGAAACATCTCCGACTTTGGTCTGAGATGTTTCTGATTTAGCCAAATTATGGACAGATAATTACCGAACCGCCTCGATCATGTTTTGAATTGCCTCAACGACCAAGCCGGGTTCATCCACCTGAACATCATGACCCGTCTGCGGGCTTGCGATGATAAGTTCGCTATTGGACGATAATGAAGCAAGATATTTCTGCATTTCGAGCCAGCCTGCTTCCTCTTTCGCCAACTCCGCGGGGTCTTTGCTGCAACTATTGCAATACCCGTGGACAATGACCGTGAGGGGCAGATCCCCAAGGGAAGTTTGATGGGCGCGGCCTTCTTCCCAAATAATCGGCAAGGCAGCCACTTCAACAGATCCCGCTTCGGTCGTTTTGGCCATCATTGCCTGAATGGTTTCAGGGGCTCCTGCTGGCAACGTCTGATATCCCCGCTCGGATGGGAACAACGCGCTGAGTCCCATCACTATTTTGATCAACCCTGTGTCAGATAAGGTTTTGCTGGCATCAATGAACTGGGACATCAATTGCATGTAAGCAGTTCCTTCCATGTAGGTCGCCAGATTTCCATCTCCCGAATCGACCAAAATGATGCCAACGACTTCATCGGGATACTTGTATTGATACTCGCGGACGAATATCCCGCCCAGCCAATGACCAACGAGAATGTATGGGGCTTCGATTTCCGCATTGATGAGCATGGTATGCAATTCATCCGTGATCACATCCGCTGTGCGCGGCTTGGGGCTGGGATCGCTCCAGCCAAGACCGGCGCGATCATAGGTACAAATGCGGGCAGACTTCGCCACTTCGTCCTGCACCAATGCCCACATCAGACCCACACTGCCTGAGCCTGCTTCCACGATCACAGTCGGCTCGCCAGGTTGCGATTCGCCTGTGCAATACAAGTGCAAACGATAACCATCCACATCCACCATTGCACCGATCATACGAAGCGGATTGCGATCCTTATCATAAATAAAATAGCCACGGTCAATGACGTGCGCGTTTGTCCCGTCTACGCGACGAAATTTGTATTCCTCTGTCCAGTAATCCACTTTTTTTTCGAGCGCTTTTCGGACACTCTCGACCACCCGTTCCTTATCATCGGGGAAGATACGTTCCTGCCACCAGTGATGAGTCTGAACAGTATCCCCTGCATAACCGAACAACGTCCGCATGCCGTGGTTCCAGCGCGTGACTCCCGCTTCGATATCCCAATCATAGATTGCATCTGCGGAAACTTTGGCGATGATCTGAAGTTTTTCTTCGTCAGTGAAGAAGGCTTTGGGGATAAGTTCAGACTCAATCGCGGAGGACTGCGTTTTGGCTGACATTGCGGAGCATTATACTCTGAATAAAATCAACATACCACAACGCAATTGGTTAATTTTTTTTATAGCAACTCACCCATTTCCACAACCGTGGCAAACTCACCGTTCAAGGTTGCCAGCGTTACATTATGGATCTCTTGCGCGGAATATTTTCGCCCATCGTGACCCGTGAGTTCGAAGGCTGCGGTGGCGTCCGAGACGAGATAGGTTTCGAAGCCGAGGTTGCCCGCCATGCGCGTCGTCGTGGACACGCAGTGTGGGGTGGTGAGACCAACGATGACCAGTGAGTAACATCCGATCTTGCGAAGTTGCTGCTCCAGATCTGTGCCGATGAAGGCGCTATTGACGGTTTTCTGGATCAACGGTTCGCCTGCCCGTGGTTGCAGTGAGTCTTTGATGGCGTTGCCTGGGTGATTTGGGTTCAGTGGAGAAGTGGGCGAAAGAGACATGTGCTGAATATGGAAGACTGGGCGTCCATGCTTGCGCCATGCTTTCAACAACATGGCGATATTATCTTCGGCTTGCGGGTTGTTCCTCTCGCCCCAGATAGGTTCGTCAAATCCTTTTTGAACATCGATAATGATCAGGGCAGTGTTTCGGTTTATTTTTTCCATCGTGGAATTCCTCTCACTTTATTTTACCTGTCTCATTCCAGTCGCGCTGACGGCACCCACCCAGATGAGCAACATGGGCAGGGAAGCGAACAAGACAGCAGTGAGCATGGAGTTTGCGAAGGCAAAACTGAACCCGCCGAGTAGGAGTGCGATGGCAAGGATGATTCCCAGCCAGTTGATCCATGCTGGGATGAGGCGGGTGCGCAAGCCGAGGATAGACGTGGAAATACTGAGCAATGCCAACGCCATCAACTTGAAGGTATCGATCTGGTTGACCAACACCAGCAACGTGCGGAATGGAGTCTCTGCAGAGGCAAGCAGGTCGGTGTTGACGAGAGTTTGCTGCACGCCTGCCTGCACGAGTGAAATCGTGCCTGCGACCACTCCTGTGCTCATGACCAAACGGGCAAGATTCTTGTCTTCTACGGATTGGAACAGGCTGGCAGCCGCTACTGCAAAGAGGATGATGGAAATACCTGCGATCCCGTCAATGAGATAAACCTGTATCAAACGCGCCAGTTGATGGGCGAGAAGGACTTGCTGAAGCTCCGCATTGGACATGGATGGAGAGAGCGTCCCTGTCGGGATCAATAGTCCGACCACCCAGACTACGACATAGAGAAAACCGAAAAACGCGAGCCAATTTCTTTTGTTCATTACTGCCTCCAGATGACCATCAAAATTTTGTTGAAAATGTAGATACCGCCGAAAGCGACGGTCAGATCGACTTTTCCTGTGCTGTATAGCGCCCAACACGTCAGACCAAACACAACGAGTTCCAGCAGGAACAGCCACGGCTCGTCCAACCGCAAGGATGATTTCGGGGCAAGGAACGTGCCCCACACCACGGCGAACAGGATGGGAGAACCAATACCAAGCAGGAATTTCATGAAGACGTTGCTGCCAGTCTTGAAACCCCAATATCCGAAAATACCAAGGATACAGAGTTCGAGCAAAAACCGAAGTCCGATGTTGAACAATTTGAACGCTTCCATTTTTTCTCCTTTATTTATTTCGAGTCTCTTTCTGCACTTCAACAGAAAGGATTTGCAGATTGAGATTGTGGATACGGAACAGGATTCCCAGCAGGGCAGATTGATCGGGCAGTTCACCTGCGAGCCAGGTTTCTTCATCTGTTTCATCGGTGAGGGAAAGTTCAGGGAACCACGAAGCAAGTTCGAGGTCCAGCTTGCCGCGCAGGCGGATGAGGTATGAGGTGAGAGTCCGTTCCGTGTTCATGTCCCGCATGGTACGCGAAAGAGGCGGGCTTCTCATCCCCCGATGGAGGTATATGGCAGGGGTAGATGTGAATTTGGAAAAGTACCTCCATCGGGAGATGATAGCGAGGGCGGTTTTCTGTATCCTTGGCGACAAGGAGAAAAAAAACCATGAAAAAACTTACTGTTGCTTTACTTGTATTCGTATTTGTGCTTTCGGCTTGCAGTTTCACCCCGCCAGGCACTGTGACTGGTTCTGGAAAGATGGTCACGGAATCGTTCAACGTGCGCGACTTTGACCAGATCCGCCTCGGGACTTCGGGTGTGTTGTACATCGAACAAGGCGATGAATTCAGCCTGACCATCGAAGCCGATGACAACATCCTGCCGTTGTTGGATGTGGAAGTGGAACAAGGCGCACTCACCCTGCGCACCGAACCAGACATCACCCCGCTTCAATTTGAAACGATCATTTATCGCGTAACCCTGCCTGAGTTGAGCATGATCGATCTCTCTGGTTCGGCGGACATCCGTGTGGAGGATTTCAGCGCTGATGCGTTGAGCGTGAACATCAATGGCTCAGGCGATGTGACCTTCGTGAATCTGGATGTGGCTTCGCTCTCCGTCCGCATTAGCGGCTCGGGTGACATGATCTTGCCGAACGTGTCGGCGAAGACCATCCTTGCCGAAGTCAACAACTCGGGACAGATGGAGATGGCAGGCGTGACCGAATCGCTGACCGTGAAGACCTCAGACTCTGGCGACCTGCTGGCGAAAAACCTCAAGGCAGCCACCGTGCAAGTGGCGGTCAACGGAAGCGGCAATGCCACCGTCTGGGCAGTGGATACGCTGGATGTGTCCATCAGTGGAAGCGGGGATGTGCAGTACTTCGGCTCGCCCACACTGACCGAGCAGATCAGCGGCGGCGGCGACCTGACGGCGCTGGGCAATTAAAAATCATAATGGGATCGGCATTTCGAAACGATGAAAGATCAATCCCTATTTTTGAATAAAGGATAGAAAAAACATGAAAAATCTGGCAACTCAACGTCCCGTACTTTTTGCAGTTCTCGTTCTGCTCATTTTGGAAGCCATCGTGTTCGGGGCATTGCTCATCAGCAAGCTGGCAGGCATCCCCCTGCTTTCACTCGACCTGCCAATGCTGTTGCTCAACGCCATCTTCGCGGCAATCCTTATCGGTGTCATGCGCTGGTGGAAAGAAACGGGCTTCACCGTCCCATCACAGTGGAAGAACCTGCGCTTCCTCATCATCCCACTCGTGTTGTTGATTGGTCCGACGCTTTTCCTTCAACCACAGTTCCCGCCGCTTGACCGCGCCATCATCCTGGTCATCGTCACGTTGTTGATCGGTTTTCAGGAAGAAGCCATCTTCCGCGGTGTGCTGCTGCGCACGTTCATGCCGCGCGGCACGATGCAGGCGGTGTTTATCTCTGCAGCGCTATTCGGGATCATTCACGTCAACTCGTTTTTAGTCGGGCGCGATCCCTTGTTCATTGTGTCGCAGATCATTGCATCGTTTCTGGGAGCCATCGGACTTGGCGCGTTGCGCATCCGCATGAATACCATCGTGCCGCTCGTCCTGCTCCACGCCCTCAACGACTTCCTGCAATTCAGCGCTACAGGCGGACTCGAGGCGGGAGAAGTGGCGCTCTACATCTCAATATTGAAGATTGTCCTTGGAGGTTTGATAGCGCTCTATGGCTTGTATCTCTTGCGCGGGCACAGGGACGACACCAGCACAGAAGAGTAAAAAATTGACGGTCGCCTTATGAACTTTAACAAATAAATACCGTAACCCGAAAGGGCAGGAATTGTTTCAAGTGGCAAGAGGTGCAAAATGCCAGCAAAATTGAGACTTGAACTAACAGTACAAGAGGTTCTTGAGTTGGAAGAAGTGCGAGACCA
>JACZJC010000034.1 GCA_014860745.1 Anaerolineales bacterium
GATCTCCAGCAATTCTTCGAGCGTGGTGTAACGGTCAACCGAGAGGATGGCATACAACGCTTCCAACGCACGCGGGTAACCGCGTGTCTTTTCGCGGGCTTTGTTCAGTAACGCATCAGGCGCGGACTTGAGTCCCACGCGCCCGTCCGCGTCCATTTCACGCAGGACGTTTTCCGCGTAAGGCGATTCGAGTCCTTCATCCAAACTCAGGTGATGTTGCCTGCCTGGCTCGCAAATCGCCAGGTCACGCGGCGCGATGCGCGTGGTGATGACCGCTTTCACGGCATGGTGCTGTCCGCCGAGCAGGGCGTTCAGCGCGTCGCTCAATTCGCTGTCACGCAGGCTCAGGCTTTCGGGGTCGATCAGGGTTTCAAAGTTATCCAACAGCAGGATCATACGCCCGCTGGGGAAGGCATCCAACAGCGCGCGCATTTTATCACCTGTGGACGTCTGCGGGTTTTTATAGATTCCCTCCAGCCGCTCGGCGGTCTCCTCCGAAGGAGGCAGGAGTTTGCTCAAATCCGCGAAGACGTTCGCAAAGTTGACCCTATGACTGCCCATCTCGCTCAAATAGACGATCCCGTCGGTTTTCATCTCGCCGAGGTCATCGGGAAGCTCGCCTCTTTCCAACGCCTTGAGCAGGCGGCAGACCATTGCAGTTTTTCCCACCCCCGCGCGTCCCACGATGGTCATCAAACGCTGCGAGTCGTTATTGAGGAAGTCCGTGATTTGTTTTGTTTCGATCAACCGATCCTGAAAATAATTCGGCGCGATCCCTGGCGGCGGATTGATAAAGCGCGTGGATGTTTTCCCCGCGACAGGTTTCTCAGGCTGACGCTCGCGCTCGAGTCCTGCTTCAATATTCTTTTGAGTTTGTTCTTGGGCGGCTTGGGGGTTATCAACAATTTTTTGTTGAATTTGGATTTGTGATTTCAGTTCTTCAATTTCAGCCTTGATGCGATTCTCTTCATCACCTTTAGCTCGGCGCAAGGCTCGTTCCGCATCGGCCAGTCGGTCTTTGTATGATTGTAGAATGCCTTCGGGTGAATCCATCTCACGCAGGAATTTGCGAAGTTTTGCCAGACCATGTTCAAATTCCCCTGTGAAATCAATCCATTGGCGATTACCGAGTCCAAACGGTTGTTCCGCATCCTTGTGTAATCGAATGGGAATAACAACTTTTTTGTACTTTAACGCCCAAGTCCACTCGTTCTTGCACATCGAGCCTTGTGCAGTGCTGTCTTTTGTCATCACAAAAGCCATACACTTACAGGAACGAATCCCATCTACGATTTGATCGTCCCAATCACGGGCAGGATCAATATCTCGTTTGTCAAACCAAACGCCTGTGAACTTGTCCTCACCGCCTTCCAATTCGTCGGCAAGCTTGCGCGCAAATTCCAGCGCATCTGCGGTGGAATAACTGATGAAACAATGTTGTCCGTCGGTCATAAATCCCTCGCTTAAGGTTGGGTGACTAGGTATTGTAAATTTCCCTGATTATACCCACGATGTAAGAACAATTATCAAATCTTCTTCAAGAATCGTCAATCGTCAATCGTCAATCGTCAATCGTCAATCGTCAATCGTCAATCGTCAATCGTCAATCGTCAATCGTCAATCGTCAATCGTCCTGCCACCTCTCCCAATGCACCACTTCATTCAAAGAAATCCGTCCGCCTTTCTTCGGCGGGGCGGATAACTTCTCCTCGTCCAACGCATACCCAAACGAGAGCGCGATGCGCAAATGCCATTCGGGAGGGAATGCCAAAATCTGGCGCGTCCGCTCAAAGTCGTAAAGAGAAGCGGGGCACGAGCCCACTCCCAGCTCCCATGCGGCCAGCTGCATAAACGCCGCGGCCTGGCCTGCATCGAACATGATCTGAAATTTCTCGGTCGGGTCGGGAGTTAGAATCGCAACGCACAAGGCCGCGCCCGCGATATGCGAGGCCCATTGGCCGCAGGTCGAAAGTTCCTTTAGAATGGACTTGTCGCGAATCGCAATGAACCTCCACGCCTGATTGTTCTTCGAAGACTGCGACCTGCGCCCCGCATTGAGGATGGTCTTCGCAACATCATCAGAGATGGGGGTTTCCAAAAACTTTCTCACCGCGCGCTTGGTACGGATTGCATCTGAAACTTTCATGGCTTCACTTCTTTCTTCTTTCTTCTTTCATTCTTTCATCCGAGTATAATTCACACAATGGACTCGCATCAAATCCCTTTCAAAACCTACCTGCCCTCTGTCATCACCCTCATCCTGGTCGGCTGGGGCGGCTTGTTCGGCACGCTTTATTTTCTATTGCCATACGTCTGGTCGCGCTGGGCATTCTTTGTCTTCGGCACCATGGGTCTTACCGGCCTTGCCTTGCCCATCGTCTATTATCTTCATAAACGTTTTCCCGCTGAGGCGCCCGCCGAGCCCAACGTGATCATCCGTCAGGCGCTTTGGATGGGGGTGTATGGCGCAACCCTTGCCTGGCTTCAGCTTGGAAGGCTCGTCACGTTGTACGTCATCCTCGGCCTTGCAGGCGGATTGATCGCCGCCGAATACTTCATCCGCATTCGTGAAAAAGCCAACCGCCACATCCCCGCCTATACCGATGACGACTCTTCGTAACCTCCCCTCTGTGGAACAAATCTTACAGACTGAAGCCGCCGCGTATCTCATTGCGCAATTCGGCAGGCCTCTGACTCTGGATGCCATCCGTTTTGTTTTGGATGACACAAGGGCGCGCTTCAAATCCGAGCGGACGACTGCCCTGCCCGATTTGGATTTAATCCTCACCCAGACAGAATCCACGTTAACCGCGTGGACGAAGCCGACTCTGCTGCCGGTTATCAACGCTTCGGGCGTGATCCTGCATACGAATCTGGGCCGCGCCCCATTGAGCGAGGCCGCCATCCGCGCCATGGATGTGGTCACACGCGGCTATTCCTCCCTTGAATTCGACCTCGAAAGCGGCAAGCGCGGCTCGCGTTTAATCCACGCCGAGTCCCTTTTGCAAAAACTGACCGGCGCGGAAGCCGCGTTGGTGGTAAATAATTGTGCATCCGCCGTTTTGCTTGTGCTGTCTGCATTGGCAAAGAAAAAGCGGGTGGTCATCGCCCGCTCACAACTGGTGGAGATCGGCGGCGGCTTCCGCATCCCCGATGTGATGATTCAATCGGGCGCGAAACTGGTGGAGGTGGGCACCACCAACAAAGTCCGCCTGTCCGATTACAAATCCGCGGCCAAAGAACCGACGGCGCTCATCATGCGCGTGCATCGCTCCAATTTCAAGATCATCGGCTTCACCGAAGAACCTGAATTAAAGGATATTGTCGGTGCGGCTCATCTGGCAGGCATTCCTGTCATGGATGATCTCGGTTCCGGTGCCTTGTATGACACTGCCCGCTATGGTCTGGCTCATGAACCCACCGTGCAAGAGTCCATGCAGGCAGGCGCGGATATCGTCTGCTTTTCGGGTGATAAACTGCTTGGTGGTCCGCAGGCTGGCATCATCATTGGGAAGGCCGATTTGATCGCGAAGATCAAAAAGCATCCGCTTGCAAGAGCCGTCCGCGCGGATAAAGCTTGCCTTGCCGGGTTATCCGCTACGCTGCTGCATTACCTCAAAGACGAGGCGGAGCGGGAAATACCCATCGTCAGGATGATGTTCCTTACCGTGAAACAGGTTCGAGGCCGGGCGGAAGCGTGGGTAGAGGAGTTAGGGCAGGGCAGTGTGGTGGAAGGCGAATCCACCGTGGGCGGCGGGTCCCTGCCCGGTGAATCCATGCCGACCTTTCTTTTGTCGCTCAAGGTAAAGTCGGCGGAAAAATTTATGCATGCCTTGCGTCGGAATAATCCACCAATCATTGCCCGCACGGAAAACGACAAGGTGCTGTTTGATCCACGCACGGTTCTCCCCGAACAGGAAGGCGCATTGCTGGTTGGGCTGAAGAATATCTTAAAGTCGTAATGCGAGTTGCGCGGTACCGCAAGATTTATCTTGCGCGGTAGGGCAACATAAATGTTGCGGTACGAGAAAACTTCGTAAGGTGAGTGAATAATTTCTGCGCAGGCCGTTTGCAGGTCGCACGGGTTGTAAATACAAAACAAAAGGAAAGCAAAATGAAATCAGACCTCGATGCCCTCATGAAAGCCCGAAATTTGGACGCGATCATTGTTTTTGGGAACGCTGAACATAACCCGCCGATGTATTATCTAACAGGAGGCGGGCACGTCAGCCATGCCACGATCATCAAGAAGGCCGGCGGGGAAGCGGTCTATTTTCATAACGATATGGAACGGGATGAAGCTGCCAAAAGCGGCTTGAAGTTAATCCCCTACAGCAAATATGATTATGAGGCGCTTTTGAAAAAAGCAAATGGAGATCTTTTGCTGGCAGGCGCGTTCCGCAGCCATCTGATGTTTGAGGATGCCGGCCTGTTGAGAGGCCGCGTGGGCATATACGGCACCTATGACCTGAGCGCCATCTTTGGCATGCTCTCCCACCTGCAAAAGCTGCTGCCTGAAATTGTGTTCGTCGGGGAGCCGCGTGAAGATTCTCTTTTTATGCGGGCGATGGAGACCAAGGATGTGGATGAAGTAGCCCGCATCCGCAGGATGGGAAAAGTGACCACGACGGTGGTTGGCAAGGTGCGGGATTACCTTACTTCCTGTGATGTGCGCGACGATGAAGTATTGCTGAAAGAAGACAGCACGCCGTTGACCGTGGGCGACGTTCATTCCAGGGTCCGTTTGTGGGTCTCGGAACAGGGCGCGGAACTGCCTTCCGGTTTTATCTTCGCCATCGGGCGGGATGCCGGTGTGCCGCATTCCGCAGGCAACCCCACGGATTTGATGAAGCTCGGTCAGACCATTGTCTTCGATATTTACCCTGCCGAGGCGGGGGGTGGTTATTACTACGATTTCACCCGCACCTGGAGTCTGGGATATGCCACAGCGGAAGCCCAGGAACTCTTCGATCAGGTCAAGGATATTTATGACAGGTTGATCGATAATTTTGATTTAAATACCCCTTTCAAACATTACCATCAAATGGCCTGCGAATATTTTGAATCCAAAGGGCATCTGTCGCCGCTCAATACCAAAGCCCCCGTGGAAGGATATGTCCATAGTTTAGGGCATGGGGTCGGGTTGAATATTCATGAAAGGCCGTTCAGCAGTTTGACTTCGAGCGATGACCAGCGCCTCGCGCCCGGGGTCGTTATTACCTCGGAGCCCGGCCTGTATTACCCTGAAAAAGGAATGGGTTTCCGCATCGAAGATACGCTTTGGGTTAACCCCAATGGAACCATCGAAAAACTGTCTGAATACCCCTACGATTTTGTCCTGCCAATGAAGAATTGGAAGAAGAAATAACCACTGCCAACGGATCACTGGAAACAAATGACTGACTTAAAACCCGCTCGTATTCTTGCCATCGAAACATCCTGCGATGAGACCGCCTGTGCCATCATCGAAAACGGACGCGCGCTGCTTTCGTCTGTGGTGGCTTCGCAAATGGAGATTCATGCCCGTTATGGCGGGGTCTTTCCGGAAGTGGCGTCACGTCAGCATGTCCTGAGCATTACGCCTGTCGTTGAGCAAGCGCTTGCGAAGGCGCACCTCACGCTCAACGATATTGATGCAATTGCGGTCACGCAGGGGCCGGGCCTTGCGGGTTCGCTGGTGGTTGGCATGAACATGGCCAAGGGCATTGCGCTTGGTATGGGCAAGCCGCTCATTGGCGTCAATCATTTGGAGGGACATCTTTACTCAGCCTGGGTGTATGATGCGGGCGAGCTCGTCCCACCGGAACCCCAATTCCCATTGATGGCGCTGCTCGTTTCGGGTGGACATACGGAATTGAATCTCATGACCGATCATTTGACCTATCAACCGCTCGGCTCCACCCTCGACGATGCTGCTGGGGAGGCGTTCGACAAAGTAGCCCGCCTGCTTGAATTACCCTACCCTGGCGGACCTTCCATCCAAAAGACAGCGGAAGAAGGCGACCCGCGCCGCTTCAATTTCGCCCGGGCCTGGCTCGATGGAACCTGGAACTTTTCCTTCAGCGGGTTGAAGACCTCCGTCCTGTACGAAGTGCGTGATTTGAAGAAGAAGAGCAAATCCCTTCCGATTCCCGACCTTGCCGCTTCCTTTCAGCAAGCCGTGATCGATGTGTTGTTCAAGAAAACGATGAGCGCTGCACGGGAATTTGGAGCGAAGGAAATCCTCGTGGCGGGCGGAGTTTCGGCGAACCGCCCATTGCGCCAGGTGTTCAAAGAACAGACGGAATTTCCGGTCCATATTCCCCCGATTTCACTTTGTACCGATAACGCGGCGATGATCGCAGCGGCGGGATACTTCCGATATCAACTCGGACAGCCTTCCGGGCTGGAGATCGATGTTATGCCGACCTGGCCCCTCTTGTAGTTTGGATTAAAACCAAACGGCCGCCTGACTTTGCCCAAAGTCGGCGGCCGTTTGATAAAGGGAGAATGTAATTCCTATTATAGGCAGGCACATAAATCGAAGCTGAACTTACACTAAGAGTTGGATGAGAGGTATTCGCGGGGGTGCCTATCAATATTGTCCGGGCATTTTGCTTTTTCAAGGCAATTCACCCCTGCCGCGATGTAAAGTGAAATTAAAACTCAAACTCCACTTGAACTTGCCCAAGTTCGGAGTGGAGCTTGTAGTGGGGAGAATGTAGTTATGATTATATGCTCCGACTTAAGGTCAGCCTGAATTTCAAATAAAAACTGGATGAGAATTTAATCGAGAGCGGATAATAGCTCTCCCAATGAGATGGGTCCTTCGCGCAAAATAATGGGCTCATTTCCAATGCAATCCACCAACGTGGAAGGGATTCCTCCGGGCGTTTTGCCGCCATCCAGAATCATGGGAATGTGTCCATTGAGTTGTGCATAGACTTCTTCCGCGGTGGATGGGCTGGGTTGCCCGGAGATATTGGCGGAAGTCACAGCCATGGGACCGGCGGCGCGCAATAAGGCAAGCGCATCGGCATGGTTGGGAATGCGGACGGCTACGGTGGAGGTGGCAGAAACTGCCGGGGGGAGAGTCTGCTTTTTGGGGACGATGCAGGTCAACGGTCCGGGCCAGAAGCGGGAAGCAAAACGGAGAGCCATGGCAGGGATGTTTTCTGCAACTTTATCGAGGTCGCTAAGATCCCCGATCAAAATGGGAATGGCTTTTTCGATGGGACGGTCTTTTGCTGTGTAGATACTTTCGATGGCGGGGTTGTCGAAGGCCAGCGCGCCGAGGCCGTAGACGGTGTCGGTGGGGAAGGCGAGGATGCCGCCGTTTTGTAGAACGGTGAGCGCCTGTTGGAGTTGTAAGGCGGGGACGATTTCAGTCTTCATGGAGGGTAATTTCTAAAATTCGGTCGTGGCCTGCGAGGTCTTGATGCAATTGGATGTTTACATCGTTGAATGAGTCGTAGGCAAGGCTGAGGGCTTTTACGCCCTGGGTTGCCTCAATTTCGAGAAGAATTTTCCCATTGGGCGCAAGCCAGTTCGGCGCGAGTTTTAGCAGGCGGCGGTAGATGTCAAGTCCGTCTGCGCCGCCGTCGAGGGCGAGGGTGGGTTCGTTGCCATAGATTGGGAGTTTGCGCAATGTTTCGGTGGGGATGTATGGCAGATTGGCGCAAATGAGGTCAAAGTGGCCTTCGGTGGAAAGTGGATCGATATGCTGCGGGAGGATGTCACATTGCAAAAAGTCTATTTTGTGGTGGACGTGAAATTTCTCGGCGTTATGTTTTGCAACTTTGAGCGCGGCGTATGAAATGTCAGTGGCAAGGATGCGGGCGTCTGGGAGGTGCATGGCAAGCGTGACAGCGATTGCGCCTGAGCCTGTGCCGATATCCGCGACGGTTCTTCTTTCGGGGGAGGCTTGCAGCCATGCGATGGCTTTTTCCACCAATAGCTCGGTTTCAGGGCGAGGGATGAGAACATCTTTGGTAATGTCGAAATCAAGCCCGAAAAATTCCCAATGGCCGATGATGTAGGGGAGCGGTTCTCCTGCTTTGAGCCGGGCGAATGCCTGTTGGGCAGAGTCAACCTGCGGCGGAGTCAGGGGCGTTTCCAGATGGGCGAGCAGCCACGAGCGGGGATGTCCCATCACATGCGCGAGAATGATCTGCGCGTCGAGTTCGGGCACTTCCGATTCAATTTTGGGTGTGATTTGTTCGAGAATTTCTTTGGCGTTCATTCGACTTTATTGTACATATAAAAAATAAGGCGGCCAGTGAATGCCGCCTTATTTTTTTATTCGTCGTCATCCATGCCGCTGGCGGCAAGTTTGTCGGCTTCGTCGCGGGTGGAGAGTTCATCGATGAACTGGTCGATGTCACCGTCCATGACGGCGGGCAGGTTGTAGCTGGAATACCCGATGCGATGATCGGTGACACGATTTTGGGGGTAGTTGTAGGTGCGGATTTTTTCGGAGCGGTCGCCCGAACCGACCTGGGAGCGGCGGTCTGCTTCAAGGTCGGCCTGGCGTTTCGCCTCTTCCAGTTCGTACAAGCGGGCGCGCAAGATGCTCAGGGCGCGCAATTTGTTTTGCAGCTGTGAACGTTCATCCTGACAGGTAATGACAATGCCCGTAGGTTTATGGGTTAACCGCACGGCGGTGGAATTCTTTTGTACGTTCTGCCCGCCAGCCCCGGAAGAACGATAGACTTCGATCTCGATATCGCTTTCTGGGATGTCTACTTCGACTTCGTCCACTTCGGCCAGCACGGTCACGGTAGCTGTGGAAGTGTGAATTCGTCCCTGGGATTCTGTCGCTGGCACGCGCTGAACGCGATGGACGCCTGATTCGTATTTCAATTTCGAATACGCGCCGTTCCCTTTTACTTCGAAGATGACTTCCTTGTAACCGCCTACGCCGATTGAGCTTTCAGACATGATGCTGGATTTCCATTTCTTGTCTTCGGCGTAGCGTGTATACATGCGGAACAGATCTGCGGCAAAGATGGCGGCTTCGTCGCCGCCTGCGCCTGCGCGAATTTCCACGATGATATTTCTGTCATCACGCGGATCTTTGGGGATGAGCAAACCTTTGATCTGCTTTTCGAGGATTTCGATCTTTGGGGTGAGATCATCCACATCCGCTTTGGCAAGGGCGATCAACTCCGTATCATTTTCGTTGATGATGATGGCTTTGGCTTCCTCCAGGCTTTTCATGGCCTGACGGTATTCCCGCGCCTTTTCGATGAGTGGTTCAAGGTCAACACGTTCTTTGTTGATCTCGCCGGCGCGTTGATAGTTACTGCCTACTTCGAGCAGTTCACTGCCAAGTTGTTCAAATCGTTCTTCGATTGCCTGTAATTTGTCGAGCATGTCATTACCTCATGTCATTGCGAGGGTGTTCGTCCCGAAGCAATCTCATATATTGAATCGGAGATTGCCTACCCTTACGGGTACGATGTCGTCGGGAAGAGCAAGTGCCCTCCTCGCAATGACATTTCTGCATTTTTGCGAAATAAAGCGCGGCTCCAAAGGGCCGCGCAAACAGGATTATACCATTTGGCCTTGCTAGTACGTTGCTATGGCGGAGAGCACCATCGAAAGAATTAAAAGGAAGGCAAAAATCGCGAACATGATCTTCGCTGCCCTGTTTTGATTGGTCGGTTTGGCCTCCGCAGCTTTGTTTTGTTTCTTGTTTTTTGAAGTTTTTACTGCCATCTTTCGATCTCAATTCTTTATATGATTGTAAAAGGCCTGCGACATCACCTTTTCGAGTTCTTCTATTGTAACTGGCTTCATCACATACCCGTCCGCGCCGAGCTGCATCGCTTTTTCCACCATCACATCCGCCGCTTCGGAGGAGAGCATGATGACGGGCAGGTCCTTCCATTCCTTACGCCGTCGCAGGAATTCGAGCAGATCCAGCCCGCTCACTTCGGGCATGTTGATATCGAGGACCATCAACTCGGGGCTTCCACCCGCCAGCAGGGCTTGTGCGGCGGATCGGGAATTAAGAAAATGCTTCGTATTGCACTCCAGAAGTTTGAGCATCAAGCCGATTGCACGGCCCATTTCTTCGTCGTCGTCAACGATCCAAATTTCTTTCATTCCAGGTGCGCCTTGATGCTTTCCGCCGCGGTCTCGTTCATGCCTTTTACCGCAGCCAATTGTTCGACTGTCGCTTCCTTAATCTTATCCATAGAACCGAAATGTTTCAAGAGGGCTTTTCGGCGGTTGGGACCAATGCCCGGGATGGAATCAAGCTGCGAGGCAAGTCCCAGCTTCGAGCGTTTTTTGCGATGCGCTGTGATTCCGAACCGATGCGCTTCGTCGCGAATCCGCTGCACGAGGTATAGTCCCTGCGAATGACGCGGCAATATCAGAGGCTGGCTTTTGTGCGGGAAGAAGATTTCCTCTTCCTGTTTCGCAAGCCCCACAACCGGCACTTTTTCGAATAAATCAAATTGCTCGAGGACGTTGACCACGCGCCCCAATTGACCTTTTCCGCCGTCGATGATGATCAAATCCGGCAAGAAGGAAAAAGACGCATCCTTTTTGGACCCCGGGTTTGATTCGGTTTCCTGCGAGCCTTTCCAGCGCCGGAAGCGGCGCGTGAGCATTTCTTCCATCGATGCAAAATCATCCGGGGCGCCAAGGCTCGTACTTTCGATGTTGAATTTTCGGTACAGGTTCTTGGACGGCACACCCTGCTCGAAGACCACCATCGCGCCGATGGTCGCCACACCCTGCGTATGACTCACGTCATAACATTCGATGCGGTTCGGCGGCGCGGACAAATTCAACGCGGTCTGCAATTCGCTGAGAGCGGTTTCCTGTTTGTGTGCATCCGCCTGCCATTGGGCGCGCAGAGCTTGCAAAGTCTCGGTTGCGTTCTCTGCCGCCATCTTTACCAAATCGCGCGGCTGGCCATCCTTTGGTACGAGCAATTCCACTTTTTTGCCGCCGCGTTTGGAACGCAGCCATTGTGAAATGATGATGCGTTCTTCGATCTCCTCGGGCAGCATGACTTGTTCGGGGATATTCGCCGCCTCGGTATAAAACTGCTTGACAAACTCCGACATGACCTCGGTATCGCTCGTATCTTCCGTACCTTCGAGAATAAAATATTCCCGCCCGATCAACTTGCCGCCGCGGATGAAGAAAATCTGCACGCAGGCTTCCCCGTCTGTGCGGGCCATGGCAAGCACATCCGAGTCGAGATAATCCGTGCCAAAGACAATCTTCTGGCGCTCGATGATGGTTTGAATGGCCTTCAATTGGTCACGCAGGGCGGCGGCCTTTTCAAAGAGCATCTCATCGGAAGCCTTTTGCATTTCGGTTTGCATGCGCGTGAGGATGCCTTCGCTATGACCGCTCAGGAAATCCATCAGGTCGGTGATCATTTGTCGATAACCCGCCTGCGAAACAGCCCCAATGCAGGGCGCGTTGCAAAGTTTTATGTCGTAATAAAGGCAGGCGCGTTTGTCCTGCCCCGTGATTTCCCGGTCGCAGGTCAAATATGGAAAAATTTTGCGCAGCACTTCCAGGGTTTGATAGACCGCCCATGCCGAGGTGTACGGACCGAAATACCGTGAACCATCCTCCGTCATTTGGCGGGTGACAGTAACTTTTGGAAACGGTTCATTCAAATGGATTTTTATGTACGGGTAGCGTTTATCATCCTTCAAGCGGATGTTGTATTTTGGGCGGTGCTTCTTGATCAGGTTCATCTCGAGGATGAGGGCTTCAAGTTCCGAGCCCACCACGATCCACTCGATGTCAATGATGTCACGTACGAGGCGGCGGGTCTTCGCATCGTGGCTCAAGTCCGCGTGGAAATAGGACCGCACGCGGTTCTTCAAGCTGATGGCTTTGCCGACGTAAATGATCGTCCCCTCGGCGTTGCGGTATAAATAACAGCCCGGCTTGGCAGGCAGGGTGGCAAGAATGCCCTGAAGTTTTTCAGAGATTTCCATTGGCGGCAATTCTACCGTTAAAAAGGAGTGCGTCGCACCTTACTCAATACTCAACGGGAAGAATCAACAGTGAAGATTTCTCTGCTTAACAGGAAAATCCGACCCGTTTGGTCCCGCAAGGGGATGATATGCGACGCACTTAAACTTATGCCCGCCTCTTTCCCCGCTGATAATTGATTCTGCTTCGATGGACATCACTCAGCGTTTATGTGGACTCACTTTAATTGTCACAATCCACGATATAGTTTGCTTTAAAAAATATAATGCCCATCGCTGATGTGAGGCTTTTTTACATAGAACATAATAATTTCACTCTTTATTTGGCATTTCAATAACAAAACTCGTGCCTTTGCCAACTTCGCTTTCCACATTGATTTCGCCGCTATGAGCCTGGACAAGTTGTTTGGCAATGGCGAGGCCAAGTCCACTGTTGGTGCGGTCTGTGCGGGATTTGTCTCCGCGCCAGAAGCGGTCAAAGATGAAGGGCAGGTCATCGGCGGGGATGCCGGAGCCAGTGTCCTTTACTTCAATTCGAATTCTCTTTTCGATGGATGAGGTGTTGAGAAAAATAATGCCGCCTTTGGGAGTGTGGCGCAGGGCATTGGATATCAAGTTGGACAGCACCTGATTGAGCCTGTCGTAATCGGCGGTGATTTGCAGATTTGGATCGGCGATGTTTGCTTTCAGGTCAATCCCCTGGAATACGGCCTGGGAGGAAAAGCTTGAGGTGAGATCCTGAATCAGGTCAGCGAGCAGGAAGCGGGTGGGGTGAAGCGGAAGTTGTCCCGTTTCTGCGAGGGAGAGTGTCTGCAAGTCGTTCACCAGACGCGCCAGCAGTTTTGTCTCATCCAGCGTATTGTTGATGTGTTGCGAAGTTGGTTGATACACACCATCCAGGATTCCTTCAAGGTTGCCCTGAATAATGTGCAGCGGTGTACGGAGTTCGTGGGCGATGTCGGCAGTGAGATTGCGGCGCTGTTGTTCGGCGCGTTCCAGTTCGCCGACCATTTTGTTGAAGCGTTTGAACAACTCACTGAACATATCCGATTTGTTATCAGGAGCGCGTGCCGAGAGGTTGCCTTCTTCGACTGCGTTGATAGCGTTGAAGAGTTCTTCCAATGGCCTGCCGAAGCGGGTGTATAAGTTGAAGATGGTGATGATAACGAATACAACCAGAACGGCAGGAGCGCCGCAAAGCAGAAGCCAGATGTTCCTAACGCCGGAGTATTCCGAAAAGAGGAGATAGAGAATTGCCGCGGCGCCTCCAACGAAAAGGAAGGCGGAGATGAGGAAGAAAATCGCGAACGGCACAAAACGGCGGGCGACGCGTCGTCTTTGATGCGGCGGGGATTGTTGAGGTGGGTGATGAGACATGTTGGTTGAAGGTCGGTCTGATCGTTTAACTTTCAATGTTCAGGAAGCGGTATCCAATTCCATACACGGTTTCGATCATGGACTCGCCTGAAGCGCTCTCGAGTTTCTTGCGGAGATTCTTGATATGCGAGTCGACACTGCGGTCTATGCTGGATGCGGCTCCGTGTAGATCATCAAGTAGTTGTTCGCGGGTGAGGGTTTGACCCGGGCGGCTGGCGAGTAAATAAAGTAATTTGAATTCATTGGGTGTGAGTTTGATGGGATTGCCGTTGAAGGTAATGGAATATTTTTCCGAGTCGACTACAAGCCCGGCGATGCGAATGATGCTTGGAGCTCTGACGCCGCCGCGTGTGCGGCGTAGAAGCGCCCGCACACGTGCCACCAATGCACGGACGGAGAATGGCTTGGAGATGTAATCGTCTGCGCCGATTTCAAGACCTGTCACCTGGTCGATCTCCTCTGATAAGGCTGTCAGCATGATGATCGGCACGTCGCTTTCGCGGCGCAGGATGCGGCAGACCTCGCGTCCATCCAGCTGGGGGAGCATGAGGTCGAGGATGATGAGGTCGGGTTTTTCGCGGCGGGCCATTGTCAGCGCAGATTGACCATCGCCCGCGGTTAATACGCGGAATCCGTTTTTCTCCAGATAATCTCTGGCAAGGCGGGCGACCTTGGGTTCGTCATCTACAACAAGGATGAATTGAGACATGCGCGAAGTATACGGGAAAATCGGCTATTTTTTCTGCCAGACTTCCCATTTTCCTGTTCCGATTGTTGGCAATCCTTCCCCTAACCATTCATACAAAGAACCATCGTATATTCCGACATTTTCGTGCCCGGTCAGCAAGTATGCCGCGGCATTGACCGCCGCTGCGATTCCGCCGCCGCAGTAAGTAATGATGCGTTTATATTGCGCCGCATCTTTAAAGTGAAGTGCGAGCACATCATTCGGCAGGAGGGTATCAAATCCTTCCTTCATATTTCCCTGCATCAAATCCATGCAAGGCAGGCAGACCGAGCCCGGAATGTGCGATGCTTCGTAACTTACGAGCGGCAATACATCAATAATCGCAACATCGCCATCCTCGATGGATGCAAGAACTTCTTCTTTGCTTGCGAACATGTTCGACCTGAACTGACCTTTAAATATGGACGGTTCATACGTACGAGCCGCCTGATCGATTTTTCCCCCGGCCTTCTTCCAGGCGGAAAGCCCTCCGTTGAGGACGCGCACATCGTTATGACCCGCATAATGGAGAATCCACCAGGCGCGGATAGCATAGGGAAGCATCCCGCAGGCATATACGATGACTTCCGAATCGTTGGATATGCCGGCGTTCCCTATTTGTGCGGCTAATTCCGCTTCGGGTAATATCGTGTAATCGTATTTGCCGTTGGGGTCTGAAAACTTCTCGTGATCGAAAAATGCCGCCCCGGGGATATGTCCTTGTAGATATTGGTCGTCCGTGATTGTGGCATCGTAGATACGGATGTTTTTATTTTCCAATTTCATCAATAGTTCATCGGCTTCAATCAAGAAGTTGTTGCGTTTCATGGTTTATTCTCCTTTTTAAAACGTCCCGCAGGTTCTCTCAAAAGAGAGTTTCCTTGCAATCAAACCTGCGGGACGATGTGTGCTATTGCTAGGCTTTCCCACCCGCATCATCGGCGGATTTTTCTCCATGTGCCCGCTTATGCCACTCATCGAACATGGACGGGGCTCCGCCTTCCCAATGCCTACCCCAGTGTCCATGATGATGCCGCCAGGGACGGAAGAAAGCCATCTTCAGGAAGGCAAAGGCCAGAAACAGGAAGAAGATGGAGAGACAAATTCCACCGATGGGGAAAAATCCGAAATGGCGGGGGAAGCCATATCCATACGGGTGTCCATATCCGTACATCGGCGGGATGGGAGCAACCTGTCCGTTTTCGGCGGCTTTTTCAATCGCTGAGGCCAACGCGGGCGCCTGCGAAATTCCCTGCGCGACTCCGGCTTGATACGCCATGAATCCGCCCGAAACAAGCAGGCCAGCGATGACCAGAAGGGCAAATACCCGAAAGATTATTTTCATTTTTACCTCTCATATCGTGTTGATTTGGTTTGTTTGTACGTGCCAAATGTATCAGCCCATTGTGGAGGAATTATGGAAGGGTGGGTGAGAGATTGTGGAGGGTGTATTAGAGGAATGTCAGAAATCAACTTGTAACTTTTCATGCCTGTAAGCATCTGATACAATGCCTCTTGGTAATATCGAGGCTGAAAAGAGCGTCTCGATTGTGGTTCAAAAAAAAATCAGGCGAAATGCCTAAGGATAATCAAGCAATGTCAACTGGTAATGAGAAGCACGTAAAAGTATTGATTTTGGGGTCGGGGCCGGCGGGGCTGTCAGCGGCGTTGTATGCTGCGCGCGCAGAATTGGAACCCGTCGTTTTAACCGGCATGCAATTGGGCGGCCAGGCCGCACTCACGCATACCATCGAAAATTATCCGGGTTTTCCCGAAGGTGTCGGCGGGGCGCAGTTGGGTGAGTTGTTCCAAAAGCAGGCCGAGCATTTCGGTGCAAGGGTCGAGTTCAACATGGCCCATGAGGTGAATTTATCCCAGCGTCCCTTCAGTGTGAAGACCGATGACGGCGATTACAGAGCAGAAACCCTGATCGTGACAACAGGCGCGAACCCGAATCATCTCGAAATCCCCGGCGAGGTCGAGTTGACCGGGCGCGGCGTTTCCTATTGCGCCACCTGTGACGGCTGGTTCTTCAAGGATAAAAAAGTAGTGGTTGTGGGCGGCGGCGACAGCGCATTTGAAGAAGCGCTCTTCATCACTCGTTACGCTTCCTCTGTCACCCTCATTCATCGCCGTGAGGAATTCCGTGCCGGCGCGATTTTACAGAACCGTGCAAAAGAACATCCTAAAATGAACTTCATCTTGAACACTGTCGTCACCGAAGTGCTGGGTACCGACAAGCTCGAAGCCTTGAAATTAAAGAACGTACAAACCGGCGAAGAGTCCACCTTTGAAACCGACGGGCTGTTCATCTTCATCGGTCACACACCAAATTCACAGATGTTCAAAGGCCAGTTGGAGATGAGCGACCTCGGTTATGTGATTGTCAACGATAAGATGGAGACCAGTGTCGAAGGCGTTTACGCGGCGGGAGAGATCGCAGACCCGCACTTCCGCCAGGTCATCACATCTGCGGGGATGGGCGCGGCGGCGGCAATTCAGGCGACGCGATTCCTCGAAGAAAAGGACAATGTCCCCGCAGGGGGGGCAGTTCACAGTTAAGAATGATGCGATACGAAATCCGCTTCGCGCTTCGGGAGGGCTGGTCCCGTTCAAAAAGCGGAATCCAATCGAATGGTTTTTTCAAAAAGGACTCGTAATAATCCGAGTCCTTTTTGTGCGTAAAAAATATGACATTTTGTACTTATGACCTGAAATACTTTCGGATAAAATGAGTGAAAATTGGCGGCGTTTAATAGCCGTTAAATCCATCCCTGGAGGAACAATGAAGAAAATCTCAATTATCGGCGCCGGTATGACGGGCTCCACGGCCGCACACTGGATCGCCGAGCGTGAACTTGCTGATGTGGTTTTATTGGATGTGTTGGAGGGAATGCCTCAGGGTAAAAGCCTCGATCTCGCGCAGGCCATGCCCATCATTGGTAAGGACGCGGAAATCGTAGGCACGAATGATTATTCCGCGACCAAAGGCTCGGATATTATCATCATCACCGCCGGGCTTCCCCGTAAACCCGGTATGAGCCGTGATGATTTGCTCAAGACCAATGCCGAGATCGTGGGCAAAGCCGCAACCGAAACCCTGAAATATTCCCCGGACGCTTTTTATATTGTATTGACGAACCCGCTCGACACGATGGCGTACCTGACCATGAAGAAGACCGGCCTGCCGCGCGAGCGGGTGATCGGCCAGGCTGGCATTTTAGACTCCGCTCGCATGCGTGCATTCGTGGCCATGGAGACCGGTGTGAGTGTGGAAAATATCCAGTGCTATGTGCTGGGCGGGCATGGCGATGAGATGGTCCCGCTGACCCGCCATTCCAACGTGGCCGGCATTCCGTTGAAGGAATATTTACCTGCCGACAAACTCGAAGCCATCGTCAACCGTACCCGCAAGGGCGGCGGCGAGATCGTCAATTTGCTGAAGACCGGTTCGGCGTATTATGCGCCTTCCATGGCTTGTGTGCAGATGGCGGATGCGATTATAAAAGACAAGAAGTTGATCGTGCCTTGCGCGGCATATATGAATGGTGAATACGGCTTGAAGGATATGTACTTTGGCGTGCCCGTCATGCTTGGCGCAGGCGGCATGGAACGCATCATCGAATACCGCTTCGATGCCGAGGAAAAAGCCATGTTCGAAAAATCCGCCGCGTCTGTCAAAGAGACACACGAGGCGTTGAAGAGTTTGGTGACATTCTAAGAACGTTGCAGGGAGGGGAATCTTCCCGATAGCACTCAAAGACTGCCCTCGCAACGATAAAATTGTGATCCGGAGGAAAAATGATCTTGCATGAAAAAATCTCAGCTCAACTGCCTGCATGGCGCGAGCGAATCAAATCCCTGGCGAAGGAACATGCCGATGTCAAAGTGGAGGATGTCACCATCGGCCAGATCGTCGGCGGGATGCGCGATATCAAATCACTGCTCTCGGATGTCTCATTTGTTGACCCGGCCGAAGGTATTCGTTTCCGTGGATTGTCCATTCCTGAAATGTTGAAGGCTCTGCCGAAGGCGCGCGGCGGCAAGATGCCTATGGTGGGCGGTTTGTATTATCTTTTGATGGTCGGCGAAGTGCCCACAAAGGAACAAGCCCTGGAAGTGGAAGCCGAGTGGGCAAAGCGTGCTGATATTCCAGATTACGTGTACAAGATGTTGAAGACCATGCCGAAGGATACTCATCCGATGATTCTCCTGACTCTGGCGGTAATGTCGCTGGAACGGACATCAGCCTTTGCGGCCAAATACAAGGAAGGCATGAAGAAGGATGAATATTGGGAGCCTGCCCTCGAAGACAGCCTCAACCTGACCGCGAAGATCCCTGTCATTGCGGCGTTCATCTATCGCTATAAATATTTCGACGAAAAGAAAAACCCCAAATACAACCCAAAATTGGATTACGGCGCAAATTTTGCACGTATGATGAAAGTATCGGATAAAAAGGGATATGCCGAATTATCGCGTCTGTACTTTATCCTGCACTCCGACCATGAATCCGGGAACGTCAGCGCTCACGCCACGCATTTGGTTGGTTCCTCGCTCTCCGATATTTACTTCGCCTATTCCGCCGGTTTGAGCGGGCTGGCCGGTCCCCTGCACGGATTGGCAAACCAGGAATGTTTGGGCTGGCTGCTGGAAGTGCATAAGCGGTTCTCCGGTGTGCCATCCCGTGACGACCTGTACAAATTCGCGTGGGATACCCTCAACAGCGGCAAGGTCATCCCCGGATATGGGCACGCGGTTCTGCGTGTCCCCGACCCACGCTTTACCGCGCAGATGGAGTTTGCGAAAAAGAATTTCCCCGATGATGAGCTCGTTCGTTTGGCCGATATGGTCTTCGACGTTGTTCCCGCCGTGTTGAAAGAGCAGGGCAAGGCCAAAAATCCTGCGCCGAATGTGGATGCCATCTCCGGCACGCTGCAGCATTATTATGGCGTACGGGAATTCGATTTCTATACAGTCTTGTTCGGCGTAGGCCGCGCTCTCGGCGTGACCGCCAACTACGTTTGGGCTCGCGCTCTTGGTCAGCCCATCGAACGGCCTAAATCCTTGACGACGAAGATGCTCGAAGATATCGTGGCCAAAGCAAGCGCCCAACCTGCCTGACGAATGAAAAGCAAACTCCCGAAGTTGAAAACACTTCGGGAGTTTTATTTATCCTTCTGATTCAAGACCTTATCATTAGCGTGTTTAATCCCGCATTTTCCCCCAATCTTCCGCTGCGCATAAGATCTCCCCGCGAATACCATTTCTCAGAATTTTTGAAGAACTTGAATTTCGCTGTGGTGAATCGTATCGGGATTCTCAGAAAAAGCACCGTTTCTCATCCCATAACTTACTGGGATATTGTGGGTTTCATAAAATGTCTTTAATTTTTATTCAAACAAAAGGAGATTTAGAAATGAAGGTAGTATTCAAATGGATCGGCATCGTGCTTGGCTCGCTGGTTGGGTTGATAATTGTCGCCGGCCTGGTTCTTTTTCTCATCGGAAACGCCCGACTTAACAAAGTTTATTCTTTTGAACCGTCCAATCTCACCATTCCCACGGATGAGGTCAGTATTGCAAACGGCAAACACCGCGTCGAGTCGTTGTGCGCGGGCTGTCATGGTCCGGACTTAAGCGGCGTGGAAGGCTGGTTTAATGCCCCTCCAATTGGAATGATCGACTCGGCCAATCTCACTTCGGGAGAAGGCGGCGCCGGCCAGAAATTCACTTCGGATGAAGATTGGGTTCGCGCAATCCGCCATGGCATAGACCCGCAGGGCAAGCCCCTTTTCATGCCTGCCGTCTCATCCACAGCATACTTGAGCGATGAAGACCTGGCTTCAATCATCGCCTACGTCAAATCCGTCCCGCCAGTGGATCATAAAGTCAAGGAGAGATATTTCACACCTATGGCAAGGATTTTGGTCGCGGCGGGCGTGCTCGGCAAGTTGCCGGCCGAGGGAGTGAGCCATGATATTCATGTCTCTGCCCCGGAGCGCGGCGTAAGTGCGGAGTATGGAGAATATCTCGTGAACACCCACGATTGCCGCGTGTGTCACGGACCCGACCTCAACGGCGGTCCCTTCCCCGACCCAACCATTACTAAAATATCGCCGAACCTGACCCCGGGTGGTGAACTCGATTTTTGGACGGAGGAAGATTTTATAAATACAATCCGAACCGGCAAAACACCCAGCGGGCACGAACTCGACCCGTATTTCATGCCCTGGAATTATATCAACCTGTTTTATGACGATGAATTAAAAGCCGTGTTCATGTATCTGCAGTCCCTGCCGAAATTGGAACAATACACAGAGTAATAAAAAGCAGTCTGAACTCCTGGTTTGTTTGAACGCAGTCTGGATTCAGGAAAATGGAAGATCGTTAAAAAATTACAGCCATCGAACCAAAGAGTTCGATGGCTGTAATCACTAACCTGCTAACTGCCTGCCTGCTTATTATGCTCGTCGGTAGCCAGGTCAAATTTGACCAGCCGGACGATCCGAGCCTTATCTCTCAGGTACCACGGGACGATCTGCCTTGCTTCCTCCAGGCTTTCCGCTTCGACGATGGCCCAACCAGTATGGTCGTTGTCTTTGCAACCCCACTCGAAATGATGAAGATAGCCCGCGGCGAACAAATCATTAATAGCCTGGTCGCATTTTTCGATGGGATGAGCCGATTCAATAATATACCGATTCATGGTTTCTCCTTACCAATAAATATGAAGTAATTATAGGCATTTTGAGTTGATTTCCAACAGGTTTCATTTCTGGGAAAGGGCTGGAAGATATTTTTCCCGCAGGCTCGCCATGTGATGATCGACATGACCGACAAGCATGAAGATCAACGCACGGGCGCTCACTGCCGACCCGCTGGCTGTTCCAACCTGCGCGGCGGATTCTTCGCTGATATTTTTGATGGCAATCGCATTCGCGCGGCGGAGATATTCGAACTCGCTGAGAAGGTCGCCAACCGCCAGTTCATCCGCTCCCGATTCACGGACGAAATCCTCCTGCTCGAAGCCGGAAAGCGGAGTCTTGTCTTTGCGGGAGATGCGCAGCAGACGATAGGAGAAGACACGCTCGGCATCTATCAGGTGGGAGATTATTTCTTTGATGGACCATTCCCCAGGTCCGGTGCGGAAGCGGGCTTGTTTGTCGGATAAATTTCCAAGCGTTGATCTGAGTTCATCAATTTGGATGGTCAGTACCGCGGCCACATCGCCACGGGCTGCGGCGCGCTGGATGTAATCTGCATAAAAGGGGGCATACTCCTGGGGAGTGGGAGGGGAAATGGGCATTTGGGAATTTTCTTTCTAATGCGCATCAAGATGACGCCTGAATTCTGATTTTCTCTTCCGCGGCTGGACAATTCACATAGTATAACAAACCCTCAGAGTTTGCTCCGCAGGGTTTGTTGGATTTACATTGTGAGTCAGGCGGAAAGTTTTAACACCTCGTTGAGAAAAGTCACCTCGGGCGGACCTTTCACGCCTGCGCGTGCGGTCGCCTCGCGAAATTCCTGCGACTGGAACATCTGCATGGCCTTCTCTTTGTCGGCATATTCTCCCAGAATAGTGACCTCGTTGGGGCTATCTGCCTTGCTGAAGGCGCGCACTCCCATTGAGCCAAAATTCTTGCGGAGTGCGGCGGCCTCCTCGAAAACAGACTTCCATTTTACGAGATCTTCAACAGTAAATCGGACGAGTACGTGTATCATGGTCATTCTCCTTTACGATAAATTGGACTTTATACTACAACCCGATTGTTACGCAATGGGTTCTATTTAGCTCCCTCGCCGAATCCCATTCGCTGTATAATCATGTCAGACAATCATTTGGAGTATCCATGACTTCTAACCACACTCGAAATCCCGGCACGCCCCTCGACCTTGATTGGGTGATGGGCGCGCACGTCAACAAAAGCGCGGTGGAACGGCGCGTTGAGTCCCTGCCTAAGCGGCGGACCATCAAAAAAGACTGGCAGGCGGCATGGCTATTACGCGCCATCACCAACATCGACTTAACCACCCTCGCGGGCGATGACACACCCGGGCGGGTACATCGTCTGTGCGCCAAAGCCAAACAACCCGTCCGCGCGGATATGCTGGAAAAACTTGGATTAAACGGCGAGCGGATCACCGTCGGTGCGGTGTGCGTGTACCCAAACCGTGTCGCGGATGCAGTTCATGCGCTTCAAGGCTCTACCATTCCAGTTGCCTCTGTTGCGACAGGGTTTCCTGCGGGACAGACTCCTCTGCCACAGCGTATTCAGGAAATCGAGCAAGCCGTGGAAGCAGGCGCAAAAGAAATTGACGTGGTCATCGCCCGCAATTATGTGTTGACGGGTGACTGGGCTGCCATGTATGACGAACTGCAACAATTCCGCAAAGCCTGCGGTGACGCGACACACATGAAGACCATCCTCGCAACAGGTGACCTCGGTTCCCTCAAGCAGGTTTATCAAGCCAGCCTCGTCGCGATGATGGCAGGCTCGGACTTTATCAAGACATCCACAGGCAAGGAAACAGTCAACGCCACACTGGAATTCAGCCTCGTGATGACGCGCGCCATCCGCGATTATTTAGATCGCTTCGGCTACAAAGTTGGCTTCAAACCCGCGGGCGGCATCAGCTCCGCGAAGCAGGCGTTGGCATGGCAGTCCCTTATGAAGGAAGAACTCGGCGATGAATGGCTGAAGAATGACTTGTTCCGCATTGGCGCGTCCAGCTTGTTGACCGATATCGAGCGGCAGTTGTATCACTACATTACTGGTCACTACGCGGCGAAACATCACATGCCGATGGGATAAGAATGATTACGTCATTGCGAGGAGGGTGCTCTTCCCGACGAAGCAATCTCATATATTATGTTGGAGATTGCTTCGGGCGAAGAACAAGAACGCCCTCGCAATGACGGAATAAGTGGAGTTTTATATGAGCAAATTACTGGAAATCTTCAACACCATGGAATACGGACCTGCGCCCGAGGCGCCTGATGCTGTTAAAGCATGGCTGGATGAGCATGGACGCAAGTTTGGCTTGTTCATCAACAACGAGTGGGTGACACCGAAAGGGGCGAAGTTCTATCCTTCGTATAACCCTGCGAATGGGGAGTTGTTGGCGGAGACCACGCAGGCTGGGCAAAAGGAAGTGGATGCGGCGGTAGGCGCGGCGCGTGAGGCGTTCAAAACTTGGAGCAAGACTCCAGGTGTGACTCGTGCGCGGTATCTGTATGCCATTGCGCGCAACCTTCAGAAACATTCGCGCTTGCTGGCTGTGCTTGAAAGCATGGACAACGGCAAGCCGATTCGTGAATCTCGCGATATTGATGTGCCGTTGCTGGCGCGTCACTTTTATTATTATGCAGGTTGGGCGCAGTTGATGGAAACTGAACTACGCGATTATCAATCTGTCGGTGTGGTCGGGCAGATCATCCCGTGGAATTTCCCACTGTTGATGTTGGCGTGGAAGATCGCGCCTGCGATTGCAATGGGCAATACGGTGGTGTTGAAGCCTGCTTCGTACACAAGACTTACTGCTTTATTGTTTGCTGAAATTGTCGCTGAGGCGGGGTTGCCTGCTGGCGTTGTAAATGTCATTACTGGAAGCAGCAGTGCGGGCGCGATGATTGTTGAACATCCCGATGTGGACAAGATCGCGTTCACGGGTTCGACCGATGTCGGGCGCACGCTCCGCAAGCAGACGGCTGGCTCTGGAAAAAAACTCTCGCTTGAGTTGGGTGGCAAGAGTCCATTCGTCGTGTTTGACGATGCCGATTTGGATGGAGCAGTTGAAGGCGTGGTCGATGCGATTTGGTTTAATCAGGGTCAGGTTTGCTGCGCAGGGTCAAGGCTCATTGTGCAGGAAAATGTCGCGGGGAAGTTCATCCAAAAATTAAAGGCTCGCATGGAACACATGCGCGTGGGCGACCCGCTGGATAAAGCGATCGACATGGGTGCGATCGTTGACCAAAGCCAATGGGATACGATCGATGGTTGGGTGAAGACGGGCATTGCCGAAGGCGGCGAATGTTTTCAGCCGAATATCGCGCTGCCCGAAAAGGGGCTGTTTTATAAACCCACGCTCATCACGGGGCTTGACCCCGCCGCTGCAACCGTGCAGGAAGAAATTTTCGGACCCGTGCTGGTCTCGCTTACTTTCCGCACGCCGAGCGAAGCCATCGAACTTGCGAATAACACGCGCTATGGTCTCGCCGCGAGTGTGTGGAGCGATAACATCAACCTCGCGCTCGATGTCGCGAGCAAGATCAAGGCGGGCTCGGTGTGGGTCAATTGCACCAATCAATTCGACGGCGCTTCGGGCTTCGGCGGCTATCGCGAGTCGGGCTACGGGCGCGAAGGCGGGCGTGAAGGTCTGTTTGAATATTTAAGACCGACATGGATGGATCGTCCACGCCCTGAGTTTGTACTGGATGAAAAGAAGAAGTGGGGCGAACACGTGCCTACGCTTCCTTCTCAGCCGACAGTTGCTCGGGCAAATGGACATTCGCTTCCGCCGATAGATCGCACGCCGAAGATGTACATCGGCGGCAAGCAGGTACGACCCGATGGCGCGTACACTTCAAGCGTGTTGAGTGCGAAGGGAAAACTTATTGGTCAGGTCGGTGATGGCAATCGCAAAGATATTCGTGATGCAGTTGAAGCCGCACACAAAGCGCGGACATCAGGCTGGGCGATGCGTCACGGATATAACCGTTCGCAAATTTTATATTTCATCGCCGAGAACTTGGATGCTCGCAATGCAGAGTTCGTCAAACGCATTGTCGAAATGACGGGACGCACGCAGAAGTCCGCTCAAGCCGAAGTGGATGCGTCCGTCGAAAGATTGTTCACTTACGCCGCATGGGCAGATAAATACGGCGGCACCGTGCAAGAGACCACCCTGCGCGGAATCACCGTCGCGGTCAATGAACCTGTCGGTGTGATTGGTATTGCCTGCCCCGATGAAATGCCCTTGCTTGGTTTCGTCTCGCTCATGGCGCCTGCCATTGCACGCGGCAACAGTGTGGTGATGATCCCCAGCCAGAAATATCCGCTCTCCGCCACAGACTTCTATCAGGTGCTCGATACCTCTGATGTGCCTGGCGGTGTGGTCAATATCGTTACAGGCGACCGTGACCATTTGGTCAAGACGCTTGTTCAACACGAAGATGTTGACTCGCTCTGGTACTTCGGCTCGGCGGAAGGCAGTTACCACGTCGAGAACGAGTCCGCATCCAACATGAAGCGCACATGGACAGGCTACGATCTGCCCCGAAATTGGACGTCCCGCGAGCAGGGCGAAGGTCACGAGTTCCTGCACGAGGCGACTCAGGTCAAGAATATCTGGGTGCCGACAGGGGAGTGACCCCCTCCGCCGCTATCGCGGCACCTCCCCCAAATGCGACGGTGATTCTGTCGAATTTGGGGGAGGGAAGGCTGTTGTATAATTATTGATAATATGGCTACCAAAAATCCCTCCCGCGTGAAGATCAAAGTCCCCAAGCAGGAACTGGCTGATTTCTGCCGTCGTTACAACGTGCAGAAATTGGCTTTGTTTGGTTCTGTACTTGGGAAGAATTTCCGCGCGGATAGTGACGTGGATGTGCTGGTGTCCTTTCAACCTAATGCAAAAATCGGGTTTATCACTTTCTCCCGAATGCAACGAGAGCTTGCCGAGCTATTCAATCGCCCTGTGGACTTGGTTCCCATGGACGGCTTGAAACCCGTCATTCGCGACTCTGTCCTCTCGAATATCGAGGAAGTGTATGCGTCCTGAAAAACTATATTTGACGGATATCGTCGAAGCTGCGGAAGCTATTTCAAGATTCGTGATGGGTGAGAGTTATTACGAATTCGAGCAGAACGAAATGATGAATAGTGCGGTTCTTCAAAAGTTGACTGTTATTGGTGAAGCCGCTTCACGTCTTCCAAAAGAATTCACCAACCGCTTTCCAGAAATTCCCTGGGTGGACATCATTGGCTTTCGTAATATTGCCGTACATGAATATTTCGCGATTCGCTGGGACATCGCATGGGTTGCCGCGACAGAGGAAGTTCCTGTGTTGAAAGAGCAGGTTAAGAAAATTTTGCGAGAAGAGTTTACAGAAAAATAACCTAGCCTTTGATTTCGGATTTGGGGACGCGTACCCGTTAGGGTAGGGACGGGGAGGGGCAGAATATCTGGGTGCCGACGGGGGAGTGAGGGAAGAGCCTATCTTCCTTTATAATCCTCTAAAAGGAGATTATCTATGACGAGACGTGTTGAAAAGACCGTTTTCATCAGTTATCGCCGTACAAACTTGCCATGGGCGTTGGCTATTTTTCAAAACTTGAAAAACGAGGGGTACGATGTTTTCTTCGATTATCTTAGTATCCCCAGCGGAGATTTTGAAACCACGATAATTGAGAATATCAAGGCACGTTCTCATTTCGTTGTAATATTGACTCCTTCTGCATTGGAAAGATGCAACGAGACTGGGGATTGGTTAAGGCGTGAAATAGAAACCGCAATAGATGAAAAGCGGAATATTGTTCCGCTTATGCTGGAGAGCTTTGACTTTGGTGCTCCATCAACTGCCAAAGCATTAACTGGAAAACTCGATAAGCTAAAGAAATACAATGGTTTACGTGTACATGCAGAATATTTTTTCGAGGGCATGAACAGGCTTCGAGAAAATTTCCTGAATGTAACGCTGGACGCTGTTGTTCACCCACTTTCTGAAATTGTTAAGCCTACCACCGAAGAGCAAAATGTTGCTGCAAGCGGTGTTAGTCCTGTTGAAAAAGACCATCTTGCTGCTCAAGAATTGTACGAACGTGGCAATGTGTTTTTAGACTTGGATAAATACGAAGAAGCAATTCGTTACTATAAAAAAGCTATTGATCTCAATCCGATATTTGCTGAAGCTTATGTTCATTGGGGCATAGCATTGAACGACTTGGGGCAATACGATGAAGCAGAGGCTTGTCATCGTAAATCTATAAACCTCAATTCATCACTGGCACCAGCATATTCCAATCTGGGGACTACACTAAGAGAAATGAAGCGATACGAAGAAGCGGAATCTAATTATCGCAAGGCTATTGAACTTGATCCTTCACATCCTTATCCGTATACAAATTTAGCACTCATGCTTCATGACAACCTAAAACGTTACGATGAAGCCGAGGTGATGTACAAAAAAGTGCTTGCATTAAAGCCAACCGCCTCGGACTCTTTTTACAATTGGGCTAGGTATCTCTACGATATCGGAAAATACAAAGAGGCGGAAATCAATTATCGTAAAGCGTTGGATCTCAATCCATCAGACACAGATATTTATAACAATCTAGGGGCTTTATTAAATGATAAATTAGAACTCTACAATCAAGCTGAAACTCTTTTCCGTAAAGCTATTGAAATCAAGCCGTCAAAAGCCACTGCGCACCACAATTTAGGCATTTCGCTGATAAAACAAAGACGCCATGCCGAGGCTGAAGAGAGTTTTCGAAAAGCCATTGAAATCGATTCTTCTTATATTTCTGCTTACTTCAGTTTAGGCGATTTACTTGATAACCAAAAACGTTACAAAGAGGCTGAAGTTGCATATCGACAAGCAATAAAATTATATCCATTTGATGCTCACCTTTATTACCACTTAGGTGTTTCATTAAGTAATCAGGAACACTACTATGAAGCAGAGGCTAGTTATCGAAGGGGTATTGAACTCGATCCATTAGATGCAACAGCCCACTGCCACTTGGGAGATGTCTTGAGATTTCTAAAACGCTTTGACGAGGCTGAAAATTATTATCGTAAAGCCATCACGCTAGACTCTTCGCATGCACACTTTTACAGCAGGGTCTTCATCACACTAAACAGAATAAGCCGACTCTTGCGCGAAAAACTAGTAGATGATGCAGATTAGTGGTCAACAGACTTTTTCGCAGAATCACTGACAGGAACGGATGATGATGTACGGGTGGAAGTCCGCTTCGGGATGGGGGCGCGACTGTCCCTGAGCGTATTCTGAATTTCGGCGACCGTGTCCGTGTGCGGAGGGTGCGTCGCACCTGGCTTAATGAGACGAGTCTCGTTGAGAGGATTTGTCCACTTAAGAAGATTCTCCTGTCTGTTTGGTGCGACGCACTCAAGAGCGGGCGTTACTTCGCCACAACCTCAACCCCGCTCAATTTAACATCCATCCCTGCTCGGAGTGTGTTCTGAATTTCCGCGACCGTGTCCGTGTGGGGAGAGTGCGTCGCACCTGACTTAATGAGATGAGTCTTGTCGAGAGGATTCGTCCACTTAAGAAGATTCTCCTGTCTCTTTGGTGCGACGCACTCAAGGGTAGCGCGTTACTTCGCCACAATCTCAACCCTGCTCAATTTGACATCCGTCCCTGCTCTGAGCGTATTTTTAATTTCGGTGACTATATTCGTGTGTTCGTCAGGTAGTCGAGACTAGTCTTGGGTATTCTTAGGATAGAAAAATTATTATAGTTTTTCAAAAACTATTACTGCCAGTTTGCTCCAATCATGTGCGTAAAGTATTAATCGATCTCTGTCCTTTTTGGAAACTGGATTGTTATGTGCAAGTATGTTTCTTGTCTTTTCAATTTCTTCAATCCAGACAGCTAGATGGTCAAATTTTCCTCCTAGAATTTGCCGAAACTCATTGCTATTACTATTTATGATTTTCTTGAGGTCTTCAATGTCAGTAAAGAAAATTGGGGCAGCTCCTCTACTCGAGTGCCAAGGGGCTTCCTTTTCTGCTAATTTCCTTGTTGTTACATTTGAATGGATTTTTGTGTTTACTTTTTCGACTCTATCACCCCACCAGTTTTCTTTAAAATACTTTTTCATTACGGCAACAACAAAATTTCTCACAGAATTTTCAAATAGGTAGATTACAGGATAAATTTCAGCATTGCTGTTTGCTGCAGTGAAAATTAAATTATCAATAAACGGATCATCTGATGTAGGAAGGGGCTTTAGAGATTTTTTTCTGATGTTTAGTTTAGGAGCTGGGTTTGTTGATTTAGGCGGTGCGAATTCATCTTGAACTGCTCTTCTCGTTATCTCGTCAATGATAGAAGATACATTGATGTCAAGCTTGTTCTTCTTAATATAATAACAAGCAGCCTGATCAGTGCTTGTGAGATCAAGCCGCTTTTTTATTCTGGATAAAGTAACTTGAAGACTTTCCCTCTTTACATCAGTCTTCTTATTCAGGATTTGACTGATTAGATCCCTTGGCATCCTTTGTCCTTTTCTTGGGTTTTACGCCTAATCTTGCATTTCGAATTGAGCCTTCCGCTGCATTGCAGATCTTTGCGATATCAGGTCCTGAAAATCCAAAACGGTCTAAAACTTCAACCATTTCAGGTAAAGTTTCAAGGTCTTTAATACAGAGATATCCAAGCATGAGCTGTTCTTGGCTGGCGCCCGTTTTCTCAGTTTTTGTTTTCTTTGCCATTTTCTTCCTCCTCTTGTATGGTTGTGTCAATCTCGTTGTTCAAACTCACCACTTTTGTTTTTGTAGGAGATTTTCTCTTTATAGGGAGTTTTAGTAGACCGACATAAAAGCCAGTTTCATCGTTTTTGTATACAATGCCCTCTTCTTCCCAAGTTTGAAAAACTTGGGACATTCCTTGTTTCGTGATGCCAACTATTTTTGCTAATTCTGTTCCGCTTTTGCTCCCATCTAAAGCGTTATATACCAAAACAAATTTGTCTTGATTTTCTTTTTTCTTCCCACTGCGAACAATTCTTTCAATCTCCTTAATTCCTAATGCACTTCTTGCAAGTAGTGAAATGATAATTTTATTTTGAGTTTCAAGGGTCTTACTCATCTAACCCTCCTTTAGGGCATCTAGGGAACGACAACAATGCGAAATTATAGGTTGATTCCGTCTGAAATGCAATAACTTCTTAAGTCACAATCTCAACCGCGCTCAATTTGACATCCGTCCCTGCTCTGAGGGTATTCTGAATTTCGGCGACCGTGTCCGTGTGCTGCATCAACTCGCGGATTTCCTCTTCTGTCCCTTTGGCATGGACTTTGGCAGAATAAGACACGTTCTTCGCGCCTTCGCCTTCTGCGCCAAAGTCGCCGCTCACTTCCACTTCCACTTTTTCCACTTGAATATTTCGTTTCGCGGCTTCGCGGTAGATGTCATTGCAGTAGCAGGTTGCCAGCGCAAGGAAGAGCAATTCCCCGCCGTTGACACTGGAGCCAAGTCCGCTTGATTTTGGAGGAATGATGATGGAATGAGAATTATCGTTTGTGGTCAGCGTGACGTTATGCTGTCCCTGGCTGTTTTGAATATTGGCTTTGATTTTCATATTCAACTCCTAACAAATAAAAGGTTATAGAACATACATCCTTATTTTATTCGGATTCTTTCGCTGCCCGCGCACTGCCCACCGCACTAAGAGTCACCCCGCCAAGCACGACCAGTCCACCGATCAACGCGAAGACTCCCATACTTTCACCGAAAAACAAAAATACCCAAATGGGATTCAAGACAGGTTCCAGCGTGCCAATAAGATTTGCTTCCAAGGCAGGGATGTGTTTGATTCCTTGCGTGAAAAATATGAACGCCAGCCCGATCTGAAACACGCCGAGGAATGCGAGAATGGACCAGTTGGTGACTGTCCATGTTTCTTTCAACACGAATGGAAAGCCCAAAGTGGCGGTTAAAAGAAACGCAATGAGATTGCTCTCCGCAGGATTGCCATTCTTTTGGGCACGGAAGGCGACCATCATCACCGCCGAAGTCACGCCGCTGAGAATGGCGAGCAGGTTTCCGTAGAGGCCGTCCGTGCTGAGTTTGTCAGCGAAGAAAAGTGTCAGCCCGATGAAGATGATAAGCATGGAAATCCAGTCCGTGCGGGCGGGCTTTTCGCGCAAGAGCCAGAACGCCAGCAGGACAACATAGATCGGTGCTGTGTATTGCAGGAAGATCGCATTCGCTGCCGTGGTCATCTTGGTGGAGGTGACGAACAGGAACTGTGTCAGGATGAACATCCCTGCTGCCAGTAATTGCCAGCGGTTGAAGCGGGTAGGGATGCGTCGCAGGTAGACCAGAAAAACGATACTCGCGAAGAGACTGCGTCCCGCCAAAATCGAGATCGGCTGCCAGTCCAGAATTTTTACGAACAGTCCGCTCGTGCTCCATAAAATGGCGGCGAGTGCAAGATAAAGAATCGCCTTGCGGCGTTCGGAAAGAGAATCCATGGATGTCCTCAATAGGGGATAGGGTTGATGCCCGATTATACAGGTATCGCTTCAACCTTGCTCAATTTGAAATCCATCCCCGCCTGGGCACATTCTGGATTTTCGCCATCCATCTACGCACTCACGCAGTCTACAAGAATGCCCCCGAATAAAATTTCGGAGGCATTCTTGTTATCAAATAAATATTCAGGTGAAACTATGTCAGCGCGACAAACTCTTCGCGTGACAGGGTCTCTTGCGCGAGCAGGGCTTGCGTCACCCGTTCCACCGCATCACGCTTTTCGGTGACGATACGTTTGGCTTCCTGATAACACTCGTCTAGGATCTCGTTGATGGCTTTATCGAGTGCTTCAAATGTTTTTTGTCCAGCCTGTGACGTTCCAACTTCATGACGTTGGAACACCCGCAAACCGCTGATGCTCATTCCGAGGCGCATGACCATATCCTCGGCTAGTTGCGTGGCAACCTGCAGGTCATTGGATGCGCCGCTGGTGATGTCGTGGCAGAAGATTTCCTCTGCCACACGTCCGCCCATCAGGCCGATAATGCGCGCCATGATCTGGTTGCGGAACATGAGAATGCTGTCCTGTTCAGGGAGCGCCATCGTAAAGCCGCCCGACTGTCCGCGCGGGATGATCGTGATCTTGTACACAGGGTCAGAGTGCGGAGTGGCGTGCATCACAACCGCGTGCCCCGCTTCATGATAAGCAATTGTCCGCCGTTCGCCTTCGCTGATGATGCGGCTCTTTTGTTGAACGCCGCCGATCAAAGACTTTTCAACTGCTTCCTGAAAATCGAGCACAGAGATGACCTCATTGCCGCCGCGTACTGCGATGATCGCCGCTTCATTGACGATATTCGCCAGGTCGGCTCCGACCAAGCCGGGAGTTGATTTTGCAATATCCATCAGATTCACATCCGCTGCCAGTTTTCGATCTTTGACATGCACCTCCAGAATGGATACGCGTCCCTTAACGTCGGGGCGGGAGATGGTCACATGGCGGTCAAAACGACCCGCACGGATCAAGGCGGGGTCGAGCACGTCCACGCGGTTGGTGGCGGCCAGAACGACAACTCCATCCGTGGCGGCAAAACCGTCCATTTCAACGAGCAGCTGATTCAGAGTCTGATCCTGTTCCATTTCACCGCCGCCCCCGCCGCCGCCATGACGCTTGCGCCCGACTGCGTCAATTTCATCAATGAAAATAATACACGGGGCTTTGGCTCGGGCTTTCTTAAATAGAGAGCGCACGCGGCTCGCACCCATACCAACGAACATTTCCACGAATTCAGAACCAGAGGTGCTGAAGAACGGCACGCCTGCTTCACCGGCAATTGCCTTGGCCAGCAGCGTTTTGCCCGTTCCAGGGTCGCCTGCCAATAGCACGCCATGCGGCATGCGCGCGCCAATGCGCTCGTACAACTGATTATTTTTCAAGAAGGCAACGATATCAACCAACTCCTCACGGTTTTCATCCATACCGGCAACATCCTTGAAGTTGATGTTCGGGATCGCCCCTTCCACGAATTTTTTACGGCCAATGATCCCGCCGCCCATCCGCGTTACGGCAAAAGCCATCAAACCGAGCATGGCGATACTTACCACTGAGCTGATGACTTTATCACTGGTGGCTATATTCGACTCTACGACCTCATATTCCAACTTCGCCATCTGGCTTCTGGATACACCCAGGAATTGCATTTGCTCCAAAAATGAAGTGGATGGGTCTCGCCGGGTTGTGTCCTCTGTCCCATCTTTGTAGTGGACAACCAGTGTATTATTCCCCTGAAGTTCCTCGATTCCTTCTACCCGTCCAGCTGAGATGGCAGCCGCAACAGTGCTCAACGCTACCGGTTCTTCCTGCATCATGGAACGGATGAACATTGTGCCAACGGCCGCCAGCCCAATGATCAAAAGGATCAGGCTTGCCTTGCCGTATTTGTGATTTTTAAAGAAGTTCAATAGTTGATTAACAGATTGTTTCATGTCTCCTCTTATGCTGATAAAGATTTGATACAGACCGCATCAAACCCAATGTATCGTATCGCATTAAGACGTGCTTGCAGTTAACAACTTCATTAGTACTGATAACAAAGTTGTAGGTATACGGGTAAGATTCCGCTTTTAAAAGAAATTTGGAGTTGGATTTTTATTAACTAACTCTAATAATGTTTTTCAATCCGCCAGTGCCAAACATTTTATTTCTCCCTGTCAGCACAATAAAAAATTATGGATTGAATAACAAGCTACAAAATATACGTAATGGCTAAACTGATCAAACTTCCTGCTTTACCGTTTGAATCCAATAAGAAATTTACAGAGTGGCTTGCGAAGAATCATGACAAATCCGCTGGAGTGTGGATTGACACAATCTCAACCCCGCTCAATTTGACATCTGTCCCCGCCCTGCCTGTGCCATGAAATGGTAAGCGTATTCTGAATTTCGGCGAGCGTGACCGTTACTCCTAAGACATCCGAAGTGCCAAAAAGCGGCGAGACTTCAGATGTCTTTTTCGTGTAGGCAGTTGAGCGCTATGGTTTCGAAGATAATTGGTCCCCGTGTTTTCGAATAAAACTGGGGACTTTTACGTTAATATAATAGCAAGAGAAAGGAAGCCAAACGGTGGTGACTGTTCAAACAGCCAATGAAGCACAACTTGTGACCCAGGCGCAAAACGGCGACCGAAACGCATTCAGCGAATTGGTCCGCCTGCATGCACAGGGCGTGTTGAACGTCATCCATCGCATGTGCGGAGATGTGCAGATGGCGGAAGACGCCGCACAGGAGACCTTCATCCGCGCCTGGCAGAACCTTTCCTCCTATCGCCCGGGGACGCCGCTCCGTAACTGGCTGTACCGCATCGCCGTCAACGCCGGGACGGATATGCTCCGCAAGGAGAAGCGCATCCTGCCTGACGCCATTGAAGACCTGCATCTGACGGATGGACGACCCGGACTAGAGTCGCTTGTCTCGCAGCAGGAGAGGACAGCCTTGGTGCAAAAAGCGATCCTGTCCCTGCCGGATGCGAGCAGAGCAGTGTTGGTGCTGAGAGAATACGAGGGGCTTTCCTATCAGGAGATCTCTTCGACCCTGGATATACCTGTTGGAACTGTAATGTCGCGTTTGAGTTATGCACGGAATTTATTGAAATCAAAACTGGAGCCGCACTTGTCTTTACTGGAGGTTGAACATGTCTAACCACGTCAGTGAATGGTTGAACGCCTATCTCGATGGTGAGTTGAAGGGCGGAAGGCTCCATCAAGTGCAGGAACATCTCGCCGAGTGTGAAGCCTGCCTGGCAGAGTTGGAATCATTGCAAAGCTTGTCGGCGCTGTTACAGGAAGTCCCTGCGGCGGAGTTAACTTCGAATGAACGCTTCGTCTCACAGGTGAACCTGCTTCTGCCTCAAAAGCAGACAGCCACCCCGAGGCGTCAACTGCTCGAAGTCGGCTGGTGGATGATCCCAGTCGGTCTGCTGATGGCATGGATATTTGTCGGTACGACCATTTTCGTCAGCGATATGGTCTCTGCGGCGAACACTTTTGGGCTGCTGGAAGACGCTGCGCCTTTATTGGTTTCCGACTCGTCCACTGGCGCGTATTGGACTTCAACATTGAGACAGTTCGGCTTATTGGAAGGTGAGGGCCTGCAATGGGCTGAGAGAACCGAGAGTTATACAAGGAACGTATTACCGCAATTTATCTGGCAGGTTTCGATCGCGATGTTGTACCTGACATGGATTGCGATCTGGTGGGCACGCCGAAGCCGCGCGGGGCAGGTACCGCTCCTCGAAGGCTGAGGCAGGCTCACGGTTGGAAAAGAAGCGAAAAAGAATGTTTGTAAACAAGGAGAATACAATGGATCCCGTCAAAATCTTAAAACGTGCATGGCACATCCTATGGAGTTATCGTGCTCTCTGGGTATTTGGCCTGATATTGGCGCTTGCCACCGCCGGTTCAACCGGCGGGGGTTCGAATAGCGGAACGCGTTATTCAGTCGACAATGAAAACCAGCAGATGCCGCTCCCGCAGGACCTTGAGCAGGGCATGCAGGAATTCACACAGGAAATGGAGCGTCTCTTCAATGAGGGGCCGCATGACGTGGACATCCCGCGCGAGGAACTGGTCGCCCTGATCTGGATTGCCGTTGCCTTCACACTGATCATGATCGTGTTGGGTATCATCGTGGCGATCGGGCGCTATGTGTCTGAGACCGCCGTCATCCGCATGGTGGATGAATATGAAAGTACGGATACCAAAATGACCGTGCGTCAGGGTTTCCGCATTGGCTGGTCGCGTGCCTCGTGGCGCTTGTTCCTGATCAATTTGATCATCAGCCTGCCCGCCATTTTGCTGATGCTGGTTCTGCTCTTCGCAGGCGTCGGTATATTCTTTGCAGTTGAAAATGGAAACCTGGAGTTCACGGCATTCAGTGTCATCGCGATGATCGGTGTGGTGTTTCTCCTGATCTTTGTTGTGGTCGTTTTGACCATCATCCTGCATCTGCTTCGTCATTTTTTCTGGCGCGTTTGTGTGCTCGAAGGTCTCAGCGTACGTGAGTCGCTCAACCGCGGCTGGGGATTGGTGCGTGAGAACTGGAAGAACGTCGGTTTGATGTGGCTTGTGATGATCGGCCTGGGAATTGTATGGGCGGTGGTCTCTGTCATCCTGGTGATCGTTACCATCCCTGTTGTGGCTGTCACTTTCATCATCGCGGTCCTCATCGCGGCCGTCCCTGTGCTGTTGCTGGTCGGTTTCTTCAGTCTCTTCCTGAGTAATGTGCTGGCATGGGTGCTTGGCATCATCTTTGTCCTGCCGTTGTTCTTCACAATTGCGTTCTCTCCCTGGGTGCTGCTGGGCAGTTGGCAGGCGGTCTTCACTTCAACGGTGTGGACATTGACCTATCGTGAGATCAAAGCCTTGCCCGCCGTTGTGGCAATGGAAGAACCTGTCTCAAGTTGAACTGGGCTAATAATTATGAAAAGGAGTTTCGAGAGCAGTCTCGAAGCTCCTTTTTGTTACATCTGAATTTCGGCGGCCGTGTCTGTGTGGGGAGGGCGCGTCGCACTCAAGGGCAGCGCGTTACTTCGCCACAATCTCAACCCCGCTCAACGAACGTTTGGTTTCAGCATTCATTTTATTTTTCCTGTCTCCTAACATAATTCCGCACTTTATGATGCGGGGTTCTTCGAAATGATCGCGTACCCGACTGCCCCAGGACCCAAATGCGCTCCGATGACCGGGGTAATATCCATGGAATAAGTGACCTGTGCGGGGAGTAAAGGGGCAGCCTGTTTACGAAATGCCAGAGCTTGCTCGGGGGAGTTCGTGTGCAGCAGGGAGAAATGTTCGATGGGTTGATGTTCTTCCAGCATTTTCAAGAGTCTGGCTTCGGCTCTGTGCGTAGTTCGTACCCGTTCGGAACCGGGCAGTCCGTTTTGCATGGTGAGGATCGGTTTGAGCTGCAGCAAACTGCCGATGCCTGCAATGAATCTGTTCATGCGCCCGCTGCGTCGTAGGAATTCAAGCGTATCCAAACGCGCCGCAACAAAGGTCCGCGACCTGAGATCATCCAGCGCCGTTTCGATTTCTTGCATCGACCTGCCTTCTGCCGCCAGGTGGGCAGCGCGTTCCACTTGAAGACCCGTTCCCAGACTAAGCTGCCCCGAATCACGCACAGTGACGGGGATCTGTTTGAATTCCTGCGCGGCGTTTCTCGCCACGTTCACGGTCGCGCTTAGTTTTTCTGAGATGTGAATGGAGAGGATCTCGGTACATCCCTTATCTGCCAGGGTTTGGTATGCATCTTTGAATGTATCCCCGCCCGGCGTGCCGGTTGTGGGGTGAACGGTGTACCCCGGCAGGTTCGTGTAAAAATCCTTGCGGGTGATATCCACATCGTCCAGATAACCCTTGTCGCCGATATTGATGAAAAGGGGAATGACCTTGATGCCCAATTCATGAATAACATGTTGAGGGAGATCACAGGTAGAGTCAGTAACGATTGCAATGGACATGGCTTGCCCTTCTGTTCTGTGCTTATTTGAACGATCCCGCTGTGCTGTCCATATTAATTATACATTGATCTGAATGTGGGAAGTGCTTTGCAATGTATGCCTTGCTCCATGAGTCGCGATACCTTCAAGTAAAATCCAATTATGACTCAACCTGTTGAACTGTCCACTTTACCCTTTGAATCCAAAAAGAAATTTGCAGACTGGCTTGCGAAGGATTATGGCAAGTCCTCTGGCGCGTGTATTGACACAATCTCAACCCCGCTCAATTTGACATCCGTCCCTGCTTGGAGCGTATTCTGAATTTCGACGACCATGTCTGTGTGCTGGCGGTAAGTGGGGTAATTATTTCTTCGCCGTCGCCTTCTTCAAAATATCCAGAAACTCCTCCAAAGGGACGCGGTGAATCCGTGCCGCCCATTCGACGGTCAGTGCCATCGTCGCCAGCCTGCGGATGGAGAAGCGCGCCACGCGCTTGACGCCGAAAACCTCCATCACGTCGGCGATATCGCCGTATTCATCTAAAATGTCTGATACGCGGGTGTCTTTTGTGATTTCCATGAGAACTTCCAATCTGTAGAAAGGTTGATTTATCCGTTTTGGATATGCCAAACTTTATCGTTTTCCCCCGCTTCCCGCCTCGACTTTTGTCGGGTTTCCCGCCCCAATCATTATTCTTCCGAATTCTTCCCCCTCTCCGCCCACTCTTTATGGTCGGGGCAATTACCCTAGAGCGAAAATGTGACTCAATAATGCTTCTCAATTCCCCCAAACCCGATCTGCTTGTTCTTGGCGGTCATCTCAATGAAATACCGCAGCCGCTTTGTGAATTCTTCGGGGCGTTTGCGTGCGCCATCAATAAATGCAACTCGGATGCGAATGTAGGCGTCGGAGAATCCCTGAAAATTATTCCAGGCAATCTTGTCCGCTTGGATGGCTTTCAATATGTCGGGTGGAATGACGAACTCGGCGTTCAAGATGTCCGTCAGCGTATCGGCTACTTCTTTGATGACTTTCTTTTGCGCAACCAAAGTCCGCAGGCGCTCGATATTGGCTTGCGAGTATTTTTCATTCGGCTTGCGCGGCGAAAATCTCTGGACGGTATTCTCGTCATCCAGTTTCTTATTGATGGAGTCGATCCAGCCGAAGCACAGGGCTTCCTCCACTGCATCGTTGTATTCGATGCGCGGCTTGCCGGTCGCTTTTTTGGGGTAGACCAGCCAGATTTCGCTTTTGGTCTTATAGTTTGCTTTTAGCCAGTTCCGCCAGTCATCGCGGTTTGTGATGTAGAGTTTTTGCGTGATTTCCATTTCGCGCCTATAAAATTTTATACTTGTTCTGTACAAACCCATTTTTAAAAGATTCGGATTTTATCAACTCGAGCTTTATGTCTTTTTCCAATGTGCCGAACAAGGGCAGACCTGCACCGATCAGAATCGGAATAGTAGTGATGGTCATTTCGTTTACCAGTCCTTCGCGCAGAAAACGCTGGATGGTCACGCCGCCATCGAGATAAATGCCTTTCGCGCCGCGAATGTCCATTTCGCGAGTCAGCTCGCGGGGAGACAGATGAAGCGCTTCCACTTTGTCGGCCAATTCGGGTGAAAGGGTCAAATCCCTGCTTGTCAAAACGATCACTTTTTTGTCGTAATGCCAGCTGCCAAACGTGAGCACTTTTTCGAAGGTGTTTCTGCCCATCACGATATGGTCGATGGTGGACATAAATTCAGCATAGCCGAAATCTTCGCCGCCTTCCCCGCCCGCGGGAAGCCAGTCGAGGCCGCCGTCTTTGCGGGCGATGAACCCGTCGAGGCTGGCGGCGATGTATACGGAAACTTTTATAGGCATGGTTCCTCCTCAAATAAAATTCCGAAGCGCTGCCTCGGAATTTTATTTTATTCAATTGTTGAAAACTGTGCCAGCTTAATTTGGATGGATGAGCATCACCGGAATGTGCGAATAATGCACCACGCGGTCGGCCACACTGCCCATCAGCCAGCGCTGCACCCCCGTTCGTCCATGAGTGGACATGGCGATTACATCCGCGTGCACTTCCTCTGCAACCGTCAGGATCATTTCGGGGATCGGCCCCGCGCGCATGATGCTGGTGACTTTCATGCCTTTCTTTTTAAGTTTGGCGGCTTCCTTTTCAAGATAGGCCTTGGTTTCGTTCTCCGCATCTTCGATCACCTTGTTGGCAAGGCCCGGGCTGCGTGCGAGGAATTCCAAACTTGGGGTGACAGGCACACTCAAAAGAATGATCTCGGCCCCCTCCGATTTTGCCAGCGCCTGTGCATGCGGCAGAACCGCTTCAGCGAGCGGCGAGCCGTCCAGCGGGACAAGAATCTTTTTATACATATTCCATCTCCTTTTTGAACCAGCCTTCCACATATTTAGGATAGCACGCACCTGTCCTCGCCACCAAGTGACAATATTCATATTCGATTGGCATATAATTATTTCATGGCGCTGTATCTCGGCTGCCCCATCTGGTCGTTCAAAGGCTGGGTGGGTAATTTCTACCCAAACGGCACAAAACCCACAGATTTTTTGCTTGAATATGCACGCCGCCTGACGGCCATCGAGGGCAACACCACTTTCTATGCCATCCCCGCTCCAAAAACAGTTGAATCCTGGATCAGGCAAACTCCGCAGACTTTCCGCTTTTGCCCGAAGATTCCAAAAGCCATCAGCCATAACGGGAAGTTGTCGGGGTATGAGGATCGCGCCCTGGGATTTATCGAAGTCATGCGCCCCCTCGCCTCCCGTCTTGGACCGATGTTCCTGCAGCTGCCTCCAAGCTATTCGCCCAAGCTGACGGATGATCTCGCAAAATTCATGGAAGCCTGGCCGCGTGAAATCCCATTGGGTGTCGAAGTCCGCCACCTGGATTGGTTCGACCCTCCGCACCACGAGAATTTGAACGAGTTACTGGCAGGCCATTCCATGGCACGGGTGACGATTGATACGCGCCCGATCCGTAGTTTGGCCGGCGACAAGATTCTAGCGGGCTCCGCCTATGAGAGCCTGCTCGAAGCGCGCGAGAAGAAACCGGATGTCCCTGTGTTTATGGAGCGCACAGCGAATTTCATGTTCCTGCGCTTTATCGGCCATCCAAGGCTGGAGCACAATCTTGAATTTATCAACGAGTGGGTGGATTTCATCGCCCCGCAGATTAAACAGGGCGCGGATGCATTTATCTTTTGCCATACACCCGATAATCTGATGGCCCCCGAAATATGCCGGGAATTCCATCGGCGCATCGCGGCCCAAACCGACATTTCGCCTTTGCCGTGGGATACGATCAAGCCGGATATCCCCCAACAACCGGGTTTGTTCTAGTTAAATTTCATCTCAAACTGTTAATTCTTTAAAGTCGTTGATTAAGCTGTCGAAGTGTTTCATAAATATTGCCACAATCTGCGGGTCAAAATGAGTCCCGCTATTCTCGGTGATGTAATTGAGGGTTTTCGAAACAGACCAGGCCGGGCGATAGGGGCGGTCACTGGTTAATGCATCCCAGACGTCGATCACGGCAAATATCCGCGCCGAGAGTGGAATCTGCTCCCCTTTCAACCTGTGGGGATATCCGGAACCGTCCCATTTTTCATGGTGGTAGTAGGGGATCTCCAGCGCCTGATGCAGGTATGTGATCGGCGCGAGCAGATCGTAGGCGAATTGCGGATGCTGGCGCATGATAAACCATTCATCTTCCGTTAACGGCCCGGGCTTGAGCAGGATGTTGTCCGGCACGCCCATTTTTCCAATGTCGTGCAGGAGGGCGCCGCGTTTCACATCGATAAGCGTGCGCTCATCCATGCCGAGGATGCGCGCCAGTTTCAATGTCAGCTCTGTCACACGCAGACTGTGGCCTTCGGTCTCTTTATCGCGCAAATCGAGCGCGCGCGACCAGCCTTCGATCGTGGCATTGTATGCCAATTCAAGGTCGAAGTTCGAGCGCTGCAGGTTTTCGAATAATTGAGCATTATCCACGGCAATGGCCGTCTGCCAGCTGAGGGAATCCAAAAAGCTCAGCCATTCCATGTCCATGCGCAGGGGGGAGCGATTGAAGATCTCCAATACGCCTTCCACCTTGCCTTTTGAGATCAGGGGCACCCCGTAATAGGAAACGAATCCTTCTTCTTTTACCAACGCCGCCCGAGTGAATGGGGGGTTCGATTTTGCCAGGTCTTTGATGTAAACTATTTTTTTATCGGAGGCTACCTGACCGGCAATGCCTTCTTCGATCTTTAAGCGGGTGGCGTTGATGCGATTCGTTTGGAACCCTCTGCCAGCGGAGAATTCGAGGCGCTTCGGATCGGGTTTCATCAACAATACGGAAGCCGCATCCACTTTCAATTGGGTGGTGATTTCCTCCAGAACAACCTTCAGGGAGGTGCGCAGGTCGAGGGTGCTGTTGATGGCGAGGTCGATCGTCCGCAGGCTTCTCAAACGCTCCAGTTGTTTCAATGTATTCTCGAGCAGGTGCATGCGGTGTATGGCGTTCCCGCCGAGTTCCGCGAGCGCGCTCAATATTTTTACTTCACTTGCCGAAATTTCGCGCGGCAGACGGACGTGTATGAAAATAACACCCACCACCTGCTCATCGGAGAAAAGCGGGATACAAGCGCCGCCGATGCCCTTTGGGATGCGGTGGCGGTTTTCCTTCAGAACATGCGGGTCGGTTTGATACTCCCGCGCGATGATCTTTTCGCCGGTCTTGATGACCAGGCCCGGGATATCCTCTCCGGGGCGGAAGGAGGTGCTGAGGTTTTTTAAATCCAACCCGCGTTGGATCGAAAGATTGACCGTATCGGTGGCGGTGTCGTACAGCCAGATACTGCCGATGTCTGTGTTGATCAAGTCCAGGGTCTCGTCCAATAATTGAGAGAGCATCGTCTCGAGCGTTGTGGTTTTTCGCAGGATCATGCTGATGGATGCGACTGCCTCCAGTTCCCGCTCGCGTTGACGTTGTTCCTGGCGGACGTTTGCATCGCGGATTCCCCGTTGAATGGCGGGCGCCAGCCGCGTCAGATTTCCTTTGATGATAAAGTCGTGTGCGCCTGCTTTCAGTGATTCAACCGCCGATTCCTCCCCAATGGTTCCCGAAAGAATAATGAATGGCAGATCGAATCCCTCTTTTTGAACGAGGGTCAGGGCTTGCGGAGCGCTGAATTTCGGCAGGGAGAAATCGCAGAGAATGACATCCCAGGCTTGGTTATCGAGCGCTGATTTCAATTCTTCGGCGGTTTCAACCCGAATGGAATCAACTTCATACCCATTCCGCTGGAGCTCACGCAGGATCAGCCTAAAATCGTCTTCGTTGTCTTCCACCATTAATACGTGCAGCTGCATCTTCATCAATCCTATTGTCTGGGTGGCGTCTCGTTCAGGATCAACCAATACAGGCCGAGCTGGCGGACGGCTTCCACAAATTGATTGAAGTCCACGGGTTTTCGGACGTAGGAATTTGCACCCAGGCTGTATCCCTTGATCAGGTCCTGTTCTTCATTCGATGAAGTAAGAATGACCACCGGCAGCAGTCGTGTGCTTTCGGTCTCGCGGATGCGGTGCAGCACGTCCAGACCGCCGACTTTGGGGAGGTTTAAGTCCAAAAGGATCATCTGAGGCAGATTGTTGACATCCCGATTAATGAATGCCCCGGTGCCAAAAAGGAAGTCCAAAGCTTCCGCGCCGTCATGGACCACCACCAGGTTGTTGCCGATGTTATTCTTCTTCAACGCGCGCACGGTCAGCGCTTCGTCGTCGGGATTGTCTTCCACCAGCAGAATAAGTTTGTCTTCCATTATTTTCTCCTCTATAGTGTGAAGTAAAAGGCGGCGCCTTTTCCCTCTTCGCCCTCGGCCCAGATACTGCCGCCATGCATTTTTATTATGCGTTTAACGGTGGCGAGTCCCACACCGGTGCCGGGGAATTCGGCTGATGAATGAAGGCGTTGAAAGACTCCAAACAATTTATTCACATACGCCATGTCGAATCCTGAGCCGTTATCACGGATAAAGTACGTCCGCGTGCCTGATGCATCCCGATGGTTGAACTCGATGACCGCCTGTTCCTTTTTGGACGTGAACTTCCAGGCGTTGTTAAAAAGGTTTTCGAGCACGATGGCCAGCAGGTGCGGGTCGCCGGTCGCCATCAAATTCGGAGCGATGCTGATCGTGACATGCCGCCCGGGTTCCGCCTCTTTCAGGCTGCTGGTAATTGTTTCTGCCATGTTACTCAGGTTGATCAATTTGGGTTGCAGCGAAGCCCTCGTAACCCGCGCAAGATTTAGCAGATCGTCGATCAATCCCGCCATCCGTTGTGCTGCGGCGCGCACGCGTTCCAGGTAGTCGCGTCCCTCCGCGGGAATTTTGTCACCATAATCCTCGAGCAGGATCTGGCTGAATCCGTCAATTCCACGAAGAGGTGCGCGCAGATCGTGAGATACAGAATAACTAAAAGCTTCCAGTTCCTCGTTGGCGGCTTCCAATTGCGCGGCGCGCTGCTTTAAGTCCTGGTTCAATTTTTGGATGTCCGCTTCCACCCGTTTGCGCTCCGTGATGTCGCGGATGGCGGCAATGACCAACAGGTCCTCTTCAGAATCCAGCGGGCTGAGACTGATCTCAATGGGAAACTCCGTGCCGTTTTTCCGCAAACCGAACAAGGTCAAGCCAACGCCCATGGGACGCACACTATGTTCAGCATAATAGCCTTCGCGGTAATGCGGATGTTTTTTTGTAAATCGCTTTGGGATCAGCAGCTCAACGGCCTGCCCGGTCATCTCGGCCCGCTGATAGCCAAATAGCTTTTCAGTTTGCGAATTGACCAGTTGAATCACCCCTTCCCGGTCCACGACCACCATCGCATCTGGAGCAGATTCAAGCAGGCCGCGGAATTTTTTCTCTGCGTGTTGGCGTTCGGTTACATCCCTGATGGCAGCTACTGTTAATGCGGCGTCATCTGTCTGTAATGGGCTCAGGCTGATCTCCACCGGGAATTCCCGTCCATCCGCCCGCAGGCCGTGAAGTTCAAGCCCAATGCCCATGGGCCGCAATTGCGGCTCGTTTGAGAATTTTTCGCGGTGGTTGGGGTGAACATGTTGAAAACGCTTCGGAACCAATATCTCAACAGGTTTCCCTTTAAGTGTGTTGCGCAGGTATCCGAAAAGGTCTTCCGTTTGTGCATTGACCAGAAGCATGATGCCGTTCCCGTCCACGATTACCATTGCATCGGGAACGGATTCCAATAGTATCTGGAATTTTTCATCCAGCGTCTGGGCATTCAGATGGTCTGCCGCTTTTTTCTTTATTCTGATCTCCTTTTCTATCATAAAGTCGGGATCAGCCTTGAAAACGTAAGTCTGTTAATATTCGGATAAAGTAGTCCAAATATATGATATTTATACTGCCCCTCTCGCTGAATAGTCAATACCAAAATTAGTAGGACTCTGTAACATAGGCGGTGGGGGAAATTGAGGAACGGGCAAAGGACAAGCGTGTCCAGTTGAAGGGGAAAAGATCACTCGAACGGAGAAGCAGCTAACAAGAGCCCAGCTTCCATG
>JACZJC010000003.1 GCA_014860745.1 Anaerolineales bacterium
GGCGCAACTACAATACTCAAACTGATAACAACAAAAGCACCATCAGAGATTGAAGCAACATTGGTAGTATTACCGGGAGTACCATCCGGTATAGTGCCTATCTCACTAGGGGGAGGATCTATTTGAGTATAAGTCGCAGGGACGGTGGAGATGATCCCAGTGGGAGCAGCAGTTGGAGGATCGGTTGGTGAGGCAGTTGCGATCGGAGTATCGGTTGGTGAGGCAGTTGCAGTTGGAGGATCGGTCGGCGGCGGATCCGTGCCTTCGTCGGGAGGAGGTGTGGAGGCAGTCCCTGTCGCTACCGGGGTGGTAGATGTGGGCGGGGGCGTTTCTGTCGGTGTGGGCGTCTCTTCAGGCGGCGCTGCTGTCTCGGTTGCTGGAACAGCTGTCGGGGAGGGTGTGGCGCTCGGTTCGAGTACGATGAAGGCAGGGAAGACAAATCCATTTTCAGAATTGGGGGTCAGATAGGTGTCCTGCCAGGCGAAGGGTGTAAGAATTCCAATATTGAAAAGCGGGATGACCGATTGCCGGCCGCCTGCCGTTTCAACATTAAGGTTCGAGCGCATCTCCGTATTCAAAGTCCAGAAGGGGATGATGCGCATACCGAACTGCCCCGCAATCAGCATCAAAAGGATGCCGATCGGCACAATAAAAATCAGCAGACTCCAATCCCTTCGGTCTCGTTCGGTCATTCTCATGGCTTTTCCTCCGTCGCCTCATCAACAGGCAGGTTGATCGTGAATTTGCTGCCTGGGAACGTTTTTTCATTATAACCGGGGCTCTCCGCCCAGATCCGTCCGCCATGCGCCTCGATGATGCCGCGGGCAATGGCCAGCCCAAGCCCGGGTCCGCCCCCTTTGAATTTTGTCTTTCCGGAAGAATGCAAAAGCACTTCGCCCGTTTGCCCGAATTTTTCGAATATCAAATGGGTCGAGGCTGGGTCTATCCCCACACCGGTATCGGCCACGGTCACTTCCACCTGCGGCGGCATATTCCCGTTCAGGTATTTTCCTAAAACTTTGATCGAACCGCCATCCGGCGTAAACTTGATGGCATTCATGATCAGGTGATAAAAAACCTTCTGAATTAATTCAGGATCAGCCAGCAATGGAGGCAATTCACCCAGACCGGAAGTATCGAGCTTGATCTTCCTTTCCTCCAGCGCCTCGAGGAAACTCTTTTTTACTTTTTTGATCAGCAAATCCATCTGGATGGAGGTCTTTCTTAAGACAAGCGACTTGCTGTCGATGCGGGAAACATCGAGCATGCTTTCCACAATATCGGTCATGCGTTCCGAGCCTTCGAGGATGCCCTTGGCCAGTTTTAACAACTCGGGGTCGGCCTGGGTGTCCTGCTCCAGCATTTGCGAATATCCCATGATTAGGGTCAGCGGCGTGCGCAATTCATGGGCGGAGATCTGAATAAAGTTGGTCTTCGTCCTGTCGATCTTTCGCAGCCGCTCGTTGATCTGTTCCAGTTCGCGGGTCCGATCCTGCAGCTTTCCGGTCATGTCATCAAAGGTGACCGCAAGTTCTCCGATCTCATCCTTCGACCTAATTCCGGTGCGCTGGTCGAGGTCGCCGCCGGCGATGGCCTGCGAGGTATTCACCAGGGAATAAAGCGGGCGGGTGATCAACCGCGAGATGACGAACCCAACTGCAATCACGATCAACATCACCACTGCAAATAATTGGATATATGCGGTTCTGCTTTCCTCACCGGATTGCAGTACAAAATCCAGCGGCAGCACCACCGCGAACACCCCAATGCGGTCGTTGCCCACCTCCAGGGGTCCGCGTAACAGCCTGTATTTCCGGCCATCCAACTCGAAGTTACTGCCAAACACAAAATCGCCCGCACTTAATAACTGCTTGTATTCATACTCCGAAATAGATAACTGACCAAGCGTGGCCGCATCCCCCGCCCCCATCGTGGTGGCAATCGCCTGTCCGTTTCCACTATAAATGATGAGGTCTGCAAGGGTAATGCTTTTCAGGTATGGCAAAATATTGCGGATGGACGTGCCCACCATCACCACCCCGGAAAAATTCCCATTATTCGAAATCGGGAGGCCTGTGTAATAATAGACCTCGTTATTCGCCAAATTTGCCCCCAGCGCGCGGCGCGGCGCTTCATCGGCTCTTCGATTGGCAAGGAACGGGGCAACGATCGGGGATCTGCTCGCACCCGTAACCTCATCCACCCTCTGTAATTCGCCGTTCGAATTAACGATCAAATGAAGGAGCTCCGTCCCGTCCGGGGAGATCAAAATCAAATTTTCCGCCCCGCCCAACCCTACAAAAGCCGGCCCCACCAGTTTAAATGCAGCCTCTTTGTCTTTCTCCGAGACTGCCTGTGCAACCCCTTCATAAAACGCAATCGAGCGCGCTGTTTCAACCTGATCGGATTCCTGCCGCACAAAACTATCGGAAACCACATGCCCCGCCTCCAACAGCTGGTTCGTCAGGCGGTCACTTAAATTATTCGCCACCAGGCGCGTAACAACATAAACCCCAATCATGGCTACGACCACGGTCAATATCAGGTAAGGAAGGATGACTTTGAGACGAATGCTCATAAAACCCTGTGCAATAATACACAAAACTGGATTAAACCATTATACAAACTTTATTGCCGATTATCCAACCCTGGGGGGAAATGTAAGGCAATTATAATGGGAGAAATAAACGAATTTGTAATCACTTTTGACGATTTTCGCCTCAGACCGCCCCGCCGCCTGCCCCAAATCCCAGGCAGATTCTCCCTTTTACAGCTGCTTCACAAAGTGGACGAGCCTCTCCACTTCGAAATACCCAAGCTTCACATGTGCGCGGATACTGGCCTCATTATCCAGCCAGGTATCCGAGGCCATCTCGGAACAACCCTTTCCGCGCGCCCAATCCTCCGCCGCCTGGGTTAACCATTTAGAGATTCCCTGTCCGCGCATATCTGGATACACGAACCAGCCCTCGATATAACCAACCGGGCTGGTTTCACATCCCTCCCCATATTCGCGAATGCGCGCTTCGATCATGCCCACCGGCCTGCCCTCCGCCAGGGCAAAAAAGACCGCGTCATTTTCGCTCGCCAGGATTTCATCCAAATCAAAATTCAGGTAATCATCCGGTGCATCGGGCCAGATGCCTTTTCGCATGTTGAACCATTCAACCCTGTCTTCAAAGGTGGCGCGGTGAATCACAACTTCCATAAATCTCCTGATAAAAAAAGACCCTAAAGGCCTGAGAGCCTTCAGGGTCTTAACTACAAAACTAATCCCCGCCGCGTTTCGAAAGACGGTGATCGAGCATCAATACGGCGGTACCGCGCTGTTCGATCAACTTCAAATTCGCCACGATCTCGGCGGCATTTTTCTCTTCCTCCACCTGCTCCGAAATAAACCATTGCAGCATGACCTGCGCAGCATAGTCCTTCTCCTTGAGCGCGGTTTCATACAATGCATGAATCGAAGCTGTGACCTTGGCCTCGTGTGCAGCCACCTCTTCGGCAACCTCCAAGGCAGATTTCCACTCAGTCTTTGGCGCATCGATCGCTTTGAGCATCACCTTTCCGCCGCGCTCCAAAAGGAAATCATAGAGCTTCATGGCGTGTTCGCGTTCTTCCGCCTCCTGCACGCGCATCCAATGCCCGAAACCGGGCAGGTTCGCGTCCTCGAAATATGCCGCCATTGAGAGATACAGGTAGGAGGAATACAACTCCTTGTTGATCTGGTCATTCAACGCGTCTTGCATCGCTTTGCTAATCATACGTGCCTCCTTCTCATTAAATTATACTTTCGTTTTCGACAGTACCTATTCACCAAAAACGAATAAATCACTGATGGACTCGTGGTTAAAATTATGGCGGATCGCATCGGCGAAGACTTTCGCCACGGAAAGCACCCGCAGCTTCGGAAGCTTCTTCTCCTCCGGTAGATGGACCGTATCCGTCGTGACGATCTCGCTGATCTGCGGAACCACGGCAAGCCGGTCCAGACCGCCGCGGCTGAACACGCCGTGCGTACAAAAGACCATGATGTCTTGAATCCCTTCATTGATCAGCACGCGGCTCAATTCCAAAATGGAACCGCCTGTGGCAATTTCATCGTCGTAGATCAAAGCGCGCTTGTGACCCTTCACCTGATTCCCCACCAGCCCGCCAATCATCACCTCCGTATCCGAGACACGTTCCTTGTTCCCCGCCGCCACCGGCAGACCAAGCGTCCGCGCAAAACGAGCCGCCGACTTTGCCTGCCCCATATCCGGGGCAACGATGATCGTCCCGCTCAGGTCGCAGGTATCGAGATATTCCTTGAACACCCCGCGGCTGCTTAGCGGATCGGTGGGAACGCCAAAGAATCCATGCACCTGCGGGGAGTGGAACATCATGCTCATCACATGGGTTGCCCCGGCGGTCTTCAAAAGGTCCGCCACCAACCGGGCAGTGATCGAAATTCGCGGCGCATCCTTTTTATCCGAACGGCCAAAGGAATAATAGGGAATGATGGCATGGACTTCCGAGGCCGCCGCCCCGCGCGCGATATCGATCATCATCAACAATTCCATCAGATGATCGTTGACCGGCTGCGAGAGTGACTGCACGATGTATACGCGGCGGTAACGGACGCTCGCCCCCAACTGGATATACAAATTGTCGTTGCTGAAACGCGAAATGAGAGTCTCATCCAATGGCACGCCCAATTTCGACGCGATGCTTTCCGCCAGCCTGGGGTTGGAACTGCCGCTAAAAATACGCACTTCATCAGCGGGGATCGATTTATTTTCCATGTATTCTCCGTACTATTTTTTACCGCCCACCTTCGAGCGGGATAATTTCTGAAACCAACTCGCGAGCAGCGCGCTTACAAGATACCAGAAAATCAGGTCTGCAACCAGCCAAAGGCCGTTGAATTCCGAGCAGCTCTCCCCCGGCGGGCAAGGTCCCCAGGACAGAAAAAACTGCAATGGGAAGCCGATCGGAAATGTATCCGAGATGGTCGATATCACGATTATTCGCCATAACCAGCTGGCTGCGGCGAATAAGCCAAAGGTAAGGATAATTTTTATCAGGGTGGGTCTCAACATACCCTTAATTCTCATCCTCTCTTCTTCAACCAATCCGTCAATTTCTTCGGCGTCCAGGTATTGATCACATCCTTCGGCTCCAGCCAGGCGCGGCGGGCAATGGCAACGCCGTAATGAAGGAAATCAAGGTCGCTTTCGGAATGCGCATCGGTATTGATGCTGAGGAGGACACCCAACTCTTTCGCGCGGCGGGCAGGCGCATCGTCCAGATCGAGGCGGGAGGGTTGGGCACTGATCTCCATTACCACACCCGATTCGGCCGCAGCCTTCAGAATCACCTCCATATCCAAATCCGCCGCTTCGCGGTCTGGAAGTTCACGCCCCGTCGGATGACCGATGATATCCACGTGCGGATTTCTAACAGCCTTCAACAATCGCTCGGTGATCTTCTCGCGCGGCTGACGCAAACTGGAATGCAGCGAGGCAATCACCAGATCAAGCGAAGCAAGGAACTTGTCGGGATAATCCAACGAGCCATCGGCTTTAATTTCCACTTCGCTGGCGTGCAACACAAGGATTTCATCGCCAAGCTGTTTTTGAATCTTTTTGATTTCAGCAGCCTGTGCTTTATGCCGTTCCATCGACAAACCATTCGCAACCCCCAACCCAACGGAATGGTCTGTGAATGCAATCGCTTTAAGTCCGCGCTTTGCGGCGGCGCGCGCCATATCCAGCATACTTAATTTTCCATCGCTGTGGGTGGAGTGCATGTGCAAATCGGTTTTGATATCTTTACTTTGAATCAACCTCGGAAGCTTATTTGCTTTTGCCGCAATCACTTCGCCGTGATCTTCGCGCAATTCAGGCGGGATCCACGGCAGGCCCAGGGTTTTATAAACTTCCTCTTCCGTAGCACACAGAATTTCACCCCTGCCTTTTGTCTTTGTCAACGAATGTTCGGATAAAGACAACCCTTTATCCAATGCAATTTGACGCAGGGCAACGTTATGATCTTTCGAGCCCGTTGCATATTGCAGCGCCGTGCCAAACTTTTCAGGCGGATGCACCCACAACTGCGCGCGCACACCGTCCATGAATTCGATGCTGGCTTTCGTCTCGCCTTTCCCTAAAACACGGCTCACGCCTTTAAGGTTGACAAAGGCATCCATCACTGAAGATGAATCTTTTGCCGCCACCAAAATATCCAAGTCGCCGACGGTGGAACGCATCCTTCTTAAACTGCCGGCTGGTTCTGCCGCGACGACTCCCTTCACCTTTTTGAGTTGAGCAATGATCTCCTGCGCCAGCGGATACGCGCGCCCGAGCGGCAGCCTCCCCGACCTGCGGGCAAGGGATGCAATGCCTTCGAGAATCGCATTCTCAGACTTGGCGCCCATGCCGGGCAGGTCGCGCAGTTTTCCGTTTTTCGCGGCAGCTTCCAGGTCTGAAAGAGCCGTGATGTTCAACGCCTTCCAGATCAGCGCAATTTTTTTCGGTCCAAGCCCGGGCACTTGCAGCCATCCTGCCAGTTCCTCGGGAACTTCCTTTTTCAGGTTTTCCAAAAATTCAAGCTTACCTGTTTGAAGCAGCTCGTCGATCTTTTCGGCAATCGCCTTGCCCACACCGGGAATTTCACGAAGTTTTCCCTCCTTCCAATATTCGCTGGCTTCACGGCTGAGGGTCATTAAATTTTCGGAAGCCTTGCGATAGGCAAGCACAACATAAATGACCTCGCCCTTGATCTCACACAAATTGGCAATGAGGGTAAACGTATCGGCAAGTTGACGGTTGTTCATCATAACAATAATCCTTTCGCGAATAGGCGGATTATACGCGCAAAATTTAGGTGATAAGATTAAGTTCATGTACTCCATCCATCGTTACACAAAAACCATTCTGGCAATCTTCGTCATCATCAGCGCATTTTTGGGGGTTCTGCGATTTAACTCGCTCCAACTTGGCACGTCCTACGACGACGCGCATTACATCATCCTCGCCGAAAGCCTTTCGAGCGGACAGGGGTATCAGCTCATCAATTTTCCGCGTCCGCAGATCGAGCGCGCCTTCCCGCCCGGCTGGCCTGTTTTGCTCATGCCATGGGTTCGGCTCTTCCCCGGAAATTATGATCTCTTGAAGCTGTTTTCGCTCTTGCTGTGGCTGGCGTCCATTTTATTGATCTACAAACTTTTCTCCAAACGGATCGAATCTCCGCAGCTTGAGATCGTCACCGGCCTGGCTGCAATTAACCCCCTGCTGGTTGGGACGTCCGTGACCGTGATGTCTGAATCCGCATATTTATTCTTCTCCCTGCTTGCATTGATCGTATTCGACAAGTGGAATGAAACGGCCAACGGCAAGAAGGATTGGCTGGTCGTTCTGATCGCAGTCCTTGCCATGTACACGCAGTTGATTCGAACCATCGGGGTTTCGCTGGTCATGGCCCTGCTGGTATATTTTCTACTCACGCGCCGCTTTCGCGAAGCGGGGATTACAACTGGCGTTTTTGTATCCGGCATACTCCTGCAAACATGGCTGAACCTCCGCAACGGCGGTTCGGTGGTTTCCGCGAGTTATGAAACACAGGTGTTCAACAGTTCCCTGCTCGATAAGATCGGGCAGATGGGTTCGAATGCCCTGGGATATTTCAACGAAATTCTGGTAGGCTCGTTGATTCCGATCTTCGGGTCGAAGGTCACGGCATATTTGGGGAGTCACGGTTTGGAAGCCCTGCCGGCGTTCGTCAATATCCTCATTTTATTTCTGGTGGTTGGGGGACTGGCGCTTTCCGGCAAAAAATTCCATGCTATGGATATTTATGTTGCGATTTATTTCCTTGGAATTTTGGCGTTTTGGAATCCAAAGGTTGGCAGCGTGAAGGCGCGCTTTTTGATTCCGATCCTCCCCTTCCTTTATTTTTATTTGACGCGGGGAATGGCCTGGGCGGCGGCAAAGCTCGCTCGAAACAGAATCAACTTCGGCAGGCGAACCGAGGCGGTGCTGGTCGGCTTGATCGCTTTGGCTTTGCTGTCGCGTAATTTTCAGGATTGGCAAAACCCGGTCATGAATCAAATGACGGATCTCTCCATCGGCGCGAGCTGGGTGGCGGAGAATGCGCCGCCCGATGCCATCGTGATGGTGAACGAACCCATCCCCGCCTATGTGCAGGTAAAAAGAAAAACCGTCAGCTTCCCCACTGCGGGACAGAATTTGGAAAGCTATTTGACCAACCGGGGGGTCGAATACATCATCGTTTCGCCAAGGCTTCAATCGCCGCGCAGCTACGAGCTGGACCCATTCATTGCTCAGCAAATTCTGCCCGCCCTTCAATCCGCCCCGGAAAAGTTTGTGGTCGTATTCGCGAACCCCGAAAATAATGTGGAGGTATATCGATACATCGGCGGGCAGCAGGAATGACCTTGTTATAATAGCGCTACCACAATTCAAAACGAAGGCAAATTGACTCATGGCACCTGGCGAATCATCTGAAAAAAATCCCATCGGCAAATCCCTCCCCAACATCGGACAAGAAACGTACGCCTCCATCCCGACCGAGGAACTGGTCGTGTTCGCCGTCCAGTTTTTACACGCGGATGGAGTTCCCGCCACAACGGAGGAGGTGGTTTCCGCCTGCTTCAAGTTGTTCCCGCACCGCTTTTCGTTGAAGAATTATTTCTACTGGCCCGACTCGGCCCAGGTGACGAGTCATTTGAACCGCGCAAAAGAAAAGGGATATATCAAAGAGACTCCCGCGGACGGATTCAAAGTGAAGGTGGTGGGAAGACCGGTTGCAAAACAGGTTGCAAAGACCCTGGGGCTTCCCATGCCGATGCCGCCGAAAGTAGAGAAACCAAAGCCAGTTGAACCTGCAATTCCGCAAGTGAAAGTGCCGTCCCTTTCAACGGAAGAGAAATCCATTGCGGTTGTGGAAAAAAAGAAGCCAGCCAAAAAGAAAAGAGTGACTGTTAAAAAGAAGGTTGCAAAACCTGCAAAGAAGTCCATCCGCAGAATGGCAAAACCTGTAAAAAAGACTGTCACACCTAAAAAGGTCCTTGCCAAAAAAGCGAAACCGAAAAAGACAGTGGTTACCCGCCCTGCTCCTGCGAAGCCGAAGACTGCCCCCAAGCTAAAACCAAAAGTTAAGGCGAAGAAAGCAGTTCCGACAGCTGCCCCTAAAAAGATAAAGCCGGTTCAGAAGCAGAAAAAACAGGTAAAACAAAAAGCGAAAAAAGCGCAGACCGCGCATCAATTGCCTCTCCTGATGCCGGCCAGGCCGAAGCCAGCCAAAAAGACCGCTGCGGCGAAACCCGCCAAACCGAAAATTGCGAAAGCGGAAAAAACCAGAGCAGCCGAAAAGATTCACACTCCCGTTGTGCCCTCTATATCGAAGGAAGAGAAGATCAAAGCGGGGAAGGCCGTTCACACCCTGGAACGCTCGGATGCCTATCGTCAATATCAGAAATTCGGCGGGAAGGCGAGAATCAGCGAGTTCGATTTCAGGAACATGCTTTTCGCCACGATGGAATCTTCGGCAGAGACCTTGAAGAGGAACGTGGACCTGTTCCGGCGGTATGCGGGCATCCACAACCGCGCGGACCTGATCACCTTCCTTGATTTTGCCGAGGGAAGTTTTGCGCCTTTATTGAAAACCCAGGCAAGGCATCCGCTAAAAAAGAGATAACGAAGGATTTATATGGTAAGCAGCAGGAAGTTACAGTACGCCGACCGCGTGGCGATCCAGCAGGCGGACCAGGCGATCCGCAAGGATGTGATGCGCGCACTGGTGGAGATCATCACCAACGCGAACGACAGCTATTCGCGCCTCGAGCAGGCGGGCGGCAAGTCGAGCGGCGAGATCTCCATCGAGGTTCATCGCAAACACAAGAATTCCACCATCCGCGTGCGGGATTTTGCCGAAGGCATGACCGACAAACGCATGGACAAGGTCGTCGGCACGTACGGCGAGGCAACCAGCGGCTTGAAGGAAGACCAGCGCGTGCGCGGCATGTGGGGGCGCGGGTTGAAGGATTCCATCTTTGGGCTGGGCTATGGGCATGTGCGTTCGTTCAAGGGAAATAACTTTTATTCATGCTCCCTGCTCCTTAAAAACGGAATCCCAACCTTCGAACTGGATGACCCCGTGTATGCGACGGCGGCTTTGAGGGAAAAGCACGGCTTCCCTGCGGGGAACGGGTCGTTGATCGAGATCATCGTCTCTCGTGACGATGTGAAAATGCCGCAGTATAGCAACCTGCGTAATTATTTGCAAAGGCATTTCGAACTGCGCCCGATCATGAGCAACCCAAACCGCAAAATCATTTTGCTGGACAGCGCGTCGAAGGGGAAAATTCGTCAGGAAACCGAACTCAGCTACAAGTCACCGCGAGGCGAAAAAGTGCTGGAGGAGAAACTCTCCATCGAGGGCTATCCCGCCGAGGCGAGTCTCGAAGTCTACCGGTCGAACATCCAATTATCGACAAGAAGCGAAGAGGGCGATTATGCCGACGGCGGCCTGCTGGTCATCAGCAGGGATATTGTCATCTCGCTGACCATGCTCAAGTGCGAGAACGACCCGTATGCGGGTTATTTCTACGGCTCGATCCAATGCGATTATTTGCACGACCTGTTGAAGAATGACGAACCTGTGCTGACCGCCACCCGCGACGGCATCAACTGGTCGCATCCATTTGCGAAGGCGCTGAAGCTGGCCGTGGAATCCAAACTCGAGCCGCTCATTCAAGCCGAGCGCGAACATGCCATCCACGACGAACAGACGAAGCTGGATAAAAAACTTCGCCGAAAACTCGACAAGGCGCTGCACGAATTGAACACGATCGCGCTCACCGAATTGCGCGAGCAACGCGATGGCGAGCCCCGCAGGAAGATCGAGCTGCCTGAATCGGGCATGGGATTTTTCCCCGAACGCATGTATGTGCAAACAGGCCAGTCCGCCACGCTGGTTTTGCGCGCCGCATTAGGCGACAATGCGAGGGCGGGCGCAACGGCAAGCGTGATTTCGAGCAGCCCGGAAGTAAACATCATCACCCCGCAGGTGGTCCTCAAGCCGCATAAAAACGACCCATCCATTTTGGAAGCGCGTGTAAAAGTGGAAGGCCGGCAGGTGGGCGGTGAAGGCACCGTAACGGCATACCTCGGCAGGAACCGCGCGCAGGCCATGGTGCAGGTTCATTCCAAAAAGGAGTCGATCCCCGCACCTCCGATGCGCGGAAGCAATGCCTTGTTCACCGACATCCGCTTCGACGACCGCACCGATCCGCGCCAGCGCGTCTATTACGACCGCGTCAATTCGAGCATCGTCATTGCAACCGCCGCGCCTTCGGTACGAATCTATCTGGATATAAACAACCGTCTCGACACCACCATGCAGGGTCAGGTGTTACTGGCGGAACTTATCACCGAAGCTGTCTGCCGCGAGATTGCGCGTGAAGGCGTGGAAAAAGGACGCTTCCTTGTGCTGGAAGGCGCGGAAGCGGACGCCATCCAAAACCATTTCATCCGCCTGCAAAACCGATATGCGCATTTGATCCATCAATACATTGTGACGAAGCAATAAAAAAAGGACACGCCGTGTCCTTTTTTTATTGCTATTATTTTACAGCCAGCCATACGCCCAGCATGACCACACAAAGGCCGATGATTCGCGGCGGGTCGATGGCGCGCTGGGCGACTCCCATCCAGCCGAAGTGATCCAGAATCGAGCCGACGAAAAGCTGACCCGCCAGCAGGGTGATCAATGCGCCTGCGACGCCGATGCGGGGAATCATATAACTCATTGAAGAGATGACGACCAGGCCGAATGTTCCCGCTCCCAGCGCATACCAGGGGACGCTTCGCCAATCGCCGAGCCTGCTGCCAAAAACGAGGAGCGGAATCATGGCTGCCGCCGCTCCGCCCGCATGGACGATGAAAATGCTTTCCCAGACTCCCATGCGCTGGCTGAGCATGCTCGCCATCGGGCTTTGCAAACCGATCGCCATCCCGCCGACAAGGCCGATCAGGACAATAAAGAAAATAGGCTGCATTCGTTTTCCTTTGTTCCAAGATTTTGTGATGATACTTGATTCGCTTTAGGTTAAGATTGCAGGTTGTTTACAAGCATGTCGTTCTTCCCTTGCGCTCAAAGCGACAGAGCGGCCTATGCAGAAAACTGAACCAGCACTCCCGAGATCAAGGCGATCTGTCCGAGGTGGTAGGCGGCGATATTGTAGATGCGCCCATGCTGAATGGGAGCGACGAATTTATTCCAGGCGAGGATGATATCCGAGATGTAGAACAGAAACGCGCCCACACTGACCAAAGCCGCCGCGCCTGCATCCCAGGAAATATCGGTCAGTTTTATCATTGCAGAGAGCAGCATGATGGAGATCACGAAGCTGTAGATAATGATCGGGGCGCGCATCCGTCCCTGCCCAGCGGCAGGCAGACGGTCCAGAATGCGGCGAATGATCCGCGCCCCGCCCAGGCCGATGATGACGGCGAAAACGATCCCGAAGAAATTCATCCCCGGCAAGGGGGTGTTGAATCCGATTATGTAAGCGATATGCGCCAGTAAAAATGACGCCAGCCCGGCAAGGAAGAGGCGGTCGAGTGAGATCATCAAGAGCACATCACCGACTAGGGATAGCAGAATTCCCAGCCCGAACCATAATAAGGCCCCGCCCAGCCCGGCGGAAGTCCATAGCCAGAGGAAGAGGGCGATCATTACCCCGGGCTTGGCAAAGACTTCGAGTTTGAACCAGTTTTTCTGCAAGGCCAGCGCTTCCAGCGCGGCAAAGACGAACGCGGCGATCAAAAAGATTATCATGAGAGCCTCCCATCCATATCGTATCATAATCATTTCTTTAATATGCCGCTGCAAGTCATCCGCCGAAGCAGCCTCATCAATGGGGGAGATTGCTTCGGATGTGCACGCAAACCATGTCAGGTAGTTTGCTCTCCGCGCCGTCCCCGGCGCAGGATTCCCTCGCAAAACGCCGCCGGTGACGGCGGCTTGAGCGTTAGCCGCTGACAACCTTTGCGTGCACATTGCTTCGGGAAGAGCACCTTCGCAATGACATAGAATGCTATACTTCGGTCATGGCAGCGAAAAACGTATACCTCAATTGGAATCCTGAAACAGAATTCACCCTGAGCGACTCGGACGGTCACCAAATCGCAATGAAGAAGCCAAGGGGTGTCAGCCCTTCGGACCTGCTGCCGATGGCGCTGATCGGATGCACGTCGCATGATGTGGTGGAGATTTTGAAGAAACAGCGTCAGGAACTGATACAGCTCAAAGTGACGGCAGAAGCGGAGCAGGATGAGACTCCGCCGTGGCGGTTTCGTAAAATCCACATCCGTTATCAGGCGATCGGCAGGGGAATTGAAATTGAAAAACTACGCAAGGCGATCGAGATCAGCGAGGAAAAATATTGCTCGGTCTATGCCACGTTGAAGGACGTGATCGAGATCACGCACGAAGCGGAAGTAATCGAAGCGTAACCAAAAACACTGGGACATGCATCCCAGTGTTCTCTCGTTATTCCTACTTGTCTTTCAAATAGTTCTGCGCAGCCAGCATAAACTCACGCGCCTGATTGATCATGGTTGCCACAATTTCATCTTCGATTCCCGTGTCAACTCCATAATCACCCGTAATTCTCTTATCAAATCCGTCACGCATCCAGCGGTGGAATTTGGGGTCAAGGACCTTTGTCTTCGCAAAGTTCTTTCCATATGCCGCAATGACCTGACCATGCTGGCTGAATTTCAAATCGAATTCATTGTACAGCAACGCCTCAGCGACATAGAACATCGCATAATAGGCTCTACCCGCCGCAATCTCTGCTTTATTGATATTCAACAAGGCGTCAGCCGCTTCTATAGCATCCAATGCCTTGCTAAACAATTTACTGGAATAGTCCTTCATGCAGGCAGCCCCTCTTTGCGGATGTTGTAAATGAGCGGTCTTTCATTGCTGGCGGTTTCCCATTGGATTTCTTTGACGAAGATACAGCTCACTGTGACGTCATACTCTAAAGAGACATCGCTTGCCAACTGGCTGATCTTGCTTTGCTCTTTCCAGTAATTTTTGTAGTTCTTCAGCAGAATCATCACGTCCACATCCGAGCCTGGACGGGAATCTCCGCGCGCATAGGAACCGTACAAATAGACGGCTTTGAGCTTATCCCCATATATGCGGACAAGCCCTTCCTTAAACTCTTTCATGAGTCTGCGTATCTTTGCAGGGACTTTCGCTTTCATGCCTTTATTTTACCTGTTTTCCCACCCCACTAATCAAAAACACTGGGACAGGCATCCCAGTGTTCTCTCGTTTCGCCCTACATTACGATCACACCTCAAAATCGCCAATCCATACTGCCCAATCAACCGCGTTCGCCAGCGGAGCATCCGCAGTCACTAATGGGAGTGCCAATCGGCGGGCAAGGGCGGCATAACAAGCGTCATAAGCGGTCAGATTTTTCTCACTGGCAAATTCAAGTGCATCTTCGATCAATTCAGATGTGGAAGTGGATTTCAATGCCAGGTCATTCAAATCTTTGATGTCTTTCAACGAATCTTCCAGAGGACGGTTAAAACGACGGGTGTATTTGAGCAGGATATTGGCACATTCAATATAAAACAGGTCAGGGACGTGGATTTCTGCCTGTGGGTCTTCAGCAAGTTTGGAAAAAAGCCGCTGAACCTTGTCGGAGAATTCCTCCTCAACAAAAAGTTTTATGCCAACGCTGGCATCCAAAACACAGCGCAGCAGGACTTCGCTCATCGCGACCTGTCTTCCTTCAATAATTCAAGAGAGGTGGGCGCATTCTTGGGAGGCGTGAAGCGGCGACGGCGAATCGAATTCAATGTCTTCGCTTGTTTTTTGCGCCGCTCCTCATCCTCGATCGCCTGCGTCAGCATGATAATGACCTGGGCGCTCAAAGAGCGATTTTTTGATTGGGCCAATTTTTGCAGCCGTGCGTACAAATCATCAGACACACTGCGAACGTGAAGAATATTCATGGCGTCTTCCTTTCCACCCGCATTGTATCAAATTTGGTTGCACAATGCAACACACTTGCACTTGCTTATCTTATTCCACCACAAATCAAAAACACTGGGACATGCATCCTAGTGTTCTCTCGTTATTTCTGAAACGCTCGCTTTGGATGCAATTTTCCCTTGCAGTGCAGTATCAATAGTGGTATCATCAGCGCATGCCCAAAATCGCAGACATCATTACGGAAATGAAGCGCAACCCGAGGGGAATCCGCTTTCAGGATCTCTGCAAAGTTTGTGAGCATTATTTTGGAGATGCGCGTCAGTCAGGGAGCAGTCACAGAGTGTACAAAACTCCCTGGCAAGGCGACCCGCGTGTGAACATTCAAAATGACAAGGGCATGGCGAAAGCCTATCAAGTTAAGCAGGTGTTAAAAGCGATTGAACGGCTGGAGGAAGAAAAAAATGCTTAAAAATGACCGCTACACATATCGTATCACTTGGTCTGAAGACGATCAGGAATATGCGGGGTTATGTATTGAGTTTCCCAGCCTAAGTTGGTTGGACGAAAACCCCGAAGCCGCGCTATCTGGCATTCGTCAGGTCGTTGCGGATGTGGTGAAGGATATGAAATCAAACGGTGAGACTCCGCCTGAACCGCTTGCCAGCAAGCACTTTAGCGGAAAGTTCATGGTGCGCATCCCACCTGAATTACACCGCAAACTCGCCATTGAAGCGCAGGAGGAAGGCATTAGCCTCAACCGCCTTGCAGCCGATAAACTTAGAAAGCAAGACGCATAGAGGAAAACGGGCTCATCCTTTGAGCCTGTTTTTTATTTTTCTACTCTCCCCCATCACGCGGACATTCCACTTCAAATCATAAACACTGGGACATCCATCCCAGTGTTCTCTCGTTACTCTGAAACGTTTACGTTGAGCAAAGCCGCAATCTTCTCGGCTCGTTCTCTTGCGTCTTCTTTTTCGTCATATTCCGTACAAACACAGATTTCACGTTGTTCCGTTTGGTCAATCACCACGAATGTACTTCCATCAACCTGACTGACAATATATCTCTGCATGACTTATCTCCATTTGAGTCTCATCCGATATTGACCCCGACCAACAAAATCAAGAACGCCTTTATCCCGCAAAAACTGTGCTGACGTATCTTCGCCTTTACATTGTTATTCGATGGATGTTTGGCTTTCAAATAACCTTCAAAAGCATAAACGTCATCCAGCGAAAATTCTTCCGTTTTGATTTTCTCCACGCACATCAGAACATCCAACAGCCAGCCCTTTGACTCGACGCTCTGCGTGGCTTTGACAAAATCGGTTTTGCTCCACTTTTCGAGCACCTCATCTTTGCTTTTAGGGACGCCGTTTTGGACAAAGAAGATTTTCCCAATCTCAGGAATATTGCTCACGTCAATATTGCAGCCGACCCAGCCCGCCCGTCTCGCGGTGGGACTCAGCGCCTTGCGCTTCTCAATGATCGTAGGGACAAAGAAGTACTTCGGGATGGTCAGGAAGTTCCGTATCTCCAGCGTGGACTTGTCGTATGTCAGAAAAAAGAAATTCGGGTTGTTATCTGCTTGCAGACGTTGAATCATGGTGGAATATGCCCCGTCCACGATTTTCTTGCCCATTGCCCCGCTTTTTGATTTCAATTCATATTCTTCCGAGCAGTGACCACAATAAAAATCAGCGACGGGCGCATTATTCTCGAAGCGACTTAACCCATTCCCGCAATTCGGACAAAAACCAGACCGATTCACCCATCCTTCCGTCATCACTCGGATTTTTTGAGTTGAACTAGTGTAAGTGGCAAAAGACTCAAAACCAAGATTTAAATCAGTCAATGATTTACTCATACTTCAAGTCTTCGGGTCTTTTAACTGCTATTGCCTTGAAACCCGGGAATAGATTTACATCTTGCACGAACTTATCATCAATACTTATTGCGTACTTTCTTTTTGATAACATTACAACAGGAATATGATCATGATCTTGCCAGTTTGATTTAAGTTTTCGGCAATTCTTCTTTGTTAAGTAGGTGGTTCTAAAATCTTTTATTTGGTCATTTGTTATTCTGTTTAATCTACCCTGCCTAGTACACATATCAATAATCGCAACAATTGAGTTATCCGACATGCTTGAACCGCATGTTCGGTGATACTCTACAATGATTTTCTTCGAAATCACTAGGTGCGCATTATCGGACTTTCTTACTTCGTCACAATGCATTAACCATGAGACCAACTTTTTGTACTCGAGGTCTAACGGGTTTATAAAATTCTTCGCAACATTGTTGTCAATAAAAATATCTTTCATAGCATACCCCTTAAGAATCTATTCTGCATGAAGAGCGATATCCATAACATCCATCATATATGTCTCAAAAAAGCCTTTGGGGGCATTTTTGATTTGACCATCTTTACTGAATTCAATAGAGTATTTGGTTGTACCTGTACTGGTGTTTTCAAAATAGTAAACAGCAACATCTTCAGCAGCAATCTCACCTTTAGTAATCAAAAGGCGAAGTCTATTGAGAAAATACTCGCTATGTGTCTCAATAATGTATCTTTTTTCTTTGCTCTTGACTTGTCTTGAAAAATAATCAGCCAATTTTGCTTGAACGTTTGGATGTAGGTGTATTTCTGGTTGAGCCACGAGCAACGTTGAACCTTTAGGTAACTGCCTGTCTGCTACAAGTATGGGAAGAAACTGACTAATACCAAACCCTACATCAGCAATCGACACTATAGGTCCTTCAGGCTTTGCTTGCACTCTAAGTTCAAACCTTCCCCCATCTAATTTTTTAATATCAACCCCGTTTAGCAAATCCAAGCTGCGCAAATCGGCTATCAAACCCTTATAAGTCACTGATTTGTTTTCGTACCATCTTAAGATTTGATCAATGTAATTCTCGCCGTAACCGCCAACTTTGTAATCAGACTTTGTCATCTGATAGTAAGTTCTTTCTGGGAACAAACGAAAAGAATTGATAAAGCCTAAATGCCTTTCAATTTCGCTAAAGCGTCGTTGTACGTCATTTATTGATCTTGAAGCGCTAGACAAGTTCTTTTTTCTCAAAGTCAAGAATAAATCTTCGATTCTTTTTATTTTCAGGTTTTTAACATCGTCAATGTTTAGAAACGCATCTATTGCTGATATCTCGGTCTTTTTCTTTCTATTAGAACCTTTTTTTTCTTTTTCTTCTTTATCGATAATTTTCCCGATATCTTCCAGGAAACCAGCTAAGGCTTTGTTCATCTCAAAGTCTTTACTTCCAAGATATTCTTCTTTATTTAAATGTTGAAGGTTAAAGACGTATTCACCTGCTTTGATATGAATTTTCAGATTATATTTTTGCGTTACACACTCTAAAGAATAGAGCTTTGGTTGCTGGTTTTTAGGATTGATAATCCACGTTGTAAGTACCTCTATCTGTTCGTGTTTGTCATCCTCATCTGTTTCTATGACATAATCCAGACTGACCTTGTTGGACTTTAAATTATTATGTGAAATCTCTTTAAAATCGCCCATATTTACATACTTCCCATTTGGTGAGTATGTGATTGGAAACCCTTCTGATTGCAAAGGCGACAAGATACTGTAAAGCAGAGAACTTTTTCCACTACTATTTCCACCAGTTAGCACGGTAATTTTCTTAAAGTCAATATCAACTTCTTTAAAACACTTAAAGTTCTTCAGAGAAATTTTCTTGATTTTCATACCGCACTCCTGCAACGCAATTTATACAAAGATAGAGGCATTGTAACAAACAACGACTATTAATGTCCAAACCCCAACTCCTTCAAATTCTCCTCGCGAGACTTCTTCCCCCCACCCATCTCCTTCCAAAACGCCTCATCATATCTTCGTGACCGCACAGGTAACGGCATCGGCACACCCCAACCGAGTAGCAGCACCTCCTCCTTCGGCTGCAAACGCGCCAGCATTCCGCGCAGCGAGTCGCGCCCTGAAAGACCCGAAAGCACCGCCTGAATATCCAGGTCATCGCCCAGCCAGCCGCTGATGCGCGTGCCCAACTGACTCATCACCTCATCATAGATCTGTGACGGACGCTGGTCCACGATCAACAGAGTCACATAATATTTGCGCAACTCGCGTGCGATGGTCGCAAAGGTCGTCTGCGCCGCCATCTCGCGGTTGAGCAGTTTATGCGCCTCCTCCACCACAATGATCAACGGCTTCGGCTCCGCCTTGCCGTGCGTGCGGAACTCATTCGTCTTCTTCTCCCACGCCGCGCGAATTTTGCGCGTCAGCAAATTCGACACCAGCAGATAATCCAAATCACTTTCATGCTCGCCGAACGACAGCACCACATGCTTGCCCGCCTCCAACGACTGGATGATCTGCGCCACCGAGTCCGCTGCAGGGTTGTCCACGATATAGGGTTGGCTGAACAGCCGTCGCAGTTTGTCATGAAGCGCTTCCGCCGCCATCACATTCACACCGTTCTCCATCGCCCACTTCGCCACGCTCCCATCAGCAGGCTTTTCCTTCATCTTTCCTTTTTCATCTTCATACATCACCGTATCGCGATTCATCCCCCGAAACTCGGCAAACCACTGATCACGAAACGACCCATACAACGCATTCAGGATCGTCGGCGTGGTCTCGCGCAGATTCAACTCACGTGAAAGCGTTTCAATATCAGATGTGGAAATATCACCCGTCGAGATTTCCAAATTAAAGTCAACTTGATTGCCTCTGATGGTGCTTCCTGCTCCCAAGCCAACGCATCGGACTCCGCTCTTGAACAGGGTCTTCAAACCCTTCACGGCTTTTTTCGTGTCTGACGCCACATCGTCAAAACCATACTCGTTGTGCATGTCCAGCACCAACACCGCCGCCTGATTGTGCTTCATCAACCCCGCCAGCACCAAACGCGTCAGGAACGACTTGCCCGTCCCCGTCGCCCCGAACACTCCCGACGAGCGCTGCACGAACTTATCAAGATTCACGCAGACGGGATGTCCCTGCTCGCGGGTGTAGCCGATGATGAAATTGCCGTCCTTATCGGGGTCGCCGAAAATGCCCGCAATATGCTCAGGCTTCGCCATGCTGACAGGCGTATGGTGCGGCGGCACCGTCTTCACCGGAATCGGATTCGGGTCTTCAGGATGTTCCATCCGCCAGAGTTTGTAATCAGGTGAAGAAATATCAGGGCCAATATCCTGCATCAACGCAGGCAGAATCTCGAGGTTGGTGTAGAGCGTTTGTCCATGCAGGGCTTTTGCCAAATGTGCAGGGAATCGTTCCTCGGTTTGCTCATCCGCAAAGCGCGGGTCCGTTGCACCGAGTTGGATATCCGTCACCAGCCCGTAATAGCGCCAGTTGGAATTCTCCATCACAACGAACGCGCCCTCTTGCACATCCTGCGCCTTCACCGTCAACCGCGCATGAAAGGACTCTTTCAGTCCGCCACTGACGATGTATCCGATCTTGTCTTTGTTTTCAGCCATAAGAAACCTCTCTCTTTTACATGTCGCTGCGAGGCGCTCTTGCTCTTTGCCCGAAGCAATCTCCTCATTTCACATGTCGCTTCGAGCGCTCGTTGCGAAGCAGTCTCCCGTTTCACATGTCGCTGCGAGGCGCTCTTGTTCTTTGCCGAAGCAGTCTCCTCATTAACAGGGGATTGCTTCGTCGTCGCTCCGCTCCTTCTCGCAACGACATACCATCTATATTATTTCATCGTACAAATCTTTCCATTCAGGATTCATACTGTTTACCAAATCCATCTTTTTCTTTCGAGAGCCGCCTTTTATCTGCTTCTCTCTCGCGAGTGCGGCATGAACGTTCTCGGTGATTTCATAGTAAACAAGTTTCACAACGTTATATTTCTTCGTAAAAATACCGCCCAAACCATTCCTGTGTTCATACACTCTCCGCGCAAGGTTATTTGTCACACCCGTATAGATGACAGTATTATGAGCGTTGGTCATAATGTAAATACAGTATTGTTTTCCAACTGCCATAAAAACTCCGTCTATCATGTCGCTGCGAGAGCTCGTTGCGAAGCAGTCTCCTCATTAACAGGGGATTGCTTCGTCGGGAAAAGCAAGAGCCCTCCTCGCAACGACATCACGAAATATCCGCCAGCGCACCCAGCACACTCATCAGGGTCGGATAATCATCTCTCAATAGAGTAATCAATTCCTGCACAGCCTTCTCGCGCCAGGCATCACCATTCGCCCCATGTGCCTTGCCCGCCTGCAACAAATGCGCGGCTAACACTTCGCCGATGGGCAGGTCTTTTCCATTCAAGATATGCCTGAAATACCCGAATCGACCCGTATCCGTAAAACGCGCCAAATCTTTATCTTCGCACAAATAGATCACATCCAAACTCAGCGGCGGACGCGGCGGTAGCAGATGATGGATTTTTCCATCCTGCTCATACCCCACCGCCAGTACAGACATTTCCACGGGCACAATGCGCCGCTCGCGGTTGTCCTTCATCACTTCCGCGCTGACGTTATCCGCCGTCACCAACTGGCGCACCAGCCCGTCATCGTCAATGTGAATATCGTGGATGAGCCCATATACCTGATAGCCATCCCCCAGCGGAGCACGGACAAGCGCCCCGAACGAAGGCACGCTCAACTGATTCACACGGCAACCCGCTGTGAATCCTGAAATCCCTGCGCTAAGTAAACGTCCGATCTCGATTTGTTGATTCATCATGCCTCCGTAGGGACAGGGCTCGCCCCTGTCCTTGTTTGCAACCCAAGATTTCATTTCGTCAAGGATGCCCGCAAAGGGCATCCCTACCGTTTGGTTCTGCCCTTCAAATCCTTCGCGGACTGTTTGTTCGAGCCCTCGTCCACGTCTTCGTTATTTCTTCTTAACTCTTGCTGCAGCATCTGCTCGATCTGATATTTCTCTTCGTTCTTTACCACCGCCGTCTCATGGGCGCGGTGGAGCAGATAGGGATACGGCTTGCTGCCCATCATACGACATTGCTCGACCAAAACGGCATGGAGCAAATCTAGTTGCTTTTTATCATCCACCACCCAGCGCGGAATTTCCACACGAACAGGCCAGGGATGTCCCTCTGTGCCGACATTGAGATAGAAGAAATGAAGTTCAAGCACACCTTTGTAACTCTTCTCGGAACTGGATTGAATCTTGAAGACCGCCGAACGATGACCAGGCGGAAGCAATTGGAATAACTTATTGCCATAACCAAATAGCCAGCGGTCTGTGACGTATTTCAGCGGCGGGGCATTGCGCAGTTTTTCCATCTCTTCGGGGATGGTGATCTGCGTCAGTTCGAGAAGTTTGACCACGAGGCTGGATGAAGGCTTATCAATATACCCCGCTGAGATGATGCCGCGTCCCTGCAAGCGCGAGAGCACGGAAATATACTTCTCGACCGTGTTGCGATACATGCTGGCATTGTCGATATCTTTGGCGCGGAAGATTTCGAGCGTGCCGTCTGTAAATGAAACGACCGAACCCTTCAACCCTTTGCTGAGCTTTTCAATGACACTGCGCTCGGCAAGGTCGCGCCGCAGGGCAACGCCGCCGTCGGTGGTCAGTCCATTTTCTTCGATGGCGTCGCCGAAGAATAATTCGCTTTCCACTTCCACGGTTGGGGTTTCGCCCGAATTCGGCTTCATGGTGATCGCCCCCACATTGATGACGCAGAATTGTACCGGGCTGTGCCGGTCCGCGATGGCTTGGGAACCGTCGGCGGCGATCAGAGTTGCTTGCGAAACAGAATCAGGCGTCGGGTAGGAGGAGGCGAGTTCTTCATCCAATGGAACCGCACAACGGATATTGGCATCCGCCGCTTTGGCAGAATCCACTTTGGAGCGCAGGAAGTCCAGTCGAGAAGAGTAGGTATCGAGCAGGCCCTTCGCCAGTTCCTGCGCTTCCTCTTTCTTCTTTCGCCTTTCCTTCGCGCCCTGCCCAACCTGTTTGATCTGTGTGTAGATTTCCTGATAGTTGATTGGCATGGTTTCCAGTTAGAACATTTGTGCAAAATTTTAGCCGTAATTGGACTAAAATACAAGTACCGCAGCCTTAATAAGGTTTCAAAAGAAGGCTGCCGTGCCGGAAATTTCGGGAACTTTTTTAGGGAGGGGACGTCTAGTTCCTGAATTACTAATGAAAAAGGAGACAACCATGCGTACTAAAGTTTTTGTTTTTGCAATCCTGGCCTTTGCCCTTGTGCTGAGCGCCTGTGGACCGACGACCATCAATCAGGCCGCGCCTGAAAACCTTCGCACCCTGAATGTGAATGGAATGGGACGGGTGTACCTGACCCCGGATATCGCCTACATCAATATCGGTGTGAACACCCAGGGCCCGAGCGCTTCGGATTCCGTGGCCACCAACAAGGAAAAGTCCAATGCGGTGATCGAAGCCATCAAGAAAGCCGGCGTAGACCCCAAAGACATCCACACCACCAACTTCAGCATCTGGTCGAACCCGACCTATGATGATGCGGGCCAGATCACCGGCACGAATTATGTGGTGGACAACACCGTTGCCATTACGGTACGCGATCTTGACGGACTTGGCGACCTGCTCGACTCCGCGATCAATGCCGGCGCGAACAGCATCTACAGCATCCAGTTCGATGTTGCCGATAAGACCGCAGCCGTAAAGGAAGCCCGCGCCAGCGCCGTGGAAGATGCAAAACTGCAGGCTCAGGAATTGGCGGAAGCCGCCGGCCTTTCGCTGGTGGAAATCCAGACCATCAACTTCTACGACAACAGCCCCTACCCGTACTATGAAGGCAAGGGCGGCGGCGGCGGGGGAGCCGACTCTGCTGCGGTGCCGATCCAACCCGGCCAACTGGCGATCTCTGTAACCGTCAGCGTGACCTATACGATCAAGTAATCCGCTTCATCATTAACTGAAGCCTGCTCCTGACCAAGGGGCAGGCTTTTTGATTTGAATAAAGCTTTTTTGTACACGGTCGCTTCGCGCACGGATCACACGGACGAACACGGACGAACACGGACGAACACGGATTTTAAAAGATTTTCCGCGTTAATCTGTGTAGTCCGTGACTTCCGCGTACAAATGTCTCTTAGCGAAGATTCGCGGTTTCTTTTTTTGTAAGGTTATAATCCCCATCATTCTCACTCAAGGAGTCTCTTCATGTTAAGAGTTGGATACATCGGTTTGGGATTAATGGGCAAATCGATTGCACGAAATATATTGAAGGCAGGGTTCCCCGTCGTTGTACACAACCGCTCGCGCGGCGCTGTGGACGAATTGACTGCCGAAGGCGCAACCGCCGCGAATTCGCCAAAGGAAGTTGCTGAACAAGTGGATGTGGTCTTCACCAACCTGCCCGATTCACCCGATGTGGAAAAAGTGGCTCTCGGCGAAAATGGAATCATCGCGGGCGGCAAAAAGGGACTCATCATGGTGGACAACTCAACCATCAAGCCAGCCTCCGCGCGCATGATCGCGGAAAGATTTAAGGAAAAAGAGATGTTCGCGCTCGATGCACCCGTCTCCGGCGGTGACATTGGTGCGAAGAATGGCACGCTCACCATCATGGTCGGCGGCGGGGCGGAGGCGTTGGAAAAGGTCATGCCTGTTTTTCAAGCCATGGGCAAGACCATTACTCATGTCGGCGATGCGGGTGCGGGGCAGGTGGCGAAAGCGGCGAATCAGATCATGGTCGCGGCGCAGATGGTGGCGATGGGCGAACTGCTTGTCTTTTCTAAGAAAGCAGGCGTAGACCCGCGCAAAGTGGTGGACGCCATCAAAGCGGGCGCAGCGCAATGCTGGGCGCTCGATATCAAACCTCCGCGTTTATTTGACGGCAACCGCAACCCTGGCTTCAAATCCCATATGCAGTTGAAAGATATGAAGATCGTGCTGGATACGGCGAAGCAATATGGTGTGCCTGTTTCCTCCACTGAGGAGAATACGAAGTTCTATCAAATGATGATCGATCAGGGCATGGGCGAGTTGGATAATTCCGCCGTGGTGGGTGTGATCGAAAAACTGGCAGGCATTGGGATTTTGGATTGACATAAAGTTGGGGCGGAGTTACCCCGCCCCAACAAAAGAACATGCAACTCAACCAACCTGTCCCCGATTTTGAACTGCCCGACCTCGATGGCAATCTTCATCGCCTGAGTCAATATCGCGGGCGCATCGTCATCGTCAATTTTTGGTCTTGTGAATGTCCGCATTCCGAACGTACCGATAGAGCCATAATGTCCATGCTCGTGCAATGGCAAGATGATGTGACCATGCTGTCCATCGCGTCGAATCGAAACGAGAATGCCGGGGCGTTGAAACATGCCGCTGAAATGCGGCGCCTGCCCACGGTCCTGCTGGATGCGAATTGTCACATCGCAGATTTGTTCGAGGCACAGACCACTCCGCATGTCTTTGTAATGGATCGAAACGGAATCCTGCGTTATAGCGGATCGGTGGACGATGTCACCTTTCGGCAAAGAATCCCCACCCGCTTCTTTCTGGACCTGGCGGTTGAGTCGCTGCTCGAAGGGCATTTGCCAGAGCTGACGGAAACCCCCGCGTACGGTTGCGCGATTGTGCGCGAAATTTGATAGAATAAAACCGTGATCGAACTCAAGGAACGCAATGTATTCTTAAATAGGATTCATCTCTTCAACGGCTTGAAGGATGATGAACTGACGGGCATATCCACGAAACTGGAAGAGAGGATCTACCCCGCAGACTCGGTGATCTTTGACCGCGGCGCAAAGCCGGATGGTTTTTATTTGATCTACAGAGGCCGGGTGAAAGTGGTTCGTCCGCGGGAGCGGGGCGAGGATTTTCTGGCATGGCTCAGTGCGGGAGATTACTTCGGCGAAGAGGCTTTGTTCGAGCACCGCAACCGCTCGGCCACCATCCGTGCCGCTGAAGATACCACCATTCTTTTTCTCTCGCTCAAGGAATTCGATAAACTGCTTATTAAATATGAGAAGCTAAAACCGAATTTTCTGGTTACCATCAAAAGCCGCAGGCTGGCGCGCGCCACCCTGTTCAAATGGCTGGGTCCCAATGAAGTGATCTTCTTCATTGCGCGGCGGCACAAGATTCGCCTGGTTCAGGTTTTGGTTGCTCCATTTTTTTCACTGGCGCTGCCCATCGCGCTTATTGCCTGGTCGCTCCTCTCTGGAGCCACCACGCCCGTGGCCGTCGGAGTTATTTTATTGATCGCCATTCTGTTATGGACTCTCTGGCTGGTGATCGACTGGAGCAACGACTACTACATCGTCACCAACCAGCGCGTGGTTTGGGTGGAGCGTGTGATCGGCATCTACGACAGCAGGCAGGAAGTGCCGCTCAGCACGATCCTCTCGGTGAATGTGGAAACGGATATGATTGGCCGCGCATTAGACTATGGCAACGTGGCCGTGCGCACCTTCGTCGGAAATATCAAATTCGATTATGTCGACCATCCCAACCAGGCCGCCGATATGATCCGCGAACACTGGGAACGGACAAAGTCCAAAGGCACGCAGGCGCAAAAGGATGCGATGAAGAACGCCATCCGCGCAAAATTGGGGCTGACGGTAATCAAGAAACCTCAGGAGGAACTGCCCCCGATTGTTGCGGCGGAAGACAAGGAAGTGCAAAAAAAGGGACTGATCCGCATTGTGCTCTCCAACCTGTTCAAACTGCGCGTCGAGGACGGCGGGACAGTCACCTACCACAAGCACTGGTTTGTGTTGTTACAGCAAATGGGGCGTCCCCTCCTTTTCTTTTTAGGCCTGGTTGCGCTGATGATAATCCGCATTGTGAGTCTGTATAACAACCCGAATGAATCGGTTTTGGAGAAATTGGAAAGCGGCGGCTACCGGCCTGACACGATCCTAGTCACCATTCCGCTGTTGATGCTGCCCTTCATTGGCTGGATGATTTGGGAATACGTCGACTGGAAGAATGATATCTTTCTTGTCACACCCGATGAGATCGTGGACCTCGATAAAACCCCGCTCGGCACGGAAGAACGCCGCTCGGCACAGATGGAAAGCATCCTCAGCACAGAATACAAACGAGAGGGGCTGATAGGATATTTGTTGAATTTTGGCAATGTCTACATCGTTGTAGGCGGCTCAAAACTTGAGTTTCAGGATGTGCTCGACCCTGCCGGTGTGCAGGCGGATATCAATCGCCGCCGGATGGTGCGCCTCGCCAAGAAAAGCGAAGACAGCGCCATTGTGGAGCGGGAACGCATGGCAACCTGGCTGGCGGCCTATCACCAGAACTTGAACGAGTTTGATGCGCCGGTCATCGTCAACGATGAAGACGAGTTGAACAAAGCCGGCATGGCCGGGATGGTGACAGATGATAAGATAGAAGGCCAGATCAATGACTTTGTGGATAACTCACCCATGGACGACATGGATTTTTAATCTTTTACGAAAGACGGATCACAAACCTAAAAGAGGAAAAGAACGAGAATGGCATTAAGAGAAATCGTATTTCTGCCGGAGCCTATTCTGCGGCGCAAGGCAAAACCAGTCACAAAATTTGACAAGGATTTACAGACCCTGATCGACGACATGATCGAGACCATGCGCGAAGCGCCCGGCGTTGGGCTGGCCGCGCCGCAGGTCAATATTCCGCAGCAGCTGGCGGTGATCGAATACGCCGAGGGAGATGACGAGGAAGAGAATGAAGACGCTCCCCCAAAGCCAAAAAAACTTTTCGTCATCATCAACCCTGAAATCACCCGGGCCTCGGAAGAAAAAGTGATGGGGGTGGAGGGCTGCCTTTCCATTCCCGGATTGATCGGTGAAGTGGAACGGCACGAGGCAATTCAAGTGAAAGCGTTGAATCGTCACGGCAACCCCGTCAAATTCAAGCTGGACGGTTGGATGGCGCGCATCTTCCAGCACGAGATCGACCACCTGAACGGCGTCCTATTTACCGACCGCGCCACCCAAGTATGGAAACCGAGTGAAGATGACCAGACAGAACTGGATTAAATAAGTCGAAGGTCAAAAGTTAAAGGTCAGACCTGCGACCTTCGACCTTTGACTCGTAACATTTGACCATGTATTTAAAACATCTCTCCCTCACCAACTTTCGCAGTCTCACCCGCCTGGATGCTGAACTTCCACGGCGGGCAATTGTGTTAGTGGGCAGCAATGCGCAAGGGAAGACCAGCGTCCTGGAAGCGATTTATTTCCTTGCGGCATTCACCTCCTTTCAAACCCATGCGGACAGGCAGATCGTCAATTTTCACGAAGCCAAAAATCCGCTGGCAGTGACTCGTCTCGTGGCGGATTATCAGCGTGGAAAAACGAAACATCATCTCGAAGTACGGATCATCCTCGAACCGACGGGCGTGAACGGCCAGCGGCTGCGAAAAGAGATATTGCTCGACGGCGTGAAGCGCCATGCCAACGATGTCATCGGTCATTTCAACGCAGTCATCTTTGTGCCGCAGATGTCGCAGATCATCGAGGGCGGTCCCGACGAACGCCGCCGCTATCTCAACCTCGCGCTGGCGCAGGCGGTCCCGGCGTATGCGCGCGTGCTAAGCGAATACAACCAGGCGCTCGCCCAGCGCAATGCGCTGCTCAAAGCGTTAAACGAACGAGGAGGAAACAGCGACCAGCTTCAGGTGTGGGATGAAGCGTTGGGCAAGTTCGGGGCGCAGATCATTTTGTGGCGCATCCAGGCCGTGCAGGAGATCGAGCGCTTCGCTTCGCGCATTCATCACGAACTGACTCGCGGAACCGAAATCCTGCGCCTCGCCTATGAACCCGCATTTGATCCGCTGGTAAAACCGCAGAAACAACTTGGCTTGAAATTGGACACAGCCATCGACCGGTCTTCGATTGAACTCGACGAAATTCAAAGCGGATTTCTGGCGCGATTAAAGCAGATTCGCAGCGAAGAGATCGCGCGCGGCGTGACCACGATTGGCCCGCACCGCGACGACTTGCGCTTCGTCATCAACAAAGCGGACGTGAGCGATTACGGCTCGCGTGGTCAACTGCGGACGACACTGCTGGCGTTGAAACTCGCCGAAGTGGAATGGATGAAGGATCGCACAGGCGAATGGCCTGTGATTTTGCTCGATGAAGTGATGGCGGAGTTGGACCTCAGCCGCCGCGCCGATCTGCTGAAATATGTAAACAAAGACCAGCAGGTGCTGTTCACCACGACCGACTTGAGTTTCTTCGCTCCCGATTTTGTGGAAGGCTCTGATATTTGGGATGTAAAAGGCGGGGTGGTTCAGCAGAAAAGTAAATCGAGGTGACGGCCGCTTTCGAAGTGACCGTCACCTTTTATTGTCCGCTTATCAATAGTGTAAAATAACCTGCATGTCAGATACACCACAGTGCGATGTCCTCGTCATCGGCTCACTCAATGCGGATCTCGTCGTCCGCGCGCCGCGATTTCCACAGCCGGGCGAAACCATCAGCGGCGATGATTTGCAGATCATCCCCGGCGGCAAAGGCGCAAATCAGGCTGTGGCGGCGGCTCGTCAGGGAGCCAGCGTCGCCATGACCGGCAGGGTGGGCAGGGACGGCTTCGGCGATTTCTTGCTCGACAATCTCAAAAATAATCGGGTGGATATTTCCAACATCGAACGCGACGATGCCTCCAGCGGCACCGCCATCATCATTGTGGATGAGAGCGGACAGAACAGTATTGTCCTTTCGCCGGGCGCAAACGGCAAAGTAGGCTCACAAGATGTAGACTCGGCGCCTGATGCAAAGATTCTTCTCCTGCAATTCGAGATTCCAATGAAAACCGTTTTGCATGCCGCAATGCGATACAAAGCCAAAGGGACGACGGTCATCCTTAATCCCGCGCCTGCCCGCCAGATCCCAGACGAATTGCTCGCCGCTGTGGATATTCTCGTCCCCAACGAAAGCGAACTTGCCTTGCTCACGAACTTGCAGGTCACGGACATAAAATCCGCGGAATTTGCAGCGCATAAAATTTTAAAGCAGGGTGTAAAAACAGTAATTGTTACAATGGGAAGCAATGGCGCTTTGATTGTGACAGATACCCAGGTAACTCATGTGGACGCGTTCAAAGTGGATGTGGTGGATACCACCGCCGCAGGCGATGCCTTCATCGGCGGATTTGCATCGGCGGTATTGCGCGGCCTCAACCTTGAAAACGCCGTCCGTTATGCCAATGCCTGCGGAGCGCTCGCCGCAACCAAATTCGGCGCGCAGCCATCATTGCCCACCAAAGAAGAAGTAGAAAGGTTTATCAAATAATGGCTCCCGCCGCCGTCCTCGGCGGCGTGGACGCCGTCGAGAGCAAACTTGAATCCAACCCGAATCATCATAGACACCGACCCCGGCGTGGACGACGCGCTGACTTTCCTGCTGGCCCTCGCTTCGCCTGAAATCCAACTCGAAGCATTGACCACCGTGCAAGGCAATGTGACCGTTGAAAAGGCCACGCGCAATGCCTTATCTGTGCTGGAGCTTGCCCACGCGAGTCATATCCCCGTCGTCCGGGGAACTTCTCATCCACTGGTCAAGTCACCTCACGCCTCCGGCGAAGAGGTGCATGGCGCAAGCGGAATTGGGAAATCAAATCTGCCGGAACCAAAATCAAAACCGCTTCCGCAGCATGCCGTCGATTATTTGATCGAGCGCGTTCTGGCAGAACCAAACGCGCTCAGCATCTTCCCCATTGGCCCATTGACCAACATCGCGCTGGCCATTCGCAAAGAACCGAACTTTGCGAAAGCCGTCAGAGAGCTCGTCATCATGGGCGGGGCGATTCGCTCCGGCGGAAACATCACGCCTCTGGCTGAGTTCAACATCCACGAAGACCCGCACGCGGCGCACATCGTTTTCCATTCGGGCATTCCCATCACATTGATACCTCTGGACGCCACATATAAATGCCTGCTCACTTCCGACGATATCGAACGATTGAACAAAATCAACTCGCCGATTGCGAGATTCGTTCGTGATGCCACGGCCACCTATATGGATTTTTACAAAAAATATGAAGGCTTCAACGGCTGTGCCATGCACGATCCGCTTACGCTGGCGGCGGTCTTCGCGCCTGAATTATTTACCTTCGAGAACCTTTACGTAGATGTGGATATTTCAGGCGGCATTTCCACAGGCAAGACCTTTGCCGATTTTATGAAAGTCTTGAAGAAACCCGCAAACATAAAAGTTGCGCTGGATGTTCGTGGACGCGATTTTGTGGAAATGTTCATTGAGAGGATGGAGGCTTTGTCTGCTCTCAGTGGCGTCCCCGCCGCCGAGGACGGCGGCTGAGCAGAGGAAAAAAGGATGCCCAAACATATCATTTTAGACTCCGACCCTGGCATCGACGACTCGCTGGCAATCTTGCTCGCTCTCGCCTCGCCGGAAATTGCCCTCGACGGAATCAGCACGATCCACGGGAATGCGTCCACGGCGCAGGTGACGAGGAATGCGCTGGCGATTTTGGAACTTGCAAAAGCTGGGGATATTCCCGTTTACAAAGGCTGTGACCTGCCGCTGGTGAAAGAGTCTCTGCTCAGCCCGGAAACGCATGGAAACTCAGGCTTGGGCTATGCAAAACTGTCAGAACCACAAAGCAGGCCGCAGATTAAGCACGGATGCGATTTTCTCATCGAGAGCATCCTGTCTTCGCCGAATGAAATCACATTGGTGGCAATTGGTCCGTTGACGAATGTCGCCATGGCAATTCGCAAAGAACCGCGCATCGTGGAAAAGGTGAAGGAAGTTTTCATCATGGGCGGGGCGATCCAGCATGCGGGTAACACCACCGCGCTGGCGGAGTTCAACACGTTTGTAGACCCGCACTCCGCGCACATCGTTTTTCATTCGGGCATGCCCATCACGCTTACGCCGCTGGACGTGACCTATCAATGTATTTTTTTGAAAGCGGATCTGGACAGGCTGTTGAGAATCGATTCTCCGATCACCAAATTCATCGCGGACGCGACTCGCTTTTACATGGAGTTCCACGACGAATATCAAAAGATCGACGGCTGTGTGATCAACGACCCGATGACCCTGGCGTTGACCTTCATGCCGGAGATTTGCGATTATCAGGAGCTTGTGGTGGATGTGGATATTTCCACCGGCGTGGGGTTGGGCAATACCTTCGCGGATTTTTATAACTATGAAAAGAAAGCGCCGAACATGAAAGTGGCAATGGGCGTGCGCCCGCGCATGTTCATGGAGTTGTTTTTGGAGCGGATCGAAAAACTGGCAGAATCCCTTTCGTGACCAATGGAACTGAAAAGTGTTATTATAAACAGGTCGATCCAGTTCACATTTTTTCGGAGGAAATCATGTTAGAAAAGATCAAGAACAATTTCAATACCCAGACGTGGGTGCTCATCCCCATCGCCATCGCCATCAATATCGCCATCGGGCAGATTGTTGTGTTGTTGAAACTGCCTGTGTATCTTGATTCGATCGGCACCGTGTTGGTCGCTGCCCTGTGCGGGCCGTGGGCCGGCGCGTTGACCGGCTCCCTCTCCAATATTATTTGGGGCCTGGCCGTGGACCCAAATGCCCTTCCCTGGTGGCCCGTGGCTGCGATGATCGGTTACATGGCCGGCCGGATGGCTCAATGGGGCTTCTTTAAGGAATGGTGGAAAGTGGTTGTCACCGGGTTCGTCGTTGCCATCACCGCCGCCATCGTTTCGACCCCGATCGCCGTGTATCTGTACGGCGGAATCACAGCCAGCGGTTCCTCTTTCATCACCGCCTATCTGATGCAGACCGGCACAGGCATGGTGCAGGCTGTCTTGAGCACCGGTTTCCTCGTTGAGCCTGTCGACAAGATCACTACCGCCATGCTCGCCTTCGCCATCGTCCTCGGCCTGCCCAAGCGTATGGTGGGTGGATATCCCAAGGCCAGCCAGGTGGAAGTCAGCAGCGGCGCGAACCAGACCCAATTGTATATCGCCATCGGCGTGGTTGTCCTGCTGGTGCTGTTCGCTGCGTTCATGCTCCGCAATATCCTTGGCGGATAGAAAAGTGTGTCGTTGCGAGGAGCCCGTAGGGCGACGAAGCAATCCCCAACTATTAGAAGATTGCTTCGGGCCGCGAAAATCGCGCGGAACGCAATCGCAATGACATGAAATAATGGAGGCCGGGCCGAAGGGCTCGGCCTCTTTTTTTGTCGTTTATAATCCATGCCTATGCACGAGAGACTTTCCTTCCACATCAAAAGAGACAGCGTAATTCACCGCCTCAATCCACTGACAAAACTGGTTCTGATTCTCGCGTTGATTCTGATCGCGTTCACTTTTCCCTGGTATTGGGCTCCGCACTTCCTGCTTTTGCTGGCGATCATTCCACTTGGCATTCTGGGCAGGGTCTTTCCCGAATTCTTCAAAACCGCTACGCGTCTGATTCTGCCCGCCGCAAGTTTTCTTTTTCTCATGCAGGCATTCTTCCAACCGATTGGCGAGGATGTGATCTTTAAATTCTATTTTTTGGATATCACACAAGAAAGCCTGATGTTCGCGTTCCGCAACGCCATGCGCGTCTTTGTGATGGTCTCGGCGTTCACGCTCTTTTTGCTGACCACACATCCCAGCGAATTGATGTCTGATCTCACGCGGCGCGGATTGCCTCCGCAATTTGCCTATGTCATTATCTCCACACTGCAAATTCTTCCGCAAATGCAAGCCAAGGCGCAGACCATCATCGCCGCGCAGCGTTCACGCGGGTTGGATACTGAAAGTACATTCCTGAAACGCGCTGGCTCCGTCCTGCCGCTCGTCGGGCCGCTGGTGTTCGGGTCGCTGGTTGAAGTGGAGGAACGTGCCATCGCCATCGAAGCGCGCGGCTTCACTTCCAAAAACGTCAAAACCTCCCTGTACGAAATCCCCGATCCATCTTTTGATAAATTTATTCGCTGGTCGCTTCTTGGGCTGGTCATTCTTTCCATTGCGGCAAACCTATGGCCTTCGTAAACCTTCAAAACGTCACCTACCAATATCCGCTCACGAAAACACCTGCGTTGCAAAATATTAACTTGCAGGTGGATGAAGGTGAGTTCGTTGCAGTCGTCGGGCCGAACGGCGCGGGCAAATCCACATTGTGCTATGCGCTTGCGGGATTTGTTCCGCACTTTTTCAAAGGCGAAATTTCAGGCACAATCGAAGTGGCGGGCAAAGAATCGAGCAAGTCCACGCTCGATGAATGGGTCTTGAATGTTGGCCTCGCGTTTCAAAATCCCTTCAACCAGATTTCTGGCGCGAAATACACCGTCTTCGAAGAGATCGCTTTCGGATTGGAAAACATAGGCGTCCCTCGCGAGGAAATGAAAAGCCGCGTGGAGGATGCCATGGCCCTGACAGGCATCCGCGATTTGGCGGACCGCTCGCCTTATTCCCTCTCCGGTGGACAACAACAACGCGTCGCTCTGACCTCGATCCTGGTCATGCGACCCAGGCTGCTCGTTCTCGACGAACCGACCTCGCAAATGGACCCCATCGGCACGCGCGAAGTCTTCGGCACCATCCGCAAAATGGCCGAAGACGGAATGACCGTCGTGCTCGTGGAACACAAAATGGAATGGATTGCGCAATTTGCAGACCGAGTAGTTGCGCTGAAAGATGGAAGCATTCTGCTCGAAGGCAAACCGGGCGAAGTGCTCACATCCGATTTGCTGGCCGAAAATGGATTTGGCAGTTCGCGTTACACGTCCACGGCAAGGGAGGCGAAGAAACGCGGATTGTGGAGGAAGGAAAATTTACCCGTCACGTTGGATGAGGCGGTGGAAGGATTTGCCCTCACCCTCCCCTTTTCATCCCCGAAGGGGGCTCCAAGAGGGAGAGGGGAAAGCGGAAAATGAAAATCGAAATCAAAGACCTTCGTTTTACTTTTCCCACAGGCCTCGAAGCCCTGAAAGGAATCTCCCTTACCATCGAAGCGGGCGAGCAGGTTGCCATTGTCGGGCAGAATGGCGCGGGGAAGACTACCCTCGTGAGACACTTCAACGGGTTGTTGCAGCCAGCTTCCGGGTCCGTTATGATCGGGGATTGGGATGTAAAGAAATATTCGGTGGCAAAGCTCGCGACGCGAGTCGGGTACGTTTTTCAAAACCCCGATGAGCAATTGTTCTCGCGGGATGTCCTCACCGAGGTCACATTTGGGCCAAAGAATTTAGGCTATGCAAAAGAGAAAATCGATGAACTGGTCCAGCGGGCTTTGTCGCTGACGGAACTGAATGACAAGACCGAGACCAATCCCTACGACCTATCGCCGACGTGGCGCAAGATGGTGGCGCTGGCGTCCATCATTGCGATGGATACGCCGATTGTGATTTTCGATGAACCTACTACGGGGCAGGACGCCCTCAACGTGGCGCGAATCGCGAATGCGATCTCCGAGCTGCGTATGGAAGGTAAAACCGTCATCACCATCACGCATGATATCGATTTCTGCGCCGAAAATTTCGACCGCGTGATCGCTCTCTCGAATGGACAGGTCTTGCTCGACGGCCCGGCGCGGGAAATATTGGGTCAGGACGAAGTCCTCGCTCAAACGTATGTTGACCCACCGCAGTTGACAAGGCTGGGGAAGAGATTAGGGCTGAAAGAGACGGTGCGGAATCAGGAGGAATTTTTGAAGGCAATCACGTAGGGACAGGGCTTGCCCCTGTCCAATTGGTTTTCAAAACAAGGGCGACCTCGAGGGTCGCCCCTACGTTTTGTGGACCACCAATTCCTCATACCCCGAATCGTTTTCCAATAATTCCCGCTTGTAAATCACATCTTCAAATTCTGCGATGACGATCTCTGCCGTGGTGTAGACCTTGCAGCCGCTGACGAGATGTCCGCCGCTGGTGGCGCCGTCTCCATCAGAAATCGCCATGTGGATGTGCAAGCCGTTAACCGAAACCGTACCCGTCATGGAGACAATCTCGTAGTGGCCTTCGTATTCATTGTAATCACTGCGATTTGCGAGCCGCAGGGTGGCGTGGGTCAGGCTGCCCACTGAGCTAAGCACGCAGCCAGCCTGAATATGATTTTGTTTTACGAACTCTTCAATCGAGTCGAATAAATCATCCATGGGCTTTAGGCGAAAGGTATGGGTTTTCATTTCAGCCTCTCTTTATTGAAAATAAAAAAGACATGGAATTCACATCCATGTCTTTTCAAGGTTCGATTTTACCAAAGGGGGAAATTTGTCAAGGAAGTGAACCAATCCACCATGGGCTGGTAGATCTGCAAACCAATCACACCGACGATGACCCCTAAAAGCGCGCCTGCGACCACATCTGAAAGATAGTGCACGCCCATGGATACGCGCGCCAAAGCCACCAGCGGCGCCCACACCCAAAGAGCAGCAGCAAGCCAGGGCGGGGCAAGAGCCGTGCCAACTACAGCGATCAGAAAGGAGCGGGCGGCGTGCCCGGATGGAAAGGAATGCGGATCGGTGTTGCGATATATCCCGCCCCACTCGCCTTCGGGCCGTTTCCTGCGGACGAGAAATTTGATCGCAAGTACCACGCCGGCCAATCCGAGAATGCCGAAGAATTCAACCACTTCCCATTGCTTCCAGAGTGCGTTGCTGAAGAACCAAAAGATGATGAGCGCCGCAAACCAGAACCAGGAGTCGCCGGAGTGGGCGAGGAAGGCGGAGAGGTTCCGCAAAAAACCCGGCTTTTCAGCCACACGCAATTGACTGGAGAGTCGGGCATCGAGCTCGAGGATGGAACGAAGGCTCATTTTTTCTTGGCCTTCGCTTTGGCTTTTGTTTTTGGCGCGGATTTTTTTGCGGGTTTCTGCTGCCGGCGCGTCATATCCTCGCGCATGATTTCCAATTGATGCGGCTTGTCCACATCCATGCACGGTTCGGCGCGATCCCAGACCAGGACGCGGCCCTTGATGCCGATTCGCTGGGAGGCACGTTCCACCAATCCTTGAAGGGTAAACTGGCGCGTGAATAATTGGAAGAGCGTATCCAGCCCAATGACCGCCGCTTGACGCAGGGGACTCTTGCGGTTGCCAATCAATTGCTCCCAGGTGTCGAGGTGGTCGGTAGCCATACTGACGTGGATGACATTGATATCCGCGCCGCACAGTTCCATATCTTTGAGTTTGGTGTAGGTACGATTGGAGGTCGGGTAACGAGCGTCCATCACTTCGCGCGGACAGATACCGTAGTACAGATCGTCTTTTGTTTCCATGCAGGTTTTCAGCAGCCAATCCACCATGTCCGCTTTGAGGGCGGGGATGTCGGCGGAGACTACCAGCACGTATTCGTTCTTTTTGTTCAATTCAAGGGCTTTGTTCACGCCGGCCACGATATTTGCCAGCATGCGTCCCTGGTTGGAGATATAGTACAGGGGTTTTTTGCAGGTCAAGCCGCTTTTTGGCGAAAGCCCAATGACGATGACGTTATCCACTTTTTTGGAATCGCCCAGCGCATCCAAAACCCATTGCACCATCGGTTTGCCCGCAACGTCAATCAAGGCTTTTGAATCGCCATTGGAGTAGGTGTATAAGGGGTCGCCGGGCTGTGGAATTCCGCCGGCAGTTACAATGGCATCCATAATTTAATTCAACTCCTGCAATTGTGGCTCGAAGCCAAGTTTGTCGAGCAGTTCGGTTAATTCAGGCCAGGTGAGAGGGCGTCCCTTGCCGGAGACGGCCACGAGAGCGGCTTCCATCATGTTCGTTCCAAAGGAACGGCCTTCCATCACCGGCGTTGTAGTGACGAGGTATTTCACGCCCGCTTTTTTAAATTGAGCCACATCTTCGGGGGTGGTGGTGTTGGTGACGATCACCTTGCCTGTCAGGTCATCGGGCATGAAGCGTTTGATGTAGTGGCAGTCGCCTGCGATGACGGTTGCCCACGCATAATATTTTCCAAACTTGGGTGTGCGCTTCTCCTGCTTTTCGCCGGTGGGATAAATCCATTCAAAGGGCAGGCGGAATGCGATCGGCAGCATCAATGCGGCCACTGTCTTAAGCTGGCTGAGCTTATGAAGGGCAATCGGAATATCCAGCCCAAACATCAAGTCGCCGAAGATGGTTTCATAGCCGGCATCGGCAAAGGCCTGAGAGAGACCCCAGCGGTCAACGCCTACGGCAACAAGCACCTTGCGTCCGCGCGAGTTTATATAATCGCCAATTTTCTTATCTAAAAATGCCGCAGCTTTATTTTCAAGGGTGTTCTTTAATCCGCCGCCATCCACCAGGGGAGTCTTTTTTACATAGCGCACCATGGGTGTTACAGAATGCAGGGTATACCATTTCCCATCGACGATGGCGCCTAAATCTGCGCCGCCGACTCCAAATGCATCCACTGTTCCATCGAGTTCCTTGAATTTCAAGGCTGCGGCTTCCATATCGCCGTCCGTGCCGATACGTTCGATGCTGACTTTTTCGCCGAGCAAGGTCACTTCCACAGCCTTGTTACGTTTCGACGAACCGATACTGATGCTAACCGCACGTTTCATAAAGAATCCTCCTCGGGTGAGATGATGCCAGTTATATCACGAATCAGGTATCGGATTTAGTCGGAAGCGTGAAGAAGAATGCGGCTCCTTTTCCCGCTTCGCTCTGGACCCAAATCCTGCCTCCGTGTACTTCGATAATTCTCTTAACGAGGGTGAGTCCAATTCCCGTGCCCTCGGAATTTGGGTCCAACTTATTGAACAATCCGAAAATACGATCTTGGTGAATGGGGTCGATGCCGATTCCATTATCCCGCACAAAGAAAATGGGTTTCTCTTCTTCCGTACCGCTGGAACCGATTTCGATGCGGGGGGCGGGAACGGTTTCCGTGAATTTTGCGGCGTTGTCGATCAGGTTTTGCATCACTTCGATCAGCCGCTGACGGTCTCCGTACACCACCGGTAAATTCATGTCAACATGAACCTGGATTTCCCTCATTTGCAGACGACCATGCACAATTTCCAGCGCTTCTCTCACGATCTCATTGAACGAGATGGACTGATAGGGATTTGTCAGCCGCCCCACGCGGGTGAGTTCAAGCAGTTCATTGAGCAGGCTCTGCATTTTGTCGGTGGCATCGGCAATACGCTGGGTGTCCGATTTCAATCTTGCAATATTTCCACTGGCGGCATCCTGTTCCAAAAAACCCAGAAAACCCTTGATCGTAATGAGCGGGGACTTCAGGTCATGCGAGACCGTATACGTGAAGCGCTCCAGTTCGCTGTTCTTCTCTTCCAATTCCCGGATCAACTTCTCACGTTCGGTCTCGACCCATTTGCGCTGGCTGATGTCCCGCACCATGATGATGACGGATTCCGATGTAACCGCGGAGATGCGGGCTTCAAAGAATTGGACCTCATCTTCGGGCGGCAGGCCGTACTCGAAAGCGTGCAATTGCCCTGTGGCAACAGCGCGTTCGATGGCAAACATGGTCTGCTCAGTGATGTTCGATGGGAAGAATTCGCGGATATTCCTGCCGATAAATTCCGAAGGCGACAGCAGGGGGGATAATTCTGTGGATGCCATGAAATCCAGGAACGTCCCTTCTTTGGATACTTCGAAGATCATATCGGGAATGGAGGCGATGATGGCGCGTTTGCGGGCCTCGGCGCGCTGCAGGTCATCCTGCGCCTGTTTTTGCTCGGTAATATCATAGTACATGGACAATATGCAGGGCCGGGAGTCGATCTCGATCAATTCGTAGAATGCAATGGCGAAACGGCGTTTATGCGTATCATGTTCAAAAAACTCGTAATTTGGATTCAGGATGGAACGTTTTTGTTTAAGTTCCTCCAGAAAATTTTGGCGGGCTTCCATTGAATCCCACCTCTCCAATTCTTCCGCCACCCTGCCAATCGAGAGATCGGGGTGATAGCCGGTCATTTTCCAATAGGCGCTGTTGGCATCCAGCAGGCGGCCTTCCTCCATGGTGGTGATGCAAATAGCGACGGGGCTGGCCTGGAAGACGGTACGGAAGCGTTCTTCGCTTTCTCTGAGTGCCCGTTGGGATTGTCTCTGCTCGGAAATATCGTAAAACATGCAGAGGATGCATTGCTGATCCTGGATATTGATCAATTCATAATATGCGATGGATGTTTTATTCGGTTGACCTTTATGGGCAAAATCAACCGGGACATCCTGCAAATATCGTTTTTCCAGCAGTTCCTTGACGAATTCTTTCCGCTGCTCAGGATCATCCCACAAGTTCAGTTCGATGGAGGTATGCCCCAGAATTTGATCCGGCTGCAACCCGCTCAGTGCCCAAAAAGCAGCGTTGGCTTCCAGGAATTTCCCCTCATCAAGGGTAACGATCGAAATTGCGACATAACTATTATTGAATACCTTGCGGAACAATTCCTCGCTCGAGCGCAGGGCTGCTTCGATCGACCTGCGTTCAGCAATTTCCTTCTGCGCTTGTTCGTAGAGGCGGGCGTTGTCGATGGCAAGGGAAGCCAGCGCGGCGAGCCTCTCCAGGAGGACCACCTGCTCCAGACGGAATTTTTTATCGGAGTCTACGTGAGCCACCACAAGGGTTCCAACAGTTTTTTGCCCAGATGTAAGGGGCGTTCCCATCACAGCCTCATACCCATAATTTAATGCGGCTGGGTTGACTCCCTCCCACTCTTCATAGTTTTGAGTGAGGACGGTTTTTTCCTGCTCCCAAACTTTGCCGGTTAAGCCCAGGCCTTTTGGAGTAAGAGTGCCGTCGTCTTTTGCGAAAATTCCGTAGCCCAGTTCCTGCCGCAGAGCGGATTCATCCGGCAGCAACAGGTCCACGCCGACATGCGGGGTCTCGAGCAATTCACTGGTATTTTTGAGGACCGATTCAAGGAGAGGCTTAAGTTCGAGACGGTTGACCAGCCCAAGGGTCGTTTCATGAAGCGCGGTAAGGTAACGGGCCTGGGTCTGCAATTTTTCATCCGCCCGCAGGCGTTCCTTCAGTTCAAGCCGGGCTTCATACAGGGAACGATTCAGGGTTTCGATCAACAGGAAGATGAGCACCCCGGCCAGGATGAAAACCGCGGTGAGGTCACGGGCATAATTGTAGGGGTCATCCACTTCGAATTGCCGCAGTCCCTCATGCTCCTGATAAGCGAAAAACCAAAGCATGGATATGCTGAGCAGGCCGAGGACAAACCCCTCGCGCCAGCCAAGCAAAAGCGCGGCCAGCAGGATGATGACCAGGTAGGAAATGACCGTCACATCGTGCAAGCCATCTGAGTTTGCGGCTTGATAGGTCATCGCCAGCCAGGTGGATATGACTAAAAATAAGCCGCTGCTGCGTACCTGGCCCGCGCGGATCATCGCCAGCACAATGATCATTATTAAGATGATGAGCGGCAGGATAACCATGGACGATCGGCTTTGCCACCCCGCACCGCCGATGCGGATCAAGGTAATGATGGAAACAATGGCGATGACGCTCCACCCAAAGGAATTAAGGATCTGTGCAACACGGGTTTTTTCTTCGCTTTCGAAGATGGGGCTGCTAAAAAAACGTAAAAACCGGTTGAGCATGAAACGATTATATATCATGTCCTATCGAGCGGAAGCTCATTTCGCGGGCTGTTTGTGGATGGAAAGGTCTGATCGGAATCCGATGATAATTTTCCAAACAAGGACGGTGTAAAATAAGAATAAACACCTTCTTTTGGAGAAATCATGACCACACAGACCTTTCGCAAGGAAAAAGATTCGCTTGGTGAAATCCAGGTTCCGGCTGCCGCCCTCTTCGGCGTGCAGACCCAGCGCGCGGTGGAAAATTTCCCGATCACGGGGCTGCGCCCGTGGCGCGCCTTCATCTGGTCGATTGCAGCGGTGAAGCGCGCGGCGGCGCTTGTCAATTTTGAGTTGGGCCTGTTCAATGACCGCGAAGTGGATAGCAACCCCGCTCGTAACATTGGAGAAATTCAAGGAAACGAGCGGGGCAAACACTTCACCGCCAAACAACTTTCGCAGGCCATTGCGCAGGCGGCAGAAGAAGTAATGAATGGAACATGGGACAATGAATTCGTGGTGGAGCCTTTTCAGGCGGGGGCGGGGACGAGTCACAATATGAATGCCAACGAGGTGATCGCCAACCGCGCCACACAAATTCTCGGCGGAGAGCCTGGCAAATATTACGCCCATCCCAATGACCATGTCAACATGGCGCAATCCACGAACGATGTGATCCCCACTTCCCTGCGCCTCGGCGCGTTGTGGCGGCTGGATGAATTGCTCGCCGCGCTCAAAGGATTACAAACCGCGCTGGAGGTCAAAGCAAAGGAATTCGATAAGATCGTCAAATCAGGGCGCACGCATTTGCAGGATGCCGTGCCAGTGCGCTTGGGCCAGGAGTTCGGAGCATACGCAAAAGCCGTCGAGCGGGATGTGGAGCGAATCCGCAGGGCAGCTGAGGGACTGCGCAGGCTTGGGATCGGCGGAACAGCGGTCGGGTCGGGGTTGAACGCGCATCCCGACTATCATGCGCGCATGGTAAAGAAATTATCCGAATTGACCGGCCTGCAATTGACAACATCGGACAATCTATTTGAATCGATGAATTCGATGGCGGATGCTGCGGATTTTTCCGCTTCGCTGCGGACATTGGCGTTGACCTTGATCCGCATAGCGAACGATTTTCGCCTCCTTTCATCTGGACCTTCAACCGGGTTCGACGAAATCAGATTGCCCGCCGTTCAGCCTGGTTCTTCCATCATGCCTGGCAAGGTGAACCCCGTCATGGCCGAGATGCTGGACCAGGCCATGTTCCATGTGATCGGCTGTGACACGACCGTGGCGCTTGCGGCGCAGGCGGGACAGTTGCAATTGAATGTGATGATGCCCATCCTCGCGCACAATCTCTTCGAGATGATGCAGGTAATCATTGGCTCGGTGAATGCATTTACCGAACGAGCCGTAAAAGGCCTGACCGCCAACCGTGAAAAAGCGGAGGGCTGGCTGGCAAAGAATGCCATCATTGTGACCGCCCTCAACCCCGTGATTGGGTATGCACAGGGAGCCGCGCTGGTAAAGGAAGCGGTGGCGAATAACGCATCGATTAAAGAATTGGCGATGGAAAGAGCGAAGTCTGGCGCGCTAAAGCACCGCGACGAAGACCGGCCGGTAACACCTGAGGAGATTGAATCTGCTTTAGGTGATTTATACAAGCTGACCGAAGGCGGGATTGTGGGCGGCGTAAGCGGCGGCGGGTAATCAAGCTAAACTTAAAAGCAGCAGGGACACAGCGGCGCTGTGTCCCTGCTTTATTTTCTTATCAACCTGGCCCGCATCACATATTTATTCACGGCGCCAAAGCGATATTTATATTCCTCGTCGCCGCGCATGAAATCAAATTCGATGCGGCCATTTTCGCAGCACCATTGCAGGATGAAGGTCAGCAGGACCCAACCGGGGGAAAGGTCCATGAAAGCGCGGTTGACCCCGGCGTTATACCCCCAAAGTTTATTGCCATAATCGAAATTCAAACTTGCCGCAATGCGTTGACCATCCGCCTCGAGAAAGGCCAGCCACAACCAGCCGTTCTCGTGCGCCGCACGGATAACTGCGCGCATTTGAGCCCGCATTGGTTCATGAAGAAAACCGGCTTTCCCCTGGTCGTGCTCCATGAGACCAAGGAACGAGTCTATTTCCGCTTCGGGGTCGGCCATGTCGGAGATGAACCAGCGCACACCTCGTCCGCTTTCTTCAGCGCGGCGCAATTTGCGGCGAATCTCGTGACGCTGCTTCTTTTCCACCCGCGAGAGATATTCCTCGAAATCACCGTTCAAAGCGATGCGCGGGGTGGGACGATAGATCTCTTCGTGATGAGTCCACCCGCGGGATTCAGCTTCCATTTTGAGGGCGGCCAGGGTGGGGGATGAATCGGGGAGGTTATACCAATCGAGACTGGACCAATTATCCGCGAAAGAAGAAGCGAGGAAGTCTAATAATCCAGCGATGAATCGCGCATGGTCATCCAGCCGCACGATCAAATCCAGGTAATCAGAGATTTCGATACTTCCGATTAAAAGAAGCGCGGGCTTGCCTTCGTATTCTGCGATGAAAAGCGGGGCAATGCCGATGAGTTTGTCACCTTCGCGGGCGGAGACAAGAACAAGCTGGGCATCCTGCCATTCGCTGCCACCGTGTTGCTCCCACCAGCCGTGTTGATATTCATGGCGTAAAAAGGGAGTGTCACTGACCGAGTCTTTCAAAAGGCCGTTCCACTCCTGTGTGTTTATTTCCGAAAAATCCTTGTGAAGTTTATATTCCATGGCCGCCAAATTTTACCAGTTATAATCAATATCAAACGCATTCTTTGACAGGCACTCAAGGCGTATTCTTACATGGCACTCGATCTCACCCTCGCCCCGCTCTACCGGATCAATGGACAGGAAATTGCCAGCCTGCCCGGCTTGCTTGCTTTAACCCCGCCGTCCAATGCGGCGCGCATCCGCACAAACGACCGATTGATCGTGTACCTGCTGCTGACCGGCAATGCCGTTTTTTCATCGTCTGAATATATGCAGGAGGCGCAGCATGCAGTGAATATTTTTTACCAGGCCTCCGGTTCCACCACCAGCGCATTGCGCGCGGCAACCGAAGCGGTCAATAAAAACCTGCTCGACCGCAACATGTCCACCAGCGGGCGCGGCCAATATACGAACGGCTGGCTCACGCTTGCCGTCCTGCGCGATTCGCAATGCACGGTTTCGATCAGCGGGCCAATGCACATTTATTGGTTCGGGCAGAATGAGTCCCGTCACATCCATGAGCCGGGCACATCGGGCAAGGGGCTGGGGATCGGTCAGAATACAAATATTTATTACGCCCAAACCGCGTTGAATGCGGGAGATCGGATGCTTCTGATCGGCAGAGCGCCCGCCGCCTGGGAAAGCACCCTCAACGATCCGCGCCCCTCATCACTGGATGCGATGCGCCGCCGTCTTTCCACGCTCACACGAGACGATCTAAATTCGGTTTTGATTCAAGCCACTGACGGAACCGGCGCATTGAATCTATTAAAAGGGACTACAGAAATTAAAGAGGAAAGCCTGGAGGAAACACCTGCGCCTCCTTCCATAATCTCGAAGTTGCCACACCGACGAGAGGCAGAATCCACACCCGAGCCGGTTGGCTCTGTGGTGGAAGAATCTGCATCTGCCCCGGAAATGGCCGCTCATTATGTTCAACCCTCTGCCTACGCGATTCCCCCACAACACGAAGAATCCTTTCCGCAGGAACAATCGCAAACCAATCCATTAGCCAGCCTGCCGCGCAATACCATGCCGCGCGATTTTCCATCTTCCATTCCAAGGGCACAATCCAGGCCGCAGACTTCTATCGCGGCCGATGATGCCATTGAAATGAAAATGGAGGAAGAGGTGGAACAGCAGGATGAGCAGGACGTTCCTTCCCAAAAACAGAATGAACCTGAATCTTCGCGCGAACCTTCTGCAAGAACCCGTCAGACGGCAAAAATGCTTGCAAACAGTATTCAGGCCGCCCGAAGAATGAGCGGAAGTCTTGGCGAAAAATTCCGCAATTTTCTTCCACGTCTTCTGCCAAATCCCGAGGCGGCGGAAACATCCATGCCCTCCACCACCCTAATGGGTTTTTTGGCGGTGCTCATTCCGCTGATCGTGGTCGTGGTGATGTTCGTTGTGTATTGGCGGTACGGACGCAGTGAGCAATACGATGCCTATCTGCGGCAGGCGCAGGAAAACCGCGCACAGGCGGTGGCGCTTACCAATCCCGTGGAACAGCGCATTGCATGGGAAAATGTTTTGTTCAACGTGGATATTGCCGAGTCGCACCGCGAGACTTCGGAGACGGTCACTCTCCGCAAGGAAGCGGAGGAAAACCTCGATAAACTGCTGGGCATTACGCGCCTGCAATTCAATGCAGCATTCAGCAGCAAACCAAATATCGATATCAGCCGCATGGCGGCAAATGAAACGGAGCTCTTCCTGCTCAATGCGGCTAATGGAGAAGCGCTCCGTGCCTTCTCCGCCGCGGGCGGACGCGGCCTGCAATTGGATACGACTTTCAACTGCCGCCCCGGCGTTTATGGAAATTATACGGTCGGTCCTTTAGTGGATATTCTGGCAATGCCGGGTGTGAACGCCATCAACGCAACCATGCTTGGGATCGATGCAAGCGGCAATCTCCTTTATTGCGCGCCGGGCATGGTGGCGCAGGCCATTCCCCTGCCCACGCCGGATACGAACTGGGGACGCGTAACGGCCATTACTTTGGAAAATGGAAACCTGTATGTGTTGGATGCGCCGGCGCGTGCCGTGTGGGTTTATAACGGAAAGGACGGCACCTTCGTGGACCGGCCGTACTTCTTCTTCGGCAAGCAAACCCCAACCCAGGATGTGATCGACTTCATCATCACCGGCGACGATCTATATATGCTGCACGGAGACGGACGCCTGTCCATTTGTTCGTACAGCACGGTCGAGTCAAGCACGTCGCAATGCCAGGACCCGCTGCCGCTGGTGAATCCATTCGGGGCGTATCAGGATATCGATCTGTTTGGTACGGCACATTTCACCCAGCTGCTTTTTGCCGCTCCCCCAGATCAAGCCATCCTGCTGCTGGATGCCGACACTCAGGGTGTGATGAGTTTTTCGCCGCGTTCGCTTGAACTAAAAGGCCAGTTCCGCCCAACGACGGGAACCGCCAACCCGATGCCCTCCGGGCCTGCGAGCGCGGTAACGGTCAGTCCCAATCATGTGTTATATCTGGTAGTGGACAAACAGGTCTATTTCGCCGCAAACATGCCGTAACCCGCCAAGGAGGAGTTATGTCCAGGTTCCTGAATTCCTTTTTCGATCTTTTCAAGTCGCCATCGGCCAAACCGAAATTCCCAGCGGACAGCCCAACCGAACCCGCCCAAATCACACAAAGCAAGGTGCTTTTAATCGTATACGATCCGGTGATGGATAAATCCAACGGAGTTACCCTTTCGCAGCAGCAAAAATGGTTCCGCGTCTCCGATCTGATCACAGGGTTCATGGCAGATTTGATCGAGGTCAGCAAAGGCCTGGCCCGCTACCAGATCGTGGAGCGGGTGGATGCAGACGAATTCCCAGCCAAGACGGACGGCTTTCGTTACACCCCGCAAACCTACATGGATGTCCTGCAAGGCAGGTCTTCGCCGCATATGCCGCAGGAGGTGGATTACAACGCCATCCTCACCAAATACAACATTCTTCAGCGTGTGGCCAGGAACGAAATCGATGAGGTATGGATATTTGGATTCCCCCATGCCGGCTTTTACGAATCCACGATGGGCGGCCCGGGCGCGTTCTGGTGCAATGCGCCGCCCTTGAAGAACACATCCGCCAGCAAACGCCGTTTTGTGGTGATGGGGTTTTCCTACGAAAGATACATCGGTGAAATGGAAGAGTCGTACGGTCATCGCGCCGAATCGATCATGGAAAAGGCATTCAGCAAATTATCCGGCGACTCAAATTTGTGGAAACGATTCATCCAATACGATAAAGTCGCGCCGGGCAAGGCAGCCTGCGGTAATATCCATTTTGCGCCCAACAGCCGGCAGGATTACGATTGGAATAATGCAACCCCGGTAAAAAGCGAATGTTATGACTGGCTGCTGAATTTCCCAAATTTTAAGGGGGATGTAAGGATCGTCACCGCGGACGAATGGGGTAAGGGTGAGATCCGCGCACACCACAAGTGGTGGTTCAGCCATTTCCCCCGCGTGGCCGGGCGCAGGAACGGAATCCACAACAACTGGTGGCAGTATGTGGCCAATCCGCAAAATGTGATCGTTTAACCGGTTATATGTAATTGCGCCAGACATCTGGCGCAATTTTTAACACGTGCCAGACCGCCCAGGCATCAAATTGCTGGACGGCACGATTGGGAAGAAAGCGCGCCCTGCCAATCGAAGAACAAATATGCAGTAGAACTCCAAAATAACAAAAATGAAAATATGGGTCAATTATGACCCAGTTGCAACGAAAAACGAACCAAACAAAGCATAAAATACTTTTAGAAATATCATGCTTAATTTGTACGTTTCTCTAATTTATCTGATTGCAGCAATCCCATATTCCTGGCTGGGGTTATATGCCTGGCGCAAGAGGCCTGCCGTGGCTGTGACCCCTTTCGCATGGTCCATGCTTGCTGTATCCGTTTGGACGTTCTCCTACAGTCTTGAATTATTCTTCCCCACTGTTCCCATAAAACTTTTTTTTGTAAAGCTCGAGTATCTCGGCATCGTTTCCATTCCCATCTACTTGATGCTGTTCGCGCTTGAATTAACCGGTAAAAGCCAGCTGCTCACACCGCGAATGAAGCTCTTGCTTTGGGGGATTCCCATCCTCGCGCTGATCCTCGTCTGGACAAACGAATTCCATCATTTAATGTGGGATATGGAAACCATTATCGAAACGCGCGGGCTGCGGCTGCTTGGTTTGCGCTATGGCGTCTTCTTCTGGATCCACAGCATCTTTTCATATGTCATTATGGCATTCACAATTGGCCTGCTGGTCATCGAACTGCTGCAAAGGCCGCGAATCTATCGCTTGCAGATCAGTCTGGTAGCCTTGGGCATCCTCATCCCGTTGGTCGGAAACGCGATCTTCCTGATCGGAACCAATCCCATCAAGAACCTTGATATCACTCCGTTATTCTTTCTGCCGACAGCACTTATTCTTTCCTGGGGCATCGTCAAATATCGGCTGTTCGAAGTATTGCCGCCCGAGCACCTGAGCGTATTGGAAAGTATGAAGGATGGAGTGGTGGTTCTCAATCCCCAACAGAAAATAGTATATTTGAACCCCATTGCAGAAACCCTATTCAATTGCGCGGAGAACGATGCCCTCGGTCATACACTTTCACAGGTCTCGGAGCAATATGCCGAAAGGATCTCGCCTCATCTGTCGGGTGGAGAGGAGCGGGCCGAGATCAAGGTTGGGCAGGGCGGGCAGGTGAAAGTTTATGAATTGACCATCTCCCCGGTCTCCATCTTGAATCGTGCCCAATCCCAAACCAGTTTCGACAGCATCGTCATCCTGCACGAAATTACAGAACGCAAGAGAATGGAACTTGCCCTGGCCCGCCGTCAGTCGATCATGTCGGCCATCAGCCTTGCGGCAGATCAATTCCTGAAAGAATCCGACTGGGAACACAACGTTTCAGGTGTGTTGGAAAAGATCGGACGGGCAGCGAATGTCAGCCGTATTTTTGTCGTGACAAATTCCCTGGATGAAGAAGATGTTGTTTTTTCAAGTTTATCCTACGAATGGGCCGAGGCTGGAATTCCGCCCCAAATTTCGAACCCCGCGCTTCAACACATGCCGCTTCAAAGATCCGGGTTTGAAAGATGGGAGGAGCTTCTTTCGCGGGGTTTGCCGGTCTTCGGAAATGTGGTCGATTTTCCGAAGGAGGAACAGCTTTTTCTTCAATCGTTGGGAAGCAGTTCCGTCGCTGTGATGCCCATCTTCGTTGATTCGCAGTGGTGGGGATTCATCATGTTCGACGAGTGCTCGAGAGAACGCGATTGGACCAGCATCGAGCTGGAGGCTTTTCATATTGCAGCAAATATATTCGGTTCTGCAGAAGCGCGCGGGCGTTCGGAACAAAAATTGATCCAGCGCCAGAACACCTTGAATCTGCTGCACGAGATCGTTACCATCTCCCTGCAGGCCGACAATATCAATGACATGGCGCAGACCGTCGTCAACCGGCTGGGCGAGTTGATCAATGCGGATGGATGTTTCCTGACCCTGTGGGATGAAGCCGCCAAACGGGCCATTCCCCTCGCCGCGTACGGTCCCTACAGGGATGCCTACACCTCGCTGGAGCCGCAGCCCGGTGAACGCACATTTACCGAATCCGCGCTGGCGCTTGGGCGCACCCTGATCATTGAAGATTCAAGAACAACGCCCTACGCCGACCCGCGAATCATCCAGAGATTTACATCCATTTCCTTACTTGTGCTTCCCCTGAAAGTGATGGACAAGAATTTAGGAAGCGTCCTTCTCTCCTTTGATAGTCCTCACCGCTTCCCGCCGGAAGAGGTATCGATCAGTGAACAAGCCTCTGCCCTGATTGCGCTTGCTCTCGAAAAATTCCAGGCGGTGGAAGAGGCGCAAAAAAGGGCGGTCACCTCCGAAACGCTGCGAAAAGCAGGGGCAGCCGTGGCCGAAAAACTTGAAATGGATCAAACCGTTACCCATATTCTGGATCAACTAAATAAAGTCGTCCCCTATGACAGCGCCTCCGTCCAATTACTGATCGATAATGAACTGGAAATCATTGGCGGCAGAGGTTTCGCGGATCCAAAATCCATCCTTGGAATACGATTCTCCATACCCGGAGATAACCCCAACACGGTTGTAATGGAAAGCGGAGAACCCTATTCCATCCCTGAAATAGACGAAAAATATTTCATGTTCAACGACATTACCAGCATTCACATCCGTTCGTGGTTGGGCGTACCCCTCAAAGCCCAGGGAATACTAATCGGCCTGCTCGCCATCGACAGCACCGAATCCAACCATTTTACAGAGGAGGATATCAACATCGCCTCCAAATTTGCAAACCAGGTGGCAGTCGCGCTGGAGAACGCGCGCCTATTCGAGGAAACCCAGGCGCAAGCCATCACCGACCCTTTGACTGGAGTGTATAACCGGCGCGGGTTGTTCGGGCTGGGCAAGGTTGAGTTTGCAAGGTCGGTGCGTTCGAACCAGCCATTTTCCGCAATCATGGTCGACCTCGATCATTTCAAAAAAATCAACGATGCATACGGCCATGCCATTGGCGACCTGGTCCTCTGTGAGACTGCAAACCGCAGTAAAAATTGTATTCGTGAAATCGATTATCTCGGCCGTTATGGGGGAGAGGAGCTCGTCATCCTTCTGCCCGACACAACCTTGAGCGCAAGCATGATGGTGGCGGAACGCCTGCGAATGGCGATCGCAAACACACCAGTTAAAATTAATGAAGAAACAAAGATAAATATAACCGCCAGCCTCGGGGTGGCGGGCAAGGATGAAAACACAACCAGCCTTGAAATGCTGATCTCGCATGCCGACCAGGCCATGTATGCGGCAAAACGCAAGGGCCGCAACCGCGTAGTTGCCAGCCCCTGACCTACTCGAGATTTGAATTCCAAACTTGATACAAACCCAGCCTGCCGTTTTCCCCATCGGACAAAAAGCTTTCGCTCAGACTCATTCCGGCCTGCCTGGCCAGCTCAAGCAATTCCTCCGCTGAAAAATGATGCGCGTACCGCAACCCCGCGCCTCCGCTGCGCCAATCCAGTAAATTATCGCCTTTGTCCACATCGCCATCCGAAAGCCCAACCCGGCTCCACGGCTGGATTCTGGCTTTCAATTTTTCGCTGTTCAAAAACTGCCAGTTGGATACAATAAATTTTCCGTCCGCCTTCAATATTTTTTTCACGGTCTGAAAAATATCCAGGCGAACATCTTTGGATGGAATGTGATGTAAAGTTGCAAACATGGTGACGATGGACCACGGTCCATGGATCGATAATAACTGTTCACTTTTCGCTGATAACTTCGTTAAATCCATCTCCCAAAACCTCACCTCCGGTGTGGATTCTGCGTCTCGAAGCAGGGGCAGGCTAAAGTCCGCGCCGAGAAGCGGAGCCTTGTGGCCGCGCCGAACCAACGCGCGCAGGAAATGCCCGTTGCCGCATCCCAAATCCAGGACCGAATCATCCTCCCGAATCGTTTCGAGAATTCTTTTTACGCCGGGCTGCAAGCGCTGGCGCGTGGCTGAAAACGAATCCCCAAATCGGTTGTAAAATTCGCGGTTGATTTCAAGCAGGCGTTCGGCTGTGATGGAATTCATAACGGCATTATACCCTTCAGGCACTTTACCCTTCGGGCACTGCGTAACGGTATAATCTCGGCATGTTATCGGTGCAAGAGATCGAGAGACTTTCAGAAGAGTTTGAGGCGAAGACCCCGCAAGAGATCATCCAATGGGCGGTGGATACGTTCTGGCCCGAGATCGCCATGAGTTCGTCCTTTCAAACCCAATCCATGCCGCTCATGAATATGGTCATGCGCATCAAACGCGGCATTCCCGTTTTCTTTCTCGATACAGGGTATCATTTTTGGGAAACCTTGATGTTCCGCGAAAAGATTGCATCTGAGTGGAAATTCAATGTAATTGACTTGTACCGCGATTCGCGCTGGGATGTGTTTGCAAAGCAGAACGTCCGCAGCCTGCCGCTCGAAGATCCAAACCTGTGCTGCTATTTGCACAAAGTCCAGCCGATGCAAAAGGCACTGAAGGATATAAAGGCATGGATCAGCGGTATCCGCCGCGACCAGACTACCGTCCGCGCACAGGCCCGCATCCTGGAATTGCAGGAGAACGGGCTGCTGAAGATAAACCCGTTATTAAATTGGACAAAAGGGGACATCAAGAAGTATGCGGAAGAAAACAGCCTGCCGTCGCATCCGCTTTATGAAAAAGGATATAAAAGTGTGGGCTGCGCCCCCTGCACCATTGCCATCGGCGTGAATGACGATGAACGCGCGGGCCGCTGGGCCGGGCGAGGAAAAGTGGAATGCGGCCTGCACACGGAGATGTTCCGTAAAAAGGAAATTGCGGACCTAAAGCAGGAATTTCGGATGGATATAAAATAGTTCCGCTGCGCCTGGCGGCATCTTGAGCATTGAAAATAATTATGGAATTTACCGAACGACGAAAACTCTGGAAAAAAATAAACGCCCTCACGCCGCAAAAACTGGCGCTGGCTCATCACGTGTTGGATGAGATCCGCGAAGGAAGCGACGTGATGCGCGCATTGCGCAGTCATCCGCTGGATGAAGGCGGGTATCTCACCAAGGCGGCGCTTGTCGCTGCTTACAATCAAATGGTGGAGGCCGGTACCATCGAACCAGACCGGGTCTTGCTCGAACGCATCCGCATGAAACCCATGCGGACTCTTTCCGGCGTTACCACCGTGACCGTATTGACCAAGCCGTATCCCTGCCCAGGCAAGTGCATCTTTTGCCCCACCGATGTGCGCATGCCGAAAAGTTACCTTCCCGATGAGCCCGGCGCGATGCGCGCGCTCGAACATCAATTCGATCCATTCGAGCAGGTGCATGCCCGCATCCGGGCATTGAAAAATCTCGGACATCCCACCGACAAGATCGAATTGCTCATCCTCGGAGGAACGTGGTCATCCTACCGCCGCGATTATCAGGAATGGTTCGTCAAACGCTGTTTCGATGCGATGAATGCCCTCACCCCTACCCCTCTCCCAGTGGGAGAGGGGGAAGTGGGTGAGGGAAAATTGGCGGAATCACACTCGCTCAACGAAACCGCCCCCCATCGCAACGTGGGACTGGTGATCGAAACCCGCCCCGACGAGATCAACCCTGACGAGATCCAATGGTTGCGTCATCTCGGTGTGACCAAAGTGCAGATGGGCGCACAAAGTTTTAACGACCACATTCTGGATATCAACAAACGCGGACACGATGTTGAATCCACGCGCAAAGCCACAGCCTTGCTCCGCGCCGCTGGCTTCAAGATCGTCCTCCATTGGATGCCGAATCTTTTAGGCGCAACTCCGCAAAGTGACCGTGAAGATTTCGCGCTGATGTGGAATGATTTCTGTCCCGACGAAATAAAAATTTACCCCAATCAATTGCTGGCAAATGCCGAGTTATACGAATACTGGCAGCGCGGCGAATTCCACCCCTACACCACCGAAGAACTTGTGGAACTCATTGCGGACATTAAACCCACCATTCCGCGCTATTGCCGTGTCAATCGCGTCATTCGCGATATTCCGGGCAACAACGTCGTCGAAGGCAACACACGCACCAGTTTGCGGCAGGACATTCAAGATGAAATGAAAAAGCGCGGCACGCGTTGTCAATGTATCCGCTGCCGCGAGGTGCGCGGCAAAAGTGTGGACTCGACAACTCTGCGTCTCGACGATCATGTCTATCAGGCGGGGTTGGCCGAAGAGCATTTCATCTCCTTCATCACTGAAGAGGATGGCCTGGCGGGATTCATCCGCCTCTCTCTCCCGAAGGCAGGCTCGCCAGCAACCGGCATCCCCGAGCTGGATGGCGCTGCGCTCATCCGCGAAGTGCATGTGTATGGGCAATCGCTCGAAGTCGGTGCAGAAAAAACAGGCGCCGCCCAACATGCCGGGCTTGGCACGCGTCTGCTTGAGGAAGCGGATAAAATTGCAAAAGAAAACGGCCATAAAAAAATTGCCGTCATTGCAGCCGTTGGCACTCGCGGATATTATCTCGACCGCGGTTTTGAACGCGGAGAATATTATCTGGTGAAAGCGATTTAAGCATGAACCCGAAAAGCACTGCGGGTGTAAAAACTTTATAGGAGCATAATTGAAAACAAAACACTGGATCGTATTTATCACCCTCGGCCTGATCTGGAGCTCATCCTTCCTCTGGATCAAGATCGGCGTGCAGGATATCGGACCGATGGCACTCGTCGCCTTCCGCATGTTGTTCGGCGCATTGACGGCAATTGCAATTGCATATTATCAAGGTGTCCCATTCACCCGCGACTGGAAAGACTGGGGAATCTTCGCCATCTTTGGCCCCGCCAGCCTCGCCATCCCCATTTTTCTCATTTCATGGGGCGAACAGACGATTGACTCTGCCGTCGCCTCCATTCTCAATGCAACAGTTCCTTTATTCACGCTCATTATTGCGCACTTCTGGCTCCACGACGATAAAATCACCTTTCAAAAAACGCTCGGATTACTGGTCGGCTTTGCCGGTGTGCTGGTGCTGATGAGCAAAGACCTGCTCGCCAGCGAGCACGGCTCTGTGATTGGGCAATTCGCAGTGATCCTCGCCGCGCTTTTCTATGCGGGGAGCGCGGTCGGCATCCGGAAATATTCCCAGCACATCAATAACACCATGCGCGGCGTGGGTTTTCTCGTCACATCCACCGTTCTAATGTGGCTGATTGGCCCGCTGGCGGAAAGACCCTTTGAGTTTCCCACTCTGCCCATCACCTGGGTGGCTGCGCTTTGGCTGGGCGTGCTCGGTTCGGGGTTTGCCATGATCATGCTGTATTATCTGATTCATGAGATCGGCCCCACGCGCGCAACCCTGGTCACATATTTGTTCCCTGTCGGCGGTGTGATTCTTGGCGTGCTCTTCCTCAAAGAACATCTTTCCTGGCAGTTGATAGCCGGCACCCTCTTGATCATCGCCAGCCTCTTCGTGGTCAATTACACAAAGAAACCTGCATGACCCATCGCTCCGGTTTTGTCGCCATCATCGGACGCCCCAATGTGGGCAAGTCCACCTTGCTCAATGCGCTGCTTGGGCAAAAGGTCGCCGCTGTTTCACCGCGCCCGCAAACCACGCGCAAGCGTCAGCTTGGCATCCTCACCACCGAACAAGCCCAGGTTATTTTTGTAGATACGCCCGGCCTGCACAACCCGCGTCATAAACTGGGCGAATTCTTAAACCAGGAAGCGCAGGAAGCCCTCGATGGTGTGGATTTGATTCTCTGGCTGGTGGATGTCTCCTCCCCGCCAACAGATGAGGACATCCAGATATCTGGCATGCTCAACAAAGTCGCGCGTCGGACTCCCCGACTGCTGGTCCTGAACAAAATGGACATGCTCCACACTGACGCAGAAGGCGAATCAGCTCGCAGCGAGGAATATGCCCAATTGCTGAATCAGGCACCGGTTAAAAAAGTATCCGCAGTGAAGCGGATTGGGCTGGGAGAAATGCTCGAGACTCTGATTCAACTTCTTCCGGAGAGACCGTCTGAATATCCCGAAGAACAGATCACCGATATATACGAGCGCGAAATTGCGGGCGACTTGATCCGCGAAGCCTGCCTCATGCAATTGCGCGACGAGGTGCCTCACAGCCTGGCCGTGCGCATCGATGAATTCAAGGAACGTGAGAACGGCATGGTGTATATCGCCGCGACGATCTTTGTGGAACGCGAATCGCAAAAGGGAATCGTCATCGGCGAGGGCGGCAGGATGATGAAATCCATCGGCAGCGCCGCGCGCAAACAGATCGAAGAGATGGGCGGAAGAAAAGCGTTTTTGGAATTGCGAGTCAAAGTGCACAAGGATTGGCGCGACGACCCGAATGCATTGAAACAACTGGGGTATGTGAAGAAGAAGTAGCCACCATCTTTCCTCTTTCCTCTTTCATCGTGAATGAAAGAGGAAAGAGGAAAGAAAATTTACCGACCCTTCCAGGGCTTGAACCCTTCCCCAAACGCCTCGTGCGCGGTTCCAATAACCATAAAGGCTTCAGGGTCGCTTTCATGCACGATGGCTTTCAGCGAAGCCACTTCAGCGCGGGAGACCACACAATACAAAACGGGGCGGGAATTACCGGTGTATGCGCCCCTGCCCTCAAGATAGGTGACACCGCGCGCCAGTTCTTCGATGACCCGGTTGGAGACATCATCCGCGCGTGCCGTCATGATCATCGCCGTGCGGACGGTGCCGCCGCCTTCCAGCACCGTCTCGGAAACAAGGCCGCTGACATATAACGTGATCATCGCATACAGAGCCAGCTTCCACCCGAATACAAACCCAGCCGAAAGAATGACAGCCGTATCCACAATGAGGTAACTTTGAGTCATCGGAACACCGCGCCAGCGGTTGAGGATGCGCGCAAGGATATCCGAGCCGCCGCTTGTGCCGCGCGCGCGATAGACCAATCCATAACCAATGCCGCTGATGATCGCGCCGTACAATGCGCTGAGAAAAATATCGCCCTGCAGATCGTTGATCAGAATTTGGGAATAGGAAACGAAGGCGGGAATCTTCAAAAGCAGGTCAGTGAGCAGGGAGTAGGTAATGATGGCAACTGCCGTACGCATTGCAAATTTGGATCCGCCGAGGAAACGCCATCCCAGCAGGAAGAGTGGGATGTTGCCGATCAACACCATCAAACCAATCGGCCAGCCGGTGAAATGATTGATCAACTGGGAGATGCCGCTTACCCCCCCCGAAGCCAGGTTCGCAGGGATGAAGAACAAGCGCAAACTCACCGCCTGAATCAGGCTGGAGAGGATGATCAATAAATAATCTCGAATCGTTGGCCAGTATTTTTTCATTCGTTTTCCTTTTGTAAAATTCGATTCATTATAGCCGAAGCCTCTTTCTCCTTTCTCCTCCTTTTCACGATTCGTCCCTCATTTTCCATCCCCCCCTTCCTTTGGTACAATCACGCCCTATGAAAATGAAAAACTGGCAAGTTTGGCTTGGGGTGCTGATCAGCGTCTTTTTTATCTGGCTGGCCCTGCGCGGCCTTCATTTGGAAGATTTCTGGAACGCGGTACAAAAAGCGGATTACATCTGGCTCGTGCCCGGCATCGGCGTCTACTTCATCGCCGTGTGGATTCGCGCCTGGCGCTGGCATTACCTGCTGGGTCCCATCAAGAAGATTCCCACCAAAACCATGTTCCCCGTCACCGCCATCGGATACATGGGTAACAATATCTATCCCGCCCGCGCGGGCGAGGTGCTGCGCGCCGTGATCTTGAAAAGGAAGGAAGGCGTGTCCGTCTCCGCTTCACTGGCCACCATCATCGTGGAGCGGATTTTCGACGGTGTGGTGATGCTTTCTTTTGTTTTCGTAAATTTACCCGAGTTGGCAAAACTCACAGGCGCGTCGGGGTTCGTCGGCAACATTCAACAAGCAGCGATCATTGGCACAGGCGTCTTTCTCGGCGCGCTGGTCATTTTTTTGCTGGCGGCCATGTTCCCGCAAGTCACGGCGAAGACCGGGCTGTGGCTGGTCGAACGCATGACTCCCAAACGCCTGCACACGAAGATCGTCACCATCATGAACAAATTTCTGGATGGACTCGCTTCGCTGCGCTCCCCCTTTAACGTGTTGATGGTCTTCTTTACTTCGGTCATCATCTGGCTGTTGGAGACAGGCAAATACTGGTTCGTGATGCACGCCTTCGATTTCAACGTCTCATTCTTTGCATTGATGCTGATGAACGGCATTGTCAACCTCGCCACCACCATCCCATCCGCGCCGGGCTATATCGGCACCTTCGACGCCCCGGGCATCGCCGTGCTCACAGCCTACGGCGTGGACCAGGCCACGGCGGCAGGATATACAATCACGCTGCATGTGGCGCTCTGGCTTCCGATCACATTGCTCGGTGCGTATTTTCTGACGCGCGAGGGCATCAAGTGGAGCGATTCATTAAGGGAAGAAACCGCAGAATAGACCCATCTCTCCTCACCCGCTTGGAGTTATACTTACAAAATGCCGCACAAGTATGCAACCTTGAATTTTGATTGCAGCTGACAAAACAATTTAAGAAATTTACTTGTCAATGCGGCAAGCGGTAAGACATCGTGAACGAGGCGTTTTATCATGAACCCAACCAGCAACCCCAAAAAAGAAAAGCTGCGAATCCTCATTGCGGACGATGTTCAGGAAACGAGGCGCAATACCCGCCTGATGATCGCCGAAATCGAGAATGTGGAAGTCGTGGCGATAGCATCGAACGGGAAGCAGGCGGTGGAGATGACGAAGGAACAACGCCCGGATATCGTCATCCTGGATATCAACATGCCGGAGATGGATGGGCTGACCGCGTTCAAACACATTGTCCAGGCGTATCCCGGCACAGGATGTATTCTCATCTCCGGAGAAAAAAGCCCGGTAACAGAGAGTGAAGCCAATGCCATCGGCATTCATGAATATCTGGTCAAGCCCTTTATCATTGAAGAACTGGAAGAGGCGATCCGGCATGTCAGTGAAAGCTTGGGTGAAACCCGCAGGGAAATGGCACAGTCGTATCAAGGGAATAGATCCATTTCGGTTTCGCTCGAACAGACAGCCAATGAATATTTGAAGGAAGGCCGCACGGACGAGCAGGCCACCCTAATCTTTGAGCAGCTTGCGGAAAACCCGCAATGCGATGCGCGCTGGCTGGAAGCACTTGCCATGATCTATGCCGTACAGCAGGAATGGGGAAAACTCAAGTCCATCTCGGTGAGGCTTGAGCAAAAGAAAAATAACGAAAACAAGTAAGCGGGTTTTCATTCGAAAATTTGGAGTGTTATGAAGATAGCGATCATTGGAGCAGGGTTTGGCGGCATGGCCGCGGCATGGGATTTGAAAAAGGCGGGGCACGATGTAACCATTTTTGAGTCGGCAGATTATGTGGGCGGGCTGGCAAGCGGTTTCAAGGAACCCCATTGGGATTGGTCGGTGGAGAAGTTCTATCACCACTGGTTTCAATCGGACGGCGAAATGCTGGGGCTGATCCGCGAGTTGGGATTGGAAGACAAGGTCATCTTTCCGCGCCCTTACACGGTGATGCTGCACAATGGGAAGTGGCATCCGTTCGATTCGATCCTGCACGCGCTTCTTTTTCCCGGACTTGGGTTTGGTCTGAACAAAATCCGCTTTGGCTTTGTCGGACTCTTTCTGCGCCTGACGAAGAACTGGCGCGGGTTGGAAAAGGTCACCGCCCACGAGTGGATGATGAAATATGCGGGCAGGCAAGTCTACGAGCAGATGTGGCAGCCGCTCCTCATCGGCAAATTCGCTTCGTATTACAAAGATGTCAACATGGCGTGGCTGTGGGCACGGATGCACGCGCGGACGACTCGTCTCGGCACGTTCGAAGGCGGCTTTCAAAAATTTGCGGATGTATTTGCGGAAAAATTACGAGAAATGGGAGTCGGGATTCGGCTGGGGGCGGGTATCAAATCCATTAATCAGGATCAGGCATCCCGAAGCTTGAGCGTGGATGGTGAATCCTTCGACAAGGTTTTAGTCACCACATCGCCGAATCTGATGGCGAAGTTATGTCCCGAACTTCCTGAAAATTATTTGAAGGGACTTTTGGAATTGAAATCGATGGGCGCGGTGGTGATGACGCTTTCGCTCAAGCATCAACTCTCGAAGGAAAAGTATTACTGGTTCAACGTGCCGAAGGAGGAAGGCTATCCCTTCCTCGCATTGGTGGAGCACACGAATTTTGTTTCGAGCGAACATTTCGGCGGCGACCATATCGTGTACGCGGGCGATTATTTGGAAGTGGGTCATGAATATTTTTCTTTGACCGATGAACATTTGCTCGAACGATTTATTCCCGCTTTTCAAAAGTTCAATCCCGAATTTTCGCGCGAGTGGATTAAGAAGATCTGGGTGCACAAAACCAATTACGCCCAGCCCGTGCCGCTGGTGGGACATTCGAAGAACATCCCCGCCATTCAAACGCCCATCGAAGGGTTGTATTTCGCTTCAATGAGCCAGGTCTACCCCTGGGACCGCGGCACGAATTTCGCGGTGGAAATTGGAAGACGTGCGGCGAGGATGATGGTAAAAGATTAAATTTTTTTCGTACAAAGAGGTAAAATGAGGAAAGTCGTCAACACCTATTCCTCAACAGGAGGGAAATATGCCAAAAGTAGATGATGTTGGTCATAGCGATTCAACAGTACCAAAAATAGAGGTTCTGTCGAATATCTTTGATATGCATTTTATGATTACTCAGGCGGTCATAAAGAAATATCCATCGTATAAGCGAAAATATCGATATGTTGATATGACCTCTGGGAAGGGTCATGTTCCATATTCTGACATTGTTTCAAAAGTGAATAAAGTTCATACACTAGAATGGTCTGGAAAAAGCTTGATACATGAAGGGAAATTATTGGGAAGCCCTTTAGTTTTTCTTACTGTTGCAGAATCGGAAAAGGTAAAAATTCCCTACCGAGCTGATTTCATTGAAACCAACAATGATAATTTTCAGGAATTAAAGGATGCAGTAAAAACCCGTTTTATCTTAAACAGTTGGACAGAAATTAATACCAAAGCCTTCTTACATCAAAAGGATTATGAACAAGCTATTCCTGAATTATTCACTTCTCGCGATGATAAGGAACTTGGGTTGTTTTTTATTGACCCATCTGGAAACAAGCCAAACTTGGAAACTCTCAAGTTTATAGCAAAAACAAGACCGAAAATGGAGTTGTTGCTATATATTTCAGCTACAAACATTAAACGCGAGTTTGGATACACAAAGAAATATCTTTCAGATTATATGAAGGAAATCGGGAAAGAATATTGGTTAATCAAGAAACCCATCAAGGGCGATAAGTTTCAATGGACGTTTTTACTTGGGAGCAATTCAGATATTTTCAAAGACTATAGAAAGATAGACTTCTTGCGACTTGATTCTGATGACGCACAAAAGTTTTTTCCGAAATTAGAGCTTAGCACAAGGCAAAGACAAGATATGTTTCAGCTAAAATTTCCCGATATGGATGAAAAATAAAACAAAAGTTCTATTTTAGTGATAAAATCGAATTGTCTCTATTTCTCGGAGGAGAAAATGGCTCAGTCTCGAATCGAGTGGACCGAATCGACATGGAATCCGCTCACAGGCTGTAACAAGATCAGCCCTGGCTGTAAACACTGCTACGCAGAGCGCATGGCAAAACGTCTTCACGCCATGGGACAGCCGAACTATGCTAACGGCTTCAAATTAACCATGCATCCGCAGGCGCTCGAAAAGCCTTTGGAATGGAAAACCCCACAGGTTATCTTCGTCAATTCCATGAGCGACTTGTTCCACAAGGATGTGCCGCTGGAATTCGTCCAAAGCGTGTTCGATGTGATGAAGCGCGCTCATTGGCATCAATTTCAGGTCTTAACCAAACGCTCCGAGCGGTTGATGGAACTCAGTCCGCAATTGGAATGGACAGACAATATCTGGATGGGTGTCAGCGTCGAAAATGCTGATTACACGTTCCGAATTGACCACCTGCGAAAAACGGGCGCGAAAATAAAGTTTTTATCGGTCGAGCCGCTTTTGGGTCCCATTCCCAGGATGAATTTGAAGGGAATCAACTGGGTTATTGTCGGCGGCGAATCGGGTCCTGGGGCGCGTCCGCTCGAAAGAGAATGGGTTGTCGATATAAAGAATCAATGTATCAGAGCAAAAGTTCCCTTCTTCTTCAAGCAATGGGGCGGCGTACAAAAGAAGAAAGCGGGCAGGTTACTCGATGGTAGAACCTGGGACCAAATGCCAAAGAAAATAGATCTGGCAAGAGCATGAATAAAAAGAAGGCGGATTACCGCCTTCTTTTTATTCCACGGCGTTATATTATATTGGACATTCTACAAAAAAAACTCAGGCGTAAAGTTCAGGTAATTCTCGAATTTTCCGAACGGAACATTGCTCATCAAAATAGCCGAGAATGAATCGATCTGGTATTTGCGTTCGATGAAATACTCGATCGCCTTCCTGTTGACAAGCGGCACAGAAGCCCCAAACTCTCCGTCCTGCTTCGCCATCAGGCTTTCGGCGTGGGCCAGCACGGCGGGAAAATCATTTTCATCCAGCACGGCAAACGGCCCGTGGTTCGCGCCGACGTACCCATAACCGACGATCTCACTTCCACGTTTGTAAACGAATCCGTCGCGCATGCTGGCAATCCATTTATGGATGCTTTCGCGCGCATGGCCAACAAGTTCGCGGTCGATGCGGTGGATGGATTCAAGATGGATATTCAAATCCAGCGGTTCGATTCCAAGGTCGGTCGGCAGTGTCACTTTTTCGGCCTTGCGATAAAAATACTTGAACAGAAAACGTCCGCGCATGCCCATCTTCATGTAACGATGAAGAGCACGTTCATCCAGCGTGGCAATGATGGTGCGATAGCGCGCGCCGTTGTCTGCAAACGCGCGGGATAACAATCCGCTTCCGATCCCCGCCGACTGCTGGTCCGGGGATACGAAGAACTCGGTCAACTCCTGAAGCCCGTCGTGTTCGATGGTCCGCGCATAACCGAGGATCTCCCCGTCATTTTCCGCCACCCAAAATTGAGAGGCATCCTTTGCCAAAAAATCGAACATCGGCTTGCGTTTTTCCCAGATCGATGCGAGCATTTCAGGGTCGTTCCCGCCTGAGATCGCCTGCACATTCATCCGCTCGCTGTAATCCATGATGGATTTGAGGAAGACCTTGAACACCGGTAAAGAGTCTTCCGCTGTTCCAACGCGATAGGTGATTGTCATTATTAAAATCCTTTCCGGTCATAGATAAGCCATTATAGCATTTGAAGTAATCCATAAAAAAAGGCCTCCCAAGTTGACATAAGTCAACTTGGGAGGCTTCATCGTCTGCGGTGTTTATTGTCCCTTGCCGTGCGAATACGGGCTCCAATTGCAGAGGTTGATGAAGGGAGTGGTCAACCCGCCTTCTACAGTAAAGGACTTCATCAGGCCGCTATCGTAAGTGTATGCGCCTTCCAGGTTGTAATTCGGCGCCCAGGCATAGGCGTAGTATCTGCCGGCCGGCAACAGGACAGTGTAAATATTTTCATTCTCCGCGATGGCGAATTGAATTCGCTCGCCTGTCACCGCGTTTTCAAAGTACAGCGTCATGGGCGGGTTGAACTCGCTGGGGTAACATAGATTACCGCCCACTGTACCATGAGGCAACGGGTCCGCGAGTTTCGTCACGTTGATGTCCACATAAAAAGCCTTGTTGGCGGCATCTCCCGTCCCGAACAAAGTACCCGAGGGGTTGCGCAGCATCCAATAGCTGAAGTAATGACCGGACTTATCGGGTGCAGTGAGCGTGATGGCTATATCCACCGTCTGGCCGGGCAGGACTGCGCCGGGCAAACGGACTGCCGTTGTGCCGCCCATTTGTGTGCCGCTGCTAAAGACAAGCATGTAATCGGTTGTCCACGTGCAGGTGCCGCGGTTTTTCAGCCTCCAGATTTTTGTGAAAGTTTCGCCGGCAACGAGGTTCGCGCCGTCGGGAATGGTCACATCTTTTACGAAGGCTACCCAGTCACAATAGGAAACAGCGGTGGCCGGAACCGATGTGGAGGTAGGCAAAGGCGTATTGGTCGCCGGAGCAACTGTCAGCGTGGGCGGAGGCGGAGTCTGCGTCGGCGCGTTAAGAGTCAATGCAAATGTCGTCTGCGTGACCATTGCCTGCACCGTGGCCTGCGGGTCCGCCTGCGGCCGGCTGGATTGAAAGATGGGCATGGCCAGGACGCTGATGGGAATCAATGCGAGTATTCCCAGCGCCAGAATGCCAAAAATTATAAGGATTGTATTGGTATTTGGTTTCATTTTTCCTCTTTTTTATAAGCAGGTATTAAACGAAACCATCTTCGATAAAGTTCCCGATTTTAGGGTTTTAAAAATAGGATGAATTTCCTATTATGATTCCCTCCGACACACTTATTCCCTCTATTTCGGGAAAAATAAAATGCAGCGGGTATCCATCCGCTGCATTTTATTTTCAGTACAAAGAGGCGCTGCGGGGTTACTTCGGCTTATCGGCCCACAGCCAGGCCAGTAAAAATACTTCGGAGGCTTTGGCGTAATACCCGATCGCGCTGGTTGTGCCGGCCACAAACTGTTTGTTGCCCATGACCGCCCACAAAACAATGGTCAACAGGGTATACCCCACCAGTCCCCACCAGACCATCTTATGCCGCTGCTGGAAGAATGGGATCGGCAGGAAGTAGGCCCCCAGAAGGCCAAGATACCCAAAACCGTTTAATGTGAATCCAATATCGGGGAAGAGTATTATATGAAAGTAAGCAGCGATCAGACAAAAAAGAATAATCCCATAGTGTTTAATATTGAGATTCCTAGGGTATGTTCCAGTCAACTCTGGTAAATATACGCTTCCTTCTCTTCTCCAATTCGGTCGCTCTACATGTTTCAGAGGAGCACTAATTGGCTCGATCTTCACACCTAAACCTATTTGCTTTTCCGCGATGAGTTCCTCTTTCATAGGTACAGGAATATTCAAAGCTTGATTTATTCTCTTGTTAGATGTCTTAATTTGCTGTGTTGTTAAGGGAATGTTCTTCACGGGAAAGGCGGGCATTTTTAAGTAACGCTCTGCCAAACGCACTAACCCTTCATCTATATATTCATAATAGATTGGGCACGCATTGTAGCGCGATAAATTCGCCAGCGTGCCAGTCATATAACCTGCGACATCACTAAAGTTGAAATCATCCATCATTACAGGCACAATATTGCGCTCTTTTTCGATTGCAAACTCAATCTCGCGGCGCAACCAGTCATTGTGATTTGGTTTACCATCCTCATATACACAGCGGCGTAGAGTCTCTGGGGTAAGGAGTATGACAAAATGTGTTCTCGCTGCGATGTTGGCAAGAATTGCATTTTCAAAGTCACCGCTATCAATGCTGGTAATGTCATAAAAAACATCAAATTTGCGCGAACGCAAGAAGTCAAAGACCATTTTGGCTACATACTTGCTGATGCTACGCCGGTAACTAATGAATACTGTTTTTTCTGGTGCGATCACAAGCTCATCCTCTTATATCTACACTCTTATTTCAGTCGGTGACTTAAAATGCTTTTTTCTAAATTTCTTTTATTATAACGTAGACTAAATAACAAGCTTGCATTTTTTGACAGCACGATTTTCAACCACCTATTATTACTTTTCAACCTAATAAACTTTCGTTTATTGTTCATGCCTTTCTAGATGGAGAAAAATCGCACAAGTTAATTTTGATATTGACTTCCGATTGAGTACCTGAAAAGGTCAAAATCAGTTCCGCATTTGGAAAATGCACTTACTATACATGGATGTTGTTCATATAGACACATGAGGTGGATCACCTTCGTAAATTTGCATCGATGCGAGGATTGGCACGCACAAGTGAGTAAAAAAAGAAGGCGATACGCCTTCTTTTTTACCTTTGCGAGTCTAATTATTAGACTTTATCCGAAATAATTTTTGGTCATTATCTATATCTTTAAAAATCAAAAAGACTACTTTGGTTTATCTGCCCACAGGAAGGCCAGCAGAAAGATTTCAGCGGCTTTGGCGTAGTAGCCAATCGCACTGGGTGTGCCTATAATAAATTCCCTTTCACCTAAGATCGCCCATAAAACAATGGTCAGCAGGGTGTAGCCCACCAATCCCCACCAGACCATCTTATGCCGCTGCTGGAAGAAGGGAATCGGCAGAAAATATGCGCCCAACAGGCCGAGATACCCCAATCCGTTCAACGTAAATCCAATATCGGGGAAGAGGACAACATGGAAATAGGCGGCCAGCAGGGCTCCCAGAATGATGCCGTAGTGCTTAAGACTCAGTTTCATGATCTTTTCTCCTTGTTTGTGGTCAGACAAAATACTTTGAATATAGACAGCATATGGGGCTTGCTATCTTACGAGCGAGCATGTTCTGGATGCACAGGTTCCATTCGTTAACAAAAGCTGCAAGTACGAGTACAATACGAATTGTCTTATTTTCCCCGCCGCAGTTCGGCGGGTACCCTTACCTAAACTGGCCTGAACAAGATGAAAAAACAAATGTCCAATGCTCGAGGATCGTCAATCCACCTCTTTTCAGGGATTGTAAAAGAAAATCATGGAAAAATGGCAAGCCTTGGGTTGCAGATGGAAAGACTTAAGGAGAAACTCACAAGAACAAAAGGGGAAGATGAATCAAATCTGCTTGAACAGGAAATTAATTCACTTCAGGATGACCTGGCGAAATCCTCCTCGATTGTCATTGTATTTTCAGCCATGGCTATCGAGGCATATATATATGATTACGCCGCCCGCCATTTTGGTGACAACTTTGTCAAAGATAATTTGGATAAACTCGACACAATAAGCAAATGGATCGTTATTCCAAAACTGATCACTGGCAGGGATTTACCCCGTCAACAGAAATGGTTTGAACTTTTGAAAAATTTGATCAAAGCAAGAAACTTAATTATCCACTATAAAACATCCGATGGACCAACAGCCTCCACAGATTTAAAACAATACCTGAAAAAAGTGGATGCCAAGTCAAAGTTTTTTCACGAAACAGCCAGACAATCCATTGGTCTGCTTGGCATACTTGCTGATAAAATTGCGGAAATAGACCCCGAGGAAACTCCATGGGTTCAATCATATCTAACCTAAATCCATACACATACACCCGGAGGAAAAATGAGCTATCAAAAAATCATCATCACTGGCAATTTGGGACGCGATCCCGAAATGCGCTATACCCCGTCTGGCCAGGCCGTCACCAGCTTTTCTGTTGCCGTCAATGAATCGTACACCAATGCAAACGGCGAGAAAATAAAGAAAACCATTTGGTTCCGCGTGACCGCCTGGGGGAAACAAGCCGAGATCTGCAACCAATATCTCAAGAAAGGCCAGCAGGTCCTCGTGGATGGCCGCATGAGCGCCGACCCAACCACCGGCGGCCCAAAGATCTGGACAAAACAGGATGGCACCGCCGGGTCATCCTTTGAAGTCACAGCCTCCACCGTGCGATTCCTCTCCTCGCGTGGAGAAGGCGAAGCAGGCCCCGCGGCCGGTGGCGGCGGCATGGAGATGGCCGAACTTCCCCCGGAAGACGACATCCCTTTCTAGCAGCATCCAAATGAAACAGGTCTAACACTGCCGCAACGGGCTGGTTAGACCTGTTTGCGCACCAGGTTATGTCAGTCAGGAAAAACTTATGACCACACCCCAAACACCACCCAAACCCACCGGCCCGATCCTTGAGCTACCTGCCGACCTTGAGCTCGTCTATGCCAACCTTGCGCGCATCGCCCACTCCCCTTCCGACATCGTTATCGATTTTGCCCATCTCCTGCCGGGCGAGCCGCACGCAAAGATCCGCTCGCGTGTGGTGATGACCCCGCTCAGCGCAAAACTTTTGGTGCGTGCGCTCACAGAAAATATCGCGCGCTACGAAGCCGCATTCGGAGAGATCAACATTCCCAGCAACACAACGCTGGCGGATAATCTCTTCCGTCCATTTCAACAGCCGCCGGAACCGCCCAAAGAGTAAAATGGTATGAACAAACTTGAGAAGATCGCCGAACAAATTCGAAAAAATTTCGATGCTCGCACCGCCGCGCGGGATAATGCCCTCTCCCAGGCGCGCCAACTCACACGCGCCTGCTCCCTTGCCATCCGCGCCGTCCACCGCGATGAAACGGACACGATGAACACCCATTTGCAGGAAGCCCGTCAACTTGCGGATACGCTCCGCGATTCTCTGGCATCCTACCCTGACCTTTTTTACGCTGGATACACCCAGGATGCGCTCAAAGAATTCGTGGAAGCGAACGTCACCTGCGCCTTGATACGGAACGAACCGCTTCAGACTCCCGAAGAGCTGGTCGTTGAACCTGCAACATATCTCAACGGCCTGGCAGAGGTGATCGGCGAATTACGCCGGCGGGTCATGGATATTCTGCGGCACGGATATTCACCGGAAGTGGAACGATTGCTCGGCTACATGGATGAGATCTACTCCATCATGGTCACCATGGATTATCCCGATGCGATCACGAACGGCCTGCGCCGCCAGACCGATCTGGCACGCGGCATCATCGAAAAGACCCGCGGAGACATCACCTTCAGCCTGCGGGGCGAGCACCTCGAACAGGCCATCGGGAAGTTGATCGTCGAGTTAAACGGCGGGCAGGCCGGAACGCAGAAAAGAAGCGAAAAGGATTCATAATCCATGGCAAAAGGCGGACGCCGCTATCCTCTTGTCATCTACACCCACATGCTCAATCGCTGGTATCCGGCGTTGCTTGCCCTTGGCGTTTCTTTGCTAGGTTTGGCATGGGGAATTTACAGCCGCAATTATGAGCAGTGGCGCTGGCTGGTAATCGCGAGCCTTGGCGGCCTGAATATTTTTTTGGGACTGCTCTTGATCATCTTTCGAAAAGGCGCATATGTTCAGCCATTCAGCGACCACGTGCGGCTGGCAACCCCGTTCCTGCGCTTGAATATTTCATACAAAAGATTGCGGCGCGCCACCTCGGCAAATATGGGCTCGCTCTTCCCGCCGAAAAGTGTTTCAAAATGGCAGGCTGAAATTATCGAGCCAATCGCAAGAATGACCGTGATCGTACTTGAATTGAACGCATTTCCAATGTCGCAATCATCGCTGCGGCTTTTCCTTTCCCCGCTTTTTTTCAAGGACAAAACCCCGCATTTTGTGATCCTCGTCAACGACTGGATGCGCTTTAGCATGGAGCTTGAAAGTATGCGGAGCGGGTCGATGCCAAGAACCACCATACAGAAAAAACGCGACTCTTCCATCCTTTCACGCCTGCCCAACAAAAACAAATGAATATTTATTTTGCATGTTCCATCACCGGTGGACGTGAACTCGAAGCCGTCTATCAGCAGATCGTTGCCGCGCTCACTGCGGATGGGCATGAAATTCCCACCTCGCATCTGGCTGAAACAGAAGTGGTGGAAAACGAGCGTATGCTTCCCCCCCAATATGTGTATGAGCGCGACGTTGATTGGATCAAAAATTGCGATATTCTGGTCGCGGAAGTCAGTGTGCCTTCACATGGGGTGGGGTATGAGATCGGTCTTGCCCTGATTATCGGCAAACCGGTTCTATGCATTTTTCAAGAAGAAAGAAAGGTTTCCAAAATGATCTCTGGGAATCCGAATCCAATGTTGGTCTTAAAAAGTTATTCCACCCTGGAAGAGGCACTTTCAATTGCAAGGAACTTTTTGAAGAAAATATAAATACTTGTGAATATTATCACATTCAATCAGTGACATTTGACGATAGCTGAAACAGGCGCAATGGTTTAATATAGATGTGGAGACGGAACCAAGACACCTCCAACGTACTCCTCCCTGTCTCCTCCTTTGGCGAAAGTTGCCGCCGGGTTTTCCCGGCGGCAACATTTTTATTTCAGGTCTCTGAATCGAACAATCCGCTTATTCCTGTGCAGGGAGAAGGACAACAAAAGTGGAGCCTTTCCCAAGGGTCGATTCCACCCAAACCCGCCCCTGATGACTATCGACGATCGATTTGACGATTGCCAGACCCAGCCCGGAACCCTTCACCCCATCGGGCGCATTGGTAGCCCGGTAGAATTTTTCGAACACGCGGTTGTGTTCCTCCGATTTGATGCCTGGGCCATTATCCTCCACATGGAGAACGATCTGGTTGTCCTGCATGGCAATGCGGATGCAAATCTCCCCTTCGTTCGGCGTGTATTTGATGGCATTACCCACAAGATTATCCAGCATCTGGCGGATGCGGATCGGGTTCGCGCGAAGCGGCTGTACATTCGGGGAAATATCAGTCGTAAGTTTGATAAGTTTGGTCTTTATCTGGGTGTCGAACATATCCAGCGTGTATTTCAGCACGCCTTCCAATTGAATCACTTCACGGCGGGTATCGAACCCGGCTTCGAGGCGCCCCAGGTCAAGCAGGTCGTTGATCAGGGTGGTAATATGCTGAACGCTTCCCTGCAGGCGGTGCAAAAAGTCGTGCTGGGTTTGGTTCAACGGCCCTGTGCGTTCGACGAGTTCCGTGTAGCCGAGAATGGCGGTCAGGGGAGAGCGCAGGTCATGCGAAACGGTATGGATGAAGTCGCTTTTCAAGCGGTCCAATTCCTTCAGATAGGAAATATCCTGCATGGTTACCGCCGCGCCGATCCTGGGAATGGGCGTGTATTGGGCATTGAACACACGCCCGTCATCGAAATTGATCTCGTGATATTTCATCGGGCCTTCCCCCGAACGCGACAACAAAGCCCTCAAATCGGCGTTCGCAATTACATCGCCCAGCGGCCTGCCTGTAAAAACCCCCTCCCCCAGGTTGAAAATATCACGAATCGATTGATTGAGCAGCAAAACCTTCTGGTGTTCATCCATCACGATCACGCCGTCCTGAATATTGGAGATGATCGCTTCAAGCTTGACCCGTTCCGCTTCTGAGATTTTAGCCTTTTCGGCCAGTGAGGAAGTGGTACGCCTCACTTCGCGGCGCAGCCAGTCACCCAGCCTTCTTGCATGGGCAAGGCTTCTTTGGACTTCGTCCACGATATCCGACATTTGAAGAGGAGGATACAAATAGCCGCTCAAGCCATGCTTCAATACCAACTTGGAATTTCCCGTCGTATCCTTTTCGGCGTAATAAATGATCGGCAGGGTGGGGAATCGTTCGAGCATTTCGCCCGAAATAATAAACCCGTCCTGGTCTGCGAACATTTCGCCGATGATCATCAATGCAGGGATGGCCTCCTGCACGGATTTATCCAACCCGGCGCGGTCATGGGCAACCGCCACGCCATAGCCGGCGGCCTGAAGCGCCCGCTGCATTAAATCCAAAATTGGGGAGGGGGGGAGAGCTAGTAGAATTAAATCTTGTTTTGGCATGAGATCGACGGGGCCTGGTTTTATTTTGTTGGAACCACTGTCTTTTCAGAGGAACGTAACAGACGCTGCAACGCAGTTTGAACAGATTCTAGCGCTTTCCTCTGTTCGGGATTCAACGCACCGGGCATTTCCGTCAAAACAAGATTTAGTGGATAGGTGGCCGCCTGCACCTCACCCTGGATCGCTTCGCGCATCGATTCGAGCGCGGCATGGCGGTGCTTTTCACCCGCGCGCGCCGATTCTGCCGTCTGCTCCAGGGCGCGGAATAATCGCGCATTCACCAGTGAAATGGAAGCGAATCCAGCCATGGCTTCGAGCATGGTTTGGGCATCGCGTGAAAATTCGCGGTCACTCTTGCGGACCACGATCAATAGACCGATGACTTCATTTTGAATTTGGATCGGGATGACTCCCACCGACTTCCCCAACACCGCCAATTTAAACTTCTGCATGGGTGAGCCGTTCATCAGCAGGGTTTCACCGGAGAGGGCCACCAGCGAGCTGATGCCATCGTCCATCGGCTGGTTCATTTTTCTTGCCCAGGCTTCGGGAAGATTGCGCTGGGCGCGCAGCAGGTATGCTTTGCTTTTTTCCTCGCGCAGCATCAGCCAGCACATATCCGCTTCGGCCAATTGCATGGCGCTTTCGAGAATACGGTCGAATAAGACACGCTGGTCGGTGATGGAAACAACGGCTTTTGCAATGGAGAGAATATTTGTCAGATCGCGCAGCCGGCGCTGTAATTCCTCGTTGGCAGTCTTCAGCTGACGGTCCAACTTTTGCCGTTCGCGGGCTTCCTGAGTTTGGCGCAGGGAGCGTTCCACGATCGATACCACTTCGGTATCGCGCACGGGCCAAAACATCACATCTGCCGCGCCGAGCCGGAAGGCTTGGATGGTATCGCCTTCCTGTCCTTTTTCTGCAATAATGATGAGGGGTGATTTCACCCCCTGGGAATTTAATGCTGCGATCAGGTCTTTTCCGCTCAGGCCGGGTAAATTCAAATTGGCGAGGATCAGGTCCGGGGGAGTCTGAACCGCGCGTTTGAGCGCAGAGGCCGCATCCCCCATCACCGTCACCTGATAGCCAAGAGGCTTGAGCGACTGTCTCCCGATCAAATCCGCAATGTCTGGATCACTTTCAACGATGAGTATATGTTCCCCGGATGCCATGGGTGGTGTTTTCCTTGGCGGGATTCTATCACCTTTTCGAGTACAATTTTGCCAATAAATATCTGGAATTTTTCGACAATGTTGTAATTTGGCACATTGAAGAATTCCCTCCTCCTTCATGGGATGTATACTTGACCCAAGATGGAACACCAGCCTTTTATTCCAGGATTCAAACCTGCGGACTCGGGGCCGCTCTCCCGCTTCCTGCCCCCGCTTGAAGAGGGTGTCATCTCGGCCTGGCTCTCGCATCTTAACCGACCTTCGGCCTGGCTGCTCGACCCATTCGGATTCTCCCCGAGGCTGGCGCTGGAAGCCGCGCGGAGCGGATATCGCGTGCTGGTGACGGCGAACAATCCGGTCACGCGCTTTCTGCTGGAGACCTTTGCCAACCCGCCGCCGGAATCAGAATTCATCGCCGCGCTCGCGGACCTGGGCGCCGTCAAAAAAGGGGAGGAAAGACTCGCGGGTCTTTTTCAATCTTTGTATTTCACCACATGCGAAAAATGCAGCCAGCAAATTCAGGCACAATCCTTTTTATGGCGCAGGGGGGAAGATGTCCCTTATTCACGTTTATATGAATGTCCGCATTGCGGGGATTCGGGTGAACATCCCGCCACGGAGGAGGACAAAGAACATGCAAAAAGAATCGCCGCCACAGACGGCCTGCACCGTTCGCGCGCATTCGAACGCGTGGTCTCTCTCAAAGACGAAGACCGCAATTATGCCGAAGAGGCCATCGAGCATTATTTACCCCGTCCGCTGTATGTGCTGACGACGATCATCAACCGTTTCGATAATTTGAATTTATCGCCCGAACGAAAACGCGCGTTGACGGCGCTTACCCTGCTGGCATGCGACGCAGGCAATACCCTTTGGGCGCATCCATCGGAAAGGCCGAGGCCGAAGCAGTTGAGCACGCCGGGTCAATTCCGCGAGAATAATTTGTGGATGATGCTGGAGCGGGGAGTCAGCTTGTTTGCTGAATCAGGCTCACCCGTCCCGTTTGAAGCATGGCCGAAAAAGATTCCTGAGAGCGGCGGCATCTGCATCTACGAAGGCCGCCTGAAAGACCTGGCGCATGAAGTCAAAAGGGAGATTCCCATTGCGGCGGTCATCGGTTCGGTGCCGCGCCCAAACCAGGCGTTTTGGACGTTCTCTGCGTTGTGGGCGGGCTGGCTGTGGGGCAAAGATGCCGTGGAACCGTATAAAACCGCGTTGCGGCGCAGGCGATATGACTGGGCGTGGAATGCGACCGCTTTGTTCGCGATCTTCAGCCATTTGAATGAATTGCTCGCGGATGATGTGCCGATGTTCGGGTTGATCCCCGAACCCGAACCTGCGTTTATGACTTCGGCGCTGACCGCTGCGCACGCCGCAGGATTTGAATTAACAAGCGTGGCGCTGCGCACGGAACACGACCCCGCGCAAGTGAATTGGAAAAGCGGACAAAAGAAAACGCCGGCTGCGGCGGATGTAGAAGTTGTGCGAAAAGCCATGTTTGAATTTTTATCAGCGCGGGGCGAACCTGCCGGATATATTTATTTGCACCTTGCGGGGTTGATCGCGTGCGCGGAAATTAATGTATTAAAACAACCCGGGCATGAATTCGACGAAGCGTTGCGAAAAACCCAGAGCCTGTTCGAATCCGCGTTGAAGGATGATGCGAAATTCGTCCATTATTCGACGGGAGAGAATATCGATACGGGGATGTGGGGCGTCGAGACCGCCATGCAGGAGGAGTCCCTTTCAGACCGCGTGGAGATGGCCGTGGTTACCTATTTGCAAAAGAATCCAGACGCCATCTTTTTGGAAGTGGAGGAGGATCTGTATCCGCGGTTTCCCGGGCTGCTGACTCCGTCCAAGGGGTTGATCTACGCAATGTTGAATTCGTATGCCGAAAAGAGCGGCGCGGGCTGGAAACTGCGCGAAGAAGATGTGGCTTCAACCCGGCGTGAGGAAATGAAAAATATTTTCATCCTGCTCGAAAAGATCGGGAAAAGGCTTGAATACCAAACCTCCCTCGATGACAAAATATTGACCTGGAAGGAAAACGGGCGGGCGGTAAAAAAATTCCATGTGCTGGCTTCGGCGTTGGTCAACCGCGCGCTGGAACATGCGGACGAACAGACCGCCATCGTCATCCCCGGCGGGCGCGCGGCGCTGGCCGCCTACAAACAGGACCGCGACCCGTCTCTCAAAGAGCGATTGAAGAAACATCGGCTCATCAAATATCGTTTGCTGCGATCCCTGCTCGAGCTCCCGATCCTGACGCGCGAGTCGTTCGAAGAGCAAATTGCCAGCGACCCCGTTGAAAAATCCACAGGCCAGATGATGATGTTTTAAATCCAACCACAGACCATTTCCATGAAAAATAAAATTCTGATTCCATTCCTTCTTCTTATTCTTTTGTCTTCCTGCATATCGGTGCAAATGGAAGATGCAAAAACGCCAACGCCCTCGAACTTCATCACGGCCACACTCGCGCCAACAAAGGCTGGTTTTGTTCCCTCCACTTTAACCCCCACTCCTGAAATTACGACGACACCAACGCTTGCCATCACCATTCCCGCAAATTGCACGAACACCGCTGTCCTCCTGCGGGATGTGACCATTCAGGATAATACACAGGTGAAAGCGGGTGAAAAATTCACCAAGACCTGGGAATTCCAAAACACTGGCACCTGCCCATGGATCGGATATGTTCTCAAATTTGCAGCCGGCGACCAAATGAACGCGCCTCTCTCCGCGCCGATAACTGATACGCTTCCGAAGGAGAAGGTGCAGGTCTCAGTGGAGTTGACCGCGCCATCGGCAAACGGTTCCTATACCGGCTACTTCACATTGAACAACACGGCGGGAAACGATGTTTTCATCGGGACGGAAAAAACTTTTTGGGTGAAGATCGTGGTGGGCAGCAGCACAATCATCGCCTCTCCTTCCGGCACAAACCCCACGCAGTCGGGAGGCACAATCTCTGGCGGCAATACAAATTGCGCCTACAGCCAGAATGCCGGGTATGTTAATCAGATCGCATCCATGATCAATGCAGAGCGCGCGAATGCTGGTTTGTCATCCTTGAATATCAATTCACAACTTGCCGCCGCCGCGCAGAGTCACGCCGCGGATATGGCCTGTAATAACCGCATCAGTCACACAGGCTCGAACGGTTCATCTGCTTATTCGCGCGTGCTAGCTGCCGGGTATTCCGGTTCATTCTCGGAGGAGATTATCTACGGCGGAGGTGGTCCGCAGGCGGCAATGAGCTGGTGGATGAACGACCAAATCCACCGCGATGCGATTCTGAACCCGAACACCACAGAAATGGGTGTTGGATACGCCTACTTTTCAAACGGCTCGTATGGGGATTATATTGTGGTGGATTTTGGAAGATAATAAAAGAAGGGCGACTACATGTAGTCGCCCCTGCTGCGTAAGATGAATTAATTACCCAGTGCCCATTTTTGCAGGAAAGCCATAAACACTTCAGGGACATACGAATCCGCGCCGTCTTCAAGATCAACGGTATTTTGGGAATGCAGGAAAGTCCCATCGCTCTCTAAAATATAAATGTGCGGATAGCCCGCCGCTTCCGGGAACTGAGAAAGGAATTCCTCGTTCGCATTTTCTTCACTGACATTTATTTTCACAAGCACATAATATTCAACGCGAGCCTGCAAAACATCAGGATGAGTTTTATAAAACTCGTCCATGTATTTGCACCAGATGCACCAGTCCCCGCCAAGCTCGAGCATGATTCTTTTGTTCTCTTTTTGCGCGATGACAATCGCCTGCGCCAGGTCATCCGCCGGGTCGCGGACCGGGTCGTAAAAATCCACCAATGCAGAGTTTTGGAGTTCCGGTAGTTGAGCAGCCTCCTGGGTCGGGGTTTCCGTACTTTTGGGTATTGAAGTTGGGGCTTCCGTCGCGATTGCCTGAACAGGTTCCACAGGATTTGCAATCCCGGAACAAGCCAATGTCAGGGCAACCAGCAGGGAAAGGAAATAACCGAGTCGAAGCATCGTATCCTCCTAATGAGATAAAAAGATGTAGCAACCCCATTTTACCGCGACGGGCACGCAGGATCAGGCCGCAGTCAGTGGGCGTAGTGATGGATAAAGTGTAAAACAGGCGGGACGGGGGAAAAGTTGCAAGAAAAAATAATGTCATTGCGAGGGCGGTGTTTTTCCGCCCGAAGCAATCTCTTCGCAGTGTTGAGATTGCTTCGCCGCCAAAGTGCAAGAGGGCGGCTCGCAATGACATATGCAATTAATAAATTTACTTCAAAATGATCTTATTCCAATCCATCAACACCTTCATGTGTTCCAATGGAACCTGTCCTTCGGGAGCGTAGCCGACGAAGGAGCGGTTGTAATTATCTTCGTCGCCATCCGAGAGATTCCAGCGCAAGCTGTTGCGAAAGACGCCGAGGCAGGAAGTACCGCGGAAGTCATCGGGCAGGGAAGTTTCAAAGGTGTACACATACGTACCGTCGGCGGTGTCTGTCACTTCGATGACAGTCGCTTCATGGATCCAGCGCAGCCACTGGTTTTGCGTCACCTTCTTTTTCTCCGCATCCAACATGCTGCGCGTGCGGGTCATGCCGCCGCCTTTATATTCCCACGGCACAGCAGGTGGCGGCGCATTCTTTCCACCTTTGGGCTGCTGGCGTTTTCCAAGGAATTCGGCAGGCACCAATCCCACTCCCTTCGAATCCTGAGTCGGTTTGGGAATCTGCCACTGACTCGGCTCGCTGTTGACATAGCGCAGCCAAAAGATGCTGGCGCCCTGAGTGTAATGTTCCGCACCCGTGGCGTGGATGAAATATGCGCCTGGCGCTTTCTCGGCAGCGAGTTTGACATAACGCGCAGCATTATCAGTCAACCCACCGGGCGGGAGATGCCCGCGGATATGCTGCACATGTTCAGCCGTTTCGTTGCAAACCGCGCGCGTGACGATAACTTCATGCGTCCGTCCATGCTCGGGACGCCACATACCGATGTTATCCGAAGCCCACTTGCTGAAGATCGGATAGAGTTTCGTGTCTGCAAAGCGCATCTTATCCTCTTCAGGGGTGAAGGTCTCCCAACCCGCATCAGTAACGTGATTGACTCGCAGCGAAGTGAGCATGACGATCATCTTCCATGCCCAGGCTGGGAGTTGACTCTTCATCGCCTCCAACTTCGCCAGGGCCTGCTCGGTCGTCATGGACATGAACTCATACCGGGCCTCTTCTTCCGCCAACGCGGCGAGACCAGCGCGCTTGGTTTTTGGCCCATTGGCTTTGACTCCCTGCATGTGCATGGCGACTTTGTCTTTCCAGGCTTTTTCTGTCGCTTTGGCAAGCGCAGGTTTATTCGGGTTTGCACCTTCGTATTGGGCAATCTTCTCCGCGCACTTCGCGGCCACATCCGCATCGCTGAGCGCGGCCTGCTCCTTCTTTACTTCTTCCACACGCAAACGGACGAGCAAGTCTTTCGGGTCTGCCCATGAGCCATGCGCAGACTTGTAGCGCATCCCTGAGAAATGGACGATCATGTATTGCAGCCAAAGCGGGAAGCGTTTAGGTTCCTTCTCGAAGCGCGCGCGAATTTCCGCCAGCAATTGATACTGATTCTTGCTTTCAAGGGTCCTGGCATACTGCTCCACCTTCAAACGGACAATATCCTTGACCGTGACAGGCACTTTCGGAGCGTATTTAACAAGGAATTCGCTTTCAGTGGTCTTGTAGTTCGGGTCGGCTTTGGTGAGTTTATACCACTCCAGTTTGGGGCCTTCGAGCATGTTATAGGTCTCTTCGAACTGGCGTAATTTTTCCATCTCTTCCAGCACCATAGGCAGCGCGGATTCTTTCTTGAGCTTGAATTCAGCCTCCACCTTTGGGCGGTTGGGATGCTCCGGCAGCATCCCGTCGAGCTGGCGCTGCAAGTAACGAATGCGGTCATTCAGAAAACCGAGTTGTGTCTTGAACGACTCAATACGGCTCAGGATGAAGGCTCGTTCACCGCGAATATCCTTGGGCCAGGAAGCGACGAAGAGAGCGTGATTCTTCTGGATGAGCGCCATCGCCTCTTCTTCGATGGGTTTGTACTTGATGAAATATCCCTTCACATCGGGGAGCATGAAATAATTACGCAGGCTTGAATAAGTTTTGAAGTCCGTGATGCGCGCATTTTCCATTCCCTTCTCATACTCCTGCACATCCGCCTGGAGCGTGGAGATATCCTTGTTTTTATATTCCACCCACAGATCCGCTTCCTTGTAATAGATGAGGAAATCGCGGAGTTTGGTCTCGCGCATCGGGTAGATGGTCTTGCGTAAAAATTCGTTTTGCCATTGGAAATTCAACGTCCCTGCCATGATCTGCTCCTTGTGCCAACATGTTGGAGTGTCTGCTCAATTTTATTCGATTCCGAAAGGTTTTTATACACGGATTACACGGAAATTTCACGGAAAATCTTTAAAAAAAATCCGTCTTATCCCGTGCAGTCCGTCGAATCCGTGTACAAAAAAGTCAAACTTATGCCCGCTGCGCAATCGGCTTCAGGTACGAATCGAGAATCGCATCCATCTCAGCCAGCGACTCGCAGACAAAAAGCATCGGGTTGAAGGCATAGACAGTTTTCGGAATGCGCGCGATCGTCTCCACATTGAATGGGACCAGGATCACCTCGCCGCCAAAAATTCCCTCACGGGCGATACCCAGGCTTTCGTACATCGAATTAACGACATTCCAACCCTGTGATTCCGATGACATCTGTCCCTTATGGTGAAGCGCATTCACTCCGTCGATGATGCGATACAGGCTGTTCTTGCTGGCATGGAACTGATTCTGCAGCTGGTCAAATGCATTCCTGGTATAGTCGATCACATTGTCGCGCCCGAGGCGGTAAAACTCCATGATCGTGCGCGTGAGTTCCTTGCGTCCGGAAATGATCCCCGCCCCAAAAACTTTGAAGCGGTTATCTTCCACCACCAAACCAAACTCGGTGCTGTACCAGGCCAGCCGCTTGATCACTTCCCGCTCCTCGGTAGTGGCTTTCAGATAAGCAGGCGCAAACTTATCCTCGATGCGCGCATAGAATTCCTGGGTCAAAAACGGCAGATGTCCGAAAATATCGTGGAACATGTCAGGCTCGGGCGTAAATTCCATCTGGTCGCGCGTGCGGAGATAATCGGTGATCAGGAAAATGCGCTGCGCAAATTTTTTATACCAGTCGTCCGCCAATGTGTACCGCACCACCGTCCGCTCGATGCGCCAGCCCGTGCGGGGAGTGATGTGCTCGATGAGATGTTTAACCGTGGGGATGCGCTGCGGGTCCAACTGCAATAATTCCAACCCGCTTCGATATTCGCTGCAGAGATGTTCCAGCAAATACGGCTGGTGAATCCCTTCAAACAGGTCCGCCCAAATGGCGTGCTGGTCCTCCGAAAAAACAATCTCCTGGTTTTCACTGGAATATTCACGGGATGGATCAACCTGCTGCGCGGCAATATCTCCCGTATAGTTCGGTACATTTTGATTCACAGACATTTTTGCGCCTTTCTTGAATATTTTTTGGAGAACACGGAACATCGGCACGATCTGCAATGAAGCAAATGGATATTATCACCACCAAAATGAGCCGTCAAGAATAAGAGTAACTTGGTCAAAATTGATGATGATACAATCGAATTCAAATGACCAACCTGAACGGGAAAACCATTCTCATCACCGGAGCCGCCCGCCGTCTGGGGCGTTTGTTCGCCCTTGCCTGCGCCCGCAGCGGGGCGGATATCATCATCCACCACAGCCATTCGGATGAAGAGGCAAAACAAGTGAAGGATGAGATCGAATCTCTCGGACGAATCGCCCACATCCTCGCCTCAAACTTCGGGACGCCTGATTCCGCTGCGAGACTCATTTCCCAGGCAAATGACATTTCCCCGCTCTACGCATTGGTGAACAGCGCCGCCATCTTTGAAAACCTTTCCTTTCAAACCACCTCCCTCGAAGATTGGAACCGCCACCTCAACATCAACCTGACTGCGCCGTTTTTACTCAGCCAGGAATTTGCAAACCATTTGCTCGCTCCCGCCGCCGTCCCTGGCGGCGAGGATAGCAGCAAGAGTGACTCGGTGATTAAAGGCCGCATCGTCAACATATTGGATTGGCGTGCCTTGCGCCCCGGCGCGGACCACTTCCCTTATACTGTCAGCAAAGCCGCCCTCGCCGCAATGACCAGATCGCTGGCTGTGGCATTGGCCCCGCGCATCTCCGTCAATGGGCTGGCGCTGGGCGCGATCCTCCCGCCGTCAGATACGAATCCAGCGGACAACCCGTCGGTTAGTGAAAAAATCATAGAAAACGTACCAGCCAGACGGTGGAGTGAGGCGGGTGAAGTCGAAGAGGCGCTGCTTTTTTTACTAACCGGCCCTGCATATATTACCGGCGAAATCATCCATGTGGATGGCGGAAGACATTTGATTTAATCCGTACCGCAAGATTTATCGTGCAACATAAATATTGCGGTACAAGGAGAACTCATGGACAAAACTTTCATCAAAGATTTGCTCGTGCGCGGCATTATCGGAGTCAATGATTGGGAGCGCAAGAAGCCGCAGGATATTTTGATCAATGTGACGGTGTTTTCGGATGCCTCCCGCGCTGGCGAGAGCGACGATATCAAGGACTGTGTGGATTACAGCGCACTTGCAAAAAAGATTCAGGCGCATGCTGAAACTGCCGCGCGGCTGACGGTGGAAGCGCTGGCAAATGATCTGGTTAATATTTGTCTGGAACAAGCCGGTGTGCGCAAAGCCATTGTGCGGGTGGAAAAGCCCGGGGCGGTGCGGTTTGCAAAATCGGTCGGCGTGGAAATCGAACGCAAGCGAGATGAGTGACCTGCATCGCGCCTGCCTCAGCCTCGGCTCGAATATTGGAGCGGAAAAAAACCTCCCGAAAGCAGTTGAATTGCTGCGAGAGGTTGGGGAGGTTGTTTCGATTTCCAGCGTTTGGGAGTCGAAGTCTGTTGGGTTCGATGGCCCCAACTTTTTGAATGCCTGCGCGGTATTCCTCACCCCGCTTCAACCCGATGAGTTCAAGGAAAAAATCATCCGTCCCATCGAAGCAAACCTCGGGCGCATCCGCAGTTCCGAAAAGAATGCCCCGCGCACGATCGACATCGACATTGTGTTATTCGATAAACATCCGCTCAATACGGATTTTTGGGAATATGCCTTTGTCACCGTGCCGCTGGCGGAATTGATCCCCGATTTCGAACATCCTGTTCGGCGGGAAAAATTATCCGAAGTTGCCGGGCAGTTACAAGGTCAGGTATGGATCGTGAAACGGGAGGATGTGGTTCTTTCATCCCGAATCGATTGAAGAGTCTCGGTCCCCGGCCGTTCATCAATGTCAAATTTTAAGCGGACCCGCGCCGCGTGAGATGTTATCCAAAAATTCCTCGCGGGTGGCGATCTTGGTCCGGAAAGTTCCCAGCATGGTGGAGGTGGTCATGCGCGCGTCATGTTTACGGACGCCGCGCATCATCGAGCAGAGATGAAGGGCTTCGACCACCACAGCCACACCCTGCGGTTTGAGCAGGTTGTTGATGAAATCGGCGATCTGGCGGGTCATGCGTTCCTGCACCTGCAGGCGGCGGGCGTATAAATCGACCACGCGGGGGATCTTCGAAAGACCGATCACCTGTCCGCGCGGAATGTAGGCAACGTGAGCGCGCCCCATGAAGGGAAGCATATGATGTTCACAAAGGCTGTAGAACTCGATATCGCGCACGATCACCATATCGTCATAGGTGACGTTGAAGATTGCGCCATTGACGATCTTCTCCGGGTCTGTGCGATACCCGCTCAATAATTCCGGATACATGCGGGCGACCCGTTTGGGCGTGTTCACCAGTCCCTCCCGCTGCGGATCCTCCCCGAATGCCCGCAGCATGGACGCTATCGCAGTTTCTATTGCATTTGTATCGATGTCACTTTCGAAGAATTCCCGCCCGTTCATATCGTCGTTATAGTCGCTGTTTTCCATTTTTTCTCCAAACGCTGGAATCATGATCTCTCCGATTTTAGCTGATTTATGAAATAACAAAAACCTCCGAAAGGCCTGAAACCTTCAGAGGCATCCGTTATCCGGGTAAAGGAATACGGATAGCCGCAACTGTTTTTCCACAAAATCCCAGCGAAGATATTCAATTTGCAATTGAAGGTATGCACGCAAACCATTTCAGGTAGTTTGCTCCCTGCGCCGTCCCCGGCGCAGGATTCCCTCGCAAAACGCCGCCGGGGACGGCGGCTTGAGCGTTAGCCGCTGACAACCTTTGCGTGCACACAATTGAAGGATCGGCCACCATATCCAGCCGCCAAAAGGTAAAATAAAGGAAAACCCCCAAGAATGGAATTTAATAATGGCTGAAAATAAGATAAGTTATATGAAAAGCAGCACGTTTGGCGCAGGCCTGGGGCTTGTGTTTGGCACAATCGTGGGGGCAATTACCGGTTCACTGAGCATGAGTTGGGAGGGGATCCTGTTTTGCATGGCTGCGGGCGGAATCCTCGGCCTGCTGACAGGCACACTAACGGGAGCCATCACGGTTTGGACAACGGGAAGCACAGGCGGGGTTAGCACAGGCGCTTATACAGGCATGCTGTTTGGCGCATTGCTCGGCGGTGTGCTGGGAATTTTCATCCCTGATTCATTCCGCACCAGCGTTGCCGCGCTGGGAATATTGATCCTCAAGGTGTTGACCCAGGGGCGATTCGAAACCGCCGTCCTGCTCAGTTTTCTCGTTTCGCTGGTCGGCACCATCGTCGGCGCATGGACCGGTGGACGAAACTTAAAACCGCGCGGCCAAAAATAAACCCATGCTCAAACCCCTGCGTCATCTCCTGGCCATTCTTTTGCTCCCTTTTATGGTAGTGATCGTCATGCCCATGTGGCTGTTCAACTCATTCGCAAATATAGACACCCGCTGGGCAGGGAGTTCATCCCTGATGTGGACCGGACTCATCGCAGGCGCATTGTTTGTGTGGATCGGGCTGATGCTGTTCGTGCTGTGCGTGAATCTCTTCGCACTTTTCGGCCAGGGGACGCTTGCCCCGTGGGATCCCACCCAGAAACTTGTTATCAGCGGCCCATACCGACACGTCCGCAATCCGATGATCAGCGCCGTGGCGATGATGCTGATCGGGCAGTCCTTATTTTGGGGATCGTGGGTCATCGGTCTTTGGGCGGGGATATTCATCCTGATCAACCATGTCTATTTTATATTTTCGGAAGAACCCGGGTTGGAAAAACGCTTTGGCGAAAGCTATCTAATGTACAAAGCGAATGTCCCGCGTTGGATACCGCGGCTCAAACCGTGGATGGGAAAATAATACGCAGGGTCGACCCACCCACAAAAAGCAAATCATTTCCTGCTTTCTATCTTCCCCACCTCGGCTGCCAGTCTGAAATTGGGTTGTTTGTTATATTAATCGCGCCTGTACCGTCAGGGTGGATGACGTAAATTTCGTTGTTCCCATCCCGAAAGGAGGTGAAGGCGATCCAATTCCCATCCGGAGACCAGCTTGGGCCCAGGTTATCCCCGCCGTTCGTGAGCTGCACCAGATTTGTCCCATCCACATTAATCACATAGATATTATGATCGCCGGCCGGGCCCGCATAAAAGGCAAGCCTCGTTCCATCCGGCGACCAGGAACTGCGCCCGCCCATATCCTTAAGATCCGTCACCTGGCGGATATTCGACCCATCCGCGTTCATCACAAATAACTGCCGCTTTCCCGCACGCGAAGAGGCAAAGGCGATCATCGAACCGTCTGGCGACCAGGTGGGGTCGATATCATCAGAGGAAGTGATGGCATGCGGGTTGGACCCGTCGGGTTTCATCACCCAAAGCCCGTTGCCATTATTCGTAAAGACGATCCAATCGCCGTTGGGGGAAAGCTCCGGCGCATACAAACTGCCGATGCCCCGCGTAAGCCGTTTGACATCCTTGCCGTTGATATTGATCGAATGGATTTCGAACTGCCCGCCGCGGCGCGAGGAGAAATAAACGGTTTGCCCATCCGGAGAAAGGGATGGATAATAAGCCGTCGCTTCCGCCTCCGTGACCTGCCTGCGCTCCGAACCATCGGCATTTATCAGGCAAATCTGGTCGATCTGTTTGACATAACAAGTGAAGACGATCCTGCCGATCAAAGGCGCATCACCCCCGAAGCTGGGAACTGGGGATGGGATCAATGTGGGCGGAATCCCAGCCTCGAGAGTTGACAGCAATGTGGGCGTGGGGAAATCCAATGTCAAAGCAGGAGGCGTTTCAAAGGGCAGGCCGGCTAGCGGGGTCGGGTTGGAAGCGCGGCCACGTGGATTAACCCAAATGGAATAGAACACGACCGTCAAAACGCAGATTCCCAGCACGCCGAGGACGATCCCGCCGAGGAGAATTTTATCGAATGTAGTCAGAAGTTTACGCGGAGCGGACATGCTCAATATTTTATTCGAATATCGGCCTTTAATCTAAAACTCTTTGCCGGCAGGGAATACTTGCATCCCTTAATAAATTCCAAGCATCACCTGCTTCCAGAGGAAGCCTGCGTAGATCTGCCAGAAGGTATTTTCAGGCAATCCATTGGGAATTAAAAGACTCTCCATCGGGCTGGGCGGCGTTAGCGAGCTGGCGATCAGGTTCGGGTCAATCGGCATATTTGTCTGGGAATTCGAAGAAATCCCCACCTTGAACAAGGACGAGTACGGGATCACCCAGGTATACGGCCCAACGGAAATATTATCCACAAAAATATCGGGGACGATGATAATGATCTTCTTGTTGTAGACGGGGTCGAGGATCCAGCTGCAATCGTTCGCATGGATCATGGCAATGGGATAGGTCAGATATCCATACACCGGCTCAAAGGCAGAGTTGATCGGCTGGGCGAGAACATGGTCATCGTGCAGTGGAGGCGCCGCTACATCCTCCGCATTCATGATGACCATCTTTTGAATCGGTATCAGGATCTTGTGCGGGGTTGTATTGATATTATTGTTGGCGGTTGTAATGACCGTAACATAGAATATTAATTCCTCACGCGCAGCAACGACATCCAGGGCGGGTTGGGGATTTGAAACGGCATATCCGTTTCTCGAAACCTCGCTGTTGAAGATAGCCTGGATCAACTGCGGACTGATGAACGTAACCACGATCTGCGCCTCGTTCGAATCATCCAACTTTATCGTCTGCACGTCGGACCAGTTCTTTGTCTCATTGACGAGCGCCCATAGGGAGGAAGTAGTGTCAACCGGTACTGCAAGAGGGAGTCCTTGTATTGGTGTTCCCTGCAATAAGGCAAGCGCCTGCTCGGCTGATAATCCAGCAGCCACACCTGAGGCTCCGTTTGGCGCTCCTACGCTGGGTGTCAATAACACCGATACCGATGCTTCTCTATAAATATTCACGTTGGGCGCTTGCGGTGTACAAATGACCGGCTTGGACGGGTCGTCATCAGGTGACTTCCCACACCCGGAAATACCCGCCTCAAAAAGGAAAATCAGAATCATCCCCAAAAAGAGCCCCCCTTTCGATTGAAAAAGCAAAAAACCCCTCTTCATAAGCCCACCTTCCTTTGATGTATTTCAGTATCGAGGTTTTTGGATATACAAAAACCAACCTTATATATATGTCATTAGAAATTGTACGACTGAAATTGTAAATTGATAAGTGTTTATTCAGAAAAATCATGCAGACAATTAAACGGAAAAGCCCCGTCCGGTCATGGAACCATCAGGGGCTTTATCTCAATTATTTTTTCACCTTCTTTACACCACAATACTCACCAAGCGCCCTTTCGCTATGATGACCTTTCTCGGCTCTTTGCCTTCCAGATATTTCTGGACAGTCTCCGAAGTCAGCGCGGCGGACTTGATCTCCTCCTCGCCCGCATCCGCAGAGACCGTGATTCGGTCGCGCACCTTGCCGTTGATCTGGACGGGAATTTCGATCACGTCTTCTTTCGCAGCGGATTCATCGAATTCAGGCCACAACTGCTGATGGATCGAATATGGCCTGCCCAAATGATTCGTCCATAGTTCTTCGGCGATGTGCGGCGTGACAGGAGCCATCATCTTCAAGTAAAACTCTTGTGCTTCCTTCCACTCATCACTTCCAACAGCGCCAGCCTCCCGCGCTTTGTACATTTCATTCATCAACTCCATCAACGCAGAGATGATCGTATTGAACTCGAAGTTCTCGAAGTCGCGCGTCACCTTGCGCAGGGTCTGATGGACTCGTCGCCGCAGATTCTTTTTCGTTTCTTCTGAAGCAGGCGCAGGGAAGGGCGAAGCGGAATCCGTAAACAACGTCCACACGCGGCGAATCCAGCGCGCAGTCCCCTCGATGCCCTGCGAGTCCCACGGCGCGCCCATCTCCCAACGCGCAAAGAACATCAGATACGCGCGCACAGTGTCTGCGCCGTATTTGTTCACCAGCATGTCGGGCGCAACGACGTTCCCTTTGCTCTTGGACATCTTGCTGTTGTCTTCCGCCAGCACCATGCCCTGGTTGCGAAGCTGCATCATCGGCTCGTTGCCTTCGGTAATGCCCAAATCGCGCAATGCCTTGTGGAAGAAGCGCGTGTAGAGCAGGTGCATGGTGGCATGTTCGATGCCGCCTGTGTACGTGTCAACGGGCATCCAATAATTGTATTCGGCCTCATCGAACGGACCCTTGTCATACTTCGGCGACAGATAACGCAGGTGATACCATGACGAGCACATAAACGTATCCATCGTGTCCGTTTCACGCGTGGCGGGCTCGCCGCACACAGGGCAGGTGGTATTTTTCCACGTCGGGTGCAGTTTCAACGGGCTTTCGCCGGTCGGTTTCCATTCCACGTCTTCGGGTAAAGTCACCGGCAATTGATCGTCGGGCACCGGATTCCATCCATGCACATCGCAATGGATCATCGGGATCGGCGCGCCCCAATACCGCTGGCGGCTGATCAACCAATCGCGATAACGATAGTTTACCGATTCTTTTCCAATGCCCTGTGCTTCCAGCCAATCGAGCACTTTTGCAATGCCGGGATTCTTTCTTCCCTTTTCGGTGTTGACTTTCGTGCCGTTGAACAACCCCGAGTTGACCATGACTCCTTCGCCGATGTATGCGGCTTGTAAGGGCGACTCATGAGTCGCCCCTGCTTCGCCCTCGGGCTTGATCACTTCGACGATGGGCAGGTCGTACTTTTTGGCGAATGCGAAATCGCGTTCATCGTGCGCAGGGACGGCCATGATCGCACCCGTGCCGTAGGACATCATCACATAGTCTGCGATCCAGATCGGAATGCGCGCCTGATTGACGGGGTTAATGGCGTATGCACCTGTGAACACGCCCGTCTTTTCCTTGTCCACGGCTTCGCGCTCGATATCGGATTGACGCGCGGCTTGCATTTTATAGTCTTCGACAGCCTGCTTTTGTTCGGGCGTGGTGACCTTGTCCACCAGCGGATGCTCGGGCGCAAAAACCATGAAGGTCGCGCCCCATAACGTGTCGGGACGGGTGGTGAATATCCCGATGTCATCACCGGCTTCCGTTTTGAAAATTACCGATGCGCCTTCACTTCGTCCGATCCAATTCGTTTGCAGAACCTTCACGCGCTCGGGCCAGTCTATTTCATCGAAACGCAGCAGTTCATCGGCATAGTTCGTGGCTTTGAAGAACCACTGGTCCAAAGCTTTTTTGATCACAGGCGTGCCGCATCGTTCGCAGACGCGGTTCTCACCCCAGACCTGCTCGCGCGCCAGCGTGGTATTGCAGTTCGGGCAAAAATCCACGGGCGACATTTTGCGATACGCCAGACCCGCCTTGTACAACTGGATGAAGAACCATTCGGTCCACTTGTAATAGGATGGCTCGGCAGATACAGCTTCTCGTTCCCAATCGAACATTGTGCCCATCGATCTCATCTGTTTACGCATCCGTTCGATGTTCGCGAACGTGCGTTTCATCGGATGGATGCCGTCCTTGATGGCGGCATTCTCCGCATTCAGGCCGAACGCGTCGAAGCCCATCGGGAACAGGACGTTGTACCCTTTCATACGCATGTAGCGTGCCCGCGAATCGGGCGGGATCATCGAAAACCAGTGACCGATGTGCAGGTCGCCGCTCGGGTATGGCAGCATGGTCAGCGCGTAGTGCTTGGGTTTGGACTCGTCAATGACCGAGCGGTACAACCTGTCTGCTTCCCATTTTTCCTGCCACTTCTTTTCCATCATTTGCGGCTGGTAGGATTTATCCTGGCGGGCAGAAGCAGACTCGGCAGCCTTCTTTGTTTTGACGGGCATGATCGCTTTTGGCTTATCAATCACAGGCACAACCGCCTTCTGTTTCTTTTCTGCAACGACCACAGCCATCTGCTTTGCGGGTCCGATCGCCATCGTAGTCTTCTCCGCTTTTGGAGATGCTTTCGTGGTTTTAGGAGCAGCTTTCTTTACAGGGGTTTTCTTTGCAACAGGCTTCTTCACCTTCGCAGAGGTTTTCGCCTTAACTTTTTTAACAGCTGCCATTACCGCTGCCTTCTTGGCAGAAGGCTTCGCCTTCACAATGGTCTTTACTTTTTTAGCAACAGTCTTTTTCACTACGGCTTTCTTCGCAATGGTTTTCTTTTTTACATCTTTTTTCTTTTTCGCTTCAGCCATTCTTACCTCATGAAATAAGTATCAGATTTCGAGTACCAGGCGCCAGATATGGGCTGGCTCCGTTATTTCCAACACAGTTGATGGAGCAGAAGGCCTGCAAGCCTGTCCTGAGCAAGGTCGAAGGGCAATGGTCCCTGCTTCCAAGAGATTTTTACATTGTGCATGCGTGCCTCCTTTCTGTATTTGACCACTGACGATAGACGACTGACCATAAAACCTTTTTCCGTGGCCTGTTGTCCACGGTCCGCCGTCTGCACTTAAACAAAAAACTCTTCATCCACAACAGGGACGAAGAGCATTCTCCGCGGTACCACCCAGTTTACGTTCAAACAACGAACGTCACTTTGTCGCTGTAACGGGCTTGCCCGTGGATGACTACTATGTGGTTCACCATCCAAGTCTCTCTTGCGAGGGGCAAGGCGAGTTCGGTCTTCTTGTCCTTTTTAGGGGATGATAGTGCCCCGTGGACACTGGTGTTGGGATTCCACCTCACTCTACCCCTGCGGGGCAAATGTCCCAACTCGCTGACGGGTTGACCTACTACTCCTGCCGTGACTATTTAGCTATTAGCTTTTTGCTGTTAGCGGTGCTTTTTCTAATTGCTAAAAGCAAACCGCTAAATGCTAGTGGACCCAGAGGGATTCGAACCCTCGACCTTCTCAATGCCATTGAGACGCGCTCCCAACTGCGCTATGGGCCCATATTTACTTTTATCTGCCTTACTAGTGGACCTGAGGGGATTCGAACCCCTGACCTCCTCAGTGCGATTGAGGCGCGCTCCCAACTGCGCTACAGGCCCGATTTCAAGGCGAAGCGTATTCTACCTGAGGCATTTCGGAATGTCAATGAAGCAGGGTGAAATATTTGCAATGCACGCCGCGGTTATTCCTGCGCTGTCTGTAACAACACCTTGAAGGTGGAGCCTTGTTTCTCACCCCTGGACTCCGCCCAGATCTTTCCTCCCTGCGCTTCGATCAACCCTTTGGCAATCGTGAGTCCGATTCCCAACCCGCCGTAATGGCGTGTGTTCGGCGGCTCGATCTGGTAGAACTCCTCGAAGATCTTTTGTAATTTATCAATGGGAATCCCAATGCCCTGATCCTGCACCCACGCCATCACCTGGTTTTCCTGGCGGAGAGCGCCAATGGTGATCTTGCTCCCTTCCGGCGAAAAACGAATGGCGTTATTGAGCAGGTTGACGAATGCCAGGGTCGTTTTTTCGGGATCTGCGGTCACAAAGATGGGATCCTCCTGAAAGTCGAGGACCAATTCCATGTCACGCCGCGCGGCGAAGTATTTGATCTCATCCAGGGCAAAGTTCAACAAATCCTGAATCGAGATCTTCACCGGCCGCATTTCCATTTCATCGGATTGAAGCAGGGTCAGGTTGTTCATCTGGTCGAGGAGCGAACGCATTTGCGCCGCCGCCCCCAGCACCTGGTTGGCATGCTCAGAAGATTCCCCCCTGGCCGCATCCTGCAAGAAGGTGGCATACCCAATGATGATACCCAGCGGAGTACGCAATTCGTGGGATGCCAGGGCAAGGAAATTGCTCTTGATCTGATTGGTTACCTTTACCTTTTCCAGCGCTTGTTGGGTGGCTCGCAGAAGGCGCGCATTGTTGATCGCAATTGCAGCATGCGCCGCAGTGACCGAAAGGATCGCCACATCCCCGTCGGTGAAACTGCCCTCGCGTTTATTTACCGCCTCCAACACGCCCATGGTGCGGTCCTTGATGAGCATGGGCACGCCAAGCAGGGTGTTAATTTTGAATTTGATGTGGTCCGAAACCAGCGAATAATGACGTGGGTCCTGTTCGGCGTTGTTCAGGACGAGCGGCTGGTTCGTGCGGAAGATCGTGCCCGCCAGGCTGTTATCGATGGGCACGGGAATTTCAGCCAGCTGCGCCGGGTCGGAGCCGGTGGCAGCTGCAAAGTACAGGCGTGGATTCTTTTCATCATACAAAAGGATCGATGCCGCTTCGCATTCCAACAGTTCGGTGGCGGTGGCGGTGATCAGCTGGAGCAGTTCATCGAGATCGAGCGTCGAATTCAAGGTGACGCTTAACTCCACCAGGCGCAGGAGCGACTTCTGGCGTCCCTCAAGGTTTTTGAGTTGTCCGGTTTTAGATGGGGCAGGCATAGGCAAAGTGTACAGTGATTTAGCGCCGAATTCAAGCCCCAAGAGTCCGAGAAACGGGTGGTTTCATTTGGGTTTGTTTCATTATCAGTTGCTTATCTTTTTGCCTTCACTTCCCCTAGGTCCTGCAATTCAAGCAGTTTGATCATTCAAAATATGGGCAAAGCATAAAAAAATAAAAAGCCTTCGGAGACCGAAGGCTTCACTTTGTGAGGGCGTGGAAATTTATTACTCAGTCCAATGATCGTTAAGACCAAGACCGGGCGCATTTACTTTGACTTGCAGGCCGTGATACCCACCAACAGGATCGTTGTAAACCTCCTGAATGATTTCGTATTGGCCCCACAGGGAACCGCCCGGTCCAACCCACACGATCTTGACGAAGTAGGTGTAGTGAGCATCCTGCGTGCCGTCTCCGTCCGAGTCATATTCGCCGATAACGTGATTGGTCTCCCACCCTTGGCTGATGCCAGCTGAGCCGCGATCCAACTTGCCATCGCCAGTGCAGTCCTTATTAGACAGCCAATCCTCGGACCATTTCATCGTCAGCATATCGTCCACATAGTCGCCAGTGGAACCCCAGTATGTTCCATCCAGGTTGCGGTCAACGCTATCGTAAGTGCCATTGAACATGTGCGCCTGATAGTTGTATCCAAACTGGTCATACCCTAACACCAGCGGATTCCCGGCGCTATCCATCAGGGTTCCATCCTTAATCGTGACGCAGGCGGGATCAAGGGAGTTGGGCTGCGCCTGAGCAATGGTGGTTGAGAAAGCCAAAATCAATAACACGACAAACAGAGTGAATAGTTTCTTTTTCATTTTTTTCTCCTTTTCTTAATGGTTTGAAAAAATAGACTCGACAGAATCAGTGGAAGTGTTTCACCTCCTTTCATTCCAACTGGAAACAAATAACCGGCCACAAAGGCCGGTTTCGCTATTGGCTCCCTGATAACCTGTAAGCGTCCAAGATAAGTTATCAGATCATCGCTGCCTGAATTTCACGTACAAGTAGTGAAAAGAAATATTATCCCCTGACACCTCCCCGGCGAATTTTCATATAACGTCCCTACCTAAATAGCATAGCAAAAACAGGGAGAAAATACAACTGGGCAATTGTTGCATGTTTATTGCAATTCCCGGATACATTTTGTGGAAGTGCCATTCTTCCACTTGACCATCCCCCCCTCCCGTCCTACAATTCAACTGTCTGACAAATCAAAATGAGGGTGCGTCGCACCTGACTCGATGCGATATTCCAACCCGTAGCATCTACTCGTTTAAGAAGCATAGTCCACCCGTGAGGTCCCCATTCGGGGATGATATGCGACGCACTACCATATCCATTAAGGAGACTTACAATGCCCGATTTTCTATTCCGCGGTTCGCTTGAAAAACTCGACGCGGATGTTTACAAGCTGACCCAGCTCGAAGCGGAGCGGCAGTATCGAAAGTTGATCCTGATCGCGTCCGAGTCCACCGCGCCGATGGCAGTCCGCGAGGCGCTGGCTTCCGCATTCCAAAATATCTATGCGGAAGGCTATCCCGATGAAGATACGCGTGTGATGGATGACGAGGACATTCTCGATTATCCCGCCCGCCTCGGCAATTACCGCCGCAACAGTGACCCGCGCTATTACAAGGGCGTGGAGTACGCGGATACGGTCGAAGCACTCGCCCGCCGCCGCGCCGCGCAGACCTTCTCCGCCAACGGATATTCTGCCGACCAGATCTTCGTCAACGTGCAGGCGTTATCGGGTGCGGCCGCCAACAACGCGGTCTATCATGCGTTGATCAACCTCGGCGATACTGTGATGGGACTCAATCTCCTGCACGGCGGACATCTCTCCCATGGCTCGTCCGTCAATCGCAGTGGAAAATATTACAAGGCCGTGCATTACACCATCGACCAGAACGAAAAAATTGACTATGACGCCGTGCGCGCATTGGCACTGGAAAACAAACCCAAGCTGATGATCGCTGGCTATTCATCTTATTCATGGGTTCCAGATTGGAAGAAATTCCGTGAGATCGCGGACGAAGTCGGCGCGTATTTCCTCGCGGACATTTCACACATCGGCGGTTTGGTGGCGGCGGGCGTTGTGCCTTCCCCCATCGGATACGCTCATGTGGTCATGTCTACCACGCATAAATCGATTGACGGCCCGCGCGGTGCAGTCTTGATGACAACGGATGCGGCGATTGCGAAGAAGATTGACAAAGCCGTCTTCCCTGGCGAACAGGGCGGCCCGCATGTGAACGTGTTCGCGGCTCTTTCCTTAACCTTCAAGTTGACTCAGACCAGGCAGTTTAAACAACTCCAGGCACAGACTCTCAAAAATGCAAAAGCCATGGCGGACCAGTTCACCAAGCGCGGACTGCGCGTCCCGTTTGGCGGCACGGATACCCACCTCGTCAATGTCGATTGCACCAGCATTGTCGGTGAGGACGGAACCAAATTGAGCGGTGACCAAGCCTCGCGCATTTTGGATATCGTGGGTGTGGTGGTAAATCGCAACACCATTCCCGGTGACAAGAATTCGATGGACCCGAGCGGCATTCGTCTCGGCACGCCGTGGATCACTCAGCGCGGATTTGACGAGAAGAAGACTCGCGAACTCGCCAACATCATGGCAGATGTGTTGTTGGCATGTGCGCCATATTCGGTGGACACGGTCAAGAAAGGCAAACAACGCCGCGCAAAGTTGGATTTCAACGTGTTGAACGAAGCCAAGTTGAAGATTCGAAAATTAGCAACCTCCGCAGGCATTGACTTCAAGCCGACCAAGAATGGCTATCCTCATTTCTATTACATCGATGACAAAGCCACCACAGGCGTGTACGAATTGAGCGGACAGCGCATTCGTCAGGTGTTGGATTTTGCGGTGTCTTCTGACCTTTCTGCCTTGAAGAAGGGAAAATCGCAAGAAACGTTCATTGCAACGCCAAAGGGAGGGGCGCGCGGCACTTTGGCCAAAGTGGACGATACGACCTATCACTTACAGGTTCCTGCAGCGAAAGCGGGCATGGTCGGTACATGGCTGCGTGACCTGTCTGATGGGTATGTTTCGTTCAAGCTTGATGGCGAGAAGGATTTCTCGGCGGCGCGCATGCCCGGCCCGTTCGTTGTGACGGAGATCAAGAAGAAGCTCAAAGCGGTGGCCGGGAAACCTGTCAGCCAGAGTAAACCCTGGTTCATCGGCGACCTGCCCAAGGTCAGCGCTGAACCGCATCGCATCGTCTCGAAAGATGTCTTGCCGCCTTTCGTCTGGAATGAATCTGAGGGCGAGTTGAAGAAGACGGCGTTGAATCAAACCCATCGTGATCTGGGCGGCAGAATGGTCCCCTTTGCGGGTTGGGAAATGCCTGTGCAGTACACGGGGATTTTCGAGGAGCACCTTGCCACGCGCAATGCGGCGGGGCTGTTCGATGTTTCGCACATGGGCGTGTACGATGTGCGCGGCGCGGATGCGGCTTCGTTCCTCGATACGGTCTGCGGCAACGACTGCGGCGGACTGCTGCCGGGCGAGTCTTTGTATTCGCATTTCCTCACGCCCGATGCGGACGTGATCGACGACACGCTCGTCTATCGCCGCGGCTGGGACAATTATCTCGTGGTCGTGAACGCGTCTAACGATGACAAGGACCGCACGTGGCTCGAAAGTGTGCGCGATGGCAAAGTGAAGATCGATAACACGCGTCCCTTCGCGCGGACGTATGGATATAACGCCGAGATCCGCAACCTGCGTGACCCGAAAGCTGGTTCTGCCATGCGGGTGGATATTGCCCTGCAAGGTCCCAAGAGCCGCGACACGTTGCTGGCGATGGGCGTGGACGATGCGACCCGCGCGCGCATTATGAAGTTGAAGAGAACTGAGTTGTGCGATGCGGTGGTTGGTGGATTCGATTTGATTGTGTCTCGCACAGGCTACACAGGCGAGAAGCTGGCTTTTGAATTATTCGTCCACCCCGAACGCGCCGTTGACTTCTGGCTGGCGGTGATGAAAGCGGGTGAGCAGTTTGGTGTCAAGCCGATCGGCTTGGGCGCACGCGACTCGCTCCGCACAGAAGCAGGCTTGCCATTGTATGGTCACGAAATGGGACTTGGCTCTGGCAAATTTAAAGGCAGAGATTTAGGCGTAGCTGAAGGCGGATTTGGTTCCTACGTCAAAACCTACAAGCCGTGGTTCATCGGTCGGGACGATTACGTGGCACGTGAGAAAGAACGCAAAGGCGGCGTCATCCGCTTCACCTTCGATGACCAGCGCGTGCGCATGGCGCACAACGGCGACCCCGTGGTCAACGCCAATGGCGAGCGCATTGGTTTCGTCACCTCCTGCGCGATTGATGGACAGCGCTTCATTACAGGTCAGGCGTTCTTGGAATTTGCGTACATGAAGGAAGGCACGCCGATCTTTATTCATCAAGGCGGCGTGATGGAACGTCCCGCCACAGCGGCGAAGGTGGTGAGTCGGTTTGCGAAGTTGTAGGAAGTAGGGAGAGGAAAGTGGGGAGTGGAAAGAGGAAAGAAGAAAGATGGGACGGCCTAGGGAGGGCAGGCCGTCTCTTTTTTTTGGCAGCGCAAAGAGTATAATTACAACATGAAGAAAACCATTGTGGGCGAGAATTGGTATTTCGTTGATGAAACAAGTGATCCTGTTTTTTATGATGCGCGGGGAAATCTGATTGTTGGAGCAGAAGGTTGTTCCTTAATTCTTGGAATCGGTTTTGTCGAAACAGATCAACCAGCCATCATTCGTCAGGCCATTGCAGATTTACACCAACAAGTGACCAGCGATAAATATTTACAATCCATTCCATCGATTTCCAAAACAAACCGTGCTTTTCATGCAAAAGACGATGCTCCTGAAGTGCGTTACCTCGTTTATCAAGCACTTTCCAAGTTGAACTTCAAGGCGCAATTTGTAATTGCCCGAAAAATTGAACGGGTTTTTCGGAATTCCTTCGATGCCAGAGAGACCAAATTTTACGATCATTTGGTCAGCCAATTGTTTACGAATGTATTACACCGCCATGCTAAGAACCATGTGTACTTTGCACAACGAGGTTCCAAAACTCGGCAGGCAAATTTAGAAATGGCAATTAATAATGGAGTTGCAAAATTTGAGTCGCGCTGGACGACTAAAGTGGAAACGCAAACAAATGTAATTCCTCAGACTCCAGTTGGCGAGCCATGCCTGCAAGTGATCGATTATATGAATTGGGCAGTGTATCGGGCGTTTATCAGGCGGGAAATGCGCTATTTCGATTTTATTGCTGATAAGGTTAGCTTTTTAGTGGACTTGTACGACATGCAAAATTACCCCAAAAATTGGTATTCCCGAGAAAATCCTTTTGACATCAAAAAAGTCAGCCCCCTGTAGGCTAGGCTCGTATACCGAGCGCATGGCTTGGAGCCAGCTTTTACCTACAGGCGACCGACTAATATACTAATATTGTATACTTTTTTCTTAAAAAGTCAATTCAATATTATGAGAGTTTCATGACAATCGCACGGCAGCGAAGGTGGTGAGTCGGTTTGCGAAGTTGTAGTGCTGGGTAAATAGTAATTGGTAAATGGGATGGCGAAGGATGGTCGCTGTCCCATTTGTTTTGAGTGGAGTGGAAAGTGGTTGTATAATCATCCAAACATAAGCGGGAAACAAGGTTCTGTATAACAAAAACGGGGCAGGCCCATATTCAAGAAGGAAAACATGATGACAAATCAAGATGAACGGCAGCAACTGGAGCAGGAACAGGAAGAGAAACGAAAACTGCGGCAGCAGGAACGGCAGCAGTTGGAGCAGCAGCACCAACAGAAACAAAAACCACAGAAAGATGAACAACAGCTTTTGGAGTTGGAGCAGGAACAGAAGCGGAAAGTGCGGCAGCAGGAACAGTTGCAATTAGAGTTGGAACAGGCAGAGAAGCGAAAATTACGGCAGCAGGAAGAGCAGCAGAAAAAATAATGGATCGTCCCGCCACGGCGGCGAAGGTGATGAGTCAGTTCGCGAAGTTGTAGGAATTAGTGAATGGAAAGTGGAAAGAAGAAAGATGGGTAGTCTGTGGGGAGGCCGCCCATCTTATTATCGTCATGACTTTTCAAAACGAAAAAATCTTTCCATCGGATCGAATACTTTCCATCCTTTTGATGATTCTAGCTCAACAAGCTCTATAAACTCTCTTATAGTCCGTTTAGTAGAATCGTTTGGGAGTTCCTCGGTTATTTCAATCCCGTTGAATTCGTGAAATGAAATGTCGTCACCTAACGGAAATTCTTCAAAAAAGAGCTCTTGCAATTCAATCTGTTTAGCTATGAAAAATAATTTTTGAATGAAAGTCTTTTCCAAACTATCTTTTATCTCAACTAAAGAAAGATACTCAGGGTTTGAGAAAACAACATTTCCGAAAATCTTATAATTACCTGCGTCTCGGTATAAATAATTAAATTTGATGTTTTGGGGCATTAGAGCTCTCCATATATTACGAAATAAAAATATTCTCGTTGTGGTATTTCAAGAAGTCTGGGTTGGGCTTAAATCTACTAGGCAGAGTTATTTCTGCGCCGTCATAATTTACTAAAAACATCTTCAAGGCATTATTGTCAGACTCAGGTTTTAACTTCGGGGAAATCTTTAGACGATAATCCGGAGTGATAGTTATCAGGCCTCTATCAAATGCACGATCGTGAATTGCGTTCAAACACAAACCATTCCGAGGATTAACACGATTGGCAATGTCAATTGCCCAAGGAATAATGTGGCTGGCATTTAACAGTTCAACTACCTCAAGAGAAGTTACGCAACATTTATTATTATAGGCTGCAAGAACTGTTGCTCGGAAAAAGCTTTGATTAACCCTAACTCGGACTCTTGTTTCTCGTTCTTTACCTTCAACAATTTTCTCAATATCTTCGAATGTCTCTTCTATTTCCTTGCCCGTAATTTCCGCTAATAATTTTTCACTCTCAAAAGCAAGTCTTTCCCAATCGGCGCTAAACTCATTCCATACTCCGATTTCTTCCTTGCTCCCATGTGTTGCACCTGAAATATTTCGCTTTTGCAAGGTTGGGTCAAGTCGAGCAAAATTAGCAAGTTTCCAAGATAAGGCTGATGGCGTACGTCCAAGTGAATTGGCGAGAGAAATTATTTGTGGGTTACGAATGTGAATCTTACCAAATGGGATTTTGCAATATAAATTGAAGGCAACGATTAATTCTTCTCTTGACCAATTTCGTTTTGTCATATTAACCCTTTGCTCTTAGAGACAACATGTATATATTTTACAACTAAAGTCAAATTATTTTGCAAATAGATGCGGGTATTAAGAGAGGCCCCAAAAATTGAAGGAAAACATATACTCACTTTGCAATCAGGCATTACTGTAACTCAACTGGCGAAAATGGAAACTTCAAAGGTGATCTTAATCGTTCCAGAGTCTCTTCACAAAGAATACCCAACCGAGAAGAGGCCAATTTCTATTCAAAAATTTCTTGATGACTTGAAAAAAGTCTATGTCTGATGTTCTGACCCCCGAACAAAGAAAATATAATATGTCGAGAATCCGTTACAAGGATACTCGACCTGAAATGATTGTGCGCTCATTAGTTCATAGAATGGGATTTAGATACAAGTTACATAATTCTGTGCTTCCGGGAAAACCCGATTTAGTTTTTAAACGGCACAATAAAATTATTTTTGTTCATGGCTGTTTTTAGCATATGCACAAATGCAAATACGGAAGAGTTAAGCCTAAAACAAATGCTGAATTTTGGGAAAATAAAAGATTAAGCAATGTTGTACGAGACAGGAAAATCATCAGAGAATTAAAAAGAAATGGTTGGCAAGTCTTGATAGTGTGGGAATGTTGGATCAGGGATATTTCTTTTCTGAAGAAAAAAATATCAGCATTTTTGATTGAATAGTTATAGAGAACGCCCACGTTATTAGGGAGGATAGACCTCACCCTGATTGAGTCCGCTTTTAAGCTGGGTAATTTGCCCCTTTGCGCAGAACCCTGTGGGCTCCTAAAAGGAGAGGCATTTTGTTTCTGCTATAAGTCGGTGCGGACTAAAGTCCTTCATCGGTTCGTGGAAGTCGGCTGCGCCGACTCAGCGAAGGCTGTGGTAAAATGCTAAGCAAATAAGCACTTTTGCTTAGCAAGGAGATTTATGACCACAACCACTGTCAAAGTCAGTTCGAAATATCAGATCGCTGTCCCACAAATGGCACGCAAGAAACTAAACATCAAACAAGGGGATCTTCTGCTTGTGGATGTACAAGACGGCGTGATCGTTTTGATCCCACAGCCCAAACGCCATGCCGATTATCTACAAGGTCTGCATGGTGATATTTGGAAAGGCGTGGATGTCGAAAAATACCTCAACGGGGAGCGTGACGCATGGACGAGTTCAGCAAGCGATTAGCAAAAGCAAAAGTCATTGGACTGGATACGTCCATTTTTATTTATTTCCTTGAAAATAACGAACGGTACGGGCCATTGGCTCAGGTCACCATCAACGGTATTGAAAAAGGAAAGTGGCAGGGGGTAACATCCACGATCACGCTAATGGAGATCACTGTCCGCCCGTGGCAGTTGGGGCGCGAATTAGCAGCGCGGGAATATGAAGCTGTTTTGGTGCATTTTCCAAACTTATCCATTGTGGATGTGGATCGAAATGTTGCGCGTGCAGCAGCTCAATTGCGTGCCAAGTACAACGTCGCTCCACCTGATGCATTGCAGGTGGCTGCAAGTCTCAACTTTGGTGCAAAGGCATTTTTGACAAACGATAAAAGATTATCCAGATTGCAGGAGTTGATCGACATTCTTGTGCTCGATGATTTTGTGGAATAAAAACCGTCGACGTTGATCGATCAAGATAATTTTTGAGCTGGGCGATTGTCCACCCCGCTTATGATAGCAATTGACAGTAAGATGTTGTATGATGAAACTGTCCCTGTGGCAAATATTTCAACATGGAGAACATCATGAACAAAGACACACTGCGTCAACTGGCCAATGCGCTATCCGTCCTGCTCGCGCTGACCGTCAATGTCCTCGCCAGTACCCTGCCGCTTAATGGACAGAACACAGGCGAGATATCAGACCGCTTTCAAGTCTACTTTGTCCCTGCGGGATACGTCTTCGCCATTTGGGGCATCATCTACATCGGCTGGATCGCTTTCAGCATTTATCAATTCCGACCTGCACAAAAGGAAAGTCCGCGGCTGCGCAATCTCGGATATTTATTTGCCTTGAGCGGCATCTTCAACGCGGCCTGGCTTTTCTGCTGGCATTACAACCTGTTCGGTTTGAGTGTGCTTGTCATGCTCACCCTGCTCGGCCTGCTCATCGCCAGTTATCTCAAACTCAACACCGGGCGCACGCCTGTAAGCGCCGCTGAAAAATGGAGCGTGGATATTCCTTTCAGCGTCTACCTCGGCTGGATCTCCGTCGCCACCGTTGCCAATGTCACCAGCTATCTTTACTTTATCAACTGGACTGGATTCGGGATCGCACCGCAAGTTTGGGCAGTCATCATGCTCGTCATCGCAAGCGTGCTCGCCCTGGCTATGACGGTCACCCGCAGCGACAGCGGCTACGCCTTCGTGTTGGTCTGGTCCTTCGCTGGCATCGCTCAAAAGCAGGCCGATACGGCACTGGTGGCGAATAGCGCCTGGGTCGCAACAGTCTTCGTGCTTGGGCTGGCAATCTACAGCATCATTCAACGCCGCCGCCTGACGGCATAATCGAAGAAAAAACAGGGGTGGGAGACCACATACCAATTGAGACCGCTTTTGAGGTAGGCGCAGGTGGTTTTCCACCTCTCAGAACCAGTCTCCCGCTGAAATCGACGGCCATATATGGGGGGTATGGCTTCTCCACCCTTCCCTCGCCATTCCTTCGACTCTCCTTCGACGCTCCTTCGACAAAATCACCTCAACCCTGCAACTGTCCACCTGCCAGATATGGGGTCATCCGCCGCAGGGGGATGAAACTCCGCAAGTCTATTTCCACTCAGCTCTGGCGGGTCAGGTCGCTTTTCGTCTTCGGCTTTCCATCCTCCCATAAAAGACGAGGATCGCAAGCAGCATGGTCCCTGTGAGGGCAGTGTACCAATTGAATATGCCCGTGATAAATTCCGCAGGGTTCATGGCGGCGGCAACGAAGATCAGGCTGTAGGCGATGAAGATGCCCTCGAGCATGGCGCGCCAGGCCGTCCAGCGCGGGTCGAGGGAAAGCATCCATGCGCCTGTGCCGATCACGGAAAGCCAGCCGCACAACACCCGCGCGGTCAGCGGGGTCAAGGTCCACGGCCAGATAGTGATGAGCAGAGTCGGGTAGAGAAAGCCGATCGAAACAAAGAGCAGGATAACGGTCCCCAGGATGCGGGTGACAAGCCGCGCCGAGGTTGAGACGACCGCGTCCGACTCTTCGGGTTCATTTGAATCGGTGCGCCGATTGTAGATCCAAAGGGCGGGGATCAAAAACGGGGCGGCAATATAAAGGAGTAGCCAGGTAACAAAGGGGAGCGTGCCCAGCGAGAAACGCTCCCAATGCAGGAGGGTGGCGATCAGCATGGCGGCCGCGAATACGGTGATGGCGGGGAACACGGCGCTCACGCGATGCCAGCGTTTGCCGATGGCCGCATAAGACAAGGTCCATGCGCCGCCGAGGTATGCCGCGCCGATAAACATCGCTGACATATGCGGTTTGATGGCCCATGCGAACAGCTCGCCGCTGCGGTCGGGCAGAAAAAATAAAATTCCAAACGCGAGCACCAAAAACGGGACAACCACTCTCGCAGTCATGCGGGTCAATGGCAGGATCGAATCTTTCTTCATGGATACATCCTTTCGCACATCTAATTAATACTCACCTTACGCGGAACGTCCCGAAGGTTCCCGTAAATCAAGTCTGTTTGTAATCTAAACCTTCGGGACGGTGCGTAGCATCAGTAATTAATACTCACAGCATTATTGGTACACGCAGTATAACAAATTGAATGTCGAAGAGGTTTCATCCACCCGACGCACAACCCACATCAAGGGGTTGTTATTTGAAATCATGATATAAGGCAGATAAACTTGAAAACTCTACGTGGTCTCACCTTCCTCGGTGGTCTGGTCGTTCTTCTCTTTGCATTTGGCTTCATCTATCGGCTTCCCTTTGCCGCCGCCATCTGGCCCTGGGAGGATGGCCGCTACTCCTACCTTTTCGTCGGCTCCATCCTCGCCGCCGTCAGCGCCGCCATGCTGTGGGTCGGCTGGTCGGGCGAATTCGGCGCACTGCCGGCAGGCTCGCTCAACATCTTCGTTATCGCGCTCACCACTTCCATTTACTTTTTCAAACTCGCCTCCCAGGGCCGCAGCGATATGACTCTCTTTGGCATACTCGCCGCAATATCAGCCCTGGCCAGCCTCGCCGCATTCTTCTGGAGTTTGAAGATTCCACTTAAAGAGACTCGTCCCATGCCCAAGCCTGTCAAAATCTCGTTTGGGATATTCATCGCTTCTCTCTTCGCTGCGGGCGGGGCACTGATTCTGGGAGCACCCATCTTCCCCTGGGCATTGAACCCCGATTCATCCGTTGTCTTTGGCTGCATCTTCATCGGCGATGCCTTCTACTTCCTTTATGGCATGTTCCGTCCCAACTGGCATAACGCCCTCGGTCAACTGCTCAGCTTCCTTGCTTACGACCTTGTGCTCATTGTCCCTTTCGTGGGTCTTCTCGATACCATCGAACCAGGCCGCTTCATCAATCTGGTTGTTTATACGGCGGTCCTCATCTACAGCGGCGGGCTGGCGGTGTACTACCTGTTCATCGATCCGCAAACCCGTTTTGGTGCGTGACATCTCCATAAATTGGAATCGATGACTTTTGTCACTTGCCCTCCATTTTTGATTCCCATACGATGATGGTGATAGATTGTCGTCAAAGGAGTTTTTCAAACAAGGAGACGGGAGGGCACATGGCGCGAAAAAAGATATACCATCCGGGGGAAAAATCAACCATATCAGGTCAGTACAACATCGTGGATAAATTTGGAAAATCCATCGGCGTGGAACGGGGCGTCAACGCCGGGGAAAGATTCCCGCCCCCCGAGAAAGGCGGGCAGGGATACATCCTTGCCGATGCTACGAAAACAAGAGCGGAGAACAGGCAGAAGGCGGATCGGCGAAAAAAACTCACAGGGGAATTCCTGGCGGGCAATGCAAAAGGGCCGTTCGACGAAAATATCATCCTCTCATGGATGACCATCATCGCGGTGCTCAAATCCGTGCTGTCCATTGGCGTGGGTGTTTTCTTCCTGTATACCGGGGTGGTCTACATAAAACTGTTGATCGAAATGACCCTGAAAATGAAACTGTTCGATGCAGCCCTGCCCGCCATGAGCACCATGTACGATACCTTCGGCGGCTCGAACATGAGCACGCAGATGATCGCGATCCTGCTGACCTCGCTTTCCATCCTCAGCATTCTGATTATCGTGCTTACCCCGGCCTTTTTGTTGATCGTCGGTTTCCAATTGCTCACCAAGGAAGTCTTCGAAAAGGAAATGGACAAGACCGGGAATCTGATCCTCCGCCTGCGGTCCGGGCTGGGGAAGGTCAAGCCGATCGAGGAAATGATCAACAGCATTTTTGGGCGCAGCCGCTCCGCCTGGGATCTGCGGCTCTGGGCATCGAGGGTCACCTTCTTCATCGGCGTCGCAGTTTTCATTGTTGCAATCGTTCAACTGGTGATACCGGATATCTTTGGCGGGGATAACCAGGCTGTCTTCTTCGGCGCGGGCGCGGGCGTTTCCATCTTTTCGATGGTGGTTTCCTCCTGGTTGAACCCCGCCGAAAAACTCCAGGAAAATATCATCCAAAATGCGGATATCGAGCTGGCAACGATCAACTACGTCAAACAGGCGGAATTGATCGATGGCTGGATGACCCGCGCCCTGCTTTCCGTAGAAAAAGACGATGACTGGAGTCCGGAGAATGAGGTGCTCGCATCGCTTGAAAAGAATACAACCATTCTCCGCACCGCTCTTGGAGATTCCGTAAAGGTGATCGACGCGACAAAAACTGCAACCGATTCGGGAACACCCGTAAAGTAAGAGTTCAACAGGCTGAAGATTTTCGTCTGAATATAAACCCGCCGCGAATTATTATTTCGCGGCGGGTCTGAATCATGTGGTGCTGGTTGTCCGTGTAATCCTGCGGCTCGCCACAACCTCGTCAGCCTGGGCAAATACGGGCTATCAAATCCTGAACAAGCCTCGCGGACCGGATCACTTTGGTCTTTATTCGATTTCTTTTCGCCGGGCGATTAAAAAGGTTCCGCCGCCAGCTAACATGGGGGGGACATGCTAGGCCTGGCGGCGGTAGACACCTAAATACCAGTAAAGGGGAGGGCAGGTGTCAATGGAGATAATATACACCTGATTAGTCAGTATTACATTAAAATTAAATAAGAAACTGGAGATGAATGGTCTGAATTAGCCCTTATCGCGGAAGACTCTCAACCACTCTTCCACTTCCTGTTTCGAAAGCACTTTTTCTGCATTGTTCGGTTTGAGAGCGGATTGCATGGCTTCCTTTGCCAATTTTACAAATTCCTCCGATGAAATGAATTGAGCCTGGCTGGCACGCGCCGCGCCCTGCACTTCATGGTCCGAGGAAACTACCACCCAATTCTTTGCAGATTTTCCCATCTTGTTCAAACGAGCGCGGATGGCGTTGTCGGCGGTCTGCCCAAGGCGGATGAAATGTGCTCGGACAGTGCCCAGGCTGCGGGTCCCGGCTGAGCCGGCGGGTGCGCCGTCAAAATAAACTTCCACCTGCTGGCGTCTGAGCCGCGCGAATTCCTGCAAAAGGGTCACAAGCTCCAGCTCATCATCCATTGAATCCAGGCGCAGGCCGAATTTGGGAATCAGGTTGTGTCCGTCGATGAGGTAGGGCATCCCGCGATTGTACTTTAAAAAAACAAGTGACAGCTGCCTGTCACTTGTTGGGGCTACGCGGCTTCCGTTACAACGGTTTTCACCTCGAAAAGCGGCGGATGCTCCAGCGTCTTTTTTACTTTGCACAATTCCGCGGAACGCACCAGCGCTTCATAATACTGAGAAGGAAACGCGGGCGGCACTTGAATATCGAGGTCGATCTTTTCGATCATGCCCTGCATGTTCGCGTGGTTGCGTTGAATGATGCGAATGCCCTCGGTGGGCAAATTGCGCTGGCGGCAAAAACCGAGCACGTAAATCCCCGCGCAGGTTCCCACAGATGCCAGGAACACCTCAAACGGCATGGGCGCGGAATCGGCGGGCGGCTGGTCGGTTTGGACCGTGTGGCCGCGAAAACTCGCATCCACTTTCAACCCGCCCGGAAAATCAATGATCATATCCATGATGAAGCCTCCAAAGGTAGTGAATTGTATGTCATATATTTGTGACGCAGTATACAACAGGAATATTACTCCCTTTTTCGGCAAAATTCGTAGAAAAAGTGCCGGCAAAACCGCCAGCCAATGAAGATGTAAATAATACCCACGGCTACATATTGTTCTTTTTCAAAAGCGCAATTTGTGACCGCGATGGGTATAATCAACGTACCAATCATAAGGAGTAAACAATGCCAGAAAAAAAATCTTCCAACATCATGGTCCCCCAGCAGGGTGGCGTGGTCCGCAATGTGATCAACCAGCTCAAACTCATCTTTCGCCTCATGGGCGACAAGCGTGTAAACTTCTTTGCCAAGCTTATTCCCGTTGGCGCGTTCATCTATCTCATCATTCCCATCGATGCGATCACCTTTCCCGTCATTGGCGTGGTGGATGATGCCGCGCTGCTCTGGCTTGGCTCCTATATCTTCACTGAATTGTGCCCGCCGGAAGTTGTGGCAGAGCATATGAAAGCGCTGGCCGGCAACATGAATCCCGGTGACTCTCAGGATGAAGTGGTGGATGCGGAAACCACAGATGTAAAAGAATAATGACTATTAGATGAGACGACTCTTGATCTTATTGACTCTGCCAATCCTCGCCTGTGGAGGGCTGGTAGAGTCCATTCCTCCAACCATCACGCCGCCTCCCCCGCCTACAGTTGTTCCGTCCACCCAAACCGAAACCTCCCCGACAGAGACCTCCGTTCCGGTTTCCCTCACATTCCCCGACCCAAATAATTATGCATGGCGTCTCGTCGCCAGCGGACTGACCCGCCCCGTCGACTTGCAATCTGCATTCGATGGGTCAGGCAGACTATTCATCATTGAAAAATACGGCGTCATTCGCGTGTACGAAAATGGGCAATTGCGAAATGAGCCGTTCCTGGATATCGCCGACCGGGTCGATGACCGCAGCAACGAAATGGGACTGCTCGGCCTCGCCTTCCATCCCAACCATGAATCGAATGGATATTTCTTTGTCAACTACACTGGGGAAGGCGGCGATACCCGCATTTCCCGTTTCCAAGCCAATGGGGATTTTGCCGGCTCAAACAGTGAAACCGTCCTTCTCGTCATTGAACAACCCTTCCCCAACCACAACGGCGGTGCACTAGCCTTTGGGCCGGATGGTTATCTATACGCCGGCCTGGGAGATGGCGGTCTCGCCGGCGACCCGCACAAAAATGGACAGAACACCAGCAGCCTGCTCGGCAAAATCCTGCGCATTGACGTGAATAACGGAGACCCCTACACCATCCCTGCCGATAACCCCTTTGGCAATGAGGTCTGGGCCTATGGGCTTCGCAACCCCTGGCGTATCTCCTTCGACAGAGTCACCGGCGACTTGTGGATTGGAGATGTGGGCCAGGGCGACTGGGAGGAGATCGATTATCTCCCTGCCGGTTCGCCCGGGGGAGCAAATTTCGGCTGGAGCATAATGGAAGGCAATCACGGCTATGACGGCAACCCGCAGCCCGGGCTGATTTTGCCTGCGGCGGAATACAACCACAACGAAGGTTGTTCGGTCACCGGCGGATATGTCTACCGCGGGGCAATGCCGGAATGGGACGGCATCTATCTCTATGGTGATTATTGTTCGGGCATTATCTGGGGGTTGATCCTCTCCAATGGCAGCTGGCAGACCCAACGTTTATTCGAAGCGGACGGTTCGATTACATCCTTCGGACAGGACGAGTCCGGTGAAATCTATCTCACCACCGATAACGGCAATGTTTATCAACTTGCAAATAAATAAAGACATATCACATCGGATATAGGTGCTTTGTCATACGAGTTTGTGACGCCTGTCACTGGCAAGACAGGCGTTTTTCTTTTAAACTACGAATATCAGAGTAGGAGGCCGATATGGCAGAGAAGATTTGGCAAACCGAAAAGATCAAACATTGTGAGCATGTTGGGCACGAAGTTTCGATTGAGAACGAAGTGGTTTACCCCGCCGAACATCTGCCAGACCAGCCGCCGCGAATTTTGGCCCACCGTTGTTCCAATGCTCTTGAATGCAACATGATAGAACAGGCCGCCTGTGCCCTGTGTGGAACCAATCCTGATATTGACCCTGTGTAATTGAGCAACCAAAAGTTGCTCTTCCAAACTCTCTCCTCCCTCTGAGTTGGTCTATTGGCTGCACCGCGTGAGAACGCGGTGTATGCCGTTTAATGGCCTGTGTTACAACTCCTTCAAAAACGCCCTCACACTTTTATCCACCGGCTTTCCCTTGATCTGTTTTGGCTTCCCAACCTGTTTCAATTCGCCATCGATGATCACAGCCACACGATCACCGAATTGCGCAGCTTCCTTCAAATTATGCGTGACAAAGATCGTCGTGCGATGATCCTGCGCCAAAACTTTAGACAAGTCTTTCAGCAGCTGCGAACGCGTTTGCGGATCGACAGCAGAAAACGGTTCATCCATCAATAGCAATTCGGGATCGAGGACAAACGCCCTCGCCAGACTCACTCGCTGCGCCTCGCCGCCTGAAAGTTGGCCTGCCCGGCGGTTAAGTAGAGAATCCACACCCATGGCTTTGCTCCACTTAAAAACCTGCTCCCGGGCAGCCTCCTTTTTTACACCGCGAAACTTCAATCCTAATCCAATATTATCTTTTACCGACATATCCATCAGCAGCGGGTCCTGGAAGACAAACGCGATTTTGCGACGGTATTCAAGCTCGTCCCATTCCTTAAGCGGCTTCTCGTGGAATCGAACTTCGCCGCGCACAGGCTTGAGCAGATCTGCCAGCGTCAGCAGAAATGTACTTTTTCCCGCACCATTCGGGCCGACCACGGCAAGAGTCTCGCCTTTTTTAATGGTGAGAGATTCAATCTTGAGGGAGTCCCGCCCATTGCGCTGGACAAGTAAATTTTTAATCGAGATCATTTTCTTGCTCCCCGCTGCTGGATCGTTGTCAATGCCAGGTTGATGAGATAGGTCAATATCAACAAAAGCGCGGAAAGTGCCAGCGCCTTCTCAAACTCGCCTTTGGATGTTTCCAACACAATGGCGGTTGTGAGCACACGTGTCTGTCCGCGGATATTTCCACCCACCATCATCGAGGCGCCCACTTCAGAAATCACCGAGCCGAAGCCCGCCATCAAAGCCGCCAAAAGGGGCAGACGCGCCTCCCGCCACAAGTGCCAGATCATTTGTGGACGTGAAGCGCCAAGCCCCAAAAGCTGCTGCTGTAAGCGCGGGTCCAGTGCTTCCAACGCGGCGGCAGTCAACCCCATTACCACCGGCGCGGAGATGATGGTCTGCGCGATGATAATAGCCCAGGGAGTGTAAATTAATTTCAAACTGCCAAGCGGACCGCTGCGCCACAAAGTCATCGCCACGACAAGACCGACGACTACGGGCGGTAAAGCCATGCCAGTATTGACAATACTCAACAGAAATGAACGTCCGCGAAAATTACCGAGCGCCAGCCAGGTGCCAAATGGCAGACCAATGAACAGGCTGATCAGCGTGGCAATCGCAGAGACTTGCAAAGAGAGGGTGGTGATTTCTAATATTTCCATTTAGCTGTGAACCTTACCGAATCGCATCGGGAAAAAATAACGGCTGGCCGTATTCCTGCACTCCAAACTCACGAATGATATCCTGTCCTTCGGAGGAGGTGATGAATTCTGCGAAGGCTTGTGCGCCTTCAATATTGACCTGCGGCCACTTATCCGGATTCACTGTGATGACGTGATAGACATTCAGAAGAATAGGGTCATTTTCAAAAAGAATTGCCAGGTCCAAATTTGATTTGTAGGCGAGAAAAGTTCCCCGATCCGTGATGGCATAGCCTTGTTTTTCAGAGGCGATGTTAAGCGTTGCGCCCTGTCCCTGGCCTGTTTCGATATACCAACTATGACTCACAGGGTCAAGACCCGCACTTTTCCAAATGGCCAGCTCTTTCACATGCGTTCCGGATTCATCAGCACGCGAGACAAATGTTGAGGCGGAGGAAAAAATCGCCTCCAAAGAGTCAACGGCTGTCGGCTGGGCGCGAAGCGAGGCGGGATCTGAATCCGGGCCAACGATGACAAAGTCATTGTGCATGACAGGGCGGCGATCGATGCCAAATCCATTTTCCATGAACCGCATTTCTGCATCCGGCGAATGCAGCAAGATAACATCTGCATTACCTTCTTCGGCGATCTTCAAAGCCTGCCCCGAGCCCGTCGCGATCAAGCTGACTTGAATTCCAGTTTGTTCTGTGAATGCAGGCAGAAGCACATCCAGCAAACCCGAATCCTGTGTGGAGGTCGTTGAAACCAGCAAAATACTTTTGGAGGGCGCAGACGTTGAGCAGGCAGTCAGAAAAAGTAAAACAATAAAAAATATTTTTTTCATTCATCTCCGAAAAACTGGGGCGACTTCACCTGCAAGCCGCCCCAGTTATCACGTTGAATTATAAGCCCAAGTCTGCGTCCGTCTTGTCCGCATCGGGGTAAAAAAGTGGCTGCCCGAATTCATCCACGCCGAATTCTCCAATGAAGGCTTGTGTATCGGCATTGATCATGAAGTTGGCAAAGGCAAGCGCGCCTTCGTAATTGACGGCTGGACACTTCTCTGCATTGACAGTGATGACATGATACACGTTCAACAAACTGTTATCACCTTCCACCAGAATCTCGAGTTGGTAATTATCCTTGTTGGCAAGATAGGTGGCGCGGTCTGTGAGAATGTATGCAGCCTTTTCGGAAGCAACGGTCATCGAAGCGCCCATGCCCTGACCTGTCTCGATGTACCAGGCCTGACCGGCGGGATCCAATTCAGCAGACTTCCACAAAGCCAGTTCCTTTTTATGCGTACCGGAGTCGTCGCCACGCGTAATGAACTGCGCACCCGCATCGTAAATCGCTTTGAAGGCATCCTTCGTAGAGGTCATTCCTTCGATGGCGGCAGGGTCCGTAGCCGGGCCAACAATGATGAAATCATTGTGCATGACGAGGAAACGATCGGTGCCGTTGCCGGCTTCCATGAATGCGACTTCGGAAGCCGGGGCATGGACGAGCAGCACATCGGCATTGCCTTCTTCGCCCATTTTCATCGCTTCACCGGAACCAACCGCCACAGTCTGGACTGTGTAGCCTGATTCTGCTTCGAAGAGCGGAATCAACACATCAAGCAGACCCGAATCCTGCGTGGAGGTGGTGGTGGCAAGAATGATGTTCGGGTTGGCCGGCGCGACAACAGGCGCCTCGGTTGGAGCTTCAGTGGCAACAGGCGCTTCAGTTGCCGGGGCAGTTGTCGGTGTGGCTGATGCGCCGCAAGCCGTCACCGCAATGGAGAGGACGAGCAGAAGAGTCAAAAGAATATTACGAGAAGTGTGTTTCATACAACTATCCTTGAGTTTAGATTTGTAAAGTTCGACCGTGAAGGCATCGAACGAATTACCAATTCATTCGATTTTCAATTAAGGAAATACTTATTTGAAAATCGAAAATAAAAAACCTTCATCCTTTACAAGGCAACCTGCTCCCCGCTGTGCGCGGTGTTGTAGCCTGTCAAGGAACTGAGCAAATTACGAAAATCCGCGGTTTGAATGTAATCGAGTATTGGGTTGAGATTTTGCTCTTGCTCGCGCGGAAGGACGAGGTCGTAGCGTTCTTCGAAAAGCGGAATGAAGTCGAGTCCGTGTTGATGAGCAGCAGCCTGCAAGCCAAGAGATGCATCCGCCCTGCCTGTTTCGATCAAGGAGGCGGCTTCACTATGGGTCTTGACCGTTTTTTCGTAACCAGTGATCTTTTCAGCGGGTATCTTGAGCCTGTGCAGTTCGGCATCCAGCCACAGGCGCGTGCCGGAACCGGGATTGCGATTCACAAAGCGAACATTCGGCTGCGCGATATCTTCCATTTTCTTAATTCGTCTGGGGTTACCCTTCGCAAGGATCAATCCCTGAGTTCGGTAGGCCAGCGTGACGATCTCCACGTCCCGATCGGGAAACAAATGTTTGACGAAGGGTGTGTTGTACTCGCCGCTTTCATCCAAAAGATGCGAGCCTGAAATCTGACAAAGTCCCTGACGAAGATAAACCAGCCCGTCCAATGAGCCAACCGGCAGGCTGAGCAGGTTGACATGCTTTAAAAGATGTTCCGCCGCGCCTTCGAGAGCGATGTCGTGGCTTCCCGAAAAAATAACAGAGGGTTTTCTGCTTTTCGGCAAAACAATTTCCTGCAATAGCAGGGCATCGGCTTTGGCGCGGTAAAATTTTTCAGTGACCTTGCCCGTGCGGCGGGTTTCGCTGACTTCGATCAAATCCGCAGATTCAAGCGCAAGGATATGATGCCGCACCCAGGCAGGAGACTGCTTCAAGGTCCGCGCGAGCTGCGTGAGCGTTGCGGGGGCTGCCATTAACAGACGCAAAATATCCATGCGGCGGGAATCCGCAAGCAGTTTGATCTTTTCAAAAGATTGAATGGATTGAACGGTTTTCATTCAGATTTCGATTAAGGAAAATCTTATCCCAGAGTCTAAATGCGAATCCACTCCGAGTCAAGCTCAATTTCCATTTGACACACTCCCCTGCCCATGTTATAAAACGCAGACAATTAATTTTCTGCTGTACTCATCCAGAGAGGCGGAGGGACCGACCCTTTGAAGCCTCGGCAACCGATGTAGTCAGATAGTTTGTTAGTCAAATAGTTTCATGATCAAATGACCGTTTAACTACGCGACCAAAAGACTAAGTGACTAATTACGGTGCCAACTTCGGCAGGTGAAAACCTGATAGATGAGAGATGATGTGTGTTCACGTCGCCTCTCAAACTGAGAGGCGTTTTTTAATATGTCATTGCGAGTGCGCCAGCCCGAAGCAATCCCCACGTATAAGGAGATTGCTCACCGCATTGCGTACGGCGCAAGTGTCGCCCGCGAAAAACGCTCGCTCGCAACGACATGGAGAGTTCAAAAATGGAAATCGGCGAAACAATTTACGTCACCACCCGCGAGGAATTCCGTGAGTGGCTCGAAAAGAATCATAAAATACGCAAAGAGATCTGGCTGATTCAGTATAAGAAGGTCACCAGGAAACCATCCATCCCATATGTGGATGCGGTTGAAGAGGCGATTTGCTTTGGCTGGATCGACGGCTTCGAAAAAGGCATGGACGGCGACCGTTATGCCACACGTTTTACGCGCCGCAGACCGAAGTCAAATTGGACGGATACGAATATTGAACGTGCGTGGAAAATGATCGAAGAAGGCAAAATGACTGAAGCGGGTCGAGCGACTTTGCCGAAGGGCGTCTAAGGTAAATAATGAATTGTCCCGAATGCGGCGCGGCTGACGATTTATGCAAGTCGCGCTTCGATGAATTTCTTGCCCTGGAATTTTCTGATATGGGGTACGGCGCGGTGCATAATCTGACCGTCGCCACGTACATGCTCCAGCACTCCAGCAAGTTGACTCGCGAAGGCTGGCTCCACGAGCGAAATTTATTGAAGGAGTTTCTGATTGATAATAAACCGCCTGCTTTTATCAGAAAGCAAAACAAAGATATCGTTGACAGCGGCAAACGGAAATTCAAGATCAAATCCAGAGACGGATTACCTGTTATAAATAAATCCACGTGGACGAAGACGATTCTCGATGTCCGCACGGAGAGTGCGGAAGTTTATTGCGCGGATGTGACCGTATGGGCGAGGTCCGTGCTGGAAGATGCAGAGACGATTAAGATATAAGCCTTATCTTTTCAAACGATTCCATTTATCTATAGTAAAAACAACGAAGGAAAAAATAAATCAATGACACAACGCAAATACACAAACCGCCGCTACCTCGACGCCCTCGAAAAGAAAGTCCTTGTCTTCGATGGCGCGATGGGAACGAGCCTGCAACTGCAAAACCTGACCGCCGAGCATTTTGGCGGCGAACAATACAATGGATGTAACGACTACCTCGTCATCTCGTATCCTGAAGCTGTAGAAAAAGTCCACCGTTCGTTTCTTGAGGTCGGCGTGGATGTGCTCGAAACGGACACCTTCCGCTCCAACCGTTTGACGATGGCGGAATATGGTTTGCAGGATCGTATCATTGAGATCAATAAAGCGGCGGCGAGTTTGGCAAGAAGGCTGGCTGACGAATATTCGATACTCGATATTCGGTCTTCGAATAACGAATCTCGAATATCGAATACCGATTCCCGAATATCGCATCCCCGTTTCGTCGCTGGCTCCATCGGACCATCGGGCAAACTTCCCTCCACGAATGACCCCGAACTTTCCAATGTCAAATATGATGAACTCATTGATACCTTCCGCGAGCAAGCTGTCGGATTAATCCAAGGCGGCGTGGATCTTCTGCTCATCGAAACTTCGCAGGACATTCTCGAAGTTAAAGCCGCCATCACGGGCATTCATAAAGCCTTCGATGAGACTCAGCAATATTTGCCGATCCAGGCTCAGGTCACGCTCGATACGACCGGCCGCATGCTGCTCGGCACCGACATCAACGCATCCCTTACCATCCTCGAAGGTATGGGCATCGATGTCATCGGCCTCAATTGTTCCACTGGCCCCGAACACATGCGCGAGCCCATTCGCTTCCTCGGCGAAAATTCCACACTGCCCGTTTCGTGCATTCCAAACGCTGGCCTTCCATTGAATGTTGATGGGCAAGCTGTGTATCCGCTTGAGCCTGAACCCTACGCAAATGACATGTATGAATTTGTAACCAAGCACAACATTTCAGTTGTGGGCGGATGTTGTGGGACGACTCCTGCTCATCTTAAATTACTTGTTGACAAACTGAATCATCATCCACATCCCAAGCGACCGCTTCACTCTACGCCTCAGCTTGCCTCTGCCATGTCAGCGATTGCCATGCGACAGGAACCCGCCCCAACCTTGCTCGGTGAAAGATGTAATGCGCAAGGCTCACGCAAATTCAAGCGATTGCTGCTCGAAGAAGATTACGACGGCATCCTCGATATCGCGCGGGAACAGGTTGCGGGCGGCGCACATGCGTTGGATATTTCCGTAGCTGTCACCGAACGTGCAGACGAAGGTGAGCAGATGCGCAAGGTCATCAAGAAACTGCAAATGGGCGTGGATGTTCCGCTCGTGATCGACACCACCGAAGTGGATGTGCTCGAGATCGCGTTACAAACCGCACCTGGACGTTGTCTCATCAACTCTACACATCTTGAGTCTGGTCGAGGTAAAGCGGATAAGATCTTTGGGCTTGCGAAAAAATACAATGCCGCTGTGATCGTCTTGACAATTGATGAAGATGGTATGGCAAAGACGGCGCAAAAAAAATATGAAGTTGCAAAACGGATTTACGATATCGCGCTCAACGATCATGGGCTGAAGCCTGAAGATTTAGTATACGACACGCTCACCTTCACCCTCGCCACGGGCGATGCGGAATTTGTGGATTCCGCCAAGGAAACCATCGAAGGCATCCGCCTCATCAAACAGAATCTACCTGGCGTGATGACGTCACTTGGCGTAAGCAATCTATCCTTCGGCCTTGCCCCGCAAGCTCGCCCGCCATTGAACTCGGTCATGCTGTATTACTGCGTACAAGCAGGCTTGGACATGGCCATCGTCAACGCCGCGCACGTGATGCCGTATGCTGAGATCGGCACAGAAGAACGCAATCTCTGCGAAGATTTAATTTTCAATCGCTGCGAAGACGCTTTACAACGCTTCATCGAACATTTTGAAACCGTCACCGTTTCAACTGAGTCCACAGTTGCTGATCCCACCGAAGGCATGACTCCTGAGCAGCGCCTGCACTGGAAGATTTTGCACCGCGTCAAGGAAGGCGTCGAAGCGGATATTGATGAGATAATCAACCGCGAACCAACTGGCGGGCGTTCTGCTCGCCATGAAGTCGCCGTCCACACTCTTAACACTGTTCTCCTCCCTGCCATGAAAGAAGTGGGGGACAAGTTCGGCGCGGGTGAATTGATCCTGCCCTTCGTGCTGCAATCAGCTGAAACCATGAAGAAGACCGTTTCCCATCTTGAGAATTATCTCGAAAAAGTGGAAGGCGTTACCAAGGGAACCGTTGTGATTGCCACCGTCTATGGCGATGTGCATGACATCGGCAAAAATCTCGTCAAGACCATTCTCGCCAACAACGGCTATACCGTGGTTGACCTTGGCAAGCAAGTCCCTGCAGAAACGATCATCACCCGTGCCGTCGAAGAGAAGGCCACCGCAATTGGTCTTTCTGCGTTGCTGGTATCCACCTCCAAGCAGATGCCGCTCATCGTCAACGAAATGCACCGCCGCGGACACAAGATTCCGATCCTGATTGGTGGCGCGGCCATCAACCGTCGCTTTGGCCGCCGAATCCTTTTCGCTGAGGATGGCAACGCCTACGAGCCTGGCGTCTTCTATTGTAAGGACGCCTTCGAAGGCCTCGACACAATGGACTCGTTGATCGACCCCAACCGTAAACCTGCCATGCTTGAACAACTCCGCAAAGATGCGGATATGGAAATGGGACGCGCCTCGCAGACTCCCGAACATCGCAAGACCGAAGGTACCCGCTCGAGCATTGTCCCTGCACCAATTGCCTTGCCCACAAAGTTGGGTCAACGCATTGTAAAAGACATGCCGTTGGAGATGGTTCTCAAACACCTCAACATCAATGAACTGTATCGCCTCTCCTGGGGTGCGAAGAACACCCACGGTGCGGAATGGGAAAAGATGAAGAAAGACTTCGACGCCCGCCTCGCCAGGATGACCAAGGAAGCACTGAAAGATGGTTGGCTCAAGCCGCAAGCCGTGTATGGCTACTTCGCCTGTCAGGCCGATGGTGATGACCTCATCATCTATTCTCCTCTCCCTCAGGGAGAGGGGGTAGGGGTGAGGGAAGAGATCGCACGCTTCCACTTCCCGCGCCAGCCTTACGATGATCATCTCGCGCTTTCTGATTACTATGCCACTGTTGAGTCAGGTCAAATGGATGTAGTTGCTTTGCAGGTTGTCACCGTTGGCCTCGAAGCCACCGAAAAATTTGAAAAGATTCAGGCTGCCAATGACTACACCGAAGCCTACTTTACCCACGGCCTCGCCGTCCAAACTGCCGAAGCGACAGCCAATTACCTGCATGAACATATCCGCCGCGAGTTAGGTCTGAGCGAAGAACAAGGCAAGCGCTATTCCTGGGGCTACCCCGCCATCCCTGAATTGGAAGATCACTTTAAAGTCTTCCAGCTATTGTCTGGCGCGGAGACCGAGCTTGGCATGAGTCTCGCTACCTCGGGCCAGCTCATCCCCGAGCAATCCACCGCTGCGATTATTGTCCACCATGCACAGGCGAAGTATTACAGCGTCGGTGAAAGTCGTGTGGAACAATTAATGAAGTAGGATTCGGTCATGAAAATTGAATTCAACCTGCCACGTGTTGCGCTGCTTTTTGTGATGGTTGTCGCATTGATTATAGGATATTTCATTGCCCCGGATTATGGGATCAGTTGGGATGAGTTGGGTATTTATCGCTACTCGAGCCAAATGCTTGCCGCGTATCCATTTATCCTTCACCCCCAGGATTTTGAAGCAAAAGTCTCCGACCCTCTCTTGTATCTTTATGGACCGGCGCACTTCATGGCCTCGACGGTTTTTTCCCGTTTCATACTTACCTTTCAAACATCGTGGTCGTTCTTTACAGCGTATCACTTCTTTTATTTTGTAACCTTTTTGTTTGGCGTTCTTGCGCTCTACTTCCTTTCAATCCGCTGGATGAGTGAATGGGCTGCATTTGGCGTGGCAGTTTTATTCGCTACCCAGCCGCTCTTTTGGGGAAATGCATTTATTAATCCAAAAGATACACCATTCATGACATTTTTCATCGCCAGTGTTTATTTCGGATTTCAAATGCTGGATGACTCTTCAAGTTCAAGATGGTGGAAAACTTTTCTTGCCGGAGTTGTATTGGGCATCACAACCTCAGTCCGCTCGCTGGGGCCGATGGCGGGCGCGCTTGTAATCCTGTATGGATTATGGAAATCTCCTCGGAAAACACTAACTCTTGCTCCGCTTTACGTCCTTGTCGCAATGGCAGTCGCATACCTCAGTTGGCCTTATTTGTGGAGCGCGCCTGTCAGCCATTTTATGGAGACGCTGCAAACGATGTCTAAATTCCCGAATACAGGGGAGACTCTTTTCAACGGGAATTTGTACCCAGCGGATCAATTGCCGTTAACCTATTTTCCTACATTCATCGCTTTGCAATTAACAGAACCGATGCTGGCGTTGATTGTGATTGGAACTGTGATTTCCACCTGGCTTTTCGTCAAAGCACAAGACAGGGAGCCTGTTTTGCTGTTCGTGGCATGGTTTTTATTGCCAGCTCTTTATATCGGCTCATCTGGCAGCACACTGTATGATAATGCCCGTCAACTTATATTTCTCCTGCCTCCGCTTTTGATCTTCGCAGGTGTCGGTCTGGATGTGCTTCTAAAGTATATTAAAACTCCCGTACTCCGGGCAGTGCTGATGCTGGTCATGGTATTACCTGGCTTATATGCAAATATCCAGCTTCACCCATATCAATTTGTTTATTTCAACAGCCTGACGGGCGGCGTGGGCGGCGCGTTTCGAAAGTTTGACCTGGACTATACAGGGACATCTTTCATGGAAGCACAGGAATATCTCAATGCAAATGCGGAACCTGGAGTACAGATCGTCGTTGTAGGCCCACGGCACATCGCCCGCGCATATGCTCGCGAAGATCTGAAAAATAGCTTCATTGGAACGCAAGACTCTCTCAATCCCGATGGCCTTGATTATTATTATGTCCTCTTTTTAACGCGCACGAATGCAGACCTGAACCGCTGTATGGATGGCGAAATTGTGTATACGGTCGAACGTGACGGCGGGGTACTAGCCTATATTAAAAAGATAACTTCAAAACAAGAGTGCTGGTAAGATACCCGTATGAAAAAACAACTTCGCTTCGCTCTTACTTCCTGGGTCGTCATTACTTTTCTTGTTGTTGCACAACTCATTGCCGTTTATCTTCGCAACGGTGTGGATGGTCTCAACCTATTCATCCAGCAATGGCCTTTATCCAATCTCGTTGTGACCATGGCCGCGACAACGCTCACCTGGCTTTTGCTTGGCATGCTGCTTTATTTAT